>NZ_JBGLEJ010000004.1:1460000-1621929 GCF_041325975.1 Roseburia sp. | reverse complement strand
CTTAGTTTCGATGCGTTTTTGCCTGCAACGGCTTCTTGGTTTTGATGCGTTTTGGTCGGCAACGGCTTCTTGGTTTCGATGCGTTTTTGCCTGCAACGGCTTCTTGGTATTGACGCGTTTTGTCGGCAACTCTCTTACGTTTCTTATATTCTTTATATTCCTATCATACTTACCTTACACTTTTATTTCAAGGCAGATAATGACTTGTATTTCGGTCGATATTGACTTATTATGAGCTTAACAACAAAGTTGGCAGAATCAGTCCTATCGTATTTTACAAGGACTGCCGCACATATTTTCCGGAAGGCTTTCCAACATGCCCTGCGGTCTGTACGGCGCCGGGGTGTCCGGGTAAGGTGGAGCCGTCTTACCGCTTTTTGTGTGTTCCTTAGCGGGCACATGAACAAAAAGTCATGCTGCGGACAGTTGTCCGAGCTCAATGCACTTTTGGCTTTCCATAAACGAATAAGCGAGTTCTGGGAGCAGCATGAAATCGCCACTTTGTTCAGGTGCCCGCTTAGGAACACGAAAAAGCGGTAACCGGCTCAGCCTTACCCGGACACTCCGGCGCCATACAGACCGCAGGAAGGCTCGCCAAAACCCACGCATGCCATAAACACTTTACCTCAGAAGAAAGGAATCCCCACTACCATGACCACCCACGAGATCATCACCTCCAAACCTAAACTCCCCGTCTATTTTGACATCTACCAGTCCGACAACCAGCTCGTCCCAAGCCACTGGCACGCACATGTCGAGATCCTCTACATCTCCTCCGGCTCCATGCACGCCATCTGCCGCGAGGAATCCTTTCTGCTGCACGCAGGAGATATCTTTCTGGTAAACTCCGGCGATATCCACTACACCCGCACGATCGGTAGAACCGAAACCTATCTGCTCCAGATCCCGTTTGACTTTTTTAACCAGATGCTGCCCGGTTTTGCCTCCATCCGTTTTCAGGAATACTTTTCTGCGGAAAAATATAAAAATGACCCCGTATTCTGCGAAATGCGGGATCACTTACTGACCATGGGTTCCTTATATAAAAATGAAAAAAATGGCTACCAGTTTTTATTTGGCAGCCACCTTCATCATTTTCTTTATATACTTTATACTTCTTACGTCCTGCCGCAGTCACAGAGTACCGTCTCGCAGGATACCAAAACGCTCACAAGGCTAAAAGATATCATAACTTATGTGGAAAGGCATTATATGGAACCGCTCTCCCTCTCGGATATCTCAGACCGTTTTGCACTCAATCCCGAATACTTCTGCCGTTTCTTTAAGAAAAACATGGGATTCACCTTCTTAGAATACGTCAACATGGTACGGCTTTCCCATATTTATTCTGACCTCATGCAGACCGGCGACAGCATTACACAGATCATGGAACGCCACGGTTTTATCAACTATAAGGTATTCAACCGTATGTTCAAAGAAGTATACGGCTGTCTGCCCTCGAAAGTCCGCCATCAGTAGCCGACAAGCTGTCTACATGCAAAGATTCAGACAGCAGACAAGCACTGTCCGCCCTCAAAATTCCGTCATTAATAGCCAATTGGTTTATCCTTGCTTCCAGCTTTAAGACGCGCCATAGCACGCGCTAGAGAGGCTTTGGAACGATGATATTCTTCAATACTCTGTTTCTGGCGAAGCTGTTCTTCCGCACGCTCTTTTGCTTCCTGCGCACGTCTTACATCGATCTCCTCCGGTGATTCACAGGTGTCTACAATGACTGTTGCACGGTTGTTGATGATCTGCGCAAACCCGGTTCCCGTAACACCGTAGATCGTGTTTCCGTTTTCCTCTAAGATACGGATCTCTCCGACCTCCACGGCAAACACCATATTTTCATGGTGCGCCTGGATCGCCTTTAAACCATCATGGAGCGGCAGGACTACCTGTGCACATCTTCCATCGTAAAATACCTTATCACAGGCAATTACTTTTAAGCTAAATGTATTCATGTTCCTCCCTCCTAGCTGGCGGAACCGGTATTACCCATTGTCTTTGCCCGCTCAATGACATCTTCGATCGTTCCTACGTTAAAGAATGCAGCTTCCGGATATTCATCCATCTCACCGTCAACGATCGCCTTAAATCCGCGTACGGTGTCTTTTAACGGCACATATTTGCCCGGTACACCAGTAAAGTTCTCTGCAACGTGGAACGGCTGGGATAAGAACTTCTGGATCTTTCTTGCACGGTAAACAACAAGTTTATCCTCCTCGGAAAGCTCTTCCATACCGAGAATTGCAATGATATCCTGTAACTCTGTGTATTTCTGAAGAATCTCCTGTACACGTCTTGCTGTCTCATAATGCTCTTTTCCGACAACATCCTCCTCGAGGATACGGGAGTTTGACTCCAACGGATCAACTGCCGGATAAATACCCTGCTCAACGATTTTTCTGGAAAGAACGGTCGTTGCATCCAGATGTGCGAATGTCGTTGCAGGAGCCGGGTCAGTTAAATCATCTGCCGGCACATAAACTGCCTGTACAGAAGTAACAGAACCATTCTTTGTAGATGCGATACGTTCCTGTAACTCACCCATTTCCGTTGCCAGTGTAGGCTGATAACCAACGGCAGATGGCATACGGCCTAACAGGGCGGACACCTCAGAACCTGCCTGTGTGAAACGGAAAATGTTATCAATGAATAAAAGCACGTTCTGATGCTCCTCATCACGGAAATATTCTGCCATGGTAAGTCCTGTCTCAGCAACACGCATACGTGCTCCTGGCGGCTCATTCATCTGACCGAACACTAAGGCTGTCTTTTCCAGTACGCCGGATTCTTTCATCTCTGACCAGAGGTCATTACCCTCTCTTGAACGCTCTCCAACACCGGTAAAAATGGAATATCCGCCGTGCTCGGTTGCAATGTTACGGATCAGCTCCTGGATCAGTACCGTTTTACCAACGCCGGCACCACCGAACAGACCGATCTTACCACCTTTTGCATACGGTGCTAAAAGGTCGATGACCTTGATTCCTGTCTCAAGTACTTCAACAACCGGGCTCTGATCCTCGAAAGATGGCGGATCTCTGTGGATACACCAGTGTTTCTCTCCCTCTAAAGTCTTGCCGCCGTCTAAGGTATCTCCTAATACATTGAACAGACGCCCCAATGTGCCCTGTCCGACCGGAACCGTAATGCCGCTTCCCGTAGCAACAACTTCCATGTCCTTGTGAAGTCCCTCACTGGCAGCTAACATAATACAACGTACTGTGTTATTGCCGATGTGCTGTGCAACTTCCATGACACAGCGTTTTCCGCCGTTGTCTACTTCAAGCGCATCTTTGATAAACGGAAGGTCATTATCTTCAAATTCAACGTCTACTACAGGTCCCATGACCTGCACGATTTTTCCTGTTTTCATTCCGCTTTCACATCCCCTTCCTATTTTTTCTTCTTTTTCTTCTGTGCCTTCGCACCGCCGATTACCTCTGTGATCTGCTGGGTAATCGCAGCCTGACGCACACGATTGTATTCAATGGACAAAGTCTGCAGCATCTCTTTTGCACTGTCTGTTGCCGCCTGCATCGCCATCATTCGTGAATTGTGCTCACTGGCAAATGACTCTACGAGTGCACCGTAAATAAATCCATTTACATAGTTCGGCACCACATGCTCTAAAATATCCTGCATGGTCGTATCTGCCTTGATTTCTTCCTGATAAATATCAACAGGCGCTTTTCCCATGAAATCTTCTTTTTCCAGTGGAAGCAGTTTCATCATTTCCGCTTCCATAGAAAATGAATTTTCCATTTTGGTGTAAATGATGTATACCTCATCCAATTCGTTGTTATTGTATAACTCCAGAATACGTTCTGTGATAACTCTGGCTCTGTGCAGGGAAGGATTTTGCACCGTATATTTAAACTCGGTATCTACCTCTAACCCTTCCTTGGTAAAATACTGTCTTCCAAGCTCTCCGACGACGAACAGTTTGTTGTTTTCGCCCTGCTCAAACAGTTCATGCGCCATTTTAATGACGTTATGGTTGTACGCACCTGCCAGTCCCTTATCTGCAGTGATCACAATGTATCCCCTGCGTTTTTTGTCGTCCGGAATCTCCTCGCGCTGGTCAAAATACCGGCTCTTAGCATCCGGAATATGACGGAGCAGTCGTGAGATTGCAGACTGTAACGCATAGAAATACGGCTCTGTATTTTCGAGCTTCTGCTTTGCACTTCTTAACTTTGCAGAGGAAATCATATACATGGCACTCGTGATCTTCATCGTATCCTGAATACTTTTCATTCGTTTCTGAATTTCCTTGGTATTTGCCATGCTCTATCACCTGCTCTTAAATTCTTTAACTGCCTCTACGATCTTTTCTGTAATCTCATCATCCAGCACTTTTTTCTCGTTGATGGCATCAACGACATCTTTATGCTCGATTTTAAAGAAATCCAGTAATCTTCCCTGGAACTCTTTCATCTGTTTGATATCCACATCCAAAAGCAGACGTTTGTTTGCTGCAACCAGTGTAATTACCTGATCTGCGAGGCTCATCGGATGGCAGAGCGGCTGTTTTAAGAGCTCCATCAGTCCTTTACCATACTGTAACTGCTCTTTCGTCATATCATCCAGATCGGAGCTGAACTGTGTAAACACTTCCATCTCACGGTACTGCGCCAGATCGATACGGATCGTACCGGATGCTTTTTTCATTGCCTTTGTCTGTGCCGCACCACCTACACGGGATACGGAAAGACCTACGTTGACCGCCGGTCTCATACCGGAGTTGAACAGATCACTCTCTAAGAAAATCTGACCATCTGTAATGGAAATAACGTTCGTAGGAATATAAGCGGAAACATCGCCTGCCTGTGTCTCGATGATCGGCAGTGCGGTAATGGAACCTCCGCCTAACTCGTCGTTTAACTTACTGGAACGCTCTAATAATCTTGAATGTAAATAGAATACGTCTCCCGGATATGCCTCTCGTCCCGGTGAACGCTCTAAGAGCAATGACAGCGCACGGTATGCCACTGCATGTTTGGAGAGATCATCATATACGATCAGGACATCTTTTCCTTTGTACATGAAGTACTCTGCAAGTGCTGTTCCTGCATACGGAGCGATGTACTGTAAGGATGCAGATTCACTCGCTGTCGAGGAAAGCACGATGGAATAATCCATGGCACCGTTCTTTGTCAGTGTATTCACTAATTTTGCAACCGTAGATGCCTTCTGACCGATTGCAACGTAAATGCAGACAACATCTTTGCCTTTCTGGTTTAAGATGGTATCTACTGCGATCGATGTTTTACCGGTCTGACGGTCACCGATGATCAGCTCACGCTGTCCACGTCCGATTGGGAACATGGAGTCGATCGCAAGGATACCTGTTTCCATTGGCTGTTTTACGGACTGTCTGTCTACGATACCCGGTGCTTCCTGCTCGATGGCACGGTAATCATCTGCTTTGATCTCACCTTTTCCATCGATCGGGGCTCCAAGGGCATTGATAATTCTTCCAAGGTAAGCATCACCTACCGGAATACCTGCTTTTTTCTTAGTTCTGGTTACTTTCGTTCCCTCTTTGATCTCTGTGTCTTTACCAAAAATAATACAGCCTACCTGATCACGTTTGATATCCTGTACCATTCCGCGGACACCGTTCTCAAAGATAACGATCTCACCATACATCGCATGCTCAATCCCATAAATCGTTGCAATACCATCACCGACCCAGATGACAGTTCCGACTTCCTGGTCTTTGCTTACCATGTCATAGTTCTCTATCTCTGTTTTCAGGATAGATATAATCTCTTCTGAACTGATAGAACCCACGTTATCACCTCCACGCTAATCTTCTCTCTAACCGATTTAAGCGCCCTTTCATGCTGTAATCTTCTTCTATATCTCCTACCCGCAGAACAAATCCACCGATCAGTTCCGGTTTCTTTTCCAATGCAAGTGCAACCTTTTCTTTCTGATATTTATTCGCAAGATATGCCTTCATCTGTGCCACTTCATCTTCTGTCGGCTCTAAGACATACTCTAACGTTGCCTGAAGGATACCTTTTTTTTCTGCTTCCACTGCATCATATGCGGCAAAAATTTCCTCAAGGAGATCCGCCTCACCATAGTCGCAGACCACCTTCAGAAAATTTTTCATTGTGTCCGGAAAAATCCGGTCGATCAGTTTATGTTTTTCCTGTTTTGACACAACCGGACTTTTCAAACTCTTCGGCAGATCCTGAGTCAGAGAAAGAATCTTTTTTGTCTCATCAACAGCTTCTCTTTTCACACCAAGCTCTAAGAGAACTGTTGCATAATTATTTGCTGTCTGCGTCATTCACACCACCTGCTTTTGCCAAAAACTGTTGATACAGTAACCGGTTATTTTCGTTTGTACTTGCTTCACCAAGTACTTTTCCTGCTGCTGCCACCGCAAGGACTGCAATCTGTGACTGAAGATCCTGCACAGTTTTGTCGCGTTCAAGCTCTACTGTCTTATGGGCATTCTCGATGATCTTTTCCGCTTCTGCATCTGCTGCATTGATACGGTTTTCATACTCTGCCTGAGCACTCTTACGTGTCTTTTCAAGCAGTTCTGCAGATTCCTCATGCGCCTGTGCAAGCATTCCCTCATACTGTTTCTTTAAGTCTCCCGCTTCTGTCTTTAAATTATTTGCATCCGCGATCTGACCTTCAATCATCTGCTTGCGCTGCTCCATAACATTTGTGACAGGACCGATCAAAAACTTGCGAAGTCCCAGATACAAAACGATCAGGTTAATGATGGTAAAGACGACGTTCCAATCTATTCTTAATAATTGCATTCTCTACCAGACCCTTTCCTTAACCTAAGAATAAGATGATTAAAATTGCAACAACCATACCGAAAATTGCAGTACCTTCGGCAAGTGCACAACCAAGTAATAATGCTTTTGTGATCTTTCCGTCTGCTTCCGGCTGTCTTGCGATAGCGTCTGTTGCCTTAGATGTTGCAAGACCGATACCGATACCTGCTCCAATACCTGTTAATGCTGCGATTCCTGCTCCAATAGCGATTAATGATGTCATGATAAAATTCTCCTTTTTCGTTTTTAATTTTGCTTTAACTTCTACTCGATGCTTTCCTTAATAAATAAGGATGTTAAAAATACAAATACATATGCCTGAATAAATCCGTCAAACAAGTCAAAATACAGACTGAGCGGAACCGGCACGAAAAGCGGTGCCACGATCTTGATCAGCTCCATAATGACAAATGCTCCTAAAATGTTACCAAAAAGACGCATACACAATGATAATGGACGAATAAAAATCTCCAATATATTCATTGGCAGCATAAGTGGTATCGGTTCGGCGAAACTCTTCAGAAAACCTTTCATTCCTTTCGCATGTACTCCCGAATATTCGATCAGTACAATACTCATCAATGCAAGCGCACCGGTAACACCGACATCCTTTGTCGGGGATTTCAGTCCGAACAGTCCGATCATATTCGCGATTGCAATATAAATTCCTACTGTCATTAAATAAGGAATATAACGTTTTCCTTCCTCTCCAAGTAAATCGTAAAAGAAGTTATGCAATCCGCCAATAACTGTCTCCACTGCTAACTGACGTTTTCCTACGTTCTCTACACGCAGATTTCTTCCTAAGAAAAATGCCGCTATCAAAAGAACTGCCATAATAACCCATGTTACTACTACCGATTCGGCAACCGGAATACCTCCAAATACCGGAATCGTAAAAGCAGTTTCACAGTTCAGCTCTTCCATCAGCGCTTTCGATAATTCCTCCGTATTCTCACTTCCCTTCGTTCCTACACTTCGCTGTATTTTATTTAAAATTTTTCCACTTGTCAATTTTTTGTCATAGTGAAAATCATGGAGCCCATTTTGGTAATTTTATACAATTTTATTTTCTGTTTTTTGTGTGTTTTTTTATGTTTTGGGAATTGAATATTTCATTTGTTTATAATTATTTTATTTTTACCCTGAATTGAATCCAAAATATAGTCCAAAATACCAAAAAAAGTCTACATTTCTTTTTTCGTATCTTTTACGGTTCCTTAATAAAATGCATTTCACACTTTTTTCAAAAATTTACCACAATTCCATCATGAACTTCGATTACTATAAATAATGTCAAAAGGAAATAAACCTTTTTCACATAAAACATTTTCTTTTTTTCATAACTAAAGCCAGTAAAACATCCCCCGTTTTACTGGCTCCTCCTTTCAAGTAAATACATACGATTCATCTGTGCATATTCCTCATAAATTATTTCTTCATAACGAATAATTGAATATTTTTTCTGAAAAATACTGATCCACATTTCATTGGTATTATTCCATAGAATCATGCCATCATCTAATAGATTATCACCAATCTTTTTTATACCATATTCTTCTATCTGTTCATCCGTAATATACGGATTTAGCTTCACAAGAAGTTTTCCACCCTTTTTCAAAATTTATTGGAGCCAATATATCTTCTGTCAAAAAATACTGATTCCACATTTCTAAACTTTTGTCATATTTATTCATTTTCCCCATATCCTCTCACAATGCTTCTCCCATCAATAAAACATCAGGGATTCAGAAATCACAGACTTTCCCTTGCTGTTTCTAAATAAAAGAAAAATGCCACTCTTATGAGTGACATTTCTTTTTTACTAATGAGACATCGGGGATTCGAACCCCGGACAACTTGATTAAAAGTCAAGTGCTCTACCAACTGAGCTAATATCCCATATTTTTTTGAATGCCCAGTTCCGGAATCGAACCAGAGACACGAGGATTTTCAGTCCTCTGCTCTACCAACTGAGCTAACTGGGCAAATACGATATTTAAATCCGAGTTGCGGGAATAGGATTTGAACCTATGACCTTCGGGTTATGAGCCCGACGAGCTTCCAGACTGCTCCATCCCGCGATAATAATTATTCTCTTCAAAAAGAGAATGGGCAGAGGTGGATTCGAACCACCGAAGCAAATTGCAGCAGATTTACAGTCTGTCCCCTTTGGCCACTCGGGAATCTGCCCATTTAAAACGTTCAATATGAAATTGACTCATTTTAATTCTCAAAATAAATTGAGAAAAGCCGATGATCGGACTCGAACCGATAACCTGCTGATTACAAATCAGCTGCTCTGCCAATTGAGCCACATCGGCATATCTAAAAATTTTATAAATGGGACCTATAGGGCTCGAACCTATGACCCTCTGCTTGTAAGGCAGATGCTCTCCCAGCTGAGCTAAGATCCCATATTTAAACGACCCAAGCGGGACTCGAACCCGCGACCTCCGCCGTGACAGGGCGGCGCTCTAACCAACTGAGCCATTAGGCCATTGAAGTTAGTACCTTCAAAACTTCATACAGATCTTCGATTCTATTTGGTCAAGCCCTCGATCGATTAGTAACAGTCAGCTCCACACGTTACCGTGCTTCCACCTCTGCCCTATCTACCTTGTACTCTTCAAGGGATCTTACTCACTTTTGTGAGGGATATCTCATCTTGAGGGGGGCTTCACGCTTAGATGCCTTCAGCGTTTATCCCTTCCGGACTTGGCTACTCTGCCATGCCGTTGGTCGACAGCAGATACACCAGTGGTCCGTCCATCCCGGTCCTCTCGTACTAAGGACAGCTCCTCTCAAATATCCTCCGCCCGCGCCGGATAGGGACCGAACTGTCTCACGACGTTCTGAACCCAGCTCGCGTACCGCTTTAATGGGCGAACAGCCCAACCCTTGGGACCTGCTACAGCCCCAGGATGCGATGAGCCGACATCGAGGTGCCAAACCACTCCGTCGATGTGAACTCTTGGGAGTGATAAGCCTGTTATCCCCAGGGTAGCTTTTATCCGTTGAGCGATGGCAATCCCACTTTATGCCACCGGATCACTAAGTCCTACTTTCGTACCTGCTCCACCCGTCGGTGTCGCAGTCAAGCTCCCTTCTGCCTTTGCACTCTTCAAATGGTTTCCGACCATTCTGAGGGAACCTTTGAGCGCCTCCGATACCCTTTCGGAGGCGACCGCCCCAGTCAAACTCCCCGCCTGGCATTGTCCCACCGCTGGATCACAGCGGCTGGTTAGAAACCCAATACTGCAGGGGTGGTATCCCAACAGCGACTCCCTTGAAACTGGCGTCCCAAGTTCTCAGTCTCCCACCTATCCTGTACGTGCAGTACCGAATCCCAGTACCAAACTGGAGTAAAGCTCCATGGGGTCTTTCCGTCCTGGCGCGGGTAACCAGCATCTTCACTGGTACTTCAATTTCACCGGATGCATTGTCGAGACAGTGCTCAAATCATTACGCCTTTCGTGCGGGTCGGAACTTACCCGACAAGGAATTTCGCTACCTTAGGACCGTTATAGTTACGGCCGCCGTTTACTGGGGCTTAAATTCAAAGCTTCATCTTGCGACTAACCTCTCCTCTTAACCTTCCAGCACCGGGCAGGCGTCAGCCCATATACTTCACCTTACGGTTTCGCATAGACCTGTGTTTTTGCTAAACAGTTGCTTGAGCCTATTCTCTGCGGCCCACCCTGAAGTGGGCACCCCTTCTCCCGAAGTTACGGGGTCATTTTGCCGAGTTCCTTAACAATGCTTCTTCCGTCGGCCTTAGGATTCTCTCCTCATCCACCTGTGTCGGTTTACGGTACGGGCACATATAAAACAATAGCGGCTTTTCTCGGCACATGGCTCACACACTTCGCTACTTTTATTTCGCTGCACATCACGTCTTTGGCTTATCAGGCGGATTTGCCAGCCTGACACCTCTTCCGCTTGTACCGGTATTTCCATTCCCGGCTTATGCTTTCCACATGCGTCCCCACAGTTCTGTTTATATGTGGTACAGGAATCTAAACCTGTTGTCCATCGGATACGTCTTTCGACCTCTCCTTAGGCCCCGACTTACCCAGAGCAGATCAGCTTTACTCTGGAAACCTTAGATATTCGGCCGGAAGGATTCCCACCTTCCTCTCGCTACTCATTCCGGCATTCTCTCTTCTTATCCCTCCACTGCTCCTTCCGGTACAGCTTCGTCGGTCTTAAGAATGCTCCTCTACCAATCACTATGTGATTCCTAAGCTTCGGTGTCGTGTTTCAGCCCCGGACATTTTCGGCGCAGGACCTCTCGACCAGTGAGCTGTTACGCACTCTTTGAATGTATGGCTGCTTCTGAGCCAACATCCTGGTTGTCTTTGAAATCCCACATCCTTTTCCACTTAACACGCACTTTGGGACCTTAGCTGTAGGTCTGGGCTCTTTCCCTTTTGACCACCCAACTTATCTCGTGCAGTCTGACTCCCATTCATCATCTACATGGCATTCGGAGTTTGATATTCTTTGGTAAGCTTTGACGCCCCCGCGGAAATTCAGTGCTCTACCTCCATAAGACTAAAATGAGGCTAGCCCTAAAGCTATTTCGAGGAGAACCAGCTATCTCCGGGTTCGATTGGAATTTCTCCCCTACCCACACCTCATCGCCACCCTTTTCAACGGATGTGCGTTCGGTCCTCCATTGCCTTTTACGGCAACTTCAACCTGGACATGGGTAGATCACCCGGTTTCGGGTCTACGCGTGCTGACTGAACGCCCTGTTCAGACTCGATTTCTCTTCGGCTCCACACCTTAAGTGCTTAACCTTGCCGGCACGCGTAACTCGCCGGACCGTTCTACAAAAAGTACGCGGTTCATCATATAAAGATGTTCCACAGCTTGTAAACACAGGGTTTCAGGTTCTCTTTCACTCCCCTCCCGGGGTCCTTTTCACCTTTCCTTCACAGTACTATGCGCTATCGGTCACTAAGGAGTATTTAGGCTTACGGGGTGGTCCCCGCTCATTCCATCAAGGTTTCTCGTGTCTCGATGTACTCTGGATACCGCCATGTCATCTTTCCTTTCGCTTACGGGGCTTTCACCCTCTCTGGCAGGCTTTCCCAAAACCTTTCTGCTAGGATTAACGAATCAATTATGCGGTCCGAACCCCACGGTGCACGCACCATGGTTTGGCCTCTTTCCATTTCGCTCGCCGCTACTTTGGAAATCGATTTTTCTTTCTCTTCCTCCGGCTACTTAGATGTTTCAGTTCACCGGGTTCCCTTCCATACGTTATGGATTGGCGTATGGATGACTGGAGTTCGTCCAGCCGGGTTTCCCCATTCAGATATCTGCGGCTCAATGGATATTTGCTCCTCCCCGCAGCTTTTCGCAGCTTATCACGTCTTTCTTCGGCTCTTAGTGCCAAGGCATCCACCCTGCGCTCTTTCTTGCTTGACCTCTTATTAGCTGTATTTCATAGCGTTGAAATACAGGGTCTTGCGTTTTTAAAACGCGTTTGGTAAATTTCTTTACCGTTTTGTTATTGGTTTGCAAACTTTCGTTTTTAACTATGTTTACTATTCTCGGATGTCTTGATAAAAAATCTTTTATCAATCTCTGTATGAAGTTTTCAAGGTACTATAGTCTCTGCTTCGCAGAGCCATTAGCATTTCGCGCAATAGCGCTCATGCGTTAGAAGTTTCTTCGAAACTTCTGCGTCAATTTACACTTTCAAAGAAAATGTTTCATGACTTTGACTGATGTTTATCAGTCATTAGAAAACTCAATCACTTGAACTCTCTAATCACTGGTAAAACCAGTTATCTAAACAACGCTTCCCCGTTGAATTAGGTTAGCATCTTTCCGATGCCCGTTTTATCTATAATAAGATATCTCTATCTTATGTTTATTTTTAATCTGGCAGCCACCTGCTTTCCCATACCGTCTCCAGTATAGTATCATCGGCCGTCTGGGTCTTAACCATCGTGTTCGGGATGTGGACGGGTGTTTCCCCCAGACGCATCGCCACCAGAATAGTCTTTACTTCGTAAAGCCATTGGAAGTTGCTCCGCAACTTCTGTTTGATCGAAGTCTTTCAATCAAACGTTATTAAGTTTTTCTTAATAACTCAACAGTGAAATAATCTCTACTTGATTTCCTTAGAAAGGAGGTGATCCAGCCGCACCTTCCGATACGGCTACCTTGTTACGACTTCACCCCAGTTATCGATCCTGCCTTCGGCAGCTCCCTCCTTGCGGTTGGGTCACTGACTTCGGGCATTACCAACTCCCATGGTGTGACGGGCGGTGTGTACAAGACCCGGGAACGTATTCACCGCGACATTCTGATTCGCGATTACTAGCGATTCCAGCTTCGTGCAGTCGAGTTGCAGACTGCAGTCCGAACTGAGACGTTATTTTTGAGATTTGCTCCCCCTCGCAGGCTCGCTTCCCTTTGTTTACGCCATTGTAGCACGTGTGTAGCCCAAGTCATAAGGGGCATGATGATTTGACGTCATCCCCACCTTCCTCCAGGTTATCCCTGGCAGTCTCCCTAGAGTGCCCAGCCGAACTGCTGGCTACTAAGAATAAGGGTTGCGCTCGTTGCGGGACTTAACCCAACATCTCACGACACGAGCTGACGACAACCATGCACCACCTGTCACCATTGCTCCGAAGAGATAGTACATTACATACTAGGTCAATGGGATGTCAAGACTTGGTAAGGTTCTTCGCGTTGCTTCGAATTAAACCACATGCTCCACCGCTTGTGCGGGTCCCCGTCAATTCCTTTGAGTTTCATTCTTGCGAACGTACTCCCCAGGTGGAATACTTATTGCGTTTGCTGCGGCACCGAAGAGCAATGCTCCCCGACACCTAGTATTCATCGTTTACGGCGTGGACTACCAGGGTATCTAATCCTGTTTGCTCCCCACGCTTTCGAGCCTCAGCGTCAGTAATCGTCCAGTAAGCCGCCTTCGCCACTGGTGTTCCTCCTAATATCTACGCATTTCACCGCTACACTAGGAATTCCACTTACCCCTCCGACACTCTAGTCCGACAGTTTCCAATGCAGTACCGGGGTTGAGCCCCGGGCTTTCACATCAGACTTGCCGTACCGCCTGCGCTCCCTTTACACCCAGTAAATCCGGATAACGCTTGCACCATACGTATTACCGCGGCTGCTGGCACGTATTTAGCCGGTGCTTCTTAGTCAGGTACCGTCATTTCTTCTTCCCTGCTGATAGAGCTTTACATACCGAAATACTTCTTCGCTCACGCGGCGTCGCTGCATCAGGGTTTCCCCCATTGTGCAATATTCCCCACTGCTGCCTCCCGTAGGAGTTTGGGCCGTGTCTCAGTCCCAATGTGGCCGGTCACCCTCTCAGGTCGGCTACTGATCGTCGCTTTGGTAGGCCGTTACCCCACCAACTGGCTAATCAGACGCGGGTCCATCTCATACCACCGGAGTTTTTCGCACTGCATCATGCGATGCTGTGCGCTTATGCGGTATTAGCAGTCGTTTCCAACTGTTATCCCCCTGTATGAGGCAGGTTACCCACGCGTTACTCACCCGTCCGCCACTCAGTCACAAAACAATCACTCCGAAGAGATCAAGTAGAGTGCTTCGTTCGACTTGCATGTGTTAAGCACGCCGCCAGCGTTCATCCTGAGCCAGGATCAAACTCTCATGTTTAAAAGTTTTCATCCTGCCAGTCAAATCTGGCTTCCAATAAACCGGATAAATCTCCGATTTATCCCGCTCAATTTTATTGAGCGTATTTACTGTTTTAAGGTTGTTTCTTTACAGAAACGTTCGTGTGTTGTTATTCACAACACCCTGAAATTCATTGAATCTTTCAAGGTTATTTCACTGTTCAGTTATCAAGGTTCTTTGTTTTGTTGTCGTTCTTGGCGACAGCTTGTTTATTATATCTTATCAAGACTGGTTTGTCAAGAACTTTTTTCATTTTTTGAAAGATTTTCTTTCAATCGGTTTTGTCCGATTTGTTATCTCAAACGCGACAACTCTGATATCTTATCATGTGTTGTTCTGTTTGTCAAGAACTTTTTTTATTTTCCAAAAGATAAGCAATCAAGTATCTTTTTTCGCCGCTGTAAAAGCACTTGTCTTTCGCAGTGGACTTTTATACTACCATTATTGTTTTGATATGTCAACACTTTTTTTACTAACTTTTTACAAACTATAGAAAATTCATAACAATCGTCAGAATAGCGTTGTTTTCATATAAATACTTTAACAGGTTGCTCTGATATATATATGTAACGAGCATACCACCCAGTTCACTTGTGCTTGTCACTGCTACAATATAAAACCCGATCCACACCAGTATCACCCCGTATATTCCACCGGCAAATACCCCCAGCGTACGATTCACACCGCTCAATACCGGGATTCGTGAGACAATTCTTAACATACGCGCTATTATATGAACGATCGTCCACGCTGCAACCAGCGCAATTAAAAATGCTATTCCCTCTACAATAAATTCTGCAATCTGTTTCGCAATCTCATCATAAAGACCACTTTGTGCCATAATCTCTCCTGCCACATTCCCTGTCTTATCAAAAATATCATTTACTACCGAGTCTGGCAGCATAATTCCAAACTGTGACAATTCCTGATTATCCAGACTATTTTCACTCTGAACGGATTTCTGTTTTTCCTCTACTGATTTTTTTATCTGTTCACTGCACTGTTTCTCAATCTGTTCGTATAACGTTGTGTATTCCATCAGATATGTATTAATGTACGGAGTTGCAACAGTAACAAAAGTAAGTACTATGACCCACGATACCAGAGAATATACAATTCGCAAAAATCCTTTTCTGTAGCCTCTTATAATATTATATCCCAGTATCAGTAATACCAGTAACAAAACCCAGTTCATATGTATGCTCCTTATTTCAGTCTTATTTTTTCCGTTGTATCTTCCAGTATAAATGTATAATTCAGTGCACCACCCCCTGAAATGACCTTATAAAGTGTTTGTTCGAACTCATGGTGGAACTTATATATGCCATGTATGGTATATATATCACATGCATTTTCATTTATAATACAGATTTCATTATCTGCAAGAAATTCTACGCCGGTGTACTCCATTGTAAAATCTTTTTCCAGAACACTTTTTCCTTCCAGATCATAGACACTTATATGATGTGTCACTGCCTCATCATCATTGCCGGTCACACAGCCAATATAATTATCATTATAAAAAATGCTCTTCACTTCTTTTTCAAAAGGAATCGTACCGGACTGTTTTGGTTTCTGCGATCCTTCAAACAGGATAACCCCGGTATCTGAAAACGCCGCAAGTCTGTTATCTGCCAGATAGACAATTTCCGGTATCACTGTATCCGGAAATGTCTGTGCTCCAACCACATGATCGATCTCGCTTTCTCCCGCTGTTCCAAAATTGTAAAAGGCAATGGTGCTTTTTATACTTCCATCATTAATATCTAACATGGCAACGGCAAGCCTTAAAGCATCTGAAGATAATGCAATTGCGATCGGATAGCCTTTCTTGGCACCGTGAATCTCTCCTTCTGTCAGTTTCTCACCTGTCTTATCGTACATTGCAAGATAACCGGCGGCATCTTTTTTCATCAGAACTGCCACCGTTCCCTGCGCTGCCACACGTACCTGCTGGATTGGCATCGTCGTTTCAATTCCGCCTAAGATTCCCTCCTTTGTCATGATATAGATCATCGTTCCTTTTCTGTCATAGATAGTCAGGTAATCTTCACAAATATCAATCTGTGGATCCGCCATCTCATAAGTCTGATTCCAGATCAGTTCATTTGCTGTATCCGTATAAAATGCTCCGTCATTGCTGTATTTTAAAATATTCCCCCCAAAATCTGCAAACTTTGTTGCTTCCGTATCAGCCCTGTCAACAGATGATGTCACATCAAAATTCTCATAATGGCGCAGTGCCATAAACACCCAGAGTCCTGCAGAAACTGCCAGCACAGTAATGATCAGAATAACCGTCCTTCTGACCACCTTTATGCGATGCCCACGCAGTTTGCGTTCATATTCTTCCATATCCGGTTCTTCTACCGTATGAAATCCCCTCTTGTTTTTTTCCGCCATACTAATCTCACTTTCCTCTTAATCTTTCGATATTATAGCATTATTCCCCGGATGTTTCATCTTATTTTTAGAGCTGGCAGCCTCATCAATTTGGAAGCGTCAGGTATTGCCCTGCATATATTGCATCAGGATCATCGATTCCGTTTGCCTGGCACACCTTGTCCATCATAGCTGTTGTCTTATATACTTTTCGGCAGATTGCCGCCAGATTATCCCCCTTTTGTACCACATAATATCCCTGTTTTAAATATGTCTGTGCCTCATCTGCCTGTGCTGCTGTTTCTTTAACGTCTTCCTTATTTTTATTCGTTTCATCCGGTGTGCCTGCCTGCGCTCCCGTTGTTTCTGGCATTTCTGTTTTAGCCTGCGCCTCTGTCGTTTCTGGCATTTCTGTTTTAGCCTGTGCCTCTGTCGTCTCTGACATTTCTGTTTTAGCCTGCGCCTCTGTCGTCTCTGACATTTCTGTTTTAGCCTGTGCCTCTGCTGTTTCTGTGTCTGCCTTTTTCTCTGCACCTGCCTGTGTCTCTGCTGTTTCTGGCATTTTTGTTTCTGCCTGCATATCCGATGTTTCCGTCGTCGCAGACGCCTCCGTTTTTTCTACTTCTCCCGCAATATTTTCCACCACGATCCCGGTATCAGCTTTTTTTTCTGTTTCCTGTATCTCTGTCACAATATGCACCTGGTTCATCTGTGCCAGAGTATTTTCCATTTCATTCATTTTCTTATGATTCTGATAGGCGGTAAATCCAAGTGTAAGCACCACAACAGCCAGCACAAGCGAAGAATATACCGGAATCTTTGCTTCTTCTGTTTTTTCTGCTTCTTCAAGCTGTTTCCGATACCGTCCCTTACTTTTTAATTCCGTCTGTGGAACCGGTTCTGGTTCATCCTGCTGCATACTCTCCTCCAGATACAGTTCTTCTTCCAGAATATCATTCAGGTTCTCTTTTTCTTTCATTGCAGGTACAGGCTCGTCCTGCTTCGCAAACACGATTTCATCGGTCTTGGGCAAATTAACTTCTTGCTTTTTTTCCTCCTGAAGTTCCACCTTTTTTGATCTGGTCAGGGCATGCTTGTCATAATAAATGTAAAATCCTTCTCTCCGGTACAGATGTCCGTTCCGGATGCTAAAAAATGTTTCCTCCTTTTCCAGACTATCCATCAGAAATAATGTCTGATGGATGCCTCCAAAATGAGTCTGATGAAATTGTTCAATCTGTTTTGTCATATTCGGAAGGCACCCTCTGTGATCCAATGCCCATCCAACAATGACCATACTGTCATATTCATTCTTTAATCGTTTATATATATACGCCCATTCACGGTCGCTCCATCTTGGAATTTCACCATCAAATTCTAAATATTCCAGTTGTATTGCTGCCTCAACAAATGTGCACTGTCTTCCGCTGTAATTTTCAAATCTTCCAAGTAAAACATATACAAGTTTTTCACAGTTGCTTTCATATGGGTGCAGATACTTATATACCTCATCCTCTATGTATATTCTCTCCCCAACATCCGGTCTCCCAATCTGTCTGATATCTTTTGGCAGTTTTTTTTCTTTCGTATCATCCCAATTTTCTTCCCGGATAATCTCTATCATTCCAATCCTCCATTCCTGTGCGCAAAAATTTATTTTCACGCGATCTTACAGCGCAAAGACGCCGGTGTTTACATTCAAAATCACTTTTTATTTTGCAATCGTATCACAGCATGTCCGATTTTTTTGTGGTTTTATGGGCAGTTTTCCAAAAACTTTTCGACAGAAAAAGACGCAAAAAAACTGCTGCATACGTTTTACCGTAATAACAGCAGTCTTTTTATGTCTGATTATTTTACAAATGCTTTTACTTTTTTGTAGATGCCTTCTGCATCGAGCTCATATCTATGAAGCAGTTCTAATGCCGGTCCGGATTCACCGAATACGTCATTAACACCAATCTTTAATACTTTAGTAGGAGCCTCCTCGCAAAGCACATCACATACTGCACTTCCAAGTCCTCCGATCACGGAATGTTCCTCAACTGTAACAACTTTTCCGGTCTTTAATGCTGATTTTACAACCAGTTCACGGTCGATCGGTTTGATAGTATGGATATTGATGATCTCTGCATCAATGCCATCTTTTGCAAGCAGCTTTTCTGCCTCTACCGTCTCATTTACACAAAGTCCGGTTGCAAAAATTGTCACATCTTTTCCTTCTTTTAAAACAATTCCTTTGCCGATCTCAAATTTGTAAGTTGCCTCATCATTGAATACCGGAACTGCAAGACGTCCAAAACGAAGGTAAACCGGTCCTACATGATCGTATGCAGCGTGTACTGCTGCTCTTGCCTCAACATCATCTGCCGGATTGATCACTACCATGCCTGGTATCGTACGCATTAAAGCGATATCTTCTAAGCACTGATGAGTCGCACCATCTTCACCAACAGAGATACCTGCGTGTGTTGCGCCGATCTTGACATTCAGATGCGGATATCCGATGGAGTTGCGCACCTGCTCAAAGTTTCTGCCTGCTGCAAACATTGCAAAAGAGCTGATAAACGGTACTTTTCCACAAGTTGCAAGTCCTGCTGCGATACCTGTCATGTTTGCTTCTGCGATACCAACATCCCAATGGCGTTCCGGAAATGCTTTCTTAAAAATTCCGGTCTTGGTCGCACCTGCAAGGTCTGCATCTAATACGATCAGATCTTCATGCTCTTTTCCCACTTCTACCAGAGCATTTCCATAACTTTCCCTTGTTGCGATTTTCTTTATTTCTGACATAATGCTTCCCCCACTTTCTCCAGGTCTTTCATTGCGATCTCATACTGCTCGTCGTTCGGAGCTTTTCCATGCCAGTCTACGGCATTCTCCATAAAGGATACACCTTTTCCTTTTAATGTCTTTGCAATGATCGCAGTCGGCATTCCTTTTGTTTCGCGTGCCTCTTTGAATGCTGCACGGATCTCATCAAAATCATTTCCATTGATGTTGATCGTATGGAAATTGAATGCCTCAAACTTTTTGTCGATCGGATAAGGAGAGCATACTTCATCAATAGTTCCGTCAATCTGAAGATTATTATTATCAACGATCACAACCAGATTATCCAGCTTGCGGAATCCTGCCCACATAGCAGCTTCCCAGATCTGTCCTTCCTGAATCTCGCCGTCTCCGCAAAGTGCATAAACACGGTAATCTTTTTTGTCAAACTTTCCTGCTGCCGCCATTCCTGCCGCTGCGGAGAGTCCCTGTCCCAAAGAACCGGATGACATATCAATACCAGGAATATGCTTCATATCCGGATGTCCCTGCAGATAAGATCCTGTATGACGCAGTGTAACAAGATCCTCCTTCGGGAAAAATCCACGTTCTGCCAGAACTGCATAAAGTCCCGGAGCCGTATGACCTTTAGAAAGTACAAAACGGTCGCGGTCTGCCATCTTAGGATTTTTCGGGTCAATATTTAACTCCTCAAAGTACAGATAAGTAAAAATATCTGCTGCGGAGAGTGATCCGCCCGGATGTCCGGCTTTTGCGCTGTGTACTGCAGTTACAATACTTTTGCGGACTTCGTTCGCTGTTTTTTCGAGTTCCAGATTTGTCATAGTCTAGTCATGTTCCTTTCTGTTTCTTTTATTAAATCTCCGTTCTGCCTTCTAAGGCACGGAGCAGTGTTACCTCATCAATATACTCTAAATCTCCGCCGACCGGAACACCGCTTGCGATCCTTGTCACTTTAATCCCGGTAGGTTTGATCAGTTTGCTGATATACATTGCAGTCGTTTCCCCCTCAAGACTTGAGTTCGTCGCAATAATGACCTCGTCAACATCCTTTTGCAGACGCTGCATCAGCTCTTTTAACTTAATATCTGCGGGCCCGATTCCAAGCATCGGTGAAATTGCACCATGAAGAACATGATAAACACCATCGTATTTACCTGTTTTTTCATACGCTGCAAGGTCTCTGGTATCCTCCACAACCATGATCGTCTTATGATTACGCCCGGCATCTTTACAGATCGGACATAATTCATCATCCGTCAGTGTAAAACATTCCTTGCAGTAACGGACGTTTTTTCTGGCATCCACGATCGCAGCCGAAAGTTCTTCGACCTGCTCTACCGGCATATTTAAAATATGAAATGCCAGACGCTGTGCAGATTTTGCACCGATTCCCGGAAGGGACGATAATTCCTGTATTAACTTGCTGATCTGACTGCTGTAGTAATCCATGGTGTTTCCATTCTTTCATTTATAATATATAAATTACTTCTTATACAATGACATCTGATCTTCTTTGTCATATGCCTCCTTTATATTAAAGGATAACGGCAATTTTTACAAGAAGTGTTTTTCACTGCATATTTTTCTGATTTTTTGTACATGATAAACTGGTAACCACATAAAAACAACAGACAGCATATTTCGCAGGCAAATCTGTTAACAGTAATAAAAGGAGAACTCTATGGCATCTTATGTATCACCCATGATCAAAGACAAATTTGAAACACTTTCAACGGATCTGAAGAACCTGATCTTAGAGCGTAATGTACAGCTTAATAACATGCAGGATCTTATCCGCGTATTAGAGCAGATCGTAGAAGAAGGAGAAGCCGGTTGATCACGGTTTCCCCTTCTTTTCATTTTTAATCAGTAAAATATAACGGCTGCGCCCGCAACTATTCCTTACTGAATATCGGTTACTTCATAGCCGGCATCTACAACGGCATTTTTTAATGTATCTGCACTGACTGATTCATCTGCGGTAACAACTGCATTTTTGTCCTCTAAACTTACCACTACCTCAGACACACCCTGTACTCCTTTTAAAGCCTTCTCGACAGTTGCCTGGCAGTGTCCGCACATCATTCCTTCAATACTTAATGTTGTTTTCATTGTTTTTTCCTCGCTTTCTGTTACATCACTCTTTATTTCAGAAGTGACCGTTCTGTTTTCACAGACCGCACTCTCCTGTTCCATATTATCTGTTCCATTTTCGGATAAAGATTTTTTTCCAAGTTTTACCCATCTTAAACGCAGCGCGTTACTTACCACACAGACACTGCTTAAACTCATGGCTGCCGCACCAAACATCGGGTTTAATTTTAATCCCCAGATCGGATATAAAAGTCCTGCGGCAAGCGGTATACCAATGCTGTTATAGAAAAATGCCCAGAACAGGTTTTCCTTGATATTGCGGATAACCGCCTTGCTTAAACGGATTGCTCCGACTGCATCAAGCAGGTCATTTTTCATCAGCACAATATCCGCACTCTCAATTGCGACATCCGTACCTGCACCGATGGCAATTCCAACGTCTGCGGATGCAAGTGCCGGAGCATCATTGATACCGTCTCCGATCATTGCAACTTTGTGTCCGCTGTTCTTTAAGGCAGATATCTTTTCTTCCTTCTGCGTCGGAAGCACCCCCGCAATGACTTCATCGATACCCACCTGATCTTTGATCGCCTGTGCCGTCACTTCATTATCACCGGTAAGCATAATGACATGGATTCCGTATTCTTTAAATTGTCTGACTGCCTCACGGCTGGTCGGTTTTACCACATCTGCAACGGCGATCATTCCTATGATCTGTGTCTCATCTGCAAACAGTAAAGGAGTTTTCCCCTGTTTTGCAAACTGTTCTATCTCTTTTTTTATTTCTGAAGATATAGCAATGTGTGCCTCATCCATCAGTTTTTCATTTCCGGCATAGTAAAGTTTTCCAGAAGATAACCTACCTTTAATTCCTTTTCCAAACAGCGCCTCAAAGTCGTTTACTTTTTCCAGAATGATATTCTTTTTCTCACAATCTGAAACGATTGCTTCTGCCAATGGGTGCTCACTGCCCTTTTCCAGGCTGCCGGCAGCTTTTAACAGGTCATTTTCTGAAATTCCCGCATATGTCCGTATATCCGTCACAACCGGGTTTCCATAAGTGATCGTTCCTGTCTTGTCCATCACAACAGTATCAACAATATGCGCTGTCTCTAATGCTTCTCCCGACTTGATCAGAATACCGTTTTCTGCACCTTTTCCGGTTCCGACCATAATCGCCACCGGCGTTGCCAGTCCAAGCGCACACGGACAGGAAATAACAAGAACTGCGATTCCACAGGACATTGCAAACTCGAAATCTGCTCCGCTTGCCAGCCAGACAATGAATGTGACGATCGCGATCCCGATCACTGTCGGGACAAAAACACCTGCGATCTTATCGGCGAGACGTGCGATCGGTGCCTTACTTGAAGATGCTTCCTCCACAAGACTTATGATCTGTGCGATTGTTGTATCTTTGCCGACACGTGTTGCCCGCGCATGGATCAGTCCTGCTTTATTGATAGATGCTGATATGACCTTGTCCCCTTCCTGTTTTAACACAGGAATACTCTCTCCGGTGATCGCTGATTCATCAAAGGAAGATTTCCCTTCTACGATCACACCATCCACTGCAACCGATTCTCCGGGTTTGATCACAAAAATATCACCCTGTACCACGTCAGCAGCATCGATGACCTGCTCTTTTCCATCGCGCACTACCGTCACTGTCTTTGGTGCTAAGTTCATCAGTTTTGTGATTGCCTCGCTCGTCTTTCCTTTTGACTTTGTCTCAAGGTACTTTCCAACTGTGATCAGTGTAAGAATTGTTCCGGCCGATTCAAAATAAAGATCATGACTATACTGGTGTACAAGTTCCATGTTCCCGGTAGAAAATCCCCAGCCGATCCGGTAAATTGCAAAAATACCGTATACCGTCGCCGCTGTTGCTCCCATCGCGATCAGGCTGTCCATATTCGGGCTCCTGCGTGCTAATGTTGCAAATCCGTTCCGGAAGTATTTCTGATTTGCAAACAGGATCGGAAGTAACAGTAAAAACTGCGTAAATGCGTAAATAACCGCATTTTCACTTCCATGAAAAAACTTCATGGTAACCGGCGGCATAGGAACACCAAGCGCATTGTAGATCATATGCCCCATTGATACATACATTAACGGTATCAGAAATATCACAGATACGATCAGTCTGATCTTCATATTTTTGATATTTTTCTGCTGGATGGAAACCGCATCCTCCGTCTCTCCTGTCTTTGCTGCCGCCTTTGCTTCATTTTTTACCGAG
This sequence comes from Roseburia sp., assembly GCF_041325975.1. Taxonomy (NCBI): domain Bacteria; kingdom Bacillati; phylum Bacillota; class Clostridia; order Lachnospirales; family Lachnospiraceae; genus Roseburia; species Roseburia sp. Next base: position 1,597,893 of record NZ_JBGLEJ010000004.1, on the reverse strand, counting down.
GCACCATATCCGGCATGCTCTACCGCTTCTATAATGTTTTCTGTGCCCAGTTTTGTCTCATCATACTCAACCTGCATACTGTTCGTCAGCAGATTCACGCTGACTGCATGTACGCCCTCTAATTTGGAAACACTTTTTTCCACATGGGAGGAACATGCCGAACAGCTCATGCCTGTTACGTCAAACTTTTCCTTCATGTCAATCTCCTATTGTATAAAATACAAACCGTTATTTCATCAGCTTCTTTAACAGTTCACAGAGTTCGTCGACAGCCTGCTCATTACCCTCTTTGATATCTTCGGAAACACAGGTCTTGATATGGCGTGCTAAAAGTTCTTTGTTAAATCCGTTTAATGCCGCCTGAATAGAAGATACCTGTGTGACGATATCTACACAATATCTGTCATCCTCCACCATGGCACGCACTCCCCGCACCTGTCCTTCTATCCGGGAAAGTCTCGTTAACAGCGCTTTCTTTTCTGCACTCTCACGCTGCTTATGCTTCACATTATCTCCATTCGCACTGCATTTTTCACATGCCATCTGTCTACCTCCGGTCTGTATAGTCTGTGCTGTTTTTGATTTTTTATCACGGCTTTTCATCGGTATATACCATATACCCCTATTGGGTATCTTGAATTTACATCATGATATACACTTTGTCAAGAGATTTTCAGTTATCAGGAATTTTTATCAACAAACCGGATCATCCATAAGCCTTTTATCGTAATCAGCATTGTCACAAATTCTGCTGCCGGAAATGCCAGCCAGACTCCATTTAACCCAAACAATGTTGACAGTAAAAATGCAAAGAAAATAATTACAACAAATCCACGGGAAATTGACGCAGCAAATGCATATCCCGTAGATTCAACCGCGCTTAATATGGATGTTCCTACAATATTGATCCCGGCAAATAAAAAACCTATAAAGTAAAGCCGCAGTCCGTTTTCCGCATAATCTGCAAGCATCTGATTATGTTCTCCATTAAATACAGCCGTCACCACTGGTGCGAACAGATAAATAAAAATAAGCAAAAGGACAGAAACCCCTATCGCAGTCGTAACTGCCATTTTCAAATACGTTTTCACATCTTTATGAATATCCTTACCATATGCCTCGCTGATCAGCGGTTGGGAGCCCTGCGCCACCCCATTAAATAAAGCGACTGCAACAAGTGACGCATTTGCGACCACTCCATAAGCAGCCACTCCGGTATTTCCGGCAAGTCCAAGGATGATCATGTTAAAAACAATTGTGATCACTCCGGATGAAATTTCACCTACAAAGGATGAGACACCATACTTACAGCAAAAAAATATTTTTCGCACAGACGGCAACACGGGTTTTAGTTTTATAGTACATTTTTCCGACCGGAAATGAATACAGCAGATCAGAATACCCACAACCGGGGAAAGTGCTGTCGCAAGCGCAGCTCCCTCCATGGAAAGTCCCAGCGGAAACATCAATACATAGTCAAATACGATGTTAAACAGACTGCTGAATAAAGTCGCTGCCATTGCAATCGACGGATTTCCATCGTTACGCACAAATGCATTGCAGATATAATTCCACATAAAAAGCGGCGCAAAACTCATAAAAATGCGCGTATAATTTTTTCCGACCGCAATGATCTTTGCATCTCCGCCAAGCAGGGCAATCAGTTTATCCGGCAGGAATATGCCGACAAACATAAACAGCAGGCTAACGATAAATGCCCACAACAGTGCATGAAAAAAATATCCGTCTGCATCCGGATTTTTCTGGTTCCGTTCGATCACCAACCGGATTGCGGAACCGACTCCCATCATTGCGCCGACGGCAAAAATTAAATTATACACCGGCAATACCAGATTGAGTGCCGTGATACCATCCGTACCCACCGCAACAGAAATAAAGTAGGTATCTGCCAGAATATAAACCGACATACCTACCATGCCAAGCATGTTCTGAGAAACATATTTTGCAAATTTTTTTAACATCTTAATCCCCATTCCTGTGCTTATCTTTGCTCATTCCAGATTTTTAAACAAACTTGTGTTTGAAAAATATTATTGTTTATCAACTACTGGATTATATCATTTTTCCATAAAATATCATAGGGCAAATAATAGAATGTCCGTAACGTAATATTCTATTATTATGAATTACACGCAAACAGGCAGGTCTTTTATGACCTGCCTGACTCAATCTTTTTATTCATTTAAATCTTACTGTTTTTCTTATACGAGTGCTTTACCAAGACTTCTGCAAGCCTCTAATGCATCATCATCCGGTGCTTCATGTGCAATCACACCTTCACCGTTTACAACAACTGCTCCAGCTGCATTCATGCGTTCTTCCCAGTCACGCATCCACTGTCCATCGCCCCATCCATAAGAGCCAAATAACGCGATCTTTTTGCCTGCTGCAAAGCCTTCTACCTCTTCTACAAACGGCTCCATCTCGCTCTCCTCTAATACCTCAGCTCCCATTGCCGGGCAGCCTAATGCAAATGAGGATGCAGCTTTTAATTCATCTACGGATACTGCAGATACCGGAACAACATCTGCTTCTCCTCCTGCTGCTTTGATTCCCTCTCCGACTGCATTTGCCATTGCCTCAGTATTTCCCGTCTGGGACCAGTATGCCACGATAATCTTACTCATATTTCCTCCATTCCTGTGCTTATTTTTACACATTCATTTTATACAAGCGGATCGCCGATTCAGTTCCAACGCCTTTGCCAGAGCTGACCGGATGGTATCCGTTTTTTACATATCTGACTTTTAATCCATTTATGCTGATTCCAGCATTTTGCCATAAAGCAAAAGTTCATGGATTTCCATTCCGGATGATATCAGGCGGATTGCATCTTCTTTTGCCTGATTGTAGCGGTCAAATGTTATTCTTGCCGCATTCACATCTCCGTATACTTTCCAGTAGCCGCAATACAGGTAATTGCGTCCTTCGTTTCGGATAAACCCCAATACATCTTCTACAGGATAACCCAAGAGCAGTCCAAGCTCATGTGGAAAAGACAGATGATCCTTCATATATTTTTGATAGCGGGCACACAGTTTTTCAAAAATGTCGATAAGGCGTAATGTCTGATACCCAAACAATCTCATCGTTTCCTTCACATCTTCTTCGTTCAGATAAGCGAGTAGTTGTTTTTCACGAAAAAGCAGGAATATCGTCCGATGTTTTGTCTGGTAGAGTGTATGTACAGTAATTTCTGTATTACGGAACAAATCTCTCACATCTTCTTCGTTGCTTTTTGTCACCGTAAGAAGATTTGACAGTTTAATTCCCGTAAGAAGCGGGGCACATTGCAGTGCCAGTTGAGTCTTTAATTCTTTTTTATCCATCTTCTCCAGAATCTCTAACACTTCCCTGCTCATGGTCATCTCCCATAGATCGATGAATTTATGATCCATCGTCATAACATGTATAGTTAGTTTTTCCTAACTCCTGTTTAAAAAAGAAAGAGTTGCGAGAACTCATTTCCTTTTCTGATAGTTAGATTACACTAACTTTTGTTATTTGTCAATAACTTTTTTATATTTTTTAGAGAGCGTTATTTCGGATTATTCTATATTGATCAGATTTGATACAACTGCACTGATCCGTTTTGAATCCCGTCTTACTCCTCCAACGCCGCATTCATGACTTCCATCTTCTCCTCCGCCTCATAGATCAGGCGGCTGCATTCTTTTAACTCATCCGAAAAATCCATCGTGACATCCTGATAAAGCGATTTGTACTTGATGTCATGCTCCAAGCTCGCCCAGAGATCCATGGCAAGCGTACGGATCTGCAGTTCGACCGGCACCATCTGCTTTTTGTTCATAAAGTAGACCGGCACGCGGATAATGATGTGCAGGCTTCTATAACCATTGCCCTTCGGCTGTTCAATATAATCCTTAACTTCCATGATATGTATGTCGTCCTGTGCCATCAGACGATCCCGGATCAGATAGACATCCTTGATATAGGAACAGACCACACGCACTCCGGCGATATCATAAATATTATTGCAGGCTGCACTAAGCGTCAGATCAAGATCTTTCTTCTGGAGTTTTCCCAAAATGCTTTTCGCTGATTTTAACCTGGTATCAATATGATGGATCGGGCAGCGCAGTTTTCGGTATTTAAACTCGTCCTCTATGATCTCAAGGCGTGCGGTCGTCGCACACATCGCTGCATTGTACATACGTAAGATTGGATCAATCGTCTGGGAAAACTGCTCTTTCATGTCTGCAATATGCTCCATATCATCATCCACCATACCACGCACCAGCATCAGGCTGTTTTCCTGCATTGCATCTGCATCCAACGTTTCTTCCGCATCTTCCACTTCCACAGAAGCCTGATACTGCTCCTGCTGTTTCTCATTCTGTATGATTGTCTGTCTCTGTAGCATAACAAAAACCCCGTTTCTAAATTGTTTTCATCTTCATTGTTACACCGTCTTTTTCCAATGACTTCCGTCGGGCGTAACTATCTCACACTATAAATATTAGTATAACAGATACCGCCCAAAACGGCATAAAGTCTGTATGAAATATTTATAAACAATTTAAAAACAGGGTTTTATTTTCCAGCTATTTTCCTATAATTCGATACCGCAGCCTTTCATCAGCTCTCTTGCGGAATCTAAGGAATCCACACCATGAAGGTTTTTGATCGGTGCAAACTCTTTTTCACGCACTACCTCATAAGGGATACAATCATCCATCATGTGTACCATATCAAGTACTAATGTCTCAAATTTGTAACCGTTTGGCTGCTCCGGTTTCACAAATGTACCGTCCACATCCATGTATGGGATTTTTTTCTCTACCACATGAATCGGCATTCTTGCATCTGCGATCTGCTCCAGTTTCTTTTCGGAAAACAGATAATTTAAGATAACACCAAAACCATATTTTAAATCACCGTTTTCCTTGCGTGCTGTTGCCATCTCTTCTGTCATCTCATAGTATTCTGCGATAGAAGGTTTGCCATCTTCAGTGCAAAGTACGCCGACACGTTCATCCGGTGCTGCTTTTCGTACCACTTTTGCTCCACTTTCACAGCCATAAGTGATCGTAGCACCAACAAACTTCGGATCTGCGATGCGCTGTAAGCAGTTATCTACTGCAAATACATTGATCCACTCGATACCTCTTGCTTTAATATCAGCGAGCAGTCCCGCATTTACCATGGATGAGAACCAGCCTCCATTGCCATTTGGTGACATAGCAACTTCGGTCTGGGATTCCATATAAATTCTTCCCTCATAATCACATGCCGGCACCATTTCCTGTACAAAAAACTTCACATAGTCTTTCGGATAACCGAAATAATCATGTTCCTTGAAAAATGCAGTTGTATCTGCATGATTGATGTTACTTGTCATAATATAAAGAGGAACATATACTCCCGCCTCATCCGTAACGTCCATCAGATTGCGCAGTAACTGCTCAAACAAATATAATTCACGGTCAATTCCAATATTTAACGTACCCTTCGGTCTGTCAAGTCCGAGACGGGTTCCCTGTCCACCTGCTAAAAGTACGGCTCCGACTTTTCCCTCACGGATCGCCTTTAAGCCGGTTTCTTTAAATTCTTCTCCCCTTGCCTCGATCTCGCCAACTTCCACGGCATCTAACGGCGCAAATACACCCCGCTCATTGACCGTTTCTTTTCTTTCAATATGCTCTAACACAGAAAAATCGATTTTCTCTAAACGCTTTGTCAGCTCCCCATTCTGCTCCGTGGTATTTTTCTCCATCATCGCTTTGATGTATTTCTGGTTATCATCTTCCCAAATTTTCATTCTCTTCTCCATTCTGTATTTTAAAATAATTGCAATACCGATTTGTATACATACGATTTCAGCCACTTACATTTCCTGATTGTATACAATCTGCTCTCCCTATTATATAATAGACAGTTCTTTCATGCAACCAAACCTTAGTTGAAACCACGGAATCCCTTTCCGATGATCTCGCTGCTGTTTGTGATCGCAATGAATGCAGACGGCTGATTCAACCGGATAAAATTACGGAGTTCCACCGCCTGGCTTCGCTTCATGACTGTCAGTATGACTGTTTTCTGATTGTGCTGGTAGGCACCTTCTGCCTGATAAACCGTTGCACTGCGGTTCAGTTCCTTCGTGATAAAATCACAGATCGGCTCCGGATCATTGCAGACGATCGTAAAATATTTACACAGGTTAATACTCTCGATCACATTATCGACTACCAGTGATTTTGCCAGAAGTCCGCACAGGGAACAGAGACCTGTCTGTGCATCAAACACGAGGCATGATGCAATGACGATTCCAAGATCAACCAAAAACAATGCCGCACCTATATTTAACTTTGTGTATTTCTTTAAGATCATCGCCACGATATCTGTTCCACCGCCGGATGCTCCGATATTAAACAGGATTGCTGACGAAAATGCCGGTAATACGATCGCATAGATAAGCTCTAATACCGGCTGTCCGGTCAATGGTCCATCCATTGGAAATACTCTTTCAGCAAAACTTAATCCCACAGATGTCAGTACGCTTACATAAACGGTTTTAACTCCAAATCCTTTTCCAAGGAAGATAAATCCAAGTACCAGTAACAGCATATTGATGATAAAAGTAAGATTTCCCGGTGATGTTGGGAGTATGGCACCTAATACGACCGCCATACCTGTTACTCCTCCAAAAGAAAAATTATTTGGAAATTTAAACACATATACTCCTACAACAAGAATCAGTGTTGCAACGGTCAGTACCATATACTCTTCCACAGTACGTTTGATCTTTCCAAGATTCTTCTGCATTTCTTTTGTCCTCGCTCTTTATACACTTCTATTGAATGAAACATTCCATAGATTATTCCAGTTCAATGCAGAAGAAGTATACTACATCTTTTTCCGATAATAAAGTACTTTTATGTAATATGATTTTTCCGTTTTCTGCATATATCAGAGATCACCTGTATGAACTGTTCCGCATCTAATGGTTTTGATATATGTGCATCCATACCGGCTGATAAACTTCTTTCTTCATCATCCGCAAATGCATTTGCTGTCATTGCAATGATCGGAATTGTTTTTGCATCTTCTCTTGACATCATCCGGATACGCTGTGATGCCTCTAAGCCTCCCATGACAGGCATCATCAGATCCATCAGGATCACATCATATTCGCCCGGTTCTGATGCTGCAAATATATCGACAGCTTCTTTTCCATTCCAGGCTTCTTTTACCTTTGCCCCCTCATTTTCCAGAACAAATTTAGCGATTTCCATGTTTATCTCATAATCTTCCACCAGAAGAATCTTATCATTTTTTATTCCCTTTTTCTCATCCGTACCCTGTTCATCCTCTGTTTCCTTTTCCATGGTACGATCCACAAGAAATGGTATCACAATCGTAAACTGTGTTCCTTCTCCGGGTTTACTCACAAAACGAATCGTGCCTTCCATCTGTTCTACCAGCTTTTTTACAATCGCAAGCCCAAGTCCGGTCCCGGCATAGGAAGTACGCGCTGAAGTCTTTTCCTGCGCAAACGGTTCAAATGCATGTTTCTGAAATTCCGGACTCATTCCAATCCCTGTGTCAGTACATACAAATTCAAACACCGCTTTTTCATTTTCCGACGGCAGTTCCCTGCACTCTAAAACAACTTTTCCATTTGTTTTATTATATTTCACTGCGTTTGATGCAATATTCTGTAATATCTGCCGGATATGAAGGGAACTGCCAAGCAGATTTTCGTGGATGATTTCTCCCATTTTTACGGTAAGTGTGATTCCATGCTCTGTTGCAGCCATTCCGACTACCGTTTCCACTTCTTTTAATATTTCGTGGATTGAAAATGGCTTTTCCTCAAGTCTGATCTGACCGGATTCCAATTTATTCATATCAAGTACATCATTGACCAGTTCCATCAGGAATGTCGACGAAAGCATGATCTTGTCCAAACATTCTTCCTGTTTTTTCTGATTTCCGATATTATACCGGCAAATATCCACCATTCCGCGGATGCCATTGATCGGTGTACGTATATCATGGCTCATTCTTCGCAGGAAATCTGTTTTTGCAACATTTGCCTGCTCTGCCTGTTCTACGGACTTTTCCAGTTTTTTCTGATAATCCAGCTCACGCATCTTTTCGTCTGTGATATTTCTGCTCAGAAAAAGTGCTGCTTCCACATTTCCCTGTGAATCATAATGCTGGGGCACCAGCATGACTGTAAACCATTCACCTTTCGCGCTTTCCGTTTTGCAGTTAACATAGTCTTTTCCCGCCAGCCTGTCTGAAATAGTATCAGGATTCACAAAATCAAGGAATTTCTGCCACTCCTGTTGCGCAACCGCATTTTTACAAAAGTACTTCATCATTTTTGCAGTACTCTTTTCATTGCCAATTATTTCCTTTATACGATCAGATGCTTTGATAATTTCCCATGTATCTTTTTTGAGATCAAACAGCATACACACGGAAAATACACTGCTGACGGAACGGATGATATGATATTGCTTTTCTGTCTGACGCATATTTAACTCTGCCACATATCCACGGATCAGCATAAACGTCATCCAGCACAGTATGTAGATTACAGCCACACAGATTACAGCTTTTGTGCGCAGTGCAAATACAGATTTTGTTGGAAAAAAAACATATAACGTGTAGTCCCCCATCTGCTTGCTTTCTCCGTACCAGCATCCTCCCGTGCTTTTTAAATGAATCATTTTTTTCTCATCCCCGGTATCGATATCCGGGATAAAAATATCCTGATATTCTTCTGATTTTACTGCGAGCAGTTCCTCCGAATTGGAACTTAAAATCTGTTTTCCATCTGTCACCGCAACAATTCCATTTTTCTCAAATGTAAGTCCTGTAAACAACGAATAGAAGGATATGTCACCATTGTCCTCCATGCAATTATCTTTTTTGATATAGGCAGCAATCAGTCCTTTTTTATTTCTTTGGGAAACCACCGCAAAATCATAGACTTCGCCCTCTTTATCCAGCCGTGTGATATATGCTTTTTGCGGATAATCCAGCGTATCTTCTACCACTGGTTTCTTCATCTCATCCTGCCAGAAGTTTTTTTCTTCCCACGCATCCCCAATCTGGCACACACAATTTAACTTGTCATCTAATACCAGTACTCCATCCAATCTCTGATCTTTCATATAGCGGATGATCATTGTTTCCTGATCCGTATTTTCCTCTTCCAGCCGCTGACTAAGCTCCAGTGTCTTATCTGCCAGACGGTAAAGACTCTTTACTTTATCGTTATTTTTGTAATTATCATATTGTTTCACGCGGCTCTGCATGAAATCGAGCGTCCCGTCTGCGATTTTTCCGACCCGTGTCCTGTCATATCCGGTAAAAACGCCAAAACATATCATTACTATAAAAATACCTGCCACAAACGGCATCCATATATATTTATGTGAGATAAACCCAGTCCAATTTTTTTTATTCAGCATTTGTGACCCCCAATGCTTTTTGGACATCCAGACCGTATTTTTCTACAATACCGCCAAGTGTTCCATCCTCCTGCATCTGCTCTAATATCTGTGTCATCTTCTGTGCCAGTTCCTGATGGGTATCCTTTTTAAAAGCAACCCCAAGCTCTGAAATATACAGACTCTCATCCAGCATACAATATGTATCCGGTGCACTCTGCACAAATCTCTCTAATGCACTCTCATGTCCGGCAATCGCATCCACATACCCTTTTCTGAGACTTGCGTAGATCTCATCCATACCGGACATACTGTATACCCTTTCTACTTCCGGGATTCCCGGAAAACTCCCTTTGAGCAAAATCTCCTCCGGTTTCGTTGTCGCCTGAACTGCAATTCGTTTTCCTTCCAGATCAGATATTTTTGTAATCCCGCTGTTTTTCTGCACTGCAACGACCTGTCTGCTGTAAAGATATGGTCCAGCCCACTGATACTGATTTTCTCTGTCATTCATGGTAAAGGATCCCCACAGACAGTCCACCTCACCATTGTCTAAATATTCATCCTTTTTATCCCATGTAATACGCAAAAACACCGGCGTATAACCCAGCTTGTCACACACCGCTTCTGCCAGTTCCACATCGATTCCGGCAGGATTACCGTCATCATCGAGATAATTGTACGGCTCATAATTATCACTTCCTATAATAAGCTGTGGAAGTTCCTCTCTCTCTTTCCCGGAATCCGGTTTCTGACCGCATGCCATTCCAAGCATCGTAACACATACAAATATCACCGCAATGTACTTTTTCAAATTATCATTCCTTTTTATACTGTTCTTCTTTGTCTGATCTGCCATTTTTATTTTAGTAGTTTATAAAATGTGTGTCAATTACAAGTGTATAAATTTAACGGTTTGACGACTTTATCCTGCTTTTTTTGACAAAAAATGCGGATAATGAATTTTCACTATCCGCCAGAGCTCATATGTATTCTTTTATTTTACAGTTCATCCGCTACCGCATGAATGCTCCGCTATGCCTACGCAATTGAAAAAAGAGTCATGGGTAATACAGCAATGTGCCATATTCATCTCTGAACGGATGAACCGATTTTATTCTACCACCTGATACGTTACATTGCCATCATTTTTTTAATTTACCGGAATCGTAATCTTCTGTTTCTGTTCTTCCTGCCCTTCCATCCAGACTGTCACAGAAACCGCTCCCTTTTTGTCGCCTGCACGGACTGCTGCAAGCGCATACCCGTCATAGGTTTCCCAGCATGACGCATCATAGCTTTCGATGGACTGCGGATCGGCATTTCCAAATGCAGCAAGGATTCCTTCCCCTTCTATTTCTATATGGATGCGTCTCTTTTCATACAGATTTGCAGTTCCTTTTGCATCGCAAAGGTTCATGGTAAGGAAACAAAGATCCTCTCCATTTGCCTGCAGTTCTTTTTTATCTGCTTCTACATGAATCTGTACATCCTCATCTGCTGTACCAAGCTGGCATCTGCCGGTTTCCATGCCATTTTGATAGCTGGCTGCCTCCAATACGCCAGGTTCATAATTAAGTTCAAACGTTGCCGTAAATCCATGTTCTGCCCCGGCAGGTTTTCGTCCGAGTGACCGCCCATTTAAGAAAAGTTCTACCTCCGGTGCATTCGAATACACATCCACAACCGCAGGCTTCCCCTCATATCCACGCCACGTCCAGCTTGCAATATTATCTTTGAACATCCACGGCGTCTTTGAACATTTTTTCCCATATTTATCAACGCGTTCCACCGCAATATAAGGCTCTGTCCGCAGACCATATACGATCTCCCGAAAAAAACTGACCGGTCTGCGATAACCTGCAAGATCGATATCACCGATATAGGCTGTTCTGTCCGGGTAGTGACTTCCAAAATTGCTCTTTCCATCATAATAAAAGATTCCGCATCCTGCCTCTCCCAGATAGTCGTAACCAGTCCAGGTAAAATCACCCAGCACGCGGTTAGAAGAATTGACCACTTTCCATAACCTTGCAATATCCGCCGGGAATGTCTCTGTCCCAAGCACGCATTTATTTGGATGAAGTTCTCCCTCTAACAAATGTCTGCCTGTCAGATAATTTAAACCGATGATATCCATGGACTCGCTGCTCTCCTCTAACACTTCCGTGATGATCGGATGCGCTGCAAATGCGTCTCCCGCTTCGCCTTCCATCAGCTTCATAAAACTGTTGATCGCATTGCTTCCGGAGTTATCATTTGTCCCGACTTTTTCGGCATCTTTGCGGATCAGCGGTGCAAGTTCCTGCATGATCGGATATACTTTTGCCCCTGCTGCATTTAAGGCATTCATGCCGTTTGTGGTAAATCTTGTCGAATCCAGTTCTTTAAAAGCGTTACAGAGCATGCGGTTGAGCTCAGCTCCCCGCTCCGTGCCGATTTCCTGAATCTCATTTCCAACCGAATACAAAATAACACAGGCATGGTTATAATCTTTCTCCACCATATTTTTTATCATATTCTGGTATTCATCCAGAAATGAAAAAGCAAAATCGTGGTTATTTTTATGTACCGTCCACATATCTGTCAGTTCATCCATCACAAGCAGTCCCACCTTATCACAGGCATCTAAAAATGCCTTGCCTGCCGGATGATGTGCACTTCTGATACTGTTAAACCCGGCTTCTTTGATCAGCCTGCATTTTCGGAGTTCAGCATCTTCATATGCTGCTGCACCAAGGATTCCGTGGTCATGATGTACACAGGTTCCGCGCAGCTTCACCGGCTCACCGTTGATCCTTAACCCACGCAGGGCATCCAGCGTGATCTTGCGGATTCCATAGGAAATCGTCTGCTCATCCAACAGCTTATCTCCTGCATAAATCTGGACTGTACACTGATACAGATGCGGCGTATCACAATTCCACAGCATCGGATGTTCTATCGCGATCTGCTGATGCACAGTATTCTCAGATTCCGCAAAACCAGTCAGATGGACTCTGTCCTCATATACCCGGTGTTTTTCATCCTCCAGTTTTGCTATAATAGTCAGTTTTTCTTTTTTTCTGGAACGGTTTAAAACTTTCGTTGAAATTTCGACAACCGCAACATCTTTATCTGCTTCTTCTGTTGTAATACGTACTCCATTTAATGGAATCTGCACCGGCTCTCCGACATACAGGCTGACTCCCCGGTAAATGCCGCTTCCGGAGTACCATCTGCTGTTTTCTTCTGCGGAATTGTCTGCGACAACTTTGATCTCATTTTCTTCCCCAAAGTTTAAATATCTCGCAATATCCACATAGAAATTTGTGTATCCATTTCTGTTGGTCTTTGCCAGCGCACCATTGATGTAGACCATGGCTGTCTCATACACACCTTCAAATTCCAGTAAGACTGTTTTTTCTTCCCAGTCTTCCGGTACGGAAAATGTTTTGAAATAGGTATACATACCGCCCGGATAAAATCCGGTAGCGCCTCCGTTTTTTGTATTTTCATCCCGCGTCTCATGTATCATGGCATCATGTGGAAGTGTAACTTCCTGCGCCTTTTTTCCATACATCTGAAGCACTTTTAAGGACGGCACATATCCTTTTACAAACTGCCATTTTGTATTAAAATCTGCCTTTATCATTCCTATACTTCCTTTGCATGTTCTTCATCCCATTTTCTGTTTGCTTTCTCCACATTTAACAGTCCAAGAATCACTGTAATTGCAACACTGAGGATTACCGGAATCACGATATACATGGCAAAGATCATATTGATCGCACCTTCTGTCTGCTCTGCTGCAGTTCCGATATAACCGCCTAAGTCTAACAGCCAGCCCACTGCTGCAGTTCCGATTCCACCACCGATCTTGATACCTAAAGATGAACAGCTGAACATTGTTCCATCCATCCGCACACCCTTTGTACGATAAGTATAACCACTGATCTCCGCGATCAGCGCATTTAAAGTTCCGCTTAAAGTTCCGCTTAAAGTTCCTGCAAAAATACCTTTGATAAACATGAATAACAGCATCAATTTAACATTTCTCTGGTATGCAAAATAGATAAAAAATACACTGAGTACACAGTTGATCGCATATCCCCAGAAATTCACTTTCTGCATGCTTCCAGTCTTTTTCACAAGCATTGGCGTAAAGATCAGTGCGATGATTACCGGGAACATTTTCATCATCTGGAACATGCCAAGTAACGATGCATCTCCAAGTACATATTTTGTAAAATAAACACCACTGCCTGTTGTAATATTACTCATTATGTAATATACAATATACAAAACAAGAATCAAAACATAATATTTATTGGTAAATAAAAATTTCATGCTTTCCCAAAAACCAAGTTTATCATCCTGCGGTTTTGACTCGTCTGTCTTTCTTACCGACTCATCCGGTTCTACCTCTTTTACCGCAAGACAGCTGATCGTGTTGACCACCAGACCGATCAGTGCACAGATGATCGCTACCGCTCTCCATCCGGCTGCACCGCCACCAAAAGCCTCCACACCGCCTGTTACAGCAAATCCCATAACAATATTGGTTACGACTGCAAACATAAAACGAATCGAACCAAGCTGTACTCTCTCCTGCGGGTTATTGGTAATCAGCGCTGATAATGTGGAATATGCAACACCGTTTGCCGTGTAAAAAATTGCATTCAGGCAGGTATAAAATGCAAAGAAATATGCATACTGTGCAGTTTGTCCCATATTCGGGATTGAGAACAGCAATACCAGACATAACGACACACCGATCTGTGCATACAGCATCCACGGTCTTGCTTTTCCGAGTCTGCTTTTTGTCCTGTCGATCATATTACCAAAGAAAACATCCGTTACTCCATCAAAAATCTTTGACACCAGCATTAACGTTCCGATGATGCTGGTCTTTAATCCCATGATATCTGAAAGATACAAAAGCAGGAAACTTGAAACCAGTCCATAGCTGCAGTTTGATGCCAGATCCCCCGAACCATATGCAAGTTTCTGATACCATTTTAAATATTTTTTATCATTCATTTTTTCCTCTTCCTTCTCGTCTTTTTTGCTGCCTGTCCACACATAATGTGCGATCAGAATCACTTTTTTACATTCGAATGTTGTTGCATTTATTCTATCACTTTGCTTTTTTTCCCTTCAATGCTATAATTAGACACAACATCCATCATTTAGTAACATATTCGCGACTATCACAAAAAGTTCCAACGGGAGAATCCAATGAACCAGTCATCCATTGATACTTTAAAAAACAATTTTTTTGAGATCCAGAATGTAAACAGCAGTTTTAACCAGTACTATCACCTGACTTCCCCTTATAATGCCGTCATTGAAACCTACCGCTGTGATCTGGATATGTCTTATTTTAAAATTTCAAGTTTTTCCCCAGAGCACACCAGCCATTCTCTGATCGATGCCACGGAACTTTTGGAAAAAATGAAAAACCGCCCTCTGCACCAACACGATTTTTTTGAAATCATGTTTGTTCTGCAGGGAGAAGCGATCGTTAAAATTGAAAATACAAAACGGGTTTACCCATCCGGAACCGGATGTATTGTGAACTGTAATTTAAGACATGTGGAACTTCTCTCACATGATTTTCGGATTTTCTTTCTGAATTTATCCAAAGATTACCTGTTGTCCCTGTTTCAGTCGGACAATCTGTTCCATCTGATGCCAGAGACAAATATGGAGCAGAGTGATGCGTTTCACTTTTTATATAAAAATGCTGCTGATGAGGATAATACCAAAAAAGAATATCTTGACTTTTTCCCCTCATACCACAACCCGGCAGCCTTTGAGAAACTTTACCAGATTGCAGAAGAAATCATAAAAATCACACTGTCTCCGCAGATTGGTTCTTCCTTTTTTATCAACGGACTGATCTGCCGCTTTTTAGATACGCTTTCCAATCCGGACTTTTTTCATCTGGCAAGTATTCAGATTGATTACGGAAATGATTTTCTGATCTTTACAAACCTGACACATCTGTTAGAAAACAGTGACGGGCGGCTCAGCCGGCATGAACTGTCGGATCTGCTCAGTTACAGCGGCGACTATTTAAACCGGATCACAAAAAAATATACCGGAATGACCTTATTCGAATATGGAACTACGTTTTCTCTCCGCAAAGCAGAATATTATCTTTTAAAAACGGATCTTTCCATATCCGAAATTATTGCACAGCTGAAATTTACAAACAAATCTCATTTTTATAAGCTTTTTTATGCAAAACACCATCTGTCACCAAAAGAATTCCGAGGCAAATACCGTAAAGATTAGATGGAGCAGACGGGACTGGCAACTCATCTGACATGAAACCCATATTCACGTTCTTCCACCGGTATCTGTTTTGCCACGATCCGGTCAATGTTTACATAGGTTCCCTGATTTACCAGAGCAAGCACTTTATCGATCTGTTCTTCTGTTCCCTGCATCTCTAATAATACAGAGCCGTCCGGCTCATTTCTTACCCAGCCGGTCACGCCGAGCATGTTTGCGGCATGCTCCGCCCTGTACCGAAACCCTACGCCCTGGACTGAACCATAAACAGATATCTTTTTCCGGATCATATTGTTGCCCATAATATAAAACATTTCCTTTCATCGCCAACGCTGACATATTGGGTTCAACCAGATTCTTTGCTATTTGATTCCACGCGATCGAATCAACCTCTACCCAATCAGTTCGTACTGCATCAGCTCGTATTTTAACTTACTGCCTTCCATAATCTCTGCAGGAAGCAGCGCACGTGCCACAAGTTTCAGATCATCCGATGTGATATCTGTTCTGCGCAGATTAGCATAATCTCCATCGATAGAAACAACTTCATAAAACCAGGTTTCCATTACTGTAAATCCTCCTCTGTATAATAAGTACCTGACATTTCTGCATTGATCTCGGCAATTTCTTTTTTTCCGTTGATATAATCTGCGTAAATGTCCCACAGATCCATATCTCCGCTGTCACCAAGTCCGTCCTCGTCAGGAATCCACTGTCTGATCAGCGCAATACGCTGTTCTTTGGTTGTATTTGCAATACTGTAATCTTTCATTTTGCCTGCTCCTTTTTCTGTTTGTAACCATTATTTTTTATATATTTTCCGTATATCTGCAGTCCGGGAAACCTGTGCATCCCCAGAATTCACCAAATCTTCCGTTTCTTTTTTTCAGGGTGCACCCGCACCGTGGACAGATTTTCATCTCTGTCTGTTTGTTTACGGTTTCTTTTAATTCCTCTGCCATAAGTTCAAATACCTGCTGATTCATCCGGCAGTCAGCGAGGGCACGGTGTGCCCCATTCGTAGAAATGCCATAATGTTCCGCCAGATCACCAAGCCGTCTGTGTTTCCACTCCGGGAAGCATTGCTTCGCAATCGCAAGAGTATCTATGTAATCATTCGTGAGTGTCTGTCCAAAATATTTTTCGCAGTCCCTGTACAAGAATTTCATATCAAAACTTGCAATATTGTGGCCTGCCAACAAATCATCCCCAACAAATGCCAAAAATTCCGGTAAAACTTTTTCAAAGGTAAGCGCCTTTTCTACCATTTTATCGGAAATATTATTTACTTTGCTTGCCGCATATGGGATATGTCTGCCTGGATTCACAAGTTCACTGAACTCGTCCACGATTTTTCCATTTCTGACTTTTACTGCGGAAATCTCTATAACCTCATCATAAAGGCTCGATATCCCCGTCGTTTCAAGATCATACAGCACATAATCCGGTACATATTCGTTCCGCTGCTTTCCCTTTTTCTTTCCTAACATCAAAGTTCTCCATTCTGATGATATATATTTCTGCTGTCGTTTTTATCATCTAAAATAATATAAGTTAACCAACAAATGATGGTTTGTTTATGAAATAAATCGCCCGTCCAAATGGTGAGTCGCAGGTTTGTGAATGGCATCTTGCGCAAAGCCGGAGTTAATTTTGGTTCCGTTGTACGAAAATAAGAAAAGTCTAGGTATGCCTGATTTAGGTTTTCTCAGAGTGACGTGACCGGCAACAACGAGTCATCCATGACTCGATGCTGCCTTGTTCTGCCATCCGTGGCAGAACATCACTGTGTGTAGACAGGCATACCAAGATTTTCTAATTTTCTCCCAAAGTCACAAAATTAGCTTCGGCTTTGCGCAAGATGCCAGCCTCCAGGTTATGAACACCATTGGGGCGGGCGGTTCATCTCAGAATTGGGGGCGCGGGTGTGGATTATTGATATTCGCACGAATAAAAATATGCTTAAATTTCTAATGTGCTGTATCATTAATATTTAGCCTAATGACTTTCCAAAATTTTCAGCTGCTGCATTGTATTACATGAAATTTTTCGTAAATTGCCAGATTAATAACGCAGAATATTTTTTCAAATGTGTATGGCAATAAATATGGGCATAGCGGTATATATCGAGGTTTTTGCCAGTATTGTCAAACCAATAATAATCTATTAAACATAGTTATTTGGAAATATTTTTTAATCTGATTCAGACACAAAACACTAAAAATTTACACCCGCCAAAGTTGTAAAATGAGTTCCCCGGCGAAGGGTGGTTCACAACTTAGTGGCTGGCGAATCGCATCAAGCCGGGGCTCGTTTTGTGACTTTGGAAGAAAATTAGAAAGTCTTAGTATGCCTGCCCGAAATACAGTGTTGTGCTGCCATGGACGGCAGCACAAGTCCTAATGTGCCCGGACGGCACATTTAGGACGCACACGTCACTCCGCCTCAACCTGAATCAGGCATACTTAGACTTTCTTATTTTCGGACAACGGAACAAAACAGTCCCGGCTTGATGCAATTTGCCAATCGTAACCCCCCAGAACCACCCTACACAGGGAAACTCGTATCACCCACAAACCAGTATTTGCCGATCTATTCATAGTATGTAGATATCCAAATTAGCGTACATAATGTACTCTGTTTTCCTCATAGCGGTCTTCCTGCGGTCGCTCCTCCGCCGGATAGCCACACGGAACAAGCGCAAACGGATTTAATCCGGAAGGTATACCAAGCACTTTTCTGACCGCCTCCATACGTCCTGCATCCGGTGAAATTCCCATCCATACAGCGCCAAGTCCCTGTGCATCTGCCTCTAACAACAGATTTTCAACTGCTGCACTTAAGTCAATGTTAAAATATTCTGGTGCGATTCCCTCCGACCGGAAGCATGGAACAAAGATAACCGGCGCCTCCGCTGCACATTTTGCATATGGTGATGCCTCTGAAAGTGCTTTTATGACATCCTGATTCGTTACCACATAAAACTCCCATGGCTGCTGATTGCATGCGGACGGTGCTGCCATCGCTGCCCTTAATAGTTTTTCGATCTTTTCCTGCTCTACATCCTTTGCCTGATATTTTCTCACACTGATTCTGTGAAATATGCTGTTCATTCTTATTTCTCCCATCCCTTAAAAATCATATCTGACCACTGCACAGTTTTCCACACCAAATGCAGCATACTCTTCATTTGTCATTTCATAAAAATAGGACTGCACCACCCGCGCAATTCCATTATGTGCCACGAGGATATAAGTCTTGTCGGAAGCAGTCACCTCATCTAACAGATTATAGATACGCTGTGCCAGATGAAGCATCGACTCACCACCCGCGTAACGGTTTATAAACTGTTTTTTAGCCTCTTTAAATTCTTTTCCATCTCTCGGTGTGGACTCATATCTGCCAAAATTCTGCTCTTTCAGCCGCGCTTCCTCCCTTGCAGGAATCCCGGTGATTTCCGAAATGTGACGTGCTGTATCTTTCGCCCTGATAAGCGGGGAATACAGGATTTCGTCTGCCATGATCCCCTGTTCTAAAATCTTTTTTCCTGTCTCGATCGCCTGTTTATGTCCAAGATCCGTGAGTGCAATATCCGTTGCTCCACAGATCTTATTTTCCACATTCCATATTGTCTGTCCATGGCGGACAAAATAAACCTGTCCCATTTTTATCTCCATTCCTGCGCTGTCCTCCAGCGCATCTTACGTTTGTGCGTAAGCACAAATCTTGTGTATGAAAATGTATTTTTCACATTATATCCATGCATAGTCGCCGCCTGTCACAGCAAGTGAAAGAAGTGTATCCATCCGTTCAACCTCTTCGGCTCCTTTTACAACCTGGATCAATTTCGCACTTTCTGCTGCCACCGGCATTTCCTCATCCGGTCCGACCTCCATATCCGGTTCCTCCCCGCAATAAGGACATACAAGCTGTGGTCCTATCTGTAATGACAAAAACCGGTTTCCGCATTCTTTACATTCATAATATCCGCACATCTGCGTGCCATCCGGTACATAATACATTGTCTGATCCTCCATATCTGCCTACATCTCTTTCGTGGCTTTTTGTATTTCTTCCTCTGTAGCTTTCAAAAGTTTTCTTGCCTGTTCAACGGTTCCTCCGTTTTTAAGATAGTCTTTAATAATTCCAAGACGCCCCTCCGACTGTCCTTCTTTTCTACCCTCTTTGATGCCTTCTTTGATGCCTTCTTTGATTCCTTCCTCTATTCCTTGTTTACGCCCCTCTTCGCGCCCTTCTTCCAATCCTTCTTCCCTTGCCTCTTCCTTCCAGACCTTTACAGCTTCATCCATATTAAATTCTGTTGCAAACATACCCACTACCTCCGATCCTAAATAAGTTAACTGATCTGTCAGAACTCCTTCTTTGATGCATTCCCGCACTGCAATATCTATCGCTTCTTTTAATTCACTTCCATTTTTACATAAGTACTTGATTTTATCAACAAAATAACTGTATCCACTTAATAATTTTGTCTGCTGCAATAATTTAGAGTTCTTTCCGTAGTTAATATTATAGACTTTTACTTTCAGATCAATATTAACTTCCGCGCCTTCCGGGAACGCATCTGACAAGTGCATTTCCCAGTATTCTTTCTGATTACGGTCTCCATTGTAAAATACCACAAACTCCGGTGCATCCAGTTCTATCCGGCGTTCTTTGTATACGGCATTTGTTGTCATCATCTGATTGTATGTCCTACCCAGATACATCAGAAAACGCAGCGGCATATTTTCATTCAATGTAGACTGATGTTCCGTCAAAACAATCACACGTTTTTTTCTGACGCGAAATGCCAGATCATTTTTCATCTGCCTTGTAAATACATCTTCAATCGTACAGTCCTCTATCTCGCTTTCATCTGTCAGACAATCATCAAATAATGCATTATACAACTCCAGCATACCCGCTTTTTCTTTGAACAGATACCGGAAAAAAGTATCCTTATACTTTGTATTGGCATACGTTTTGTCTGCAGCGTTACCTGCAGACACCCCATTCATATTTTCACTCATATATTCTTCTCCTGATTGTACGCTAAAATAACCCCATTTACAAATTTAAAATCATGATTCAACATACACCTACCGAAAAATGTAAGTGCAGTTTAACATCATATTTTACATTTGGCAAACAAAAACGTCATTTTGTACAAAAATTTTGAAGTTAAAGTATACAGTGTGCACAAAAATGTGTCATTCAAACTATACAGTATACAAAAATGGGCGATAACACACCGTTCTGTGTATTTCGCCCGTTACACTCCTTCTTCCGTTTATCCCCATAAATTACACAGGTAAATCAGAAATGTCGGAGACAAAACCCCCTCGTCCATTCCAAGCTGCATAATCTTCATAATTTCCTCATTTCCATGTAAAAACCTCCGAACCACAAATGCTATCATCGCATTTCTTGTTTCCAAATCCACATCATACTTTATAGAATATAAAATCAGCAAGTGGGATGATACCAGATTGCACAATACGCATGCAAGATAATTTTTCAGTAATTTTCTTTCCTTCTGCGGTGCAAAAGCAGTCCGCATCCAATTATAGACAAGCATGTTTTCCCACTGCTGTTCATCTTCCTGTGCCGTCCATTTTTCTCTGGCACGGTTCCATTCCTCAAACGTACATTCCCGGTTCAAATGCAATAACTGCCATATCTTATCACAAGTGCCAAATTTATCTGCAAACATTGTTCCAAGGATAATTTTTTCATAGGCATTCACTGTTCCACACAATGACTGAAACTGCTGCTCGCGGTTGACCTCCATATCCTTTATTCCCTCATACATTGCCTGATAAAATGACGGATTAAAAAAGTGCGTTATCTGCGCTTCTACCGCTTTAAAATCCTGCTGTCCTATCTGTGAACTCATTTTTTCTATCGTATAAGCCCCATAAAATTCACGAAACCATAGTGGCAGTTCTGTATTCCGTATAAAATCTGTAACTGCTTCCCTTACTGCAAGATTGATTTTCATTACATCATTATATATTGGAATATTTTCCATATTAAGATCAGGATCACGCTCTGATATAAAAGTTAACTTGTCCTTTACTTCAAACAATAACTGCACTGCTTTCGGGCAGCCGAGAAATATATATTTTTCATCCGTATCATATGAACGGACTGTTTCTCTTGGAAATACCACACAGGTACGACATAATTTTTCTGCTCCTTTATCCAATACAATTTTGCACAACTGGTCTTCATCCAGCATCGGGCACATACCATCCGTCTCCCGCAAATTTACTACACTGCCTTGCAGATTTTGATCATATTTTACACATTTTTTTGCAAATCTCCCAATCTCGCCGCCCATCATCCTGTAATCTTTTAATGTTTTCTCATCTATTACGATTGACCATCCCCCACAGCAGGTCAGTGGACACTCTGCTCCCATACAGGAAAACTCATCGTAAAACGTTGCCTTTAACAGGTTCATTTTTAACTCCTTTTCTACGAAAAATGCCCCGGAGCGTAACGCCCCAGGACATCTTTACATTGCATATAATAATTACCGTTTTGCTGAAATTACTGTAATAAGGAAAGTACACCCTGTGTAGACTGGTTCGCCTGTGCGAGCATAGACTGACCTGCCTGTGCAAGAATGTTGTTCTTGGAGTACTCAACCATCTCTTCTGCCATATCTGTATCACGGATACGGGACTCTGCAGTCTGGGTATTCTCTGCTGCTGTATCAAGGTTGCTGATGGTGTGCTCCAGACGGTTCTGGATTGCACCCATTTTACCACGCTGTGCAGAAACTTTCTTGATTGCTGCATCAATCGTGGTAGTAGCTTTCTGGGCACCGGACTGTGTGCTTAAATCAACTTTGTTGCCATCTACGCCAAGTGCTCTTGCACTCATGTCATCGATAGAGAAACTCATGGTCTGACCTTCATTTGCACCAATCTGCAAGGTAATGCCGGCACCAGAAGATACACTGTCATAACCAGCCTGCCCCCACATAGCATCTGTACTTCCAAGACCAGCTCCGGCGGTGCCACCACCCATTGTAATATCGCTCACCGATGATGCGCCACTGGTTGCAAATAAAGTATTTGGCTCATCTGGTGTATTTCCACTTAATTTAACATCAAAGTCGAATCCTGCCGTTTTAAGAATATCCTCTAAATCTTCTGCCGTATATTCTTTGCCTGCTGCAAGATGAATTGTATACTCACCATTTGTTACCGTATTTGTTCCACTGATTTCAATTGCTGTATTTGTCTCTACTTCTTCTTTGCCTGCCGCCTTATCGAATGCAAATTTAAACACAGTATCATTGAACTCTGCTCCATACTTATTTGCCGTAAATGAAATTGTATCTGCACCAACAAATCCAGTTACAGTTCCATCATCAGATACTGCCTTCACACCACCGGCTGTTACAGTTCCAGCAGTTGTGTCTGCATCTGCATTAAAAATACCATTCTTTAAAGATACTTTCACTTCAGCCGGTGCACCAGTTGCGGTACTGTCTTCCTGTTTTGCATTTGCGATCAAGTCATCAATTTCGTCCTGTGTATATACCTTATTTTTCGAAAGATTTAAAGTTAATGTCTTTCCATCAGCAGCCCAGATAGCAGTCTCCTGACCTGCCTTTGTTGTTGTGGAAGCTGCTGTTGCTACTTTAATACCTTTCACGTTAGATGTTACAAGTGCACCGTCTAATGTTGCATCTACAACACCAAACTTCGGACCTGACCCGGTTGAAGATGTACTTCCACTCTGGGAACCATCCAACAGCTTCATCGTATTGAACTCTGTTGTCTCAGAAATTCTTGTCAGCTCTTCCTGTAACTGGGAAATCTCGTTCTGTACTGCCTCGCGGTCGTCATCTGTCTCTGTACCGTTGGAAGCCTGTACGGATAACTCTCTCATTCTCTGTAAGATGGAGTGTGATTCGTTTAATGCGCCCTCAGCGGTCTGGATCAGAGAGATACCATCCTGTGCGTTGTCAGATGCTTTGTTTAAGCCACGGATCTGGCTTCTCATCTTCTCAGAAATAGAAAGTCCTGCTGCGTCATCTGCTGCACGGTTGATCTTGTAACCGGAAGATAACTTCTCAGATGATTTTGCCTGCATTCCTGTTGTAACGCCTAAATTTCTGTTCGCATTCATTGCGGACATGTTGTGCTGTACTACCATTGCCATAATATTTACCTCCGTGTGATAAAAAATTTGTCCTGCCGTTACCCGGCATCCGGGAATCCTTTCCCTTTTTTTCCGTGATATGCGGAAATTTTTCTTAATTTTTAAGACATACGTCTTAAAAAGATTTATAATAAGCCCGACCCCTAGGTTAGCCTGACCTTATTACCTTGCTTCTTCTGATCTGCTGCGGCGCTCCCTCATCAGAATTGCAGCAATCTCTTTCTGTGCCTGTTCCGAAATACCCTGTTCCTTATAGTAGTGAATGCGGTTGCTTTTTCTTTCTGCAGAACTACGCGCAATATTCATCTCTCTCGGCGCATCCACCAGAAGATGAATATTATTTGCAGAACCGCCGGAAAAAACGACCCTGATGTTTTCACCGATGTCAATATAGTCACCGGGCTTTAACGTTAACTTGAGCATAAAATCTGTTTTCCTCCCTGATTATCTGTTTCTCCCTGAATGCAACATTCCATATAAAATGTTGCGTTTACAGGCTTGCGGTATTTTCCGCAGAAAGGAGTCATTATGGGTACAACACAACCGATCCGTGACAAGGACGAACTAAAAAATTTCATTGCATATTACGAGGCTGCACATCCGAATATCCGCAATTATACGATGATCATTCTTGGACTCTACACCGCATTGCGCATCAGTGATGTATTGAATTTAAAATGGAAAGATGTGTATTATTTTGAGAAAGACTGTTTCTTAGATCATCTTCTGATCCATGAACAGAAAACAGGAAAGGTCAATGAGATTGCCTTAAATTCACATGTTATCAAGGCACTGGACTGTTACCGGAAAACAAGAAAACCTGACGCAGAGGATTATATTTTTTCAAAACAGACTAATCCCACGCAGCCACTCTGCCGCTCCCAGGCATATCGTATTGTACGCAGAGCAGCGGACGAAACCTTATGCGAAACGCATATCAGCTGTCATTCGCTCCGCAAGACGTTCGGTTATCATGCATGGAAACAGGGAATTTCGCCGGTTCTTCTGATGGATCTGTATAATCATTCTTCGTTTTATATCACAAAGCGTTATCTGGGAATTTCTCAGGACGAGCGGGACAGTATTTTTCATACCATTAATTTCTGAACAGATTTAAAAAAATTTAGATTTTGGGGTTAAGTTTCTTTTTGTTATGCCGAAATAATAATTGTAAATAAAAAACGCAACATTTTATATGAAATGTTGCGTTTTTTATTTATTATGGCATAACTTTAAATTTATTATGTGTTATTGTTTGAATTATCAGACTTTGTTATAATTTTTTAAATAAAAAAGTGGATCAACTGGTCAAAGGAGTCATAGATCTTATGAAAGAAAATATTGCAACCATCCCTTTAATCAAAGCATTCAACGCCAAAGACGAATGCCCTTTCTGCAATTTAGAGCGCGAAGCCGAGCAGCATGCGGTCTCATTTATTTTAGGTTCCGCCTATATGGAGGATGATATCCGTGAAAAAACAGATGCAACCGGATTCTGCCGCCATCACTTTAAAATGATGTACGATTACGGCAATCGACTTGGAAATGCATTGATCTTAAGCACGCATTTGAAGAAACTGAATCAGGAACTCGCAAAAGAAATGTCCGATTTTGCCCCAGGCAAATCAAGTCTGTTAAAACGCATGAAACGCACAGACGCAACCGCAGAGCATGAACCGCAGACCGCGCTTGGCGCATGGATCTCCAAAAAGACGACGGACTGCTATGTCTGCGATCATTTCCACAAAATCTATGGCAGATATCTGGATACATTTTTCGACCTGTATCTGAAAAATGAAGAATTCCATCAGCTTTTTGAAGAGAGCAAAGGGTTTTGTCTGCCTCATTTCGGGGATCTGATCGAGACTGCAGAAAACAAATTGAACGATGCGCAGAAAAGGGAATTTTACCCGAAGGCATTTGCACTGATGCAGGAAAATATGGAACGCCTGCAAAAAGAAGTCGCATGGTTTGTAGAAAAAAATGACTACCGGAACAAAGATAAAGACTGGGGAAATTCCGCTGACAGCATTCAGCGAGGTATGCAGAAATGTGCCGGCGGCTATCCGGCAGATGAAGTGTTCCGGGCAAAGTTGTAAAATGAGGTCTTTTTGATTCATGGAACATAATTTCCAATAAATCAAACAAAGCATAATGGTTCAGGTGAAAAACATTCCTCGTCTTCCCTGAATCATTATGCCTTTTTCCCTAGAACGGAAGTCCTCCAAGACCACCCATGCCACCGGTGATTTTTGACATGGAATCCGAAGAGAACTCTTCTAACTGACGAAGTGCCTCATTGGTTGCCGCCATGATCAGATCCTCTAACATCTCGATATCATCCGGATCAACCACTTCTTCTGATAATTTTACTTTTGTTACTTCTCTCTTACCGGAAACAGTAACTTCAACAGCTCCACCACCTGCTGCTGCTGTAATCTCTTTTTCTTCTAATTCTTTCTGTGCCTCTTCCATCTGACGCTGCATTTTCTGCGCCTGTTTCATAAGGTTGTTCATGTTGCCCGGCATACCGCCCGGGAAACCGCCTCTTTTTGCCATGTGAATCCTCCTTGTTTTGCGGAGCAAAATGCGACTGCCTATGCAGGAGCAGAGGATTTTACTCCTAAAAATCGTCTTCTTCTATTTCAAAATTAATCAACTGGCGCAAATCAGGGTATATCTCCCCGCTTGGCGTGCCAGTGTCATTTAATTTTACCAGAATCTCTACCTCTTTGCCAAGTCTTTCTGCAACTGCTGCCCGAAATTCATCCTGACAGTTGGAACGGTTCTCTTCTATATAAGTATACGCGTTGGCATCCTCAAATGCCAGTATCAGCGTACTGCCCTCTCCTAATGTCGGAACTGCTTTTTTGAGATAGGTTCTTGTAATTCCTGTCAGCTGTGATAAAATGCCGCTCCAGCTGCTCATGACCTGCTTAATATCTTCAGGGATTGCCTTGGGAAGTTCCTTTTTTTTTAACACTTCCGATGCGGCAGAAGAACCTGTTGTCCCCGCAGCCATCTCACCGGATGCCTGCGTTACTACGACACCCTTCTCCAGCTTTTTTTCAAGACTGTCCACGCGGTCGACCAGTGAACCATAATCTTTTTCCATCTCTGGTTTACATAATTTGATCACCGCAATCTCGATCAGTATACGCTTCTGTACGGCATAACGGATCTGATTACTCAGTTCTGAAAAAATCCGGATATAGCGCATAAGAATGTCTGTATCTACCATCTGCGCCTCTTCTTTTAACAGAGCAAGATTCTCCGTTGAAATATCGAGCACATCCTCCATATCATCCGAGCTCTGCACAAGCATGAGATTCCTCAGATACCATGTAAAATCATTGACAAACTGTCCTAATTCCCTGCCCTCAATGACCATCTCATCGATCACACCGATTGCACCGGTCACATTTTTCTCTAAAATCTGGCGGAGCAGTCTGCTGAAAATCTCGGTATCAACCGCACCAAGTGTCTCAAGCACCTTGTCGTAAGTAAGATCCTGACCAAGATAAAAAGCAATACACTGATCTAACAGGCTAAGCGCATCGCGCATGGAGCCGTCCGCTGCTTTTGCGATATAGCGGATCGCGCGCTCCTCCACTGTGACATGTTCTTTCTCCATCAGCTCCATCAGTCTCGCTGAGATCGTTTCAATAGAAATACGTCTGAAATCGTATCTCTGGCAACGTGATAAGATCGTGATCGGAATCTTATGAGCCTCCGTCGTTGCAAGAATAAAGATCACATATGACGGCGGTTCTTCGAGTGTCTTTAACAGTGCATTAAACGCACCTATGGAAAGCATATGAACCTCATCGATGATGTAGACTTTGTATTTTCCTTCTGTCGGACGGTATTCCACCTCCTCACGGATCTGGCGGATATTATCCACACCGTTATTCGACGCCGCATCAATCTCTATCACATTCATGGAGTTGCCCGCTGCAATCGCCTTACAGGTCGGACACTCTCCACATGGGCTGCCGTCTACGGGATGCTCACAGTTAACCGCTTTTGCAAATATCTTTGCAATGGTGGTCTTACCGGTTCCCCTCGTTCCACAAAACAGATATGCATGCCCGATTCTGTCTGCTTTGATCTGATTTTTTAATGTTGTAACAATGTGTTCCTGTCCTTTGACGTCCTCAAACTCCTGCGGACGGAACTTTCGATATAATGCTGTATATGACATCTTAATCCCCGAAACTGATTCCGATCCGTTTTGCCTCTTTGATCATCTGGCAATCCGGATCTACTGTTTTTAATTTGCCTGCCACTTCACCTAATGGCACGCGCTTTGTCTTTCCATTGATCATGGCGATCATATTGCCGTAATCCTCATCCATAATAGCCTGTGCTGCTGCGGAACCAAGTCTGGTGCAGAGTACACGGTCATAAGGGCATGGACTTCCACCCCTTTGTGTATGTCCCGGAACAGTCACACGTACTTCCACTCCTGTTTCCTTAAAAATCTGGTCTGCAATCTCATAGGAAACGGACGGATATTTGCGTTTTGCCACTTTCTCTTTGTATTCTTTCTTGGATAATGCCGCGTCCTCCTTGGAAATTGCTCCCTCTGCAACTGCAAGGATAGTAAATCCTTTTCCTGCCTTGGTACGCTTATTGATCGCTGCAATCACTTTTTCAATATCATATGGGATCTCCGGCAGCAAAATGATATCTGCACCACCGGCAACCCCTGCATAAAGAGTCAGCCAGCCAACTTTATGTCCCATAACTTCCACGATAAATACACGGTTATGTGAAGCTGCTGTTGTGTGGATACAGTCGATCGCATCTGTTGCAATATTGATCGCACTCTGAAATCCGAATGTAACATCTGTTCCATAAATATCGTTATCAATAGTCTTCGGAAGATGAATCACGTTTAAACCTTCCTCGCGGAGCAGATTCGCTGTTTTCTCTGTCCCATTACCGCCTAAGATAACCAGACAGTCAAGTCTTAATTTATAATAGGTAGATTTCATAGCTTCTACTTTGTCTAATCCATTTGCATCCGGAACGCGCATCTGTTTAAACGGCTGTCTCGAAGATCCGAGGATCGTTCCTCCTTTGGTAAGGATTCCTGAGAAATCCGCTGATGTCAGTAATCTGTAATCTCCGTAGATCAATCCTTTATAACCATTTAAGAAACCGTAAATCTCCAGCTCATCTACGTTTTCACTCAATCCTTTTACCACACCACGCATTGCTGCATTTAATGCCTGGCAATCCCCACCGCTTGTCAACATACCGATTCTCTTCATCTGCGTTTCCTCCTGTATACCCATATTTGCATTGCACAATTTTTACATGTGCAGACTCTGTGTCTTTCGCTCTATTTAAAATATTACCCTTTTCACAGATATTTTGCAATATTTCTGGCAAAATCAAATATCTAAAAATATATTTTTTGACTATACTAAAATTAAATTGTATTATGGATGTATAAGAATCTGCCGAAAAGGAGGTACACGCCATGCCATTATCAAAAGAAAACACTTTTACAACCAAATATATCTATTCCCTTCCAGAAGGGAAACGCGCAGAGCTGATCGATGGTGTTATTTATGATATGGCACCTCCAAACAGACTGCATCAGGAACTTGTGATGAATTTATCAGCAGAAATTCGTGATTATATCAAAAAAAATAATGGTTCCTGCAAAGTCTATCCGGCACCATTTGCCGTTTTTCTGAATCAGGACGATAAAACTTACGTTGAACCGGATATCAGCGTTATTTGTGACAAATCAAAACTTGACGACCGTGGGTGTAACGGTGCACCGGACTGGATCATTGAGATTGCATCTCCCAGCACGAAGCGCCTCGATTTTGGAATAAAATTATTCAAATACCGTTCTGCCGGAGTCCGTGAATACTGGATTGTAAATCCGCTCACCAAAACAGTAAACGTGTTTGATTTGGAAAAAGAGGAATTAAGTGACCAGTACAATTTTGACGATGATATACAGGTATGTATTTATGATGATCTGACAATTAATATTACAGAATTGCTGAAATAAGAAAGCATTCTGCTTAAAGCAAAACAATAGCCGGAAAGCCTTGATTTTACTGCAAAATCTCGACTTTCCGGCTGTTTTATTTCATCGGGGTAACAGGATTTGAACCTGCGACCTCACGGCCCCCAGCCGTGCGCGCTACCAAACTACGCCATACCCCGCAAATAACGATCCTATATTAATATATGAAGCCGTCAGAGATTCAGTATACCATATTTACATGTTTTTTTAAAGTTTGAAATGAATTTTGTATTTTTTTTATTGTTTTTACGCTTTTTTTATTTTCTGGTAGAAAAAAAATTCAGATTGTGTTAAGATTTAACCTTGCAAAAAGACTATCTATTGACATTTTTTTGCAATCAACAAATAATGATATGAATTTATATATCATAGAATTTGGAGGCTGATTTTATGAAAAAGTTACTTGCTCTTTGTGGAAGCATCGCAACTATGCTGCTTTTCACACCGCTAACGATTCTCGCAGCAGAATCCGGCGAAAGCAGTACTGCAACCGTTCCGGTATGGCTTTGTATCCCATTTGCCGGTCTGTTACTCTGTATCGCAGTACTTCCGCTTGTAAAACCGGAATGGTGGGAGAAAAACCAGCCGCTTGCCGTAGCTGCTTGGTCCCTGTTATTTATTATTCCATTTGCAGTGACCTATAGTGCCGGCGATGCGGTCGAAACAGTACTTGAGTGTATTTTAAACGATTACCTGACTTTTATCGTCCTGTTATTTGGTCTGTTCTGTGTTGCCGGTAACATCACTTTAGAAGGCGATCTCGCAGGTTCCCCGCGTGTCAACGTAATCTTCCTTGCAATCGGTACCTTACTCTCCAGCTGTATCGGTACAACGGGTGCCAGTATGTTAATGGTACGTCCGATGATCAAGATGAACTCCTGGCGTCAGCACAAGAGTCACATTATGGTATTCTTCATTTTCCTGATCTCGAATATGGGAGGATGCTTAACCCCAATCGGTGATCCGCCACTTTTAATGGGATTTATGCGTGGTGTTCCGTTCTTCTGGAGCATGCATCTGTTCCTGACTTTAATCTTTAATATGGTAATTTTACTGACTGTATTTTATCTCTTAGACCGTCACAATTACCGCAAAGATATCGCAAACGGCAGAAAACCGGATATCAGCAAAGCCGGTACTACTTTAAAAATCGATGGTCTGCACAACATCATCTTCCTGGTTATGATCGTTGCTGCCGTTATTTTAAGCGGAACACTTCCAAACCTTGCCGCATTTCAGGATGCAGCCGGAAATGTACGTGGTATCCGTATATTCCGTGAAGTAACTCTTGGTTTTCCTTCTATTATTGAGGTTGCCATCATCCTGCTTGCCGCTTTACTTTCCTTTAAAACAACAGACCCGCAGATCCGTACCAGCAACCACTTTACCTGGGGTGCGATCAAAGAAGTTGCCGTTCTCTTCATCGGTATTTTTATTACCATGCAGCCGGCGCTGATGCTTCTTAAATCCATGGGACCGGAGCTTGGTCTTTCCAAACCATTTGAAATGTTCTGGGCAACCGGTGCACTTTCCAGTTTCCTTGATAACACACCGACCTATCTGGTATTCCTGACAACCGCAGGTACACTTGGTTTTACGCAGGGCATTGCAACTACAGTCGGAACAATTCCGGTCAAGATGCTCACTGCGATCTCCTGTGGTGCCGTATTTATGGGTGCAAACACTTATATCGGAAATGCACCAAACTTTATGGTAAAATCCATCTCTGACGAGAACGGTGTGCGCATGCCATCGTTCTTCGGATACTTATTATGGTCAATCGTATTTTTAGTTCCGGTGTTTATCATTGACACTCTGGTATTCTTTTTATAAAGGGGGGATTTCACAATGGAAAATAATATCGAAACATCACGGGCACTTGCTACCCGCATTTATGATCTCGACAGTGAAGTTTACCGTCTGATAGGTTCTTCCCTTGGACGCACTTTTACCGGCGACAAAGAAACAAGCATTCGTAACCTGACAACCCTGATCTCCACACACCCGCAGGGACACCTGCTCCGCAGTGAGATTGCTTTAATCGGTAATATGGCACGTACGATCCGCAATAAAGAGGACCGCAGCCGTATGATGCATGAATACAATGAGATTTTACACCAGATTGCAGAACTGCCTGCAAGTTTTGGTTCGGTCGATATCCTTGACCAGAATCTTGCTTCCTTAAATACATCCAACCTGCACCAGAAATTTTCCAAAGACGATCATCTGATCATCTGTATCGGAAGAACACACGGAAGTGCCGGTACTGATATCGGTTTTGCACTTGCAGATGCATTAAAGATCAACTACTATGATGTTGAGATTTTCAACCGCGTATTAGAGCGTTTAGAGGCAGAAAAAGATTCCGTTACAGACCGCGACAGTTTTACAGCCAAACTTGATAAAGTAGCTAAACACGATACCAACGCCAAGCGTTTCTTAAAAGATTTCAGCCGTTATCACGGTCTGCCAAAAAAAGATGCAGTATTTTTCAATCAGAGTGATCTGATCGTGGAAATGGCAAAAAAAGAAGACTTTATCGTAATGGGACGCTGTGCAGATGTGATTCTGACAAACAACCGCATCCCACACATCAGTATCTTCATCACCGCTCCGTTTGAACAGCGTGTGCACCGTATGATGGAGGTAAACAATCTTCCACTCAGGGAAGCCGTTCGCCGTTTGAAAAAGATTGATAAAGGACATGAGCAGTACTATCATTTTTATACCGGACGTAAATGGGGCGATGCCGTAAACTATGATCTTTGTATCAACAGTGCATGCTACGGTATCGAAGAATCCGTAGAACTGATTGAGCGTATGATCGACAGACATCCTGAAAAATAATACCTAAAAACAAGAGACATATTGCAAAAACCAATTAAGGTGACTGCGATATGTCTCTTTTTTATATTTTTATGTATATTTTTCTTTTATTTTACATATAACTTATAATTGTGCAACAAATTTACTGTTTTCCACTATTATACACTCTTATCCACATTATCCACAGAGTTATCCACTTATTATCTAAATTTTCATTTTTATTTTATATATTGTCGCATAATTTTTATTTGCCTGTATATCTAGGTTTTTCAATCTATAACTTCTCATACAACACGTTTATTGAGCCATTTTCCCCGCTTATACCGTATTACAAACAGGAGTGAACGGAACACCCAGTCCACATACATTCCGATCCATACACCAAGAACTCCCATTTTTAACGTACCCGCAAAGAAATAACTGCTTGCAACTCGGAATACCCACATGGAAAATACGCTGACCTCCATGGTATATTTTGCATCTCCCGCAGCACGCAGGACATTCGGCAATGCAAAACTTAATGGCCAGATCAGCATGGCACAAATGGAAAATGTCCGCAGAAGCTGCACTGTAATCGTAAATGCCTCCCCGGAAAGAGAAAAACAGCCAACCAATGGCCGAACCAGGATCAATAACGTAATGTCCGTCAGACACATGCCGCCATATGCAAGTCCCAGCAGTTTTTTACTGTACCGTTTTGCCTGTTCTTTTTCCCCTGCACCGATACATCGTCCGATTACTGTGACCATTGCAAGCCCGATGGCAATTCCCGGAATATTTGCAAAGCCTGCGATGCTGTTTGCTACGGCATTTGCTGCGATCGCAGCCGTTCCAAATGTTGCAGTCAGGCTTGATACTAAAAGTTTGCCGATCTGAAACATTCCATTTTCAATACCACTTGGAATACCGATCTTAAGAATTTTCCCGATCACGTCTTTCTTTGGACGTATACATCCCGGTGTCGTGATGCAGAGCGGATTATCTTTTTTCGACAACAACACTACCATAACAAGTGCAGATACCATTCGTGCGATCAGTGTCGCAAGCGCCGCACCTGTCACACCGATTCCAAACCCATAGATCAAAATCGCATTGCCTCCGATATTGATCACGTTCATAACAAGGCTTGTATACATGCTGATCTTACTATTCCCTATGCTTCGAAACAGTGCTGCTCCTGCATTATACACGCCGAGGAACGGATAAGATATCGCAGAGATCAGAAAATAAATCTGAGCTGCGTCCATAACATCTGCTTCAATCTGTCCGAAAATTGCACGCAATAAAAAACGGTGCAGAAACAGTACCAGTATCATCACAGTACCAGATGATGTGAGCATGATAAACATCAACTGACCCGCCGAAAGTTTTGCCTTCTCCGGCATTTTTTTACCGAGATACTGGCTGCACACAACAGCTCCACCGGTCGCAAGCGCCGACAATATCTGGATCAACAGCACACTGATACTGTCTACAAGCGATACGCCCGAAACCGCAGCTTCCCCGCAGGATGACACCATTAAAGTATCAAACAGACCAATGCTGAGTGCCAGCATCTGTTCAATGATCAGTGGTATGATCAATTTTTTTAAATCTTCTCTTGTAAAAAGCGGCTGCTCCATATTTCTCCTCATTTCCTGCATATAAAAATCTTATTTTAAAATTTATCCCCATGCAAAACGTGGCACAGCTTACGCCATGCCACGTTACTCTCTCGTCATACTGATATTTTATTTAAAATATACTGTTATGCACTGGATTGATTCATGCCAACAGTTTCTTACACATTATCTTATGCAAGTGCTGCTGTAATGATAGCCATAGAATAAACTTCTGCTGCATTACATCCACGGGACAAATCGTTGATCGGAGCATTTAATCCAAGTAAGATCGGTCCATAAGCCTCGAAGTTACCAAGACGCTGTGCAATCTTGTATCCGATATTTCCTGCATTGATATCCGGGAAGATAAATGTGTTTGCATGACCTGCAACCGGATTACCCGGGCATTTGGTACGTGCTACACGCGGAGAAACTGCTGCGTCGAACTGAAGTTCTCCTTCAATTGGAAGATCCGGGTATTTTGCTTTTGCTTTGCTTGCTGCGTTGCGCATTTTGTCTACATCCTCACCTTTACCGGAACCGAGTGTAGAGTAGCTTAAGAATGCAACCTTAGGATCAACACCGAAAATCTTCGCACACTGTGCTGTCTCACCTGCGATCTCAACTAACTCATCCTCTGTCGGATGAATATTGATCGCACAGTCACCCATTGCAAGAACTTCGTTCTCACCGGTAGCTGCAGGACGAACCATGATAAAGCAGGAAGATACGATTGTATTGCCCGGTTTTGTTTTGATCAGCTGTAATGCCGGACGTACAGTATCTGCTGTTGAATAAGTAGCTCCACCAAGAAGTGCATCAGCAACGCCCATTTTTACAAGCATTGTTCCGAAGTAGTTTGCCTGAGAAAGGATACCTTTTGCCTGCTCCGGTGTCACACCTTTACTCTTACGAAGTTCGCAGAATAAAGAAATCATCTCATCCATTCTGTCGTAGTTAGCCGGATCAATGATCTCTGCTCCACGGATATTAAAACCGCTCTCCTCAGCCTCTACAGCGATTTTCTCCGGGCTACCGATTAAGATCGGATGAAGGAATGTTCCTGCTAACAGACGGGAAGCAGCTTCTAAAATACGAGGATCATCGCCTTCTGTAAATACGATTTTCTTAGGATCTTTTTTTAAGATGTCGATCAGTTGTCCAAATCCAAACATGATTATTTCCTCACTTTTTATATAATGTAATTGGCGCTCTCTACCAGCGCGTGTCATGTTTTCATTATATAGCAGTTTTTTTGAAATTCAATATTTGTATTCAAATAAATGCAGTTTTATTTGACATATTCTCTCAATTTTGATATACTGTCAGTATCTTTGTGAAAAAATTAACGTAAATTGTATTTTTCTTCATACAAAAAGGTACCGCAGATCAGATTATGACCTGCGGTACCTTTTATTTATCACATGAAAACCCGTTTACTCTTCACTGTCTGTGGATTCTCTCTCCTTTTTATTTCCTGCATTTCGGATTGCCCCAAAAAGTTCCGGCACATGCTGCTCTTTATCCGGTTTTGTTGCAAGCATGAATCTGCGGAAGAAAAATAATATTCCAATGCTGACAACCGAAAGCAGATCTTCCAGTGCTGATGTTTTCTGCACGATCATATGGCGCGCGATCAAAAAGATCAACACTTCCATGATATTCTGGGAACTCGGTTTGCAGAGCATCTTGATAAACTCCAACCCGATCACCACATCAAAAACGGCATCAAGAAAGATAAGAAACGCTTCCGCGTCCGTCCGGTTCTGCCAGTATAATAAGAGTTCCGGAAAAAGATTAAGTGTTGCAATGACCACACCGATCACGGCAACTAATGCTATGATGAGTTCTAAACCTTCACTTACCTGATACAGTCCTTTTCTGAGTTTATCCACTGTTATTCCTTTCAACTATCAAAATCAATCCAATGCACGCTCTGCGAACATTCCGATTGTCATAAATTAAAACCGAGCGCCTCCCATCGAATCCAGACCACAGACGTTACCTCCACAGTTAACTCGGCCCAGGCACCCTTACGGCACACAAGAGCTTCTGCTTAGGGCTGCTCCATTCCTGACCTGACCCGGTTCACAGATTCCTGTTGCGTAAGACCCAAACTTCAACGCCACTTATGAAGGGCAGCTCCACAATCTGACAACCCTCCGTTCGGCATCACCCCAGCTATAGCGGATTGCTGGTTCAGGGTACCGCTACCACCCCGGCTGCTCGGAGATTTAAGTATAGCCTATTTTGCCCTGTATTGTCAAGACAGATACAGCTCTTTGGACTTCTTTTTCTGGCGAAGTTCCTTGAAAAATGTGGAAAGCATTTCCGAACACTCTTCTCCTAACACTCCTTTTTCAATCTCGACCTGATGGTTGAACTGCTGCATCTGAAGCAGATTTAGCACCGAACCGGCACATCCCGCCTTCGGATTCATGCTTCCGATCACCACTTTTTTCATCCGGCTCTGAACGATCGCCCCTGCACACATCTGGCACGGCTCTAACGTCACATACATCGTACAGTCCTCTAACCGCCAGTCTCCCGTTTTCCTGCTTGCCTTACGTATGGCAGTCAGTTCCGCATGTGCTAACGTATTGCCTTCTGTATTTCTTCTGTTATACCCGCGTGCAATGATCTTATCATCCTGCACGATCACGCAGCCGATCGGTACTTCATCTAAGGCGTATGCTTTCCTTGCCTGCCGGATCGCTGCTTTCATGTATTTTTCATCCTGATTCATGGACAGTTTCCCCAAAATGTTATACTATATAATATGCAGTATTTTACCGCACTTTTTCATTTTTGTCGAGAAGGGAGCACCTTGCATGCAGCGAAAAAACGCTTCTTTAAAATATGAATTTGAGACAGAGCGCCTGCTCCTAAAAGTCCTGACTCCAAACTACGCCAATGCAGTCTTAAATTTCCAGAACCGCAACCGCGAAAGTTTTGAAGCCTATGAACCGGCTAGACCGGATAATTTTTATACTGCATCCTACCAGCAGGCTGTTTTGAAATGTGAATGGGATCTCGCCCTGAAACAGCAGTGCATCCGTTTCTATGTTTTCCGGAAAGAAGATCCTCTTACGATCATCGGAACCGTATGCCTTCATGACATCCGCTTTGCCGCATATTCCTGTACAGAAATTGGCTATAAATTTGACGCAGCATTTCGTCACATGGGGTATGCCACAGAAGCTGTCAAAGGTGCTATGCGTCTTGCCTTTTATGATCTCCATCTTCACCGCGTGTTTGCTCGCGTTATGCCGGAAAATAAAGCATCCATATATCTTTTAGAATCAATTGGTTTCCAATACGAAGGTGTAGAACGCGGCTGCTTTCTCATTCAGAACCGCTGGGAAGACCATCTGCGCTACGCATACCTCAACCCATCTGATGAAAGCTAAGGATTATTTACTTATAATTATTCCTCTATAAAACGATACCAGCAGCCAAACCGGTTTTCCACCTGCTCCGGCATAAATTCCGGAAACCCAAAGATGATCGCCATAACACGCTCCTGATTCTGATAAATTCCAGGCACTCCGAGAAACCATTTATCTTCGTTATCTTCTTCTATTTTTCCAAGCACAAGATATCTGTAATTAAAAAATCCATGCAGCAAAAAACTATTATTTCCAAGATACCAGTATTTCCTCGGAAGCTCTCTGATATCCTTTAATTCAATTTTAATGCAGGTAATATTCTTTTCTGAAAAAGGCATGCTTGCCGGATGACTTTTTAAAAACTGTTCCCAGATATCCTTCCACTGGTACTGTGGGAAGAAATTACGGGCTGGAAGTTCGGTTGCTCTGAGTTCATTGTCAGATTCCCTGTCAAATTGGGCGGTCTGAATTTTATTTTCCTGTTGTTTTTTCATATTGTCCTGCACAGGCGTTTTGCCTGCTTCTGGTTTATTTTCTGTTTCTGATATGATATTTTCTGTTTCATACAGATTTTTTTCTACATGTTGTTTTTTTTCTGCACGTATGTTTTCTCTTGCATGCATATTTTCTTTTACATGCATATTTTCTTTTGCATGCATATTTTCTTCTGCATACATATTTTCTTCTACATGCAGACTTTCTTCTGCATATATATTTTCTTCCGTCTGCTCTGCCTTCCACACTATGAAGTGTTCCATATCCACAGCAAGTGGCTCTCCCTCTGTCCATCGGCTCATAAAAATACGTCCATCTTCACTGCACAAAAAAATTCCTTCCATCTCAAAAAAGCTAAGCAATGATGTCGGTATATGTGCTGTTTTCATAATTACGTTAAAATCCCCTGCACCATTACGGACATCCATTTCTCCAATCAGGCTTCCTTCTATCCCACTGCCCTGTTTACGGAACAAATAAATCTTACAATGAGTCTGTGCCGCATAGACACCCCGCAGATGGATTTCTAATCTGCATTCTTCTCCACGCAGCTCGATTCGGGCAAATCCTGTATTTCCTGCTTTTTTTGTATTTTCATAGGCATATATATATGTAATAAACCGTTTCATTCCCGCCATAGGCACTCTCTGTTACTTTTTTTCTATTTATATGCTGATTTTTCTGTTCTATGTCAAATATACTGTTGACTTTTTTTATTAATTATCATATGATAATTTTAGTAACAATTACTATTATTAAGAAAGGATGGTAAAATGCTGAAACGAAGTAAGCAGCGGGAATCCATCAAGAAGTTTTTAATCTCGCGTTATGACCACCCTACCGCAGAGACCGTCTATATGAATATCAAGGAAGAATTTCCGAATATCAGCCTTGGCACGGTATACCGCAATCTCTCATTGCTTGCAGATATCGGTGAGATCCAGAAGCTGTCTACAGGAATCGGACCTGATCGTTTTGACGGTAATCCAAAACCACATTACCATTTTAT
Source organism: Roseburia sp. (assembly GCF_041325975.1). Taxonomy (NCBI): domain Bacteria; kingdom Bacillati; phylum Bacillota; class Clostridia; order Lachnospirales; family Lachnospiraceae; genus Roseburia; species Roseburia sp. Next base: position 1,558,603 of record NZ_JBGLEJ010000004.1, on the reverse strand, counting down.
CTGTAAAGAATGTGGAAGCGTTCTGGATCTTAATGTAACAGGACTGGATCATATCAATGTTCTTGCCGCACAGGACTTTAACGGCGAGATTGAAGGACATGTAACATATTTTTATGGAAAATGCCCTTCCTGCAAAGGCAAAATACAGACTTCCTGATTGTTTTCCCTCAAAAACTTCAAAAATGACGTAAAAATAGTCTTGACAAAAAGAAGTTTTTCATTTAAAATCAGTAATAGTTACTGATATTAATTTAAGCACACAATAATAGATTTCAAATAAGCGGGGAAATCTATTACAGTAAACAAATAATATTTTTCAAAAAGGAGATTAAGATTATGGCAAAGTATGTATGTACAGTATGTGGTTATGTTTATGAAGGCGATGCAGCTCCGGAGATCTGCCCGGTATGTAAAGCTCCAGCTGAGAAGTTCAAATTACAGGAAGGTGAAAAAGTATGGGCTGCTGAGCACGTTGTAGGCGTTGCAAAAGGCGTAAGCGAAGATATCGTATCTGATTTAAGAGCAAACTTCGAGGGCGAGTGCTCTGAAGTTGGTATGTATCTTGCAATGGCTCGTGTTGCTTACCGTGAAGGTTATCCGGAAGTTGGTTCCTACTATGAAAAAGCTGCATGGGAAGAAGCAGAACACGCTGCTAAGTTTGCAGAGCTGCTCGGTGAAGTTGTAACAGACAGCACCAAGAAGAACCTTCAGATGAGAGTTGACGCTGAGAACGGCGCAACAGCAGGAAAAACTGATCTTGCAAAACGTGCAAAAGCTGCAAACCTTGATGCAATCCATGATACCGTTCATGAGATGGCTCGTGACGAGGCTCGTCATGGTAAAGCGTTCGAAGGATTATTAAATAGATACTTTGGCTAATTGGCGAACGCAAAAATAAGCATTTTAAGAGGAACAGGTACAAAACACCTGTTCCTCTTTTTTCGTAAGCCATTAACTATCATTCAAAATTTTCTGCATAAATGCTGTTGCAATTAAATAATAAAACTATTCCTGTTCCCCAAGTATGATCCGTATCAGATTCTTATCTAACATAATCGTCCGATTCCACGGATTTACAATGATCCCATTAACCTCTTCTGCCATGAGAACGGTGCGAAATGCCTGCTCCATCCCCGTCAAAAATGTGGACATCACACTGCCGCTGCCCTTTAATTCTTCCTCGAAACTGGTAAATGCCGCCCACCAGCGATTGCCGTCTGGTGTCTGTATTGCCTGCACCTGCATCTGATCATCGCCCTTTGGCGGTTCTACCGCTATGATAAACTGACCGCCTTCTTTCATGCGCCTGCGTATTACAGTCAGGGTATGTGCTAACATCTCCTCGCTTGGTTCCTGCTGTAATGCTGCAATCGCAGTCTCTATTTTTTCGTTTCCCTGTAATCCTTCATCAATTTTATTGTTGTCCATAAAAATCTCCATTCTTGCGCTGTCTTTTTAATAAAAACAACGTTTTTATTTGCATATCAAGTTTGTGCGTAAGCACAAATCTTGCGTGTGAAAAATGTTATTTTTCACACTGATCTCCGTGTAATTTTTTATTCAAATTGTTCCATACAGTATTTTTCCACTAATTCAATAAATTCTTACTTTATATTATACCCTCCGGTATTCCTTTTCACAATCTGATTTTAACAGCAAAATCTACAAATGCTAACGTCAAATAACAAAGTTTAAGACAAAAAGCATGGTGCCCTCCGGACATCCATGCTTTCTGGTAATTAGTTTTCATCTTTTTTCTCTTTTGCCTCGGCAAATCCGAGCACAACCTTAAACAGATCTCCATCCACATACAGACGGAATGTGCCACCCATAAGATCCATCAGACTGTTTGCAATGGAAAGTCCAAGTCCGCTTCCTTCCGTATTTCTGGATTCATCGCCTCTCACAAAACGCTCCATCAGTTCTTCGCTGCTGATATTGAGCGGGTATTTTGAAGTATTGCGGAAGGTGATGGACACCTGTGCCTCTTTTACCTCAAGGTTGATGTAGACACGCGTTCCGTTCTGGGCATATTTGCAGATATTATTCATCAGATTATCGATAACACGCCAGAAATGTCTGCTGTCTGCCATAATATAGACTGGTGTATCCGGCTTTTCGATCACAAGATCAAGTCCTGCAGCTTTTGTCTTTTCCTCAAATTCCCCGACGGTCTGCGTCATAAATATTCCGGCTTCCAACTTTTCCAAATGTACCGGAAGGTTTCCGGTAGATGCCTTTGATGCCTCGATCAGATCCTCGATCAATTTCTTTAAACGTCCCGACTGACGGTCTAATACCTCTAAATATTCCTGCGCTGTCTCGTTGTGCAGATCTTCTTTTTCCAACAGATCAACGTAATTGATGATAGATGTCAGCGGTGTCTTGATATCGTGGGAAACATTTGTGATCAGTTCTGTCTTAAACCGTTCACTCTTCATCCTCTCCTCGATCGCATGCGTCATGCCATCACTGATGTGATTGATCTGCTCTCCCTGTTCCTTAAATATACCGGTCATATGCTTTGTACCGATCTGATAGCCCGGCTCGCCGCCTGCAATTTTTTCCGTTCCGGTTTTTAATTGATTTAACTGTACGCAGTACCACAGAATGAGTGGATATAAAATCAGTTTTTCCACCAGCCAGAGAAAGAAAGCAATGCCTGTATTCAAAAACATGAGCACTGCAATTCCTTCAAGAAACGCAAGCACCAGCATGACTAAAATCACTTTCCATAAAAATCCGATATTTTCCCATATCATATGAAAAAATTTTCTGATTTTGCTGCAGATCTGGTAACACAGAGTATGTCTCCACCATTTTCCAAGTTTTACCCGCACTGCAAAACTCAATAAAAACAGTAACAGCAGCCATCCCATACAAAGACTTGCAATCGCAGTCACAAACAGGATAAATGGCAGATACATAATATCTATATTTGCCAGAAACATAAATGCCACGTAAAATATAAATACCTCTGCCAGCACAATAAGTACTGCAAAAACATCAAACCACATGTGATCCCAGACGGTCGTAACAATCTTGTCTGTCCCCTTACGGTGTCCCGCTGCGCACATCAGAAATACAAACGCTGCAACTCCGATGATAAAACTGAAAAACATCACAACCAGCGCTGTATAGCGCATGCTGTATACAAAATCCAGCAGGGTATTTGCCTGTACATACCAGTCTGTGCTGTTCTTGTCTATTCCCACATTTTGCGGAAGAAGTACGATCAACTGATAAGTGATTTTCGGTGTCTTCTGCCCCATATTTACCCAGAGTGTATAATTACCATCCAGATAATAATCATCATATGTTGTATAAGAAATATCTGCATTTTCCGCGTTTTTTTCAGAGGAATCTACCCGGTCAATCTCATCCATGGATATCCCACGAACACCGTCTAACAGCAGATAATCCCAGTTTTTCACATCCCACTGTGTGCCATCAAGCATATCAAATGTGATATATTCCTGATCCAGCACATCCATTTTAATCGGTTCTTCTGTGGATTCTGCTGCAACTTTTTCGTTTTCCTTTACATCCGTAATTGTTTCTTCCGTTGACTCTGCAGAAACATACTCACCTGCCACATCCGTGATGAAGGATTCTGTAGATTCTGCTATATCATACTCTCCTGTCCCATCTGTCATAAACCCGCTGTCTGTTGTCTGTGTCTGCTCATTCCGGTACATTTTTTTCTCTGCATCATAAGTAAAAATCAGATTGCCGGATTTTTCTGATTCCACCTCGATCTGCTGCACCGGGTAATACTCATTTCCTGCCAGATATACAAAAATGCCTTTCGCTTCATCATAACAGATCCGGTCCGCATAAATGCTGACATATGAATCATCCCCGGAATACATGAGTTCCACACCGCCGCCGGTCAGGAAATTTCCATTTGTATAAACGATCTGATCCTCATCCGACAGCTCCACACTGTTCGTATATACATCATCTATGCTTATCTTATCGGAAAAATTGCGGACTGCATACGATTTCTCATCGTTTAAGTCGATTCCGTCCAAGCTCTCTGCCTTGATAATTCCATATTTAAAATACGGACTTGTATCCATACCTTCTGTCCGCTCTCTCCTTAGATCATCGATTGCAGACAACCCATATTGAAAGGATACCTGTTCAAACCACTGCTTTCTTATATCATCTTTTGAATTGTTATAAACACCTTCCTCTATCATAAAAACTGAGCCTGCCGCACCAAATATAAAACAAAGTGCACTTGCACTCAGCACGATCCAGGCAATGATCTTTGCCATGATCGAACCTTTCCACTTTTTCACTTTTTACACCTGTCCTTCCATTTTATAACCACGTCCCCACACAACTTTCAGATACCGCGGCTCTGCCGGATTATATTCTACTTTTTCCCGCAGATGTCTGATATGTACTGCTACGGTATTCTCTGTTCCGTATGGATTGTCCTGCCATACCTGCTCGTAAATCTGATTCGGGGAAAACACCTCTCCGGGATGCTCCATCAGAAGTTTTAAAATATCGTATTCCGTGCGCGTCAGCGAGATTTTTTCGCCATCAAGCGACACCTCTTTGCTGCGGTCGTCAAGTTCGATCCCGCCAATTGAGAGAACATCTTTTTTGACTGCTCCGCCTCCAAGCTGCATATAGCGTCTGAGCTGTGATTTCACACGTGCCTGAACTTCCACCGGATTAAATGGTTTTGTGATATAATCATCCGCTCCGACCGTGAGTCCTAAAACTTTGTCTGTATCTTCACTTTTTGCCGTCAGTAAGATCACCGGAACATTGCTTATTTCCCGGATTTTTACCATGGCAGAGATTCCATCCATCTCAGGCATCATGATATCCATCAGTACCAGATGGATGTCATGCGACTTTAACACCTCAAGCACTTCTTTTCCGTTATATGCCTCAAATACCTGATAGCCATCTGCCATCAGATAGATTTTTAATGCCGAAACAATATCTTTTTCATCATCGCACACCAGTATACTGTACATGTTGTCCCCTTTTCCGCAGGTTTCTGATAGATTTTTACATAAACCTGTCTCTTTATGATCATGCTCTTATTGTAACGGAATAATTATGAATTTCCAATCAGTCAAAACATTAAGATTTGATGAAGTTGTACCTTGTATTCAGATAGAAGGAATGCTAATATAGGAAAGTAGTGCTCCCGGAAGTTTTTAATTTTCCGGGAGTAAATTATGGAAATTTTTACAAAGGAGCTTTTATATGGAAGAAAATAAAATGGGCGTCATGCCGATTGACAAACTTATTATCTCAATGTCCCTGCCGATCATGATCTCCATGCTTGTGCAGGCACTCTACAATATTGTTGACAGTATTTTTGTTGCCATGATCAGTGAAAATGCACTGACTGCCGTATCTATGGCTTTCCCGATCCAGAACCTTATGATCGCTGTCGGTGTCGGAACCGCCGTCGGTGTCAATGCACTTTTAGCCCGCTCCTTAGGAGAAAAGGATACAGAAAAAGTGAATAAGATCGCAGAAAACGCTGTATTTTTAATTGTTGTCAGCTATCTGCTCTTTTTAATCATCGGTCTGTTTTTCGCAGAGCCGTTTTTCCGCAGCCAGACAGATATTGAAGAAATCATTGTTTACGGAAAACAATATCTGACGATCTGCTGTTGTCTTTCTTTTGGAATCTTTACACAGCTTATGTTTGAGCGTATGCTGCAGGCAACCGGAAAAACCATTTATACCATGTATACACAGGGTGTCGGTGCGATCATCAATATCGCTCTCGATCCGGTTCTCATCTTTGGTCTGTTTGGTCTCCCGAAAATGGGCATTTCCGGTGCTGCTGCTGCAACCGTCATCGGACAGATGATTGCCGGTATTTTGGCAGTTGTTTTAAACCACACAAAAAATAAGGAAGTACAGATTGACCTGCACCATTTCCGCCCGGACAAAAATATTATCGGACAGATTTATGTGATCGGTGTTCCTTCTATTGTAATGCAGGCGATCGGTTCCGTGATGAACTACGGTATGAACCGTATCCTGATCGCGTTTTCCTCCACTGCAACCGCGGTGTTCGGCGTTTACTTTAAACTGCAGAGCTTCGTATTTATGCCGGCTTTTGGTTTAAACAACGGTGTCATCCCGGTTATGGCATACAACTACGGTGCCGGAAACAAAGAGCGTGTCACAAAAACTTTAAAACACTGTGTCGCTTATGCAGTCAGCATCATGGCAGTCGGCCTGCTTTTATTCCAGCTCTTTCCAAAGCAGCTTCTCTCCATGTTTCAGGCTTCCGACACAATGCTCTCCATCGGTGTCCCTGCGCTGCGTATCATCAGTTTAAGTTTCCTGCTTGCCGGTTTTGGAATTTCCTGCAGCAGTATTTTTCAGGCACTTGGAAAAGCAGTCTACAGTATGTGCATATCCATTGCAAGACAGTTAGTGATCCTGCTCCCGGCAGCATACCTGTTAGCACAGTCCGGCAATGTCAATCTGGTATGGTGGGCATTTCCGATCGCCGAGCTGGTATCTGTGTGTGCAACTGCCTTCTTCTTAGTAAAGATCAACCGCACGATCGTAAGTAAAATTGGGCAGTAATCTTCTACGAAGTTTCGGGTGTAAAAAAGTGGTTCACAATCCTATAACCAAAAAAATCCCGTGGGAAACTGATTTATAAAATCATTTCCCACGGGATTTTTTTGACCGGAAATATTTTCACTCATGGACTTAAACTTTTTATTTCTGGTTTGCCGGCTCCATATTAACGGAACGGCCTTTGATCTTTGCATTTTTCATAGCTTCTAAAACTTCTTTGCCATATTCTCTCGGCACTTCCACGAATGTATATTTATCATACATATCGATCGCTCCGACAAGTTTACCCGGCATGCCGGACTCACCTGCAACAGCACCTAAGATATCGCCTGGTTTTACGCGGTCTTTTTTACCAATATTGATAAACAGACGCACCATGCCCTCTTCCGCTCCGGTATTATCAAAGTCAAAAGAATCATCTCTGTCATTGTCAAGATTGATCTGACCAAGTGCCTGTTTTAAAAATGCCGCTGCAATATCCATTGCGGTATAATCGGATTCATTGATCTGCTTTTCGATGATATCGATCGTATCTTTCAAATTTTCCTCGTCGATAATTCTTCCGATTTCTTCCATGACCTTCTCAGCCTTGATCTGTGCCACATCATCCGTGGACGGGATCGGCATTGCAACGATCTTGGTCTTGCAGTAACGCATGATATCTTTTAATTTGTATACTTCTTTTCCTTTGACGAAAGTAAATGCACGTCCTGTTCTTCCGGCACGTCCTGTTCTTCCGATACGGTGTACATAATATTCATCATCCTGCGGAATATCATAATTAAATACCGCTTCCACATCATCTACATCGATGCCTCTCGCTGCAACATCAGTAGCGATCAGTATTTCTGTCTTTCCGGTACGGAAACCGCGCATTACACGATCTCGCTGTGTCTGCTTCATATCTCCGTGCAGTCCCTCAGCAAAATATCCGCGTCCCTGCAATTCCTCGGTAAGTTCATCCACCATACGTTTTGTATTACAGAACACGAGGGAAAGTTTCGGATTATAATAATCAAGGAGTCTGGTTAAAACTTCGATCTTGTCTTTTCTCTTTACGTCATAATAATACTGCTCGATATTTGGAACGGTCAGCTCTTTTTTTACTACTTTGATCGTCACCGCGTCATGCTGATATTTTTTGGTAATATCCAAGATTGGCTTTGGCATGGTAGCAGAAAATAATACTGTCTGTCTGCCTTCCTCCGGAATATACTCCAAAATTGTTTCAATGTCTTCACGGAATCCCATATTTAACATTTCATCCGCTTCGTCAAGTACGATCGTATTCACTGCCTCACAGCGGATCGTTTTTCTTCGCAGATGATCCATGACACGTCCCGGTGTACCGATAATAATCTGTGCTCCACCCTTCAACGCTTTGATCTGACGGCTGATCTCCTGTCCGCCGTATACCGGAAGGATTTTCACTCCATGCATATATTTTGCAAGTTTACGGATCTCATCTGCCACCTGAATTGCAAGTTCTCTTGTAGGTGATAAGATGATAACCTGTGTTTTTTTATTATTCGGATCTACTTTATGCAGTACCGGGATTCCAAATGATGCCGTCTTTCCGGTTCCTGTCTGTGCCTGTCCAATGACGTCCACACCGGACATCACAACTGGAATTGCCTGACTCTGTATCGGTGTTGCCTCTTCAAATCCCATTTCTGCTATTGCACGCAATACCTGCGGATATAAATCTAACTGGTCGAATCTAACTGTTTCCATATATTTCCTTTCTATAGAAACGTGCGCCATAGGCGCGCGTAAAACAAGGGGCTGATCAACAGCCCCCATAAGCGCAACAGTCTGAATGATAACACGGTGCCCGTACTTTTGTCAAGAAATTCCCCGGTTCAACGTTCATTACAACCGCGGATTTTCGGGAATTATGTACCCCAAACCACGACATCTGGCAGAATCTGTCACAAAGCCTCTGGTCCGGGTATTACTTCCTATTTAAAAGCAATCGACAATCCTGTATCTTATCCATTCTACTGCATCAATTTTTACTTCCGGTTTTCCGTGTGAAAAACTCGATTGCGGATTTTTGTTTGTATCTGTTATATTCTATGCCGCATTTTCAGAAATGTTTCCTGTTTTATTTATCGCTTGCATCCGCTAAATATCCCATTGCAAGATCATTTCTGGATTTTTTCTTAACATGATAAAGCATTGCATCCGCCGCATGTAAAAAGTCCCAGCTTTTTGTATCATCTTTCGGAATATCATAACAGATTCCCTGGGAGATCGTCACAATAGACATTGCCTGCGAATATGCATGCCGGATCGCAAGATCCATAATCCTCTGTCTCAACCCTTCTGCCGCATGTCTGACTTCTTCTTCTGTCATGTTCTGGTAAAGGATAATAAACTCATCCCCACCATACCTTGCACAGAAAATCCTGTCATTCTGCATCATCTCAAGCTGTCCGGCAATCCGCTTAATGCACTCATCCCCTGCCTGATGTCCGTAATTATCATTATACTGCTTAAAATAATCAATATCCAAAATCTCCATCGCAAGTGCTGTCTGATCCGACTGTGCCCGTTCAAATGCGTTGTCTAAATAATCATTCAGACGGAATCTGTTTGCTAAACGTGTCAGTGCATCCGTTTCTGATTTTTCCTGAAGTCTGATATTTGCTTCTTCGATCTCGCGTCTTTTTTTATTTGCACGCTCTAAAGATTCACGGACATCAAGCATATTTGCGATCATCGCCTGCTTTTCTTTTTCCATGACCTCAGACAACTCATAATACTGCCCTGCTGCCTCTAAATATGCATCATTATTTTTATGCATACGGTAAAACTTGATCTTTAAGGAAATGATCTGTCTCTGCAGATTAACAATCTTTGACTGCCACGTCAATGGCTCTAAGATTCCCATAACCCGCAAAAAAGCATCATCATTTCCTATATCAAGCAGCAGCTGGCTGATTTCATAAAGATCTCCGAAAATATCCATGATCGGAATATCTGTATTGATCTCCTCACAGATTAACCGGATACATTCATCACGTGCCTCTGCCTTTCCAGTCGCATGACATACACGTGCCTTAAAACAGCGAAAACTAAGGAGTTCTATGCCATCAATCCGACCTGCGCACTCGTCAGAAATAAGCTCCACATAATGTGCTGCCCGATCCGGCATGTCACGGAACAAAAAACCTGTTCCCATGCCAATATAAACACAGGTGATCAGACGATTGTTTCTGTCATCATTCACATATTTTTTTACATGCTGTCCGCAATGTTCAAAATATCTCTGTGCTTCTAAATATTGTCCACATGATAGATATAAATTTCCAAGATTAATATCTATCATGGTTTCCTCTTCTTTTAACTGATATTTTGTGCAGAAATTTAATCCGGTCAGATAATAATCAAGCGCAATTGGCTCATTTCCCCGATTGATCGCTGTAATTGCCATCAGATTATATGCACGCGCCACTAGCTTCCACTGATTGGATTCATTCAGATAAGATACGCCTTTGGTAATGCAGAAAAAGAACTTTTCACTTTCATTTAACAGATAATAGGTCTCTGCACTGTAGTAGTATGCAAATCCAAGCAATTTTGCATCGTTTTTTTTCAATGCATACTGTTCGATATCATAACAAAACTTCAATGTCCGTTTCGCATCGTTTCCCCGGCTGTCGTACACTCCCTGTATCCATGCACGGACAACTTCATCATATCCGTCATATTCCATGTGCACTGCCTCCTCTCATTCCACACCAGACATTTTTTCTAAGATTTTCTCCCATAAAAAGAATACTATCTTTTATTATAAAATAGAACTGTGTCTTATTCAAGGAAGAATGCTTTTTGTTTTATTTGATTCTTTTATTCAAAATATGCGATCGGATCAACCGGTATTCCATCTTTATCAAGCTCAAAATACAGATTGCTTCCCTCTACGGTAAAGTATTTTGTCGGCTCACCGATATAACCTAATACATGTCCAGCCTCCACATAATCTCCCTCTGCAAAATTCAGTTCTTTTAACTGACCGTAAACTGCCTCATAACCATCACCCAGATCAACTGTAACCGTACAGCCTGTTACCTCATCATTTTTAATACTCTTGATCTGCCCTTTTGCAACGGCATAGACTTTATCGTTGACTTCTCCTGCGATGATCACTGCCGGATTATACTTATACTGATCCAGTGTCGGAAAATAAACTGTGGAATCCATACTGTAATTAATGACGACATTACCTTCCATCGGCCAGAGCAGTTCCTCGGAAAAATGAAGTGACTGTGCCGTATTTGCGGTCTGAACGGTCTGCTGCTCCGTCTCTTCTGATTCTTCTGTTTCTGCTGTATCATCTTCCTCTGCGATTTCTGCTGTCACTGCAGGGTCGTCTAATTCATTCTCCATCTCATCATAAGACTGTCTGGGTGGAACCAGAGCGGATGCTTCTGCAGACTGCTCCGAATCTTCCTGCGCTGCAATGTCATCTGACTGCTTCTGCATTTCTCTCGCAAGTTCTTCTTCCATCTGCTCCCGTTCTTCTTCCTGTCTGCTGCTGTATAGGGCGGTCGTTCCAACCGCTGCTAAAGCGATCAGCAATCCTGCAATTACATATTGTCTGTACCCAAAAAAACCTTTCTTTTTCATTATTTCTCACCATCCATTATTTATTTTTAACCATAGTGTTGCCACATTCCGGATGGTTTATACGATTGTTTTTTATTTCCTGTCTATAAATTCCCAGCCTGCCCGATCACGGCTCCTTTATAAAAATATTCAAGTATCTCCCGGTAGTCATACCCTTCTTTTGCGAGTTCTTCTGCTGTATTCTGACTTAAGCCAAATCCGTGCCCCATTCCCTTTGCCACGATACGTACATGACCATCCATTTCTGTGATTGAAAAACACGCCGATGGAAGCTCTAAAGCATGACGGAACTGTTCTCCATCATATGTCTCTCCGGCAACATTGATTTTTGTCACATATTCTGCTGCATCACGGCTTTTGATCTCAATCTGTCCCGGTTCTGTCAGTTCTGCATCAGGATACGCTGCCCGGCATTTCTCCAGAAACTCCTCTTTTTCATAATAAAACACAGAAAGATAACCTTCCGCAGTGGTATCTGCATGACATTCTGACATAACCAGATATGGCATGTCTGCATCTTCATATAGTTCTGACATGTTGCGTGTCCGTCCGCTGCTAATTGCGTGATACGCTGCATATATGTAAGTTCCATCATATAAAAGCACCTCCCCCGCCGTTGCCTCCACGCAGGATTTTAGTTTTTGATAATTTTTATCATAATTTTCTCCCCATAATTCCTGCTGGCGCTCCGGTGTCATTTTCTCCGGCTCCTTTGTACCTGCTTGCATTGCATCATACAGATTCGTTCTGGCGATCACACACTGTGCCTTTATTGTTTCCGGCGGCTTATCGACACCAATTTCCTGTGCCACAATCTGTAAAATCTTTATCTCAACTGCGTCATCCTCTTCTTTCCTGCCATCGTCTGTCGTCTCTGTCTGTTCCGCTAATAGACTCTTCCTGTTTTCCAGATGCTGCCGGATTTCTCCCTCCATATTTTTTTCACTATCGGCTGTAGTAAAGACTTCCTGCACTCCATCTTTTCCATATATAAGATTTTCCAACCGCATTCTCTGCATCAGTGTCGTGATAAAAACCGGCAATAACAGTATCAGACAGATTCCTGTAAACCAGGAATTTGTACGTTTTTTTCTTCGTCTTCCCATAAAAAAATCTCCCTGTCCATTTAATATATGAAACAGAGAGACTTCTCATTCAGATTTTTTACATCATATTCATTACAAGACCAAATGCCTGCATCATGGAAAATCCGATCTCAGCTATGATGAGTAAAGAATACAGTACTGTGTACACGATCGGAAATGCCATTTTTCGTTTCAGAAGATGTGCACGCCACACATAATATCCCGGTTTTAAAAAGATTGCAAACAAGATCAGTCCAAGTATTTTGTAATTCTGCTTATTGATCTTTACGATATCGATTACCACAAAAATAATAAATGCTGCAAGCAATGCATAACTGAGCAGGGAAAATATAACATAATTTCCACTGTACATCACATTCATATAGCTGCCATCCATAATGCTTTCATATGTCATCGACTGAAATATGGATGAGGCAGAAACCATGCTGATGATCTCCCGCAATGGCATTATGATCAGTAACAGATAACAGAAAATATCTGAAACCGGTCCATGCTGTTCCTGCGGTGCCCAGGTATTCTGGTTGTACTGCGGATTTCCATACATCTGCTGTCCATTGTTATACTGCTGGTCCCCATAGGTCTGCTGTCCATTGTTATACTGCTGGTTCCCATAAGTCTGCTGTCCATTGTTCATGTTCTGATTTTCGTCCATAACCTTCTCCTTTTTGATGCTATTTTATTTTTTCTGTCTGCTTCCAATGATATTGGAAAGTGTAGCAAACTGCTCTAATGTAAGTGCCTCCCCCCGGATCGTAAGCGGTTCACCAAGCTCTGCGATGCACTGCTGTATCTCTTCCTTGGAAAGATGTACCTGAGGCGCATTTGACAATCCATTTGCAAGTGTTTTTCTTCTCTGATTGAAAGATGCGCGGATAATGCTAAACATCAGTTTTTCATCATCCACCTGCACCGGTACTTCTTCGTGTCTGGTCAGACGGATCACCGCACTGCCGACATTTGGTCTTGGCATAAAACAGTTTGGAGGAACATTCGCAACAATCTCCGGTTTTGCATAAAACTGCACAGCCAAAGACAATGCACCGTAATCTTTTGTTCCCGGTCCTACCTGCATACGGTCTGCAACTTCTTTCTGCACCATAACCGTAATACTGTCGATCGGCACATGGCTCTCAAAAAGTCCCATGATGATCGGCGTTGTAATATAATATGGAAGATTTGCCACAACCTTGATCGGTTTTCCATCATTTCTTTCCATCGCAAGTTTTGCGATATCCAGTTTTAAAATATCCTGATTGATCACCGTCACATTATCATAAGCACTCAGTGTATCCTCTAAGATCGGGATCAGATTGGTATCGATTTCTACCGCAACCACTTCTCTGGCATTTTCACACAGATACTGCGTCATCGTACCGATACCCGGACCGATCTCAAGGACAAAATCTTCTTTTGTCACTCCCGCGGCCTCAACGATCTTCTCTAACACATGCGGATCGATCAGAAAGTTCTGCCCGAATTTTTTCTGAAAATTAAAATGATATTTCTGCAAAACCGCAATCGTATTCTGCGGAATCCCTAATGTAGCCATAAAACTCCTCTCAATCCTCCCGGTTACTTAACATTTCCTCAAACAGCGTATCTAAAAACTCTGCATACAACCCGTTAAATGTCTCATGAAAAGTCTGTGCCACACTTGCATCTCCCTGACCTGTCATCTGTGCTTCCTCAAAAAGCGCAAATGCCGTTTCATAAAGCTCCGGATTTTTATCATAAAATACTTCCGTCAGTCCATCCTGAAAAGCAAACTGCGCCTCCTGGGAAAGATTATCCTTGAAATCTTCCTTGGAAATACATCCTTTCTCCTCATAATCAGAAAGATAAATATGTCCCTCTGCAGATTTTACAAAATCGCGAAATACCACTGCCACATCCTCGTATGTAACAGGAACATAATTCTCATTCCAGTATTTGTCAAATGTTTCCCTGTCCGGGAACTGTGAAAAAATATCGTTATCCATGTTATTCTCCATTCCTGCGTGTGAAAATTCTTATTTTTCACACTATTCTCCATTTCTGCGTATAAAATATTGTATACAATAAACAGACTGCGCATTCCATGGGCAGACCTATCGCCATAAATATACAAACAGGATGCCATCACGGTCTGTCCGTCTCTGACACCCTGTCTCTCATTATATACAAAAATCATATATAAGGCAAAGATTTATTTTTCATCATGGAACATTTCGATGACACTGTTCAGTCGCACAATATTTTCACGGTTATTGTCCACAAGCGTTTCATTTCCCTGCACAATTCCGGAAACCTCAAGTGTTTTCTGTGCGATATCCGCCACACCGTCAGCCGCCTCGGAAACCGTCGAGCTGACACCCTGCATGGCATCCGCGATTTCAACAATAGATTTTAACAGTGTATTGATCTGTCCGCTGATGGCAGACATGTCATCATCGAACACCGTCGCATCCTTTGTATACTGGTCTGCAACTCCCATAAAATCCTCATAATCTTTAAGCACCGTCTGCTCTAAGAAATCTGTGCTCTCTTTTAAGCATCCTGTCATATTCGCCACAGCCTCATTGACCTCAGCTATGATCTCATTAATACTGCCGACAGTCGTGGATGACTGGGTTGCCAGTTTACCGATCTCTCCAGCAACGACTGCGAATCCCTTTCCTGCCTCTCCGGCTCTTGCCGCCTCGATCGAGGCATTTAATGCCAGCAGATTCGTCTGACTTGAAATTTCAAGGATTGCCTGTGTAAACTGGTTGATCTTTTCTACTGCTTTTGCCTGCTCCATGGCAGCTTCTGTTTTCTGCTGTACATTTTCGTACATCTGAACCGTTTTTTCGCTTGCAGCCTGCGTCTTTAACTTAAGCTGATCTGCACGTTCCTTTACCTCAACAGAAGACTCCCGTCCCTCCTTTGAATACCGCTCAATATCCGTTGCGCGCTCTTTGATGTCACTGACCGTGGTGTTGACCGTCTCCATCGTCGCCGCTGTCTCTTCCATTGCTGCTGCAAGTTCCTGCGTCGTATCTGTGTTGACGCTGCTCATCTCACGCACACGTTTCGTTGTATCAGAAAGCTGTTCTGTCGTATTTTTCAGATCTGTGTATACATGACGGATATTTGCTACCATTTGACGCAGATTCTTGCGCATGTTGTGAAGTGATATCGCCATTCTTCCGGTTTCATCTTTTCTTTTATAAAGGTGCTGGTTTGCCGGATTGCTCGCAAACTCAAATTCAGCCGTCTGTTTTACGATACCGTCGATCTGGGTGATCGGCTTTGTGATTGTAAATCCGAGTACTGTACCGATAATTATGGTAAGTATCATTGCAAAAGCAGCTCCTCCGAATATCTGTTTTGCAAGCTGTCTGGATTTTTCCTGCAGTTCAGTTTTTGGTGCCGTAAGGACAAATTTCATGCCATTTTCCAATGTCTTATAATACATGACCTTATCTTTTCCCTGATAAGTATAGGAAACGGCAGTCTCCTCCGTCTGCTCATTTCCAAGCGCATCCACTACTGACTGCAGTCCGCTGTCTGCATCCGCAAGATTACTTCCAATCTCAAGATCTTTGTGATACATGACCTTACCAGATTCATTGACAAGGAATCCATATCCACTGTCAAATATACTTAAAGAATCGATCGTATCCGTAAATTCGCTGAAATCAATATCCATTCCGATGATACCAATAGACTCGCCGTCCACCTCGATTGGAATAACGTATGAGATCATATATACACCAATGTTGGAATTTAAGTATGGTTCCATCCAGGTTTCTTTTCCATTCTGTACCGGAATATAATACCATCCGACATGCTCCACATCACTCGGATCATACATGGAAAAGTCCGTTGGCGTCACACTCTCAAACTCACTGTCACTGTTATCTCTTGTTAGAAAAAGTCCGCTTGTTGGTTCCGTAAATTCAGGATTATAACGGATATACGCCGTGAGTGCTCCCTTAGTGTTCTGTGCAGACTGCATCAAAATCGGCAGCATCTGCTTTGTATAAGTATCCACATAATCCTTGCTTGTCCGGAAAGATGCTGCATGTTCCAGTTTGGCAACTGCAATGCTGTATACCATTTCCACTGACTGTGAAACATTCTGCATCATGGTATCAAGTTCACTGCTCTGGCTCACACACTTAAGCTGCATCTCCCGCTGTGAGTCTTCATAAGAAGTACTGACTGAATTAACAATACTGATCGCCCCACAGATAAAAGTTGATACCAGCGAACAAAGTATTACAGTTACAATGATCTTGGTTTTTATTGATTTCATACAAAATTCCCCCTCTGTAAAAATTCCTCCCATTTACTCAATTTTACCATATTCGACTGTATTTTCAATAAAATGCATGCTGTTTCGTTATGTTTTCGTAGATTTTCAATCTTACACTTTTGTTTTCGCATATTTTATCGAACATATTTTCGTTTTTTCTGTTGCAAATAAATCTGTCATATGTTATATTAATTTTATCGAACATTAGTTCTTGTTTGTTGATGATATGAGTCGCCCGTCCAAATGGTGTATCGCAGGCTTGTGAGTGGCATCTTGCGCAAGATGCCAGACTTCAGGTTATGAACACCATTGGGGCGGGCGGTTCATCTCAAAATCGGGGTCGTAGGTGCGGATTTTTGATATTCGCACGAATGGAAATATGCTTAAAATCCTAAGGTGCTGTATCATTGATATTCAGCCTAATGACTTGTCTGAATTTTCATCTGCTCTGTTGCATTACACTAATCATTTCATAAATTAACAGACTAATAATGCAGATTACTATTCCAAGTATGTATGGTTAAAAGCATAAGTATAACAGATTGCATCGAGATTTTGCGACATTTTTGAAATGAATGTTACCAAAATTTACGCACCCCCAAGGTTGTAAAATGAGTTCCCCGGCAAAGGGTGGTTCACAACCTTGCGGCTGGCAAATCGCATCAAGCCGGGATTCGTTTTGTGACTTTGGGAGAAAATTAGGCAATCTTAGTCTGCCTGTCCGTAACACAGTGTTGTGCTGCCACGGACGGCAGCACAAGTCTTAATGCCCCCGGACGGGGCGTTTAAGACGCACACGTCACTCCGAGAAACACTAAATCAGGCAGACTAATTTCACTCTGATAATAATCAGAGTGAAATCGATTGCCTTATTTTCGGACAACGGAACAAAACAGTCCCGGCTTGATGCAATTTGCCAATCGAAATCCCCCGGAACCACCCTTCGCCGGGGAACTCATATCCCAACAAACCATCATTTGTTTTGCAGTACATGTTTCGTAATATTTGATGCAAATACCGGATCATAACTTACAATCATATTTTTGACAAAGACCTTAAGGATGGAGATGAAGATCAACATGAACATTCAGCAAAATATGTCTCTTATGGAAAAACTTGCCATACTTACCGACGCTGCAAAGTACGATGTAGCCTGCACTTCAAGCGGAGTAGACCGCAGCGGCAATGGCAGCGGTATGGGAAATTCCCTTGCATGCGGAATCTGTCATACTTTTTCTGCAGATGGACGCTGTATTTCTCTTCTCAAAATACTTTTTACCAATGAATGCATTTTCAACTGCGCCTATTGTCAGAATAATTGTAACTCTGACGTGAAACGGGCTTCTTTTACCCCCGACGAAGTCTGTGAACTGACAATGGAATTTTACCGGCGTAACTATATTGAGGGACTTTTCTTAAGCTCCGGCATCATGGTCAGCCCAAATTACACGATGGATCTGATCTACCAGACACTCTACCGGCTGCGCAATGTCTATCATTTTAACGGCTATATCCATGTCAAGGCTATCCCGGGTGCAGATCCCGTGCTTGTAGAAAAAGCAGGATTTCTTGCCGACCGCATGAGTATCAACTTAGAGCTTCCGACTGCTGACAGCTTAAAGAAGTTGGCTCCCTATAAATCCAGAACCACTATTTTGAAACCAATGCGCCAGATTCAAAACCGTATCACGGAAAATAAAGACGAGCTTGCCATTTACCGCAAAGCACCACGTTTTGTTCCAGCCGGACAGAGCACCCAGATGATCATTGGCGCTACTCCGGAACACGATTATGAGATTATGCGTGTTGCCGAAACGCTTTATCAGAAATTTGACTTAAAGAGAGTGTTCTACTCTGCCTTTGTCAATGTCAACCACAATTCAAATCTGCCGGTTTTGCCGGGTGGCCCGCCTCTTTTACGGGAACATCGGCTTTATCAGGCAGACTGGCTGCTGCGCTATTATGATTTTAAAGTAGATGAATTACTAACAGAAGACCGGCCTGATTTTAATATTTATCTGGACCCCAAATGTGACTGGGCGCTCCGCCATTTAGAATGTTTTCCGGTAGAGATCAACCGTGCAGATTATCGTACACTTCTGCGTGTTCCCGGCATCGGTGCAAAGTCTGCCTCGCGCATCGTAAAGGCAAGACGTATGAATAAGCTCGATTTCTCTGATCTGAAAAAGATCGGTGTCGTACTAAAACGTGCACTATACTTTATTACCTGTTCCGGTCACATGATGTACCCTACAAAGTTAGATGAGGACTATATCTGCCGCAGCCTGATCGCAGACCGCACCCAGATTCCACGTGAAATACGTGAAGCGGGATACCAGCAGCTCAGTTTATTCTCCTGATGACGGAACCTACAGCGATTCATAATTTAGCGGCTGGCAAATTAAAACCTGCTATTTCGCTGTAACATCATCTTAATGATCATTAATCCGATGCATTAATGGCTTTCTATAACGAGGATTTTATAATATGTACACATTTATCTGTGAAGATTCCCCCAATGGAATCTTATCCGGCATCTATGATGCATGGGATTTTAAGGTAAAAGAAAACAAAAAATATTCTGCCCGCAGCACATCGGCTGATAGTTCTTCCAGTGCCCCAAAAAGCGCCTGCACCCACGATGATATCCACATTCTGTGTCATGAACCGGACAATTATCAACTATTTTGTGAGTATATCCATGTGGAAACTTCCTCTGATAAAGCATCGAAAGTCGCTCGCACCATACAGCGCAAACTTGGCAGTGAATTTTACGATACCATTTTAAATGCGATTCTTTCCATTGTTCCGGAAAAAAAGAATAACTTAGACAAAGCGGACGCCATCTACCATACTCTTGTACTTGGTCTGAATACACCTGCCGGAGCACGCGCCATTTGTGATCTTGCCAACCCTTATGTCCACCGCCTGTTTATTCTGTCCCGTGCTACAGCAAATGAGGCACATCACCTGCTCGGTTTTCTTCGTTTTTCAGAACTGGAAAATGGTGTACTGTTTTCCACGATTCACCCCAAAAATAATGCCCTGCCGATATTGGCAGAGCACTTTACCGATCGTCTCCCGCAGGAGAATTTTTTGATATATGACAAGAACCGCCAGCTTGCCGCAGTTCACGCCGCCGGAAAGAATTTTTTGTTAGTGGACGCCTCCGGTATAGATCAGGAGCTTTTAAAACATACCTCCGACAGCGAGACCAAATACCAGGAGCTGTGGCAGACCTTTTTCGACCACATCGCCATCCAGGCACGGATCAATCCAGAACTCCAGGCGCAGAATATCCCGAAGCGCTTCTGGGATGATACCCTGGAACTTGGTAAAAAATAAAGCCCTGTTACCATAAACAGAGCATATCTTTATAGATGAAAGAGATTATTTGGCAGGCGTCGCGGCTCCTGCATCTCTTTTAACCCATAGGGTGCGTGGTTGCAACGAAATTTACCACCTCAAATAATCTCTCCTATGTAATTTTGATTGTATATCATCTTTTTCCCTTCTTCCTATAACTCTTTTAGGTTTGTGATTACGCTCTTTTACGCAACCAGTTTATGGTGCTATGATAACATAGACTTTTTATCATGTACAGAAAATAAATTACATTATACGAAATAACCGTTCTGCATTCGCCCTGGTCACCTGCTCCACTTCTTCCGGTGTGATTCCTTTTAGTTCTGCAATCTTGGCGATCACAAACGGGATATAGGATGAATCATTCCTCTCTCCGCGATGCGGCTCCGGTGCCATATATGGACAGTCGGTTTCTAAAAGGATTCGTTCCAGCGGGATTTCCTGTACGGTTTCCTTTAACTTTTTGGCATTTTTAAAAGTCACAACACCTCCGACACCGATATAATATCCCATTTTTATAAATTCCTGTGCCATCTCCTTCGAATAAGAATAACAGTGGATGACTCCCGGAATTTCCTCCGCATATACAGATTTCATCACTTCCATGGTATCTGCTGCCGCATCCCTCGAATGAATGATTACAGGAAGTGATGCTTCCCTCGCTAACTTCATCTGCTCAGCAAACCAGTATCGCTGCTGTTTTTGTATTTCCGGCTCCTTATCCCAGTAATAATCAAGCCCGATTTCTCCAACTGCAACCACTTTTTCTCTTTTGGTCTGCTCTTTCAGCCATGCAAATGTTTCCTCATTCAGACCACTGATATCACTTGGATGCACTCCGACTGCCGCATAAACAAATTCATACCGCTCTGACAGCGCAAGTGTTGTTTTGGTGGATTCGATCGATGCACCGACATTGATGATCGTTCCAACGCCACGTTCTGGCATGGATGTGATCAATTCCTCTCTGTCCTCTTCAAACCGTTCATCATCATAATGTGCATGTGTCTCAAATATCATAATTGTGTTTCTCCTTTTTTCTTATATGTCAATCATTTTTTCCTACAGGATACACTTTTATAATATCAATATATCATTAACACACGGTAACTGGCAAATTTAATAACCTTTTTCGATGATCTCTTTTTCATAATTTATTTTCTTAATTTAAATGAAAACTCAGTAGATCTTACCGTATGCTCAGAAGAAGCACCTATTGCATGTATCTTATCTAACACTGCATGTCTTCTTCCATTCATCTCATCTACTTTTCCGGATATATGATCAAGATCCTGTATCATTTGTTCCATAACATCATTCATATTTCCAAATGCCTCTATAGTATGTCCGGCACTTTCTACCTGTACTTTGACAGAATCACCTGCCATAGCCACTTTTTCCACTGCATTCTTAGAACATTCCATTACTTCTTTTATCACAATCTGGATTTCTTTTGCAATTTCACCGGAATTGTCTGCAAGTTTGCGGATCTCCTCTGCAACAATGGAAAATCCTCTGCCATGCTCTCCTGCACGTGCTGCTTCAATCGATGCATTCAAGGATAATAACTTCGTCTGTGATGCAATATCTTCAATATTATTTACAAAATCTGTGATCTGCTCTAATTTTAATCCCAGCATCTCTACCTGAAGTTCAACTTCACCATTTATATTTGCCGTATCTTTTGACTGCTGCATCATCATATTTACAGTGTTCATTCCACCCTCAATCTGCTGTTTCTGATGTTCAAGTCCTGTAATTGTTCCCTGTACCAGCTCCCGGACCGTTTTTATCTGCCCAGAGAGCTCCTCCATCTGTCCGCTGACACTCTCCACCATTTCATTGACTTTACCGCTTGTCTCCATGACACATTCCCCAGACTGCAATCGAATAGAACTGTGTGGCACAATTAAATCTGCATGATGTAGTTTTCTTTTTTTCGACATAAAAAACCTCCCATCTTTTTTATTTTTATCTTAAAAAGAAGAGAGGTTATATAAAATGTCTTTTTGTTAATTGAGTATCTTTTTTTTATTAAATCGAAATATTAATATTCTCTGTCATTCCCTGCCCTGTGGCAGATGCGCTTCCCGATGGATCACCGGTATAAGAAGCAGACATCCCCTGCGGCAATGCACCGGCAGCATCCGTCAATGTCAGATCTGTCTCTAACTCCGCATCCTGCTGTGCCTGCATCTTGATCTGTGCCTCTGTCATCTGCAGATTTGCAGATTCGGCAGACAGGCTCACGATCACGCCGGAATCAGGAGATATATCAGATGTGTTGTGGTTTTCCATCTGTGCTTTTATATATTTCATATCCGCTTCGCTGATCTTACTCTGCTCCTGACGTCTGTGATTATTGCGCTTCTGCCGTATTTCAACACGCTTTGCCTTTTCCTTTTGTACATTCTGTATTTCTTCAATCGCAATCTTTTCTTTCAACTCACGCTCTTTATTTGCAGCCCGGCGCCTGATCTCACCTTTTTTCTGCATATTATCCGCCCGGTTCTCGCGTTTATATTTATTGTTTTCGATCTCTTCCTGCTTTAAGTGGCGGACTTTTAACTGTGCGCACTCTACCATTCTTTTCGCATGCGCAACTGCTGCAGATATCTCCTTGCTGTCATATTCCCCGGTTGCTGCACACCGCTGCAAAGTGGCAAGTCTGCTCTTTGCCTTTGTCAGCGCATTTGCTGCGCCCTGCGGCTTTTTCGCACGCAAAAGCTGATTCGAAACTTCCCTGTAATTATAATTTACTTTTTTCTTTGTGCTGCTTTTACTCTTTCCACAGACATAATCAATACGCGCACGTGCATCTTTATTCGCATTTTTAATGGTCAATGTTCCAACCATTGCCATAGCTCCACTGGTGCTCCCAGCACTATTTACTGAAAATCCCATAGCTCATATTCCTCCCTGAAATCATGACAGGAATCCCAGAATATCTCTTTGCAGATAAATCGTACATTCTGTAAACAAACATTATATGGATCAATTTAAACATGCCCGTCATGAAAATGAAACCGTTCATATATCTTTAACATCGGCAAAACTGTATAAAATGATTACCTTATCCATCTGTTTCTTTTACATAATATGACACATCCAAAGTGTTTCTGCGATATTGACCATGCAAAACATTCCAAGCACAACCATTGAAATCTTCTGAACCAGTACCGGAATTTCTTTTCTGATCTGCCCATACATCTGCCGGATACAAAAAAGACACGTTACCATCAGAATAAAATACAGATAAATATATGGTCTGTCTGCCGATGCATAGATTGTCGGAGAAAATCCCATGACAATGCCGGATGCCAGTCCCACACCAAGCATCACAAGTGTATAAAGATATATTTCCAGCTTCTCTCTCATCAGACAAAACAGTGCATAGGACATCCCCGCCACCGTCACGATCAAAAATAACACCGGAAGCCAGTTCACCGGATCTTTAAAATTCCACCCTGCTGTCTGTTCCGGTATAATAAATATTTTTTCATACCACGGATGCCCGGTGCGGATCAGTGCATATCCAAGAATACAAAATACAGGAACGGATGACAGCAATGTTTTTATCATATTTTTCGTTTTCAGTCCGACCAGTACTGCCAGTATAACCGAGACGATCAGAAAAATACTGTTAACCTGCGCAATAAAAATGCGTTCTATATTTACAACTCCCATATAAATCTTTTCCCAAATGGAAAAATGTGCAAATTCCGGCATACGCCCTTCGACTTCCTGCATGCTGCGGATACTATTTCCCGGACAGCACAAAATCGTAAAAAGTGAGATCAGATCAACGGCAAAATATCCGTAAATCCACAGACTCCCCGCTTTTTTTCTATGCCAGTTATAAAGTAACGCAAGAAAAATCATAACCAGTAAAATTGCTGCCACCTGTTCCTGACTGCTGCAAAAAATACAACAGATCACCCCTGCTGCGCCCTCATACCAGTGCAAAAACTTATTTTGTGCCAGTTTCTGTAAAATCAGGGCGATATATAAGATTCCAAAAAGCGGCCACAGATAGTTGACCGTCGTTGCGATCCAGCCAGCTGATACCATATCCGAAAATGGGTAAAGCAGCATAAACGCACAGACAAGCCATTTTAATATACTCTTAGATTCTTCCCTGTCTGAATCTTTATCTGACCAGCTTACATTTTCATCAATATATTCCGTGTAATTATTTAATAAGCGGTATAACAATACAGGAATCAGTGTATAAATAATAATATCCAGGATTTTCCACAGCCACGAAACCTGTACCAGTGGTATAAGAACAAATTCGATTGCCATTCTTGAAGACCATGTCGCATAGCGGTGCGCTAAAATCTCCCAGATACTTCTTCCATCCATCAGCGTCTGAAAATAGACAACATCATCACCGGCAGAAATTTTAATGACCAGATGCCAGATAAGTGCCACCATAAACACCAGCACAAATGGCAGGTTTCTTTGAAATATCCCCTGTATTTTTTTTCTCACTCTTTTGTTCCTCCCTGTGTGATATCGAAAAAGAGATAGCGCATACACTATCTCTTTTTCCCTCACAAATCCGGCACAACATCATAGATTTATCGCAACTGTCATGACAGATTTTTATTTTTCAATATGTTAGCAGATCTCTGCTCCACTCGGCATTGCTTTTTCCGGTGTCATCAGCGCAAGATTGCCCTCTGCATCCTCTGCGCATAATAACATTCCTTCCGATAAAACTCCGGCAAGTTTTGCTGGTTTTAAGTTTACAAGTACCATGACTTTTTTGCCGACCATCTCTTCCGGTGTGTAATATTTACGGATACCGGAAACAATCTGTTTTACCTGGCTTCCGACCTTTACCTGGGAGCATAATAATTTCTTTGACTTCGGCACTGCTTCACAGGAAATGATCTCTCCGACCTGGAACTGCATTTTCATGAAGTCATCATACTCGATCTCCGGTTTTGCCTCGATATCGATTGCTTCGCCTGCTTCCTCTGTTGTCTCTGGCAATTCACCAAGTGCTCTCTGCTCTGCCTCAAACTCTGCTTTCTGTGCTTCACGGATCGCATCGATCTTTGGCATGATCTCTTTTGCATCCAGACGTGCAAAAAGGATTTCCGGTTTTTCCGTTACTTTATTTCCATTCTCATAAAGTCCGAATTTATCGAGATCATCATATTCACGCATACCTGTGCTAAGCTGCGCTAAGATACGGTCTGCTGTCTCCGGTAAAAAGCTCTTTAACAGACATGCTCCGATGGTGATGGATTCTACCAGATTGTAAAGAACTTCTGCCAGACGGTCTTTTGTTGCCTCGTCCTTTGCAAGTACCCATGGTGCTGTCTCATCGATATATTTATTGCAGCGGCGGAATAAGTTAAATACCTCTGTGATTGCATCTGCAACACGCAGGTTTTTCATTTTCTCTGCAACTTTATCCCTTGTAGATGTTACAACTGCCTTTAAATCTGCATCAACTTCCTCAGCCACACCTGTACTCTTTACTACACCGTCAAAATACTTGTTGCTCATGGAGATCGTACGGTTTACAAGGTTTCCAAGAATATTTGCAAGGTCAGAGTTGTAACGCTCAATGACAAGATCCCAGGTAATGATTCCGTCATTTTCAAACGGCATCTCGTGCAGTACAAAGTAACGTGTCGCATCCACACCGAATAAATCAGCCATATCATCTGCGTAGATCACATTTCCTTTGGATTTACTCATCTTCTCGCCACCCTGTAAAAGCCACGGATGTCCAAATACCTGTTTTGGCAGCGGCAGATCCAGTGCCATCAAAAAGATCGGCCAGTAGATCGTATGGAAACGGATGATATCTTTTCCGATCAGATGTAAGTCTGCAGGCCAGTTTTTGTTGAACAGCTCACTGGAATTGCCATCTGCGTCATATCCGATCTTTGTGATATAGTTTGTCAGCGCGTCTAACCAAACATACACAACATGTTTCGGATCAAAATCAACCGGAATACCCCAGGAAAATGAGGTTCTGGATACACAAAGATCCTGTAATCCCGGAAGCAGGAAGTTGTTCATCATCTCATTTTTTCTGGAAACCGGCTGGATAAATTCCGGATGCTCATTAATGTAATCGATGAGCTTGTCAGCATATTTGCTCATTTTAAAGAAATATGCTTCCTCTTTTGCCGGCTGGACCTCACGTCCGCAGTCCGGGCATTTGCCGTCTACAAGCTGTGACTCTGTCCAGAAAGATTCACACGGAGTACAGTAAAGTCCCTCGTAGGAACCTTTGTAGATGTCACCTTTATCATATAATTTTTTGAAGATCTTTTTTACCTGTTTCTCATGATCTTCATCCGTTGTACGGACAAAATTATCATAAGAAGTGTTCATCAGATCCCAGATACGTTTTACTTCTCCGGCAACGTTGTCTACATATTCCTTCGGAGTGATACCAGCGTTCTCGGCTTTCTCCTGGATCTTCTGACCATGCTCGTCTGTTCCGGTCTGGAAGTAAACATCATAGCCTTCCTGACGGCGAAATCTTGCAATTGCATCTGCAAGTACGATCTCGTAGGTGTTTCCAATGTGTGGCTTGCCTGATGTGTAGGCAATCGCTGTTGTCATATAAAATTTCCCTTTGCTGCTCATGTGTATTTCCTTCTTTCTTAAATAATTTGCTTATGGATGCGGATTATAACAAAAAAGTCCCGTCCTCTAAAAAGAAGACGAGACGTTATCCCGTGGTACCACTCCCATTTACCGGCATAAAATGCCAGCCTCATTCTGATATCTCACGGACTGCCCGGATACATACTGCCCCGGTGCGCATCTGCTGTAATATCTCCCGCTGTAACAGGCGGACCTGTCGGGACTTATCTGTCGTTTTCTAAAACAGTTCAGTCCTGCCACTCCAAAGCCATCTTCCATCTATGTCCGCCCGTTTCCTCTCAGCCTCATTCCGGTTCGACCTTTCATTTTCTGTGACACAGTTTTTCTTAAAATACATGTCTCACAACACCTTTCCCGGAATTATAGAAACTTCTCTGTAAAGTTCCAACAGATGTACTCTCTTTTTCATGGTGTTTTATTTTTTACGATTATTTTCAATCTAGCATGGAATGTGTAAAAAGTCAAGCGCCTGACCCTTTTTGTGCGATCACGCAATACCAGTTTACCCGCTCAAATTCCGGCATTGGAAAGTATGCCGGGAAGCATTTTACTTCCATATTACGATATCAAAGTACCTTTAATTGATCCATAAGAACATCTTTGGAGTTTTCTTAACCATGCCGATTACATCATATCCAATCTCTTTTACAGCATGAAGCGTACCTGGAGAGGAAAACCAGCTGTCAAAGAGAACATATTCCGTAGGGATTACCGCCTTTTTAGCAGCTTCCAAAAGCGAAAGCATGGCGGAGGTTCCTTTTTCCATGGACAGTTTCCTGCGTTTGTATCCAATGGTCCTTTTGTCTACATTTGCAGCTTGATTGATTTTGAGCAACTCAATGATATCAAAACCAGACGGTTTCATGCTATATTTGTGCCAGGTATTATTGGATTTTCAAGGTGCATAGGCACTTATTCAAGTGCGGAGTTTGAGTCACTAATATTTAGCAGAAAATAATTTATTTTTTTTATGGATTATTCCAATAAAGTATGATATCTTTTAATCGTCTATGGACAAATAAATGTTATAAAAGATCAATAATTTACAAAGGAAGGCAAACCATCATGGAAAAGATCAAAAAGCGTATAGCTAACTTAAAGGTTGCAGGAAAATTACAAGTATATCGAATGACAGTGCTTGTTATGACATTATTTTTAGTGTTGGTGGCACTGATCTCGACATTAGTAATTCGCTCAAATATAGAGAAGATCACGGAGGTCTGGTCTCCGTCATTGGAATATCTGCAGGATTTAGAGACAATGACTGCGAAATACAGAATCAAACAGTATCAGCATCTGGTAGAATCAGATACCGCGGACATGAACTCCTGCGAAGAAGAAATCCAGAAGCTGGAGAGTCAGATTCAGGATACCTCTGCGAAGCTGGATGCAATCATGTCTGCAGACAGCAAAGCTCAAAAAGGACGGGATGATTATGAAGTGGCAAGCGCTGCATGGGAAAAATATAGGGCTGCTTCCGATGAAATTTTGAAGTTAAGCCGTGAGGGTAAACAGCAGGAAGCAGCGAAGCTGATGATCGGAGAGGTGTATGAAGAATATAAGTCTTTTACTGAGAAATTAACTTCATTGCGTGATGAGTTCCAGGTAGAATTAGATCGGGCAAAGACCATGGCCAAGGTATGCACCATAATCATATTTGTTGTGATCGTGGCAGCGGGTCTTGCGATTGCTGTAGTGACGACACTGATCGGAAGCATCATTACCAATTCCATTACAGAGCCGGTAGAACAGATAGAAGCAGCGGTTGCCAGTCTGCGTAAGGGTGAACTGTCTAACGTAGAAATGCTTACCTATGAGTCTGAGGATGAGTTTGGCGATACCATCAGGAATCTGAAAGAAGCCATGGGTATTCTGGCAGATTATGTCAGGGAGATCTCCGCGGAGGTTAAGGCAATCGCGCAGGGTGACCTGACCAGAAATGGTGATGAGATTACAGATTTCCTGGGAGATTTCTCAGAATTGAAGACATCACTGCTGTATATTCTGAAGCGCTTTAACAGTACCCTGACCGAGATCAGCGATCTGGCAGAACAGGTATCATCGAATTCATCCGAGGTGGAAAATGCATCAAAATCCTTGGCGAACGGTGCAACAGAGCAGGCAGGAGTCATCGAGGAATTGAATGCCACCATTGACACTGTCGTGGATCTGGCTGCAGATACAGCGAAAGAAACGCAGAGCGCATCAGCACGTGTAAAAGCTTCTGCAAACAAAGCGAACGAAGAAAAAGAAAAAATGAATGAGCTGCTCACGGAAATGGAGCACATTACAGAAATCTCCAAAGAGATCGGTAATATTATCACCGATATCGAGACTATTGCATCCCAGACCAATCTGTTATCCCTGAATGCTTCCATAGAAGCTGCCAGAGCAGGAGAAGCAGGAAGAGGCTTTGCAGTGGTTGCGGATCAGATCGGCAAGCTGGCAGCAGACAGTGCAAAGTCTGCTGTAAATACGAGAGATCTGATCGATAAGACCTTAGTGGAAATTGAAAAGGGAAATACGATCACAAGAACAACAGCAGACGCATTCAATCAGATCATTGCAGATATGGAGTCCTTTGCAGAGCTTGCACAGAACACCATGGAGAAAGCCAACTCCCAGGCAGAGTCCTTGGAACAGATCGGTCAGGGAATTGAACAGCTGTCCGGTGTGGTACAGGGCAATGCGGCATCATCAGAAGAGAATACTGCGATCAGTATTAATCTGGCAGAGGGAGCAGCCAAGATGCATGACCGCGTGAATATCTTTAAGTTATTCTAGAAAAATGGCAGGGATAGGGTGAAGTTGTCAAAAGGAAGGTACTTGTTGTGATTAATGATATATTTAATGTGTTTGGAGAGCAGACAGCAGAAATCTTATTTGAGATTATTACAGAATGTATGGATGATTATCTGTTTATATTTGATCTGCAGAATAATATCTTTGAGATCTCACAGTCAGCTGTGACACGGTTTAATATATCGAAAAATCTTCTGACAGATGCTGCAAATGAAGTTATGAAGGTAGTGTATGAGGAAGACCGCAGGATGCTTACAAAGCATCTTGCGGATATATGCGAAGGAAGAGAAAAGGTACATAATCTTCATTACAGGTGGCTTGATAAAGAAGGTATGCCGGTCTGGATCAACTGCCGTGGTATCGTGATCAATGATCAGCAGGGAAGGGCAGAGTATCTGGTCGGATGTCTGAATGAGACCGGCAACAAGAGAAGAGCCGATAATGTTACAGGACTGCTTGGTGGTCCGGAATTCCTTGCTTACCTGTGTTCACAAAAGGCACCTATTTCCAAGGGCTTTTTGATGCATGTAGGAATTGATGATTTCGGAGCGATCAATAGCTCCAGGGGAGCTGATTATGGTAATTATATCCTGAAAAGTGTAGCCGGCTGCATGAAGGAATGCCTTTCAGACAAGCAGAGAATTTACCATCTGGTAGCGGATCAGTATGTGATCGTGGATCTGGATGCTTCTTCTGCGGAAGACGCTGTGGCACTGAAAGAAAAGATCACAGATAAACTTTATAATTTTATAGTAGCCGAAAATTATGAAGCTGTATTTTCCGTTTCTATTGGTGTTATAAATGCAGCAACATTTTGTGAAGGGACTGAAGAATGCCGTAAAAAATTTGAATTTGCTCTGAAACAGGCAAAAAGCATGGGTAAAAACGGATTCTATATTTTTAATCAGGATGACTATGAGGTCTTTTTACGAAAAGGAAGAATCATAGCAGCACTTCGTAATGCTATTGTAAACAATTACGAAGGCTTTGAAGTCAATTATCAGCCGATCGTGGACTGCCAGACGGAACAGATCATTGGAGCAGAGGCGCTAATGCGTTTTTCCATGATAACGGAAGAAGGACAGAAGCTTGTTTCACCGATGGAATTTATCCCATTGTTGGAAGAGACCGGATTGATTATTCCCGCCGGAAGATATATTTTGAACGAAGCCGCAGCAATGTGCTGTGAAATGCAGAAATATATTCCGGACTTCCGGATGAATGTAAATGTATCCTATGTTCAGATCCTGCAGGGCAATGTAGAGCGGGATATTCTGGATGTGATTCAAAAGTACACTTTAAAGCCGGAATGTTTATGCGTTGAAATGACAGAAAGCGGATTTATGGATATGACACCAGCATTCTGCAAATTCCGTAAGAGCTTGGACACGAACGGGATCCCCTTCGTGATCGATGATTTTGGAACAGGATATTCGAATCTTCATTGTATACGTGATATGAATCCGAGTTATGTGAAAATGGATAGGGATTTTACTGCCAAGGCGATGAACAGTGCCAGAGATTATGAATTATACAAAAATATCATCCCGATGGTACATAGCATTAACGTCAGGATATGCGCAGAAGGCATCGAGGAAAAGGAATGGCTCTTGAAAATGAAAGAAATGAAGGTTGATTATCTGCAGGGATATTATTTGGGCAGACCATGTGGAAAAGAACAGTTTTTACAACAATATGCCAGAGGCATCAACGTTAAGTAAAGAAGGTAAGGCAGACTCAGCTATATGGGGCTGCCTTATTTTATGGCCTTATCAGAAGGATGAATTTATAACGGCTTCTTTCAGTTTTTCCAGGTCATTGGCATCAGGGTGAGACAATGCACAGTCAAAATTCTGGATCAATACATCCAGATTCTGCGGATGATCGGGAGCCTCCTTCATTTTCAGGTAGCGTTCCCGGACAGACTGCGGCATTCTGCCCTGACACATATACTCACCGACGATAACATTGCCTGCATCAATGAACTGCTTAACCTGACTCAGGATTTTCCGGAAATAGATATCACTGCCCCCAAATATGGTTATAAAAATGGGGACCGTCCCAGTATCATTGGTTCTTTTGTCTACATTTGCAGATTGATTTTGAGCAACTCAATGATATCAAAACCAGACGGTTTCATGCTATATTTGTGCCAGTTATTATTGAATTTTCAAGGTGCATAGGCACTTATTCAAGTGCGAAGTTTGAGTATATAAAAAATCTGTACACCCGGCTGCACTCTTATGCTGCCACGGTACACCTATCATCGCAAACTGCGCGAAACAGACGCTCTGCTTATGCAAAGATTTTCGCTGTTATCGCCTGTTCTTTTGTACTGCTGCTCGGGATACATGCGATTCCTACCCTTTTCTCACATGATTTTTCGAATCCGGGAACAAACTCTGACCTCAGTTCCAATGATCTGACCGGACAGGAAACGGATTCTGACCTTGCAACTGCAAATTAATATATTTTTCTCCATTCCTTTCATCATCAAAATATGTTACACTAAAAGCAATTTAGTCCCTGTCTGTCTGACAGGAGTATTTGCGCAGCATGCGCAGGAATGGAGAGTTTATGAAAACAAAAGCTTATGTACCAACCTTATTGAAGTTTGCACTGGCTTTTACTTTTGCATTTATTCTGCTTATTTTGGCAAATGTAAATGTCGAAGCAAAGACTGCAACTGTCACAAATTTAAAAGAAACAGATATTGAGCCTTACGAAAATCCAGATATTACCCTTACCTGGGATGCGGTTTCGTCAGGTGACCAGACCATCTATTATCGTCTTGAAACAAGCGAGGACAAAATCACCTGGAAGGATGAAGGTTCCTATTACGAACCGACTGCGAAAATACATGCTCCGTCCGGCAAATCTGTTTTTTATGCGCGTGTCTGCGCCTACACTGCTCCTGCCGACTATTTCTATACGGACGATAAAAATCTCTGTGATATTGGAAACTGGTCTGACACCTT
The DNA here is from genome assembly GCF_041325975.1 of Roseburia sp. Classification (NCBI taxonomy): domain Bacteria; kingdom Bacillati; phylum Bacillota; class Clostridia; order Lachnospirales; family Lachnospiraceae; genus Roseburia; species Roseburia sp. The sequence goes on along the minus strand of NZ_JBGLEJ010000004.1, from coordinate 1,526,210 downwards.
AAAAGTTGTTGCACGGATCAGCGATAAAACATCAAAAATTACAGGAACCAAAGCAACCGCTGCATCCCTGTCCTTTAAATGGGCAGCCGTTTCCGGTGCATCCGGATATAAAGTTGTATATTATCCAAGTGGTCTTTCTGATCTTTCCAAGGAACTTACCACAAGTACAAATTCCTGTACGATTAAAAACTTAAAAGAAGATGGCTCTTATGCAATCTGCGTTTATGCCTTAAACAGCAATTCTGACTTTACAGTTGTTTCTAATACTTACACAGAAACCTATGCCACAACACTTCCAAAGAAAATACGTGATTTTAAAGTGACAACTGCTTATCCCGGAGATGCCAGCTTTGAATGGAAAGGCATTAATGGTGCCAAAGCATTTCAGTTGCAGATAACAAAAGTTTCTGATTCCAAAAAATTTAAAAAACCGATTGTAAACGAAACAAAATTTTACAGTTACCTTGGAACATATACCAATTCAAAAAAAATCAAAGCAGGCACTTTTTATTCAGCAAGAGTCCGTTCCTATGTCACACTTGCAGGCACTAAGCAAAAAGTTTACAGTCCATGGAGTACCGTCATTACTTTTGGCACCTCGCCTAAAAAGATTACTGCAAAACAGTCCGGCTCAGGAATAAAGATCAACTGGTCAAAAGTTTCCGGTGCTTCCGCATATGAAATATACGTTTCCACAAGCTACGATACGAAAACTTTTACGAAAGTAGACACCGTTAAAAGTAAAAACACCAGCTACACCCTGAAAAAATTTAAAAAGAAAAAGCTGAAAAAAAATACCATGTACTACATCAGTGTCAAGCCGGTCTGCAAAGTCGGAAAGAAAAATTGTTCCACAACTGTTTATGTATCCAATCCTACATCAGTATTTTATAGCAAATAAAAAGCTGACCATAAAATGATTGATTGTTAAAAATAAAACCGGATGTTTAAAAAATGCAAATCTCTTATATACATTTTTTAAGCATCCGGTTTTATGGTGATTATACACAAACTTTTTTCTAACACTTGCCGTTTCAACTTTCCCATGTTACTCTACATTTATCGCAATTCAAATTTCATTTCTGTGAAATTCATTTTCTGAATATCAGTCTTTTATGTCCCGGCAATTCGCCAGCTATTTCAGAAAAGTATTGTGAAAACCATTTTATTTTTTTATAATCAAAGGAGAATATGATATGGGGAAAAACACACGAAAAATCCATCATACAAAACGGGTTTTTGTACAAAAGAAATACCGGGATGCGTTATTCCGTAAAATTTTCAGTGAGCGTTCTGTCCTGCTTGAATTATATAACGCGCTGAACAACACTGGTTACTCAGACGAAAAGGAACTTACTGTTTACACCATTGATGATGTAATTTATCTTGGCTACAAAAATGATGTATCTTTCATCGTTCGTGGAACACTAAATCTGTATGAGCATCAGAGTACCTTAAATCCAAATATGCCGCTTCGCGGGTTGATTTATTTTGGTAAACAATATGAAAGTTACATCAAACAGCACAACTTAAATATATACGGGAAAAAACAGCTTAAAATACCTTCTCCTCAATTTGTTATTTTCTACAACGGAATAGCCCCTTTGGAAAATGATGCTGATTATACAGAGCTGCATCTTTCAGACGCATTTGAACTGACAAATAATTCAGATGATACAGCAAAACTCCCTTGCCTGGAATGTACCGCAAAAGTCTATAATATTAATTACGGACACAATAAAGAACTGATGCTTCGGTGCAGAACGTTAGAGGAATACTCTATTTTGATCAGCAGAATCTATTCAAAGATTTTGGAAGGAATTTCTTTAGAACAGGCAATTGATTTCACGGTACAGGATTGTATTCATGATAATATTCTCCGTGATTTCCTCATAAAACACAGATCGGAGGTAGTTGGAATGTTACTGGAAGAATTTGATATGGAAGAGTATATCAAAATGGAACGCAGGGACAGCTATGAAGATGGAAAATGCCAATATCGTATACACGTCATTCACACGATGTACCAAAAAAATATTCCTGCTGAAAGCTGCATCAACATGCTGGATGAGGATGCTGATTTTGTAAATCATATCTACCAGTTATGCCAGCTTCACCCTGATTGGAACGACAGCAACCTTTTTGATGCTGTAGAAAGCAATTAGACACATCATATCCTGAGTCAAGTCTCACTTTTTGTATTTTATAATAACATGATGTTGGGGCAGAACAGATCATTTCAGGTATCTGTTTTGCCCCTCCAGTTTAAAAATCAATTCCTATCATGTATTTTTTATTTTTTCGGCACTTACTCCACATTTTTCGTTGCGATCACATCTACACCTGTCCCTGCAACATCTTTCACAAGCACATCCCCGATGTGCACCGGAGCAGCAACCTCAACATTTTTCAATGCTTTGACACAGTCAAATATTTTTCCTTTCGGAATATCTTCTTTTGTCTTTACAGAAACCATTGCTTCGCTTCCGCCGGTGATCCTTACTGTAGAGGTAACGATTCTGGTTGGATTTGTCACTTCCTTCCTCGCATAGATATCACCGCGCTTACAGGTATTCCCTGTAACACTGACAACTTCACCGTTCTCCATTTTTACAGTCAGCGGACAGCCCATCGGACAACCGATACAGATTAAATTTTTCTCTTCCATTGATATACCTCCATTTTATTCCTGCTCGATCTTGACTGTGATCGTCTTTAGATCCGGGTACTGCAAAAGCTGCTCTTTTGTCAGTTTGATCTCTTCCATTTCTCCCGGTGCCACGACCGGACGTTTTCTGTGGATGACTCTCTCATCATCAAAATAAGCGCTGACGTAACAGTTCTTGTATACACCGCCCACACGGAAACGGACTGTGATCTGCTCATCCATATTAGCAACATTGATGGTTCCCGGCACCGTATACCGGACACCCTCGATCGGATTTAAAACAATGTCGTTATCTCTTGCTGCCTTCACGCCATCTGCTTTCACATAAACTGCTGCATTTTTTCCGGCTGTCTTTGCCTCTTCAGATACAAAATCCACAAGATCATGTACATGCAGTACATTTCCGCAGGCAAACACACCCGGAATATTCGTTTCAAGACTCTCATTTACTTTTGGTCCTGATGTAACCGGGTTCATGTCAACCCCCATACCTTTGGAAATCTCATTTTCCGGGATCAGTCCGACAGAAAGTAAAAGTGTATCGCAGCTATATTCCTCCTCAGTTCCTGGGATCGGTTTTCCCTTGCTGTCAACCTCAGCCAACGTGATTCCCTCTACACGTTCTTTTCCCTTAATATCCACAACCGTGTGGCTTAACTTTAACGGGATTCCATAGTCATCTAAGCACTGTACGATATTACGTTTCAGCCCACCGGAATATGGCATTAATTCTGCCACAACCTTAACCTTTGCGCCCTCAAGTGTCATTCTTCTTGCCATGATCAGGCCGATATCGCCGGAACCCAAAATGACAACTTCGCGTCCAGGCATAAACCCTTCGATGTTTACCAGACGCTGTGCCGTTCCTGCAGAATAAATTCCTGCCGGGCGGTATCCCGGAATATTTAACGCTCCACGGGGTCTCTCGCGGCATCCCATTGCAAGAATAACTGCTTTTGCCTGAATTTCAAACAGACCGTCTTCGCGGTTCATTGCAGTAACTACTTTTTCATGGCTGATATCCATGACCATGGTATTTAATTTATATTCAATTCCAAGTTCCTTTACCTGCGAGATAAATCTTCCCGCATATTCCGGACCTGTCAGTTCTTCCTTAAATGTATGCAGACCAAAACCATTGTGGATACACTGGTTTAAAATACCGCCTAATTCTTTGTCTCTCTCTAAAATCAATATGTCATCAATTCCGTTATTTTTTGCAGAAACAGCAGCCGCAAGCCCTGCCGGTCCACCTCCGATGATTACGATATCATATGTTTTCATGCTCTGGCTCCTCCCTCTTACAATCTGTCCTTGTTGGTTCCGACAATAATTTTTGAATTTCCGCCTGATTTTGTGATCTCAGACTGACTCACACCGCGCTCTCTTGCTAAGATCTCCATTGTTCTCGGCGAGCAGAATCCCGCCTGACAGCGTCCCATTCCGGCTCTTGTGCGGCGTTTGACACCATCTAGTGATTTTGCACCGAGCGGGCGTCTGATGGCATCAATAATTTCTCCCTCGGTGATCATCTCACAGCGGCAGATAATATTGCCATACTCCGGTTTTTCCTTAATTAAGGCCACTCTTTCTTCTTTGCTTAAAGTATTTGGATTTAAGATGCCTTTGCGCGTTGCGATAAAATCTTTCTTTTCTTCCAAATGCATTTTTTCTTTTAACAGACCTGCAACCATTTCTCCGATCGCCGGACTGCTCGTAAGCCCAGGTGACTCGATTCCGGCACAGTCGATAAAGCCTTTTGCATCTTCTGCCTCTTCAATGATAAACTCATGACCATCTTCATGTGCACGAAGTCCGGCAAAAGAAGTGATAACCTGACGCATCGGAATATTTTTTACATTCAGATTCGCCCCGGCGATAACCTGATCTAAGCCTTCTCTTGTCGTGTTCGTTCCTTCTTTGTCCTCAATATCAATCGCAGTAGGTCCTAATAACAGGTTTCCATGTACCGTCGGCGTGATCAGAATACCTTTTCCATATTTACCTGGAAGTGCAAAGATCGTGTGGCTCACATGGTTTCCGGCACTCTTGTCAAGCAGGCAGTAATCGCCGCGTCTTGGTGTAATATGGATTTTCTTTTCACTGACCATATTGTGAAATTTATCCGCATAAACACCTGCCGCATTGACGACATATTTTGTTTCAAACACGCCCTGATTCGTATGAACCTCCCAGATCTCCCCTGTTTTTTTCAGATCTGTTACTTCCGTATCAAACTTAAATTCCACACCGTTTGCATTTGCATTCTCAGCCAGTGCTATATTTAAATGAAATGGGCAGACAATCCCGGCACTCGGCGCATATAAAGCCGCATAGATATCATCCGCAAGATTTGGCTCCATTTCATGTACTTCCTCTTTCGATAAAATGCGCAGTCCCGGCACACCGTTTGCCACACCGCGGTCATAAAGCGCCTTCAGATTTGGCATATCCTCCTCGTCCTTGCAGACAACCAGAGAACCTATCCGCTTAAACGGAAAATCAAGATCTTTGGAAAGCTGCTCCATCAAGGCATTTCCCCGTACATTTAATTTTGCCATCAGGGAACCTTCTTTTGCATCATATCCCGCATGTACGATTGCACTGTTTGCCTTGGATGTGCCGCAGCAGACATCTTCCTCTTTCTCTATCACACATACTTTTGCATTATAACGCGACAATTCTCTCGCCGCTGCTGCGCCGGATACACCGGCTCCGATGATAATTACGTCATACATTTTCCATCTCTCCTTTTTTACTTTGTTCTTCTGGTATCTAACCCGGAGGGCTTTTTCATTCATAAGATGTAATCTCCTATGAATAAAAAAGCCTGACAAGTAAGCGCACCCATGCTGTTGCGATTATCCTGTCAGGCTCTCTTCTCTCTTGCCCCTCAACAATAGATTGCAGGTTCCACATGCACATCTACTGTCATAAATATAAAATTGTCATATAAAGTTACTTATCGCATGACAAACATACGGTCTACCATGGAATTGCTCCATATAGCAGTACTGCAGCAATTGCTCCGATCACCGGTCCCACCAGCGGAACAACTGCATATCCCCAGTTGGATGTTCCTTTTCCCTTAATCGGAAGAACGGCATGTGCAAGACGCGGTCCGATATCTCTTGCCGGATTGATCGCATATCCGGTCAGTCCACCAAGTGACATACCGATCGATACAATGATTCCAAATACAAGAAACTTTCCAAGTCCATCGGTAAGTCCCGGCACATTTGCCATACCTTTGATCGCAAATACAAGGATAAACGTTCCAACTGCCTCACTGAAAATATTCTGTCCCATGTTCGGAATAGAAGGCGCTGTACAGAACACCCCAAGTTTTGTCGCCTGATCCTCTGTTGCATCAAACTGTCCTTTAAACAAAAGATATACGATCACCGCTCCAACAAACGCTCCTGCAAACTGTGCAATGATATATCCCGGAACCATTGCCCAGTCAAAACTTCCGTCAACTGCAAGTGCTAACGTCAGCGCCGGATTAAACGATGCTCCCGATGCTGCTCCGAAAATAAATGCCGGCAGCATAACCGCAAGTCCCCATGCAAATGTGATCTGGACAGTTCCTCCACCCTTCATGCCAGATTTGTTGAGATTTACGTTTGCAACAACTCCATCACCTAAGATGATCAGAATCATAGTTCCCAAAAACTCTGCTATATATGGTAACATACTATCCCCCCTTATTCAATTAACTTTACCAATACATTACAATCTTTACCTTCCCTATACAAAACCTTCTTTTTAATCTTCCTTTGCCCAGCCGTATGCATATTTGACTGCTTTGTTCCAGCCTTTGATCATTTCTTCTCTCTTTGCGGCATCGATCTGCGGCTCAAATGTCTTGTCGATTGCCCAGTTTTTAATAACATCCTCTTTACTTGACCAGTAACCGACTGCCAGACCAGCAAGATATGCAGCGCCCATCGCTGTTGTCTCTACACATTGCGGACGATTTACCGGCGCATCAATAATGTTCGCCTGTGTCTGCATCAGGAAATCATTAGCACTTGCTCCACCGTCAACTTTCAAAGCGGTAAGATCAATTCCGGAATCTGCTTTCATGGCAACCAGAACATCATTCACCTGATATGCCAGAGATTCCAATGTTGCACGGATAATGTGATATTTATTGACGCCACGGGTAATACCTACGATCGTACCTCTTGCATACTGATCCCAGTGAGGTGCACCAAGACCGGTAAATGCCGGAACTACATAACAGCCGTTCGTATCTTTTACTTTCTTTGCCATGTATTCAGAATCAGGTGCAGAATCAATGACTCTTAATTCATCTCTTAACCACTGGATCGCAGCCCCCGCCACGAAAATAGAGCCTTCCAGTGCGTAATTAACTTTTCCATCCAGTCCCCATGCAATCGTAGTTACCAGACCATTCTTGGAAAATACCGGTTTTTCGCCTGTGTTCATTAAAAGGAAACATCCGGTTCCATATGTATTCTTTGCCTCTCCTGCGTTAAAACAGGTCTGACCAAACAATGCTGACTGCTGGTCTCCGGCAGCACCTGCGATCGGGATCGGTCCACCAAGGTAAGAAGGATCTGCCTCCCCGTAAATACAGCTTGACGGTTTCGGCTCCGGCAGCATACATTTTGGAATATTTAACTCTGCTAAAATCTCATCATCCCACTGAAGAGTGTTGATATTAAATAACATTGTTCTGGATGCATTGGAATAATCGGTCACATGAACAGCGCCTTTTGTCAGTTTCCAGATCAGCCAGGTTTCTACCGTTCCGAATAATAATTCACCTTTTTCGGCTCTCTCTCTTGCACCCGGTACATTGTCAAGCAGCCATTTTACCTTCGTGCCTGAAAAATATGCATCAATGACAAGACCTGTTTTTTCCCTGAATTTATCGGTAAGTCCTTTTTCTTTTAAGGTATCGCAATATTCTGAAGTTCTGCGGCACTGCCATACGATCGCATGATGGATCGGCTCTCCTGTTTCCTTATCCCAGACGATCGTTGTCTCTCTCTGGTTGGTAATACCGATTGCTGCAATATCCTCTGCTGTCGCATTGATCATGTTCATCGCCTCAACTGCAACACCGAGCATACTTGCCCAGATTTCATCTGCATCATGTTCCACCCAGCCCGGCTGTGGGAAGTACTGTGTAAATTCCCTCTGTGCCACGCTGCACATCTCACCTTTCTCGTTGAACAGGATACATCTGTTGCTTGTGGTTCCAGCATCCAGTGCCATTACATATTTTGCCATACTTTTTCCTCCTCTTTCTTTTGGCTTTATTTAATATTTAAACTGCTCCCCCCAGAGCATTATAAATATTCGTAAAATTGATTGTTCTTTTTTTCTATTGAAATATATTATTTTTTACCTTACATATTCCAGACTTTATGGTTTGTGGATGATACCGCCATCGCACCCGCTGACAATGCTCCCATCACGTCTTCTTTATCTGTGATCAGCCCTCCCGCAATAATGGGTACTTTTACCGAATGACTGATCTGTGCAATGATCTTTGGCATTACTCCCGGAAGCACCTCGATAAAATCTGGTTTTATCATGTGCTGTTGCTGCCTGATATTTTCAAATGCCATCGAATCCAGTAAAAATACACGAAGTACTGTATACATAGACATTTCTTTTGCTTTTTTGATCAGTGACGGCTTCGTGGAAATAATTCCATCCGCTTCGGTCTGTTCTTTAATAAATTCAACTGCAATCTCCTTTGGACTTAAACCACTGATGAGATCCATATGCACCATTGCAATCTTACCTGCATCCCTGATCGTCTTTACAATTGATCCAATAGAACAGACATCTCCAAATAAAATAAATATGACTCTGATATCATCATGCTTACAGCATTCTGTCACATCTTCCATATTTTTTACCGCTGCAATGATGGGATTATCCACTACTGCTTCATAAAAATTCTGATTCATGCTTTCCCCTTCCCAGACACCTTTTTCCTAATTCATATGTATACAACTAATGGTCACCTCATGACGTTTTTACATTGCAGTTTTAATATAACATAAAAAAGAGCGACAATACCAACGGCTTCATCGGCCGTTCTATTCGCTCTCCTGTCATAGCTCTCTTATTAAACTGACTGCATCATATCATAATGCACAATGCAATGCAATACTTTCTTGATGCTTTTTATCATTTTTGTTTGTGTTTTACAGTTTTATTCGTTTTGTTTTATATATAATGCACAATTCCGTTTCTTTATCCAGAGCCTCTTTGTTATATTTTTATCAATATATAACATTTCGTTTCATTCTGTCTAAAAATCATCCAAATCAAACTTCTTACCTGTCATTTTATCCGGTCTGTTATGATGCTCCGTCCATACTGTTTAACTTTTCCTCACATGCCTGCGCCGTGCGTGCTCCCATGCCTAAATCCATACCAAAGATTCCATATTCGTCTCCTGCTAAAAGTCCGACGATCTTAATGTCTCCATCTTTATTATCCTGAAATAGCAACGTAATACAGGTAGAATTGCCCGGTATAACATTGTATCTCTGATAGATTCTGACCGTAACATCCATTCCCTGGGACGTCATGCTGTATTCATCCCGGAAATCTAATTTATGCTTTCCTTCTTTCAACAGCATATCTGTATTTTGGATCACATTCTTCAAGTTACCATGAACTACCTTCTCAAATACAGCCATATGACACGCCTCCCCCAAAATGTTTTTCCTGCGCAGCTACTATTTAAAACTGATTTATAACAATTTTACATCATTGATTTTGTAACGTCAATTACGCCGCCAGCACTCCAAGCACTGCCTCCGCCAGCTTTTTGTGGCCTTCCTTATTCAGATGTTCTCTGTCCTCTTTACTCGGCTCTGCCACATCGGATGCTGCAAGGAAATCACAGTCATATTTTTCTGCAACTTTCTGATAAACCTCCTTCAGACCTTTTGATACTTCCACAGATCTCTCATTAAACTCCGGATCATATCCCGGCTCCCAGACACCTTCCCCAAGCTGTATCGGGGAGATCAGTAAAATCCGGATATTCTGATCTGCCTTACGTATCTGCTCCACCAGACGTTCCACACCAAGACCGATCACCTCTGCTGAGGCATTGTAAAATGTCTTGCAGTCATTCGTTCCAAGCATCAAAACGACACGATCCACCGGTGCATGACTCTCTAAAAGAGTTGGCAGCAATGCAGCTCCTTTTCTTCCCTCACGCAGCTCATCCTCAAAAACCGTTGTCCTGCCGCACAGTCCTTCCTCAATGATGCGGTAGCCTTTTCCATATAACTGCTGTTCGATCAGCCCTGTCCATCTTGTATCTCTGCCGTAGCGGTTTTTCGTTCCCGGTATCAATCCATAAGTATTGGAATCTCCAAAGCATAATATTTCTTTCATAGTAATCTCCCTTCTATCTGAACTATTTTGTATCCTCATCGTCTTATTTCCTACTATGTTAATATGAATACTATGTTTTGTCAACAAAAAAATATGTTGACAGAAAACCCTGTCCTTAACAATGACAGAAAACCCTATCCTTAACAGGATAGGGTTACAAATCCAATATTTATAAGGCAGATCAATGCAAGCAGTGTCACCGCCAGCTTTCCGCCTGTCTGCTTTAATTTTTCTGCCACAGCATCTTCCATACGGTAAATGCAAAACATTGTCACAAACAGCAATATAAAATACAGGGTGATATAAACACGCTCACCGGAAACATAGATCGTCGCCATAAATCCAAGGATCATGCCTGCACCAAATCCGCATCCCAACATAAGAAGCGCGTAAATATACTCTATCGGCTGCTCTCCCAGGATAATCCACAATGCATAAAGCATCGCCGCCACTGTGACTGCAAGATACACCATCGGAAGCCAGGTAGAAAGCGTGCCCCAGCTCCATTCTGTGATCTCCTGCGGCATGACAAACAGACCTGATAATCCCGGATAAGCAGTACGCATTGCCGTCTGTCCGAATAAAATCAAGACCGGTAACGCAGAAATAATGGTCTTTTTATAGTCATCCGTTTTTACATAGACAAGCATTGCAAGCACCAATGCAACTGTCAGAAATACGGCATCGCAGTTTGCTATAAACACACGCTCAATACTGAGCAGACCAAGATACAGTTTATCTCCAAATCCATATGTCTCAAAAATTGGAAGATCTGCAATGCTGACCGCATTTCTTCCGGCATTTCCCGGACAGAGCAGGATTGAGATCAGTGTTATGATATTAACAAGTACCATTCCTGCCAGATACAGATTATTGCTGTGTATCACTTTTTTGTCTGTCAGCGTGCTTCCAGCAGAATCCTGCACCAAAGGCGTCTTTTTAGATTTCCCACAAATCAGATAAATGCCATACAATATAAAAATCACAAACAGGATCACCGCTACGTGCTCATGACTGCTTGCGATCACACAGACAAGTACCCCTGCAATACCTTCCACAATATTGATTTTCTTATGTACCAGCATTTTTTTCAGCAGAAATCCAACAAAGAACATTCCCCAGACCGGCCAGAAATAATTTACCGTTGTGGTAATCCAGCCGGCCGTTCCCATATCATGAAACGGATATAAAAGAACCGCCGCTGCCGCACACCAGTCCATCAGTTTTCCGCCATCAAATATTTTTGAGATTAATACCGGAAACGAAATAAAAAGCGTCAGATCAATGAGTCTCCACAAAATTGGATACTTTATGATCCAGACAAGAAGAAACTCTATCACAAACCGGGATGTCCACGTCTCATAACGCTGTATCAGATAATCCCACAATCCAAGTTCTGACGTTGCCTGCGAAAAAAACACATCATCTCCCGCCATCGGACGAATCCTTAGATGATAAATAATCCCCACAAAGGCCACAATGAAAAAAGGCATTAACTGACGCAGATCTGCCCGGGCTTTATTCTGATTTTCCACGCATCCGGCTCCTATTCCTCAAATATATCGTCCATTTTTGTTCCGCAGCTACTGCAGAATGCTGCTCCCTGTGGCATTTTGGCACCACATTTCGGACATTCCACGGCTCCCTGAAGTTTAAATACTTCTGCGCGCATGCGCTCAATCTCTCCAAGCGCCTCCGTGATCAGGAAAAAGTGCTCCTGTTCCGGTGTCTTTTCTTCGCCTTCTGCGCTCTCTTCATCCTTGTGTTTCTCATAATATGCTTTTCCAAGTTCCGCATACTGTTTTTCCACAAAATCTTCTTTGGATCTGATATCCATCTTTAACTTTGCGATCCCGGATACATCCTTCGCTTTCTGACCAACATCCTTACCTGCACTCACGATTGTCTCGCTTAACTTATCAAAAAACTCCATACTGTGCTACCTCCCTGAATTGGTTTCCTGATTGTTTCTATACTACGCAGTACCTGTTTTGACACTGCTCATTGCTTACGCACATTATACTCTTTTCCTAATATATCTTCAATAAATAAGGTCTTAACTTTATATAAAATGGGGTTAATCGCTGCTGATTACACAGTACGATTGATATGATCTGCCCGTTCAAATGGTGTGTCGCAGGCTTATGAGTGGCATCCCTCGCAAAGCCGGAGTAATTTTTGTTCCGTTGTACGAAAATAAGGCAATCTAAATGTGCCTGATGTAGGTTTTCTCGGAGTGACGTGACCGGCAGACCAAGATTTTCTAATTTTCTCCCAAAGTCACCAAAATCTGCTCCGGCTTTTGTCAATGAATGTTTCGTTAAAAAAATATTACCTTATGCAGTCCATACTTTTTTTACCAGACAATCTAATAATATCAGTATGATTGCGCACAAAATTATATATGTGGAATTTAATGGTGTTATACAACCGATGATTACCATTATACTTGATATAAATAACACTGCATTATGTATTTTCCTATGTCTTGAACAATCAATCTTTTTCCATATATAGCATGCAATAAGATATACTATAATTAAAATTATGATTCTATCCATTATTTCACTCCTGAATACATATCTTCTTTACGTCTAATACTGGTATATTTAATTCCTCATTGTAACACTTATGCAATCTATTTTTTATTTCTTCACATTTCAATGTAGGATTTATGCTTTTTGCCAATGCAATTGTTCCTGTAACATATGCTACTGAAATAGACACACCTTCGGAATAAGTATATGTGTCCTCCGGCATTAAACAATATACTTTCTCCGCCGGAGCATATATATCAATTTTTTCTCCATATCCAGAAAACTCATATATTTTACCATTTATCCCCAAACCTCCTACACATATAACATTGGGTAACTCAAAACAACCTGGATACACATGTTATTCATCTACATTAGAACTATTTTTCCCACCTGAGCAAACAAAAATTGCATCTGAACATTCTTTCATTATTGTATATAATTTTTCACTATATACTTCCATATCCCAACTACAATTAAAAAGACGAATTCCCTTATTATATCCATATTTAATTGCATTAACCACATCATCAACTTGATTATTAGAAATTTCTTGATCGTTATGATATATTACACTTTGTAAATCAGAAGATGTAATATCTATACCACTATCTATAATTCCCGCAATAATGTTTTCATTTCCATATGTTTCCTTCCAAACATCTTCTATATGTATTTTATTTTTTCAATATTCAGTCTGTTCGCATCCTGCAGTCTGTATAAATAATGAAGCAAAAATTATATTTGCATCCTTTCGCTGGTGTTCCATCTGCTAATGCTTGTTTACTTCCTTTTGATGTTTTAGCCCATTTAAACGATGGTGGTGTTCCTAGCATATTATAATACGTTATGCTTTTTGAATTTGTACTATAGGCAAAACCTCCACTCCATGCAACACCAATTGTGTCTGTATAACTCCAAGGATAATAACACTTTAGCCAATTAAATGATTCTGTAACTTTATATTTAGAATTTTTTCGCTTTCCATCTTTATATGTTGATTGATTGAATACTGTTTGTGAAAAACTTAGTTTTGAAGTAGCAATTGATGAGAGCGATTTAATTTTTTAAACTGTCAAAACAGAATTATACTCTTTTCCCTGTATTTCTTCAATAAACACCTTTTTCATCTTATACATTATCTTTCTTATCTCGTACAGATATATATCAGATATCCTGCATAACATGCAAGCAGCACCACACCTTCTTTTTTCTCTATATGAAGCCTGCTCCATGCAAACACCCATACAAGAATGCTTACCAACACCAGAAGTATACTGTCCACCACATTTTCCATAATAAACGCTACCGGACTTATCGCTGCTGTCACTCCCAGAATAAACAGAATATTAAAAATATTTGATCCGATCACATTTCCAAATGCCATATCAACTTCATTTTTTCTTGCAGCTACCACAGAGGTGACAAATTCCGGCAGGCTGGTTCCCATTGCAACGATCGTAAGTCCAATCAGATTCTGGCTTAACCCGGCTTTTACGGCAATCGCTGACGCACCATCTACAACAAAATCCCCGCCAAATTTAATAGCCACTGCACCACCCACAATATATAATGCACATTTCCATGCAGGATAAATTTTATATTCATTGTCAGATTCTTCTAAATTTGCTGATTCCGCATGTGCTTTTAATGCAGACTTTACCATCCAGACTAAAAATCCAATAAAAAGGATTAACAAAATCACCCCATCTGTTCTTCCTATCTCCATGCCGAACCAGCCCAGCACAAGAAGAAGTACCACACACACAACAGAAAGCGGTATTTCTTTTTTCAATGTATTTTTCTGCACAATCAGAGGTGCAAATAATGCACATGCACCACACACCAGCATTAAATTAAAAATATTTGACCCGATCACATTGCTGACAGCCAGCGCATTGTTGCCTGCCAGCGAAGCTGTAACACTGACTGCAAGTTCCGGCAGACTTGTCCCCATTGCAACAATTGTAAGTCCTACAATCATGGATGGAATCCTCAACGACTTTGCCACGGAAGAACTTCCTTCAACAAAAAAATCTGCACCTTTAATCAACAATACAAAGCCCACTAATAATAAAACGATTGATTTTAGCATCTCCATCATACACATTCTCTCCTTTTTTATTTTCCATTTTCTGTTTATCCCAAATAGGTGGATTTTCTTACCAAAACACAATCTGGCATCTGCTGATCATATTCAATAATTATAAAATCCCCAGATGTGTCAACAGAATCCTGACTCCAAGCAGCACTAAAATGAGCCCTCCGACAAACTCTGCCTTTTTTTCGTATTTATTTCCAAAAAAGTTTCCAACATAAACCCCGCCAATCGAGATACAAAAGGTGGTGATTCCAATGATCGTGATTGCCTCCACGATCGGATAGTCCAGAAATGCAAATGTGATCCCGACTGCAAGTGCATCAATACTTGTCGCAACTGCAAGCACAAACATCTCTTTGAGATCGAGTGGCGCATCTAGTTCTTTTACCTCATCCTCTTCCTGATCCGGTTTTATGGATTCGATGATCATTTTACCACCGATCACTCCAAGAAGTATAAATGCGATCCAATGGTCAATGCTTGTGATATATTTTTCAAACTGACTTCCCAAAAGCCATCCGATAAGAGGCATCAATGCCTGAAAACCTCCAAAAAATAATCCGATCACAAGTGCCTGTTTCTTGTTGACCTTACGCATCCCAAGTCCTTTGCAGATCGACACTGCAAATGCATCCATGGACAGCCCGACGCCCATCAGGAACAATTCAATAAAAATAGCCATCTTTTTTTACCCGCTTTCTTTTTGTATCAGACATTTTCCGTGATGTTTCCTCAGTTATTTTGTACTGTATGCGTCATTCCTGCAGTGATTTCCAATTTCTGACATACTTTAAATGATAATATTTCTCAAATAAATATGACAAAAAAAGAGACTCCACGTATATTCCTGTACCGGATATCCTCGCAGATATCCCTACAAAAATATACATGAGTCTCATTCTTTAAGATTTGCCAGGTTCTTTTCGTGTGTGCCCACCAAAAGAAACCGGTATGTTGACAAACCACGCGATCACGCGAACTACTCCCTCACGGTTTCACAGACTGCTTTCCTTCAAAACAGCCTGTGCTCATCATAAGTTTTTCACTTATGCCAAACGCTGTTTTCACATCATATCTTATACACCATGATTTGTCAATGAATGTTTCGTTAAAAAAACATTACACCGCTGCAAGCGCGATTCCAAGGAACACATAAAACAACAGCAGTGCAAGAAGTGACAGCAATCCTGTCTGCACCCAGTGCGCGAGGAAATCATTGTGCGCACGCTCCATGATCCTGCCGGTGCTCTCCGCATAGATCATCTTTCCAACATAATCATTTTGCGGAAACACTTCTGCAAAGGTGTCCGGACCGCTCCCTTTTAAGATATAATGTTTTAACATTGGGAGTATCCTTGACCAGATGTAAAGGCGGCCGCTTCCTAAATATTCCAGTCCGTGGAAATTAGCATGCGGTATTTCCACCATCTCATCCGCTTTTCCCCATTCTGTCTCATAATAATATCCCGCAGCAAGTTTTGAAAATTCCAGTGTATAATCATCCAGCCAAAATATTAATTCTTCTTTTGCATCCATCTGTATTGCATTTGCTATCCTCCCCCCAATGCGTTTTTGATGCACTGAGGGGATTAGTTTTTCCCAGGCAGTCATCCTCCGTATCGTCATCTTCGTAGTCTACATCAGAAAATGCCACCAATTCCTCGTTTTCGTCCTCGTCGTCTGTATTATCAGAAGCAACAGAAGCGATTTCCGGGTATTCGATTTCATCGTCCTGCACACCAAACAGAACCACATGAGCGTTGACTCCGTCCCAGATAACCTTACGCACGATGGTGCGGATGGCTGCTCGTTTCTGCTCTATGGTCATTTCATCAATGCCATCCTTAAAGACAGTCAGCAGCTGACGCATCAAGTCAAACTCAATATCGCTGAGAGCATGCTGTGTGGTCAGACCCTCCAGCTCCTGAATACGTTTTTCAAGGGACTGGTATTCCTCGTTCAACTGCTCAATTCGTTTGGTTACATGCGCCTTGGCAGGGCTGTCGCCCATATCTACAAGGGCGTCTACCAGAGAATTGATTTTCTTCTCGGTTTCTGCCTTTTCCTTTCTCATTTCATCAAGTCGCTGCTCATAGTCCATGCGATTGCCGGTATAGAATCTACGGCTCTGTTCCAACTGTGCAATGAAAGTATCCTTATCCTCCGCAAGCATTTTAATCTGCTCGACCACAGCCATATCCAATGTATTGCCATTGGCATTCTTGCTGTTGCATACAGACCTCTGACTGCGTTCCTTCATTTTGCATACATAGGTATAAATTACTTTTCCATCCGCAGTTTTGCGCTTGCTCATTTTCGGATACATACGCTCACCGCAGCTACAGAATAGCAAGCCAGTCAGAAGCGCTTCATTACTGCGTGGCTTTCTAAAGGATTTGGATTTATTGCGTTCCAAAGATTCTTGAATCTGTACCCACACTTTACCCGGAATCAGTCCCGGATGCTTGCCAACAGATACAATCCATTCACTTGCAGGAAGGTACTTTGTTGCTCTGCCTTTTTCCTGATCGGTACGGTTGTAAGCCATAATACCATGCTTGTTGTCAAAGGCATCTTTGTCTGAAAACAAGTCCGTATCATGCTGAGTAAAGAATTGATAGGCATCTTCATCCGCAATGCTGCGGAAGAAATCGTCTTAAATGAATTGATATATTGTTAAAAATGAAGGCCATCACGGTTCTCTATTTGAGAACCAGTGATGGTCTTTATCTTAATGCGAATTTAATGCCATAACCGGCACGCTAATACCCATTTTATGGTTGAAATGCAATAATACAATTAAGAAAACGAACGTTGGAGGTGTTGAGATGGGGAAACTGGAACGTAAATTATCCTCCTCACAGATGATCATTCTCGGTTTTGCCGCTGTCATATTGTTGGGTGCGCTGCTTCTGATGCTGCCGGTATCCAGTAAAGGTGGAGAGATTACACCGTTTCTGGATTGTCTGCTGACATCGACTTCGGCGGTTTGTGTGACCGGACTTGTGGTTTATGATACGGCGGCACATTGGACAGTGTTTGGGCAGGCAATCATTATTGTGTTAATTCAAATCGGCGGCATGGGCGTTATCACAGTAGCTGCTGCGATTACAATGGCAGCAGGAAAGAAAATCTCCTTGATGCAAAGAAGCACAATGCAGGATGCAATTTCCGCACCGCAGGTTGGCGGCATTGTCCGATTCACTGGTTTCATCTTGAAAGGCATCGTAATTATTGAGCTTTTGGGCGCAGCGATCATGGCTCCTGTGTTCATCGGGGATTACGGATTTGGCGAAGGTCTTTGGATGGCAGTATTTCACTCTATCTCAGCCTTCTGTAATGCCGGTTTTGACATTGTAAATGATGGTATTCTGTTTAATTCTTTGATGGGATATGCTGCAAATCCAATTATCAATCTGGCAATCATGCTACTGATTATCATCGGCGGACTTGGATTTTTGACTTGGAGAGATATTTGCACCAACGGCATCCACATAAAGCGATACCGTATGCAAAGCAAAGTTATCCTTACTGTTACCTCAGGATTGATACTGATTCCAACGGTCTACTTCTTCTTTTTCGAACTGGCACATCTTCCGTTTGCAGAACGCTTTTGGGGAGCCTTGTTCCAAGCTGTTACGCCGAGAACAGCAGGCTTTAACACCGTGGACTTGAATGCAATGAGCGAAACTGGACAGATGATTACATCATTGTTGATGATCATCGGCGGTGCGCCCGGTTCTACGGCAGGAGGTATGAAAGTTACTACCTTTGCAGTAATGATATCTGTCGCAGCGGCAGTCTTTCAAAAACGTCAGAATGGTTGTTTCTTCGGGCGACGCATCGATGATGATACCGTAAAAAATGCGGCAACGGTGTTCTTTATGTATATTTCGTTATTTCTTCTTGGTGGCATAGCAATCAGTAAACTGGAAAATCTTCCGCTTGTAACTTGCCTGTATGAAAGTGCATCGGCGGTTGGCACAGTCGGTTTGACACTGGGTATCACACCGGAACTTGGGGCTATAAGCAAACTGATTCTGATTGCACAGATGTATATCGGCCGAGTTGGTGGGC
Source organism: Roseburia sp. (assembly GCF_041325975.1). NCBI lineage: Bacteria > Bacillati > Bacillota > Clostridia > Lachnospirales > Lachnospiraceae > Roseburia > Roseburia sp. Next base: position 1,507,423 of record NZ_JBGLEJ010000004.1, on the reverse strand, counting down.
TGACGCTGATTTTCGCTACACTGCCGGCAACAAAAAACACATTATCAAAACTCCCTGTCGAGAAAATCTCGGTAGGTTAAGAACAAGGAGGTTCTGTTATGAAATCGATATTATTGATTGGTCTTGGACGATTTGGCAAGTTTATTGCTATGAAGCTGCACACTATGGGACATCAGGTTATGGCAGTAGATACCAGTGAGGAACGTGTAAATGCACTGCTTCCTTATGTTACCAATGCACAGATTGGGGACAGCACCAATGAAGAATTCCTCGCTTCTCTGGGTATTGGCAATTACGATTCCTGTATTGTTGCCATTGGAGATAACTTCCAAAACTCTTTGGAAACCGCTTATCTGCTGAAAGAATTGGGCGCTAAAAAGGTTATTGCCCGTGCATCTCGTGAGATACAGGAAAAGTTTCTGCTACGTAATGGCGCAGATGAAGTGGTCTACCCTGAAAAGCAGTTGGCTGCATGGACAGCAGTCCGTTGTTCCTCTGAGAATATCTTGGAGTACATTGAACTGGATAACGAATACGCTATTTTCGAATTGGAAATCCCACTTGAGTGGAACGGAAAAACCATTGTACAGTTAGACATTCGTAAAAAGTTTGGCATCAACATCCTTGGTATCCGTGAGAACGGAAGATTAAATATGAGCATTACGCCGGATACCGTGCTTGGTCGAAATAAATCGATTCTTGTGTTAGGACAGGAAAAAGCCGTCCACAAGTGCTTCCGCATATAATCAATCCTTTTTTAATCAGGCTAAGGAGGTGTTCTTGATGAAGGATCTGTTTTTAATACTAATTCTGTTGGCAACTTTTGCATTTGGATACTATGTTGTTGCAAGATTCGGAGATTTCATTGAAGAAAACCAACGCCTAATCGCCGAAGGTAACCGAAATAGCCAATGCAAGATTCATATTGCAGCAGAAACCCCGATGCTGTTGAATTCCATTGCATCTGCATTAGAGAGCTGTTCTGAATCTGCTCCTCATGTTGAGTTCTTTCTCAGTAGCGGACAAATCAATCATCTCTTAGATAAGCTAATAAACGAACGTATCGACATTCTTCTTCTGGCAGATGACAGCACAGAACCTTTGGGGCAACAATATGCTTCTGTTCGGATTCCATACGAAAAGACAAAGATGCTGGTAACCACGCTTGGTCTAACGGTTGAAAATTTGGATGAGGAAAAATGGATTCGTGTTGTTTGGAAAAAGAGTTTGAAATCCAAAAATCGTGACCGAGTAATTACAGCATTGGAAATGGAACATTGTAGACTAAAATGCGGATATGCTGACTATTTAGACTGATCGTTCACATTTTCGAGGTAGAAATCAGGACTTTTGTATGGTAGAATCTATTACAAAATTGGAGGTGAGGATAATGAATAAACTAAATAACATTAACAGCAAGCAGGATCATATCCTCGCCTGTCTGTCGTCGGCACCGTCCAATGCAAAGATCATTCGTACCGCCGCAAGAATGGCAAAAGCCTTTGACAGTCAGTTTACAGCATTATTCGTTGAAACACCGGATTTTGCAGTGGCTACCGACGAAAACAAAAAGCGATTAGAGGAAAACCGCAAGTTGGCTGAACAGCTTGGAGCGACTATCGAAACGGTATATGGCGACGATGTTCCGTACCAAATTGCAGAGTTTGCCCGCATCTCCGGTATTACTCGAATTGTTTTGGGCCAAAGCTCCGCTATCCAAAAGCATCTGTTTGGAAAGCCGACATTAACACAACTTCTGTTGTCCTATGTACCAGAGCTGGATATTCATATCATTCCAGATAAAGCAGCAGATACGACCTATCATCCCAAAAAGGCGAGGAAATACCATCACGAGCAAATCATAAAAAACACTGTAAAGAGCGCTCTGATTCTGTTTGCGGCAACATTACTCAGTTTGTTGTTTCACGAGATAGGCTTTACCGATGCAAATATTATAATGGTGTATATTCTTGGTGTGTTGTTGACATCTATTGCCACATCCCATCAGATATACAGCTTGATTTCATCCATAGTCAGTGTATTTATCTTTAATTATCTGTTTACAGCACCTCGATTCTCGCTCGCAGCTTACGATACCGGTTATCCGGTAACATTCGTAGTTATGTTTTTAACGGCGTACATCACAGGTACATTTGCCATTCGATATAAAGAACAGGCACGACAATCAGAGAAAATCGCCAAACGAACAAAGGTACTTTTTGATACAGATCAGCTTTTGTCTAAGGCAGAAAACAAATTAGCCATTCTGCAAACTGCCGGACAGCAGATCAACAAGCTGCTCGGACGAAGTATAGTCATTTTTGACCACGAAGGTGGACGATTATCTGAGCCGATACGTTTCATTTCGGATGAACAGCGCTTTTACGATGAAGAAACAGAACTTGCGATTGCAGAGTGGGTTCTTCAGAACAATCATAATGCCGGAGCTACAACAAAGAACTTCCCAGATGCACAGTATCTGTATTTTGCTGTTCGTGTCAATGAACGAATATATGGTGTCGTGGGAATTGATGCAATGGCAGGTGCTTTGGATGCATCAGAGCAGGGCATCCTTTTGTCTATTCTCGGTGAAACAGCGCTTGCACTGGAAAATGAGAAGAATATCAGGGAAAAAGAAGCTGCAGCAATTCTGGCAGAGAGTGAACAACTTAGAGCTAATCTGCTGCGAACCATCTCCCATGACTTACGCACTCCGCTGACAACGATTTCCGGTAATGCAGGCAATCTTTTACACAACAGTCATAGCTTTGATGATGAAACCAAACAGCAGATTTATGCAGATATTTACGATGACTCCATGTGGTTGACCAACCTGGTGGAAAATCTTTTGTACTCTACTCGTATCGAAGAAGGTCGCATGATGCTGAAAACCTCTCCAGAGCTGGTTTCTGAAATCATCGAGGAAGCGATGCAGCATATCCGCCCCAATGCAAAAAAGCATTCCATCACTTTGAATTATGGGGATGATTTACTGATGGTACGGGCAGATGCAAAGCTGATCGTACAGGTCATCATCAATCTTGTGGACAATGCACTGAAATACACACCTTCGGACACCTTGATTAGTATCAGTGCTGAATGCAAGAACGGGATGGCGGAAATCAAAATCGCTGACACCGGCAAGGGCATCAGCGACGTGGAAAAAGGAAAAATATTTGATAAATTTTACAGCGGCGAACATAAAATAGCGGATAATCGCCGCAGTCTTGGACTGGGTCTGTACCTCTGCAAGGCTATTGTGGAGGCACATGGCGGATCAATCCACATTACGGACAATTTACCGCATGGTTCTGTGTTCCGTTTTACCCTTCCGCTGGAGGAGGTAATAATACATGAATAACTTTCAAATCCTCGTTGTGGAGGATGATGCTCCGGTACGCAATCTAATAACTACAACATTAAGAGCACATGATTACCGCTTTATTGCATCAGGCACCGGTGAAGGAGCCGTGATGGAAGTAGCTTCTCATAATCCTGACATAATTTTACTGGATTTGGGACTACCAGATATTGATGGAGTGGAAGTAATACGCCGTGTCCGTAGCTGGTCAAACGTTCCAATCATTGTTATCAGCGCAAGAGCTGAGGATAATGATAAAATTGATGCACTGGATGCCGGTGCAGATGATTATTTAACAAAACCGTTCTCTGTTGAAGAATTACTAGCACGTCTGCGTGTTACCCAGCGCCGCCTTGCGCTGATGCAAAATGTGAGCAATGAACAGGCAGTCTATCAAAACGGTCCACTTCGAATTGACTATTCTGTGGGTTGTGCTTATCTGGGTGACGATGAGCTGTCTCTGACTGCAACGGAATACAAGCTGCTGTGTTTACTTGCACGAAACACAGGCAAGGTATTGACACATCGTTTTATTTTACAAAATGCATGGGGAAGCAGTTGGGAGAATGACATTGGTTCTCTGCGTGTTTTTATGGCAACTCTGCGAAAAAAGCTGGAGAAAACCCCTGGCGCTCCACAATACATCCAGACTCATATTGGCGTTGGATATAGGATGCAGAAAGTGGAATAATGCTAAGAAACAGTTAAAAAATCTCTACTTACACTTTGTTGATGAAGCAATTGGTGACATAGCCAGAGAGCTATTCTATAATAAAAAATATTATATTGTGGGAAAGAAGGTGGAATCACAAAATGGATACAAGCGACAGTTGTCCTGACCCTGACCGATGCAATAACAAAATCTATTTGTTCAGATATAGAAGTTAAGACACGACTCGTGCATTGGAATCCATGCATGGGCTGTGTCTTTTGCTTTTTTGAAGATAGTATATTGTTATTGTAGAAAAAGGTTAAAATGTTAGTATTGTTTTTATTACAGATTATATTGATTGCATTAAATGCAGTTTTTGCTTGTGCAGAGATTGCGGTACTTTCCATAAACGAAACAAAATTGGAAAGGATGGCGGATCAAGGAGATAAACGAGCAAAACGCCTGTTCCGTCTGACAAGAGAGCCTGCCAAGTTTCTGGCAACCATTCAGGTGGCCATCACATTGTCTGACTTCCTGGGTTCCGCATTTGCGGCGGATAACTTCTCTCTCATAGACTGAAATACCGAGGGAGGTGCGTGGTATCGCAAGAAAGAGTGCTCCAATCAATGTAATTGTCCATTATCCAAAAGCTGAAGAAACGGTAAGATTTACCTTCATAAGTGATTGTCACGCCATCCTGGGACGTAACGATTGACTCTAAACGGTTATCTTTCTTCTGATCCAGCACCCTGCTTAAATATCTGCCGCGACCACAACCAGTGCCACGATCGCCGCTCTCGTATATGTAAACCAGCACAAAATCCATGCGTCCACAAGGAAAATACTTCTCCGGTAACAGGTATAAAAATCCGGTATCATGCTGTAATCTGAATTCCAGTTATACTGGCTAAATCCGGTATCATACTCCGCTAAATACACCACAAATGGCAAAACACACAATACCAGGATCACCGGCAGCAGCAAATCATTAAAATGTCCTGCCGTTTTTCTCTTTTCCCTTACTGCTTTTTTTACTGGTTATCTCCTATCAGCCAAGCAACTCAAGAATTTCTTCCTTGGTGAAACTTGCAGAATCCATTCCTTCGCCCTCAAGTACCTGCTCGGCAAGTTTCTTTTTGCGCTCCTGGATATCGATGATCTTCTCCTCGATGGTTCCCTCTGCCACAAGTTTGTATACTGTCACGACGTGCTTCTGTCCGATACGGTGTGCACGGTCTGTCGCCTGGTTCTGTACCGCAACATTCCACCATGGATCATAGTGGATCACGATGTCCGCAGAGGTAAGGTTTAATCCGGTTCCACCTGCTTTTAAGCTGATACAGAATACCGGAACATCATCATTATTAAAACTATCTACCATCTGCATACGTTTTTCCTTATTGACAGAACCTGTCAGAAGATAATAATCAATACCTTCCTTTTTCAGACGATCTGTCAGACGATCTAACATGGATGTAAACTGTGAGAACAAAAGGATCTTGTGTCCTGCTCCGACTGCATTTACGATCAGTTCCATACACATATCCGTCTTTGCCGATTCCCCCTGATAATCTTCTAACAGAAGTCCCGGATCACAGCAGAGCTGACGCAGTTTTGTAAGTTCTGACAATATCTGCATCTTTCCTTTCTGAAATTCTTTGTCATTCTGTCGGCTTAACATCTCTTTCATTCTGGTTGCATAAGCATCATATAGCTGCATCTGCTCGCCATCTAACCTTGCAAATACATTTTCTTCGATCTTCTCCGGAAGGTCTTTTAATACATCTCCCTTCAGACGTCTTAAAATAAACGGACGGATCATGCGCTGTAAGCGCTCCATCTTGTTTGCATCCTGATTTACCGCGATCGGAAGTTCAATTTCCTCCCGGAATTTCTGATAAGTATATAAAAATCCCGGCATCAGATAATCAAAAATACTCCACAGCTCGCTGAGCCTGTTTTCAATCGGTGTTCCGGTCAATGCAAGTTTGAATGCTGCAGTGATCTTTTTCACACCTTTTGCCGCCTGGGTGGACGGATTCTTGATATACTGGGCTTCATCAATGACCTGGATCGCAAATACAAATTTCTGGTACACTTCTGCATCTCGCTTTAACAGATCATACGAGGTAATAAGGATCTCGCCCTCTTTACTGTGTCTTATGATCGATGCACGCTCCGGTACACTGCCGGCTACTATGACAGTCTGCAACTGCGGGGCAAACCGCGAGATCTCCTTCTGCCAGTTATAAACCAAAGATGCCGGACACACGATCAGCGAACGCCGCAGCTCCTTTTCCCCGGACTGCATCTCTTCCTGTTCTGCTGTCAGGAGACTGATGACCTGAAGCGTCTTTCCAAGTCCCATATCATCTGCCAAAATACCGCCAAATCCATTTTCACGGAGTGTCTTTAACCACAGGAAACCATTCTTCTGGTAACTTCTCATGATCGAATTTAACGTTTCCGGCACTTCATAGTCACTGTCCTCGATCGTTTTCATATTGCGGACCATGCCCTTGAACTCTTTATTTTTCTCGATCGATAGGAGCTGATTGTTCTTTAATGCCGCATCAAGATACATTGCGCGGTATTTTGGAACAATTACAGTGCCTTTTTTCAGGTTTGTTTCTGTCAGGCGCAGATCCTCGCTGACTTCCGCTAATGTACTCAGTCCATCTTCTTCAATATTTAGAAAATCACCGTTTTTCAGACGGATATACTTCTTTTTCCGGTCATATTTTGAAAGCAGATATGCAAGTTCTTCCCTTGACATTTCATCGGAATGAATTTTTAATTCCAGAAGATCGCTCTTTAACGAAATGCCCACAGAAACAGCCGGTGAAGATACAACCTTTAAATTACGGAAATTCTCCGTCGTATATATGGTCATAAATTCGCCCAGTCTTCTGAGACCGCCTGAAACAAGCTGGTAAAGCATTTCCTCATTATGTGACAGCACAAACACGGTCTGTGCCATGGCGTATTCATTAAAATACGGTTCTACAAGATTTTTGATGCGGAGTTCCTCTGCAAGGTCACGCACTTCCCCCGGTGCGATCTTCTCAAGGACATTATATTTATCATCCCCGTAAACAGCCATCAGTTTCGCGCCTACCGTATTCATATCCTGTCTGTCTAAGTAAAGTTCAAACTCCGGCTTTGGCGGCACATAAAGGCTCTCATCAAATCCGGCCTCTTTCTCCACCTTAAAATATTTCTTGAGCAATGGAAGAAGATCACGGCAGAACATGGCAAGCTCATCTGCAGCAATATAGGCCTGTCCCCCGGTCTGACGGTGCATAAATTCAAAAAACTCCCCGACTGTCTCCTTCATTCCTGCAGGACTGCGGTAGATCATATCCGCATCATAAAAATAAAAATATTTTTCACCTATGATCACAGAATCATCTTCCAGCAGCAGAAAGATGCCGGAACCACCCTGACGGATGACCAGTTTCGGCTTTTTCTCTTCCGGTGAAAACGTATAGGTATCCTCCGGTAAAAATCCTACCTCCGCCTCAAACGGCATGTCACCAACTGCCTCAAAAAAGCGGTCGATTCCCACACCATCTAACTCCATTGTGCGCTCATAGCTGCCTGTATACGCATAATACGCATGGAACTGGCTCTGACGCCTTTTGTCCATTTCCTGCTGTTCCATAAATGTGATGATGCGTTTTGCAGATTCCGTAAATGCATCTAAATGATGATAAAATTCCAGTTTTTTTCCATAACGGACTTTTTCGTTAATTTTGATCGAATGTAAAAATGCAGAAATATTTTTGAGAACATATTTCTGTTCCATTCCGATCTTAAATTCTACTGTCGCGTAACTGTATTCCATTTTAAAGTATGGCTCTAACTCCACCTTACCGTAAATATTTTCCGGTAGAAGATAAGTAGAACCTGCACGCATGGAATAACGGTTTAACAGATTTTTCAGCGACGTATCTGTCTTTAACTCTTTTTCCGCATAAGGCTTTGTCTCCTTCTCAGGAGCGATGCCAAGTTTTGCATTCAAAATATCTTTTGCCTGTCTGCGGTTCACATAAGCGAGTGCAATGGCAACGCAGTGTTTGCAGATGCCCTCATAGTTACAGAATGCCTCACAGTTGCAGCGGCTCTCTGAAACTTCCGCATATTCTTCATCTATCACAAGCCGGACATCATAATGATCCTCGACTTGTCCTTTTACTTTTCCAGTTAATTCTGCCTTTGGAACGCCATCTTCCGTGTATACATCATAGGAAAATTCCTGTACAAGTCCCTGCTCATACAATTCCTTTCCCCGGCGGTATGCTGCCGGATATGCTTCCTGTTTAATGTCTGATATGGAAAACATGTCTGCTTTGCTCCTCAATCGTATATTTCTTGCATCTTTTTATTGTAGCATAAATTTGAGGATTCGGTTAGATTTTTTTACTAAAAACTGCTTCTAAAACACAACTTTGATCTCTGTTCCCACACCGACTTCACTCGTCATTGAAATCTGTGCATCATGCTGGGCAACAATGTGTTTTACGATGGCAAGTCCAAGACCTGTACCGCCGGTAGATTTTGACCGACTCTTGTCGACACGGTAGAAACGCTCAAATACACGTTCCTGCTGTTCTTTTGGGATTCCGATACCGGTATCTTTTACGATCAGTACCGGTCTGGTATTTTCGATGGCAGTCACGATCGTGACACTACCGCCTTTTTTATTATAACGGACCGCATTACTGCAAAGGTTAAACAACAGTTCCTCAAGCAGTGTCTTATTCCCGCTCATCGGAACAGACGTCCCCTCTAATTGCAATGTCACCTCGTTTTTCTCTGCCTGCATCTGCATGGAGCTGACGCACTGCTCTCCAAGCTCATGCAGATCAACCGTCTCAAATTCAAGTTTTAGATCACTGTCATCTAATTCTGACAGCTTAATAATATCATTGATCAGCGACTGCAGCCGCTCCGCGCTCTTATGGATCTCATTTGCAAAATGCACGGTATCCTCACCGCCTGTCATTCCGCTTGCGATCAGTTCTGCATATCCGGAGATAGCTGTCAACGGCGTTTTTAATTCATGTGAGACATTGGCTGTAAATTCCTGCCGCATCTGCGCATGGTTTAAGATATCCATATGCTGCTTTTTGATCATGGAAATAAATGGCTGCATTTCCTCATAAACTTCTGTCTCATCCACGAGAACGATATTGTCTGCCATCTTCTCGATCGGTGCCATCAGTCTCCGCGTCAGGCGGTATGAATAAAATACACACATCAGAAATACCATCAGTCCAACCGCCAAGATCAGCCCCGACATCGTAGACACCAGATGATAAATGCTTCCGCTCTCTTTTGCCACACGCACAACACTTCCATCTTCTTTTCTGAGTGCATAATAAAAAGTATGCTTCGACGAAGTGGATGAGACACGGATTGATTTTCCCTCACCATTTTTCATTGCTTCTGCGATCTCCGGACGTTCTTTATGATTTTCCATGGAAGATACATCTTCCATGCTGTCATATTCCACATCACCATTTTCATCCACGCATGTAATGCGCAGTCCATCGGTTTCCAAAGAATAAGTGATGTCTTTCGATAACTGATCCGGACTTATCACTGAAACAACATGTGCATTTGCCTTTAGATCATCAAATATCTGTTCTTCTAAAATCTGATAAAACAGAAACATAGAACAAACGGCAGTCACCACAATGGCGATTGCCGCAATCAACATAAACCCGGTATTGATCTTTTTCTTCATTCTATCATGTACCCCACATTCCGCACGGTCTTGATACAGCTTCCCGCTGCACCAAGTTTCTGCCGCAGTGTTTTGATATGCATATCAACGGTACGGCTCTCACCCTCATACTCGAAACCCCATACCTGATCCATGATCTTATCTCTTGATAAAACGATTCCCTGATTGAGCATCAGGTACTTCAGTAATTCAAACTCTTTAAACGTCAGTTCACACGTCTGCCCTGCAACGGTAACAGCATGTTTATCCATATCCATAAGAATATCTTCATGAATCAGCTGTGAATCTTCATGCACGCGGCTTGTTCTTCTAAGCATTGCCTTCACACGGGAGATCAGCTCCATCACGCCAAACGGCTTTGTGATATAATCATCTGCTCCAAGATCAAGTCCTTTTACTTTATCAAGTTCACTTGTCTTTGCCGTTACCATGATGACCGGAACCTCTGCAGTTGCCTTATCTGCCCTTATCTTTGTTAAAATATCCAGTCCGTCCTCCCCCGGAAGCATGATATCTAAAAGGATCAGTGACGGAATATTTTTTTCCAGACGCTTAAAAAATGGTGCACTGCCCTCAAATTCTTCCACTTCATAGCCACTGTTTTTGAGTGCATACCGCTCAATTTCACGAATATTAATATCGTCTTCCACTATATAGATTGTTGCCATATTTTCCCTCAATCTCCATTTTCAAGCGTCTTTTTTGTACACCAACTGTGTTCCATGCAAATATTCGATTGCTAAAAATCCTTCACACTTAAATCTGATACATCTTCTCGAACTCGTTTAACTGTTTTGTAAACTCTGCACTCTCCTCAGCATCCATCTGCTCGGTAAAACTGTGTTCCTCTAACTGGGTATCCTCTAACTGCATCATATATACCGCGATATTCGAACAATGGTCTGCAACACGCTCATAGTTCATTGCAAGATCTGACAATACAAGACCAAGCTCAATGGTACATTTCCCTTTTCTAAGACGCTTCATATGGTTTTTCTTTACTTTCTTGTTTAACTCATCAATAACTTCTTCTAACGGTTCTACCGTACGTGCCAGTGCTTCATCCCCCTCCACGAACGCATTTGTGGTACGCTCTAAGATATCGCGGAGTGCCGCACTGTATACCAGCATTTCTTCTTTTGCTTTCTTAGAAAATACGGCTCCCTCTTTTACCATCTGCTGTGCATTTTCCACTACGTTGATGGAATGGTCGGAAATACGCTCAAAATCTGTCAGACAGTGAAGCAGAGATGTCACCTTCAGACTGTCTTTGTAAGATAAATTCTGGCTGCTTAACTTTGTTAAGTATGCGCTGAGTTTATCATCATAGGTATCTACAATATTTTCTTTTGCAATGACATCCCCGACCTTTTCTTCGGAGTATTCATCGAGTACGGTCATAGCCTCTAAAAATCCTTCATGTGTGATCTTCGCCATCTGGTTGGCAAGAGAGTGACACTGCTCAATTGCAAATGCAGGACTGCTTAAGAAGCGGTCGTCTAAGATCACAAATACATCCTCTTTCTGATTCTGTTCCTCTGCAGTTTTCGGGATCGTTAAGTATGCCAGTTTCTCCAATCCCTTTGTAAATGGAAGTAAAACCAGGGTTGCGAACACATTAAATATGGTGTGGATCATTGCGATTCCCGCTGCTCCAACGACTTCATTGGTAAATTCAAATCCGATCAGCGCATTGCCTGTATAAAACAATACCAGAAACAGGATCGTACCGATCACATTAAAATAAAGATGCACGAATGCCGTTCTCTTTGCACCTCTGTTTGCGCCGACTGCTGAGATCATCGCCGTCACACAGGTACCGATATTCTGTCCCATAATGATCGGGATCACAGAACCATAGGTAAATGCTCCTGTTACAGACAGTGCCTGTAAAATTCCGACCGATGCAGAGGAACTCTGGATGATCGCAGTAAGTACAGCTCCTGCTAATACACCAAGGAACGGATTATGGAACATCGTTAAGATATTCGTAAATTCCGGCACGTCTGCAAGCGGTTCTACCGCCCCGCTCATGCTCTCCATACCGTACATCAATACTGCAAATCCAAGTAAGATCTCGCCGATATCTTTTTTCTTGTCGCTCTTTTTCGACATACAAAGTATGATACCGATCATTGCAAGGATCGGTGAGAAGGAGGATGGTTTTAACATCTGGATAAAAAAGTTATCCCCCTGCAGTCCACTTAAGCTCAAAAGCCATGACGTTACCGTTGTTCCGATATTTGCACCCATAATGATGCCGACTGCCTGTGACAGCTTCATAATACCGGAATTTACAAAACCAACCACCATAACCGTCGTCGCCGATGACGACTGGATCACTGCCGTTACACCTGCACCAAGCAACACTGCCTTGATCGGGTTTGATGTCAGAGTCTCTAAGATCTTCTCTAATTTACCTCCTGACATCTTCTCCAGTCCGGCACCCATTACATTCATTCCGTACAGGAACAGTGCCAATCCGCCAATGAGGGTCAGTACTCCAAAAATATCCATCTCAATCTCCTTTTGTATGCCGCTTTTCTTATTCTTTACGTTTTTTTGACATATAATTTATTTATACAGCATTTTTCGTCATTTTGCAATTAGCATAAAAAGGAGTATGTAAATTCGCCGTCAACTTTATGTAAAATCTATGTAAAATCTCAAAGAAACCATTTATTTTTGTCTATTTTTAATTTTCATGCTGCCCGGTAATAGAATAAATTACCCACTCTGCAATATTGGTCGCATGGTCTCCGATACGCTCAAAATATTTTGCTACCATCAGCATATCTGTTGCCTGTTCACCATTTTTTACATTTTCATTGATCTTTTTAATGAGCTGCTGTCTGAACTGGTTAAACAGATCATCCACCACATCATCTTCTTTGATGACCCAGTGTGCTAAATCCATGTCTTTCTGCACGAATGCATCCACACTCTTGATCACCATATTTGTTGTCTCTTTTGCCATCGCCTTGATAAGGTCAAGATTGATCGGATCACCGGTTTCATAGGATGCATCTGCCATTAAGATCGTCATCTCCGAAATATCGGATGCATGATCTCCGATACGCTCCATATCTGTGATCATTTTAAGTGCTGCAGAGATCAGGCGCAGATCTTTTGCTACCGGCTGCTGCTGCAGTAATAATTTCATACAAAGACTTTCAATATCCCGCTCCTGATGATCGATCTCCTCATCAAAGCTGATCGCTTTTTCCGCTTTTTCCACATCCTGTTTCACAAGTGCAGAACATGCCATCTCGATTGCCTGCTCGATCAGGCCTCCCATTTCTATTAATTCGTCATTCAATGTCTGAAGCTGTCTGTCAAACCTGTTTCTCATGATTTTCCACTTCCTTCTTTCTTTTCACTGTAATATGTTAATGTGCATTTTCTTTCGCTTTTTGTATGTTATAAGCAATGAAAACTGAGGTATCATCCAAAACGTCCGGTAATGTAATCCTCTGTTCTCTTATCCTGCGGAACTGAGAATAACCGCTCTGTATCACCGGCTTCAATGACTTCTCCTAAAAGGAAAAATACCGTCTTATCCGATACACGGACTGCCTGCTGCATGTTATGCGTTACCATAATGATCGTATACTGTTTTTTCAGTTCAATGACAAGATCCTCAATCTTTGATGTTGAAATAGGATCAAGCGCAGAAGTCGGCTCATCCATTAAGATAACTTCCGGATTGACTGCAAGTGCCCTTGCAATACAGAGTCTCTGCTGCTGTCCACCGGACATACCAAGTGCACTTTTTTTCAGTCTGTCTTTGACTTCATCCCAGATTGCTGCATCCCGCAGGGATTTTTCCACAATCTCGTCTAATTTTGCCTTGGAACGGATACCGTGTGTTCTCGGTCCATAGGCAATATTGTCATAAATGCTCATTGGAAACGGATTTGGTTTCTGGAATACCATCCCGACACGCTTTCTTAAAAGATTGACGTCCATGCCATTGTAAATATCTTCTCCATCCAAAAGAACGCTTCCGGTGATCTTACATCCTTCCACTAAATCATTCATTCTGTTTAAACTTTTTAAAAAGGTGGATTTTCCGCAGCCGCTCGGTCCGATAAAAGCGGTAATTTCATTTGAGCCGATCGACATATTGATATCTTTTAATGCATGAAAATCGCCATAATATAAATCAAGGTTTGAAATTTTAAATTTTTCTGACATGTTTTCTCCTCTATTTTTGCCTACAAATCTTTTTCACATCACTGCTTCGGTGCTTCAAACTTCTTTGCGATCAGGGAAGATACCCCGTTGATGATTAGTACCACGACAAGAAGTACAACTGCTGTCGCATATGCCTCATTTGTATGCATACCCTCACGCGATAACGAGTACATGTGAATCGCTAAAGTACGTCCGGAATCGAAAAATCCCGCGAGATTTGCAACCGTACCTGAGGTGTAAATCAGTGCCGCCGTTTCTCCGACGATTCGTCCGATTGCTAAGATGATGCCGGATAAAATACCCGGAATTGCACTTGGTAGTACGATCTTAAATATGGTACGCAGTTTTCCTGCGCCGAGTCCGAAACTTCCTTCGCGAAATGAATCAGGGACACACAAAAGTGCTTCCTCCGTCGTTCTCATGATGACCGGGAGTACCATGATCGCGAGTGTTGCAGCACCTGCCATCATCGAATACCCCCACTTTAATGCAGTCACAAAAAACAGCATACCAAACAGTCCATAAATGATAGACGGAATACCGGACAGCGTCTCTGCCGTAACACGAATGATCCCAACCAGCTTATTTCCTTTTTTTGCATATTCTACAAGGTAGATCGCTGCACCTACGCCAAACGGCACGGATAACAAAAGTGCCAGCACTGTCATAAACAATGTATTGATCATTGCCGGAAGCATTGACACGTTATCTGAGTTATACGTCCATGCAAACAGCGATGGTTTTAAGTACGGGATACCGCGGATTAAAATATACCCCACCAGAAACACTAAAACGCCTACGGTCAGCACTGCTGCTATCAGCACTAAAAGCAGCAATATGAATGAACCCGGATGTTTCATATATGATTTGATCTTGTCTTTCAAAGACTGCTGATTGATCGCAGCAATCTCAGATTCCATATGTTTTTCCATCTGATTCCGCCCTTTCTAATTATCCTTTGTACGTCTCTTTAAAATAGAGAAAGAGACATTGATGATGAGGATAAACACAAACAGTACCACACCGGTTGCGATCAATGCTTCCCGGTGAAGATCCGTTGCGTATCCCATTTCCATTACAATATTTGCCGTTAAGGTACGGACTCCTTTAAAAATACTCGATGGCACTCTTGCCTGGTTTCCTGCAACCATCATAACCGCCATTGTCTCACCAATCGCACGTCCGACACCGAGCACGACCGCTGCCATAATACCGGATTTTGCTGCTGGAACGATTACAGTAAAAACACTTCTCTCATGTGTTGCACCAAGTGCAAGTGCTCCTTCATAATAGCTGTTTTCCACGGCACGGATTGCTGATTCCGATACACCTATAATTGTCGGCAGAATCATAATTCCAAGCAGGATCGACGCTGTTAAGATACTGTTTCCATTTCCTTTAAAATGCTCTCTGATAAATGGAACTAACACAACCAGACCGAAAAATCCGTATACGATCGAAGGAATACCTGCTAAGAGATCCACGATCGGTTTTAATATCCGGTACAGTTTTTCCGGACAGAAACGTGCCATAAAGATCGACATCAGAATTCCGATCGGAACACCGATCAGGAGAGCTCCTCCGGTTACATAAATACTTCCTAAGATCATCGGAAAGATTCCGAATATGTTATTCGTCGGTTTCCACACTTTTCCCGACAAGAACTGCCATACGCCGATTTTCTGCATTGCCGGAAATCCGTTTGCAAACAAGAACACACAGATTAAGGCTACCGCGATAATGGATATGACTGCCGTAAAGAGGAAAACGCCTTCCATTACTTTTTCTTTGATATGATTCATTATTTTTCTCCAGACTGATAAAAAGTTGTGTACGTTATTTATGTAAAGACCGGCAGAGTAACTGTCTCTCCCGGTCTTTACCTGATGTTTTATAATAAGGAATTCCATGAAATATGTTGTTTGTATCTGTCTGTATTACTCTGTAACGCCATCCCAGGATGTGATCTCGCCTGTGTAGATGCCTTTGACTGTATCTTTGGAAAGATCTGCAGTCGGGTTGTCATTGTTTACGATCACTGCAATACCATCCATAGCGATCACGGTTGCTGTTAAGCCACCCTCTGTCTCAGAATCTTTTAATTCACGGGAAGCCATACCAATATCACAGGTTCCATCCATAGCTGCTGTCATACCTGTGGTAGAATCACTCTCCTGAATCTCGATCTCTGCACCGCTGTTGACTGCAGCATATGCCTCTTTTAATTTTTCCATAACAGGTGTTACGGAAGAAGATCCTGCTACAACGATTTTTCCACTTGCGCCGTTTGACTCAAATGCTGCTGCACCGTCATCTACCGGGATGTATTTGTTATCAGAAATAACTGCCTGTCCGTCTGCGCTCATGATGAAGTTGATAAAATCCTGTGCTACATCACTTGGTGTTCCTTTTGTTGCAATATT
Organism: Roseburia sp.; assembly: GCF_041325975.1. Classification (NCBI taxonomy): domain Bacteria; kingdom Bacillati; phylum Bacillota; class Clostridia; order Lachnospirales; family Lachnospiraceae; genus Roseburia; species Roseburia sp. Next base: position 1,491,038 of record NZ_JBGLEJ010000004.1, on the reverse strand, counting down.
AAACGGTCTTGCGATCGTGTAATTCCCGCTCTTAATATTATCTACGGTAGCTTCTGCTCCATCGATGGAAACTGCTTTTACACTGTCATTTAAAGAACCAAGTGATACATATCCGATAGAGTACTCATCACCTGCAACAGTTGTTAACATAACATCCGTACTGTTTGTAATGATCGCTTCATCTGTTGTATTATCGATTTTCTCACCGGCATCGTTTTTCTCTTCTACACCGAACAGCTCGATGAAAGCGCCTCTTGTACCGGAACCATCCTCACGGGATACCACGTTGATATACTCGCTGTTATCAAAATCACCGGATGCTGCATCTGCTGCCGTTGTATCTGCCTGAGTATCTGCTGTTGTATCAGTTGTCGTATCTGCAGAACCATCTGCGCTGGCATCTGAACCTGCATCTGCACTTGCGTCAGCTCCTGTATTTGTGCTGCTGTTGCTGCCACAGCCTGCAATCATGCCAACTGCCATCATACCTGTTAATAACATACACATTACTTTCTTTTTCATTTTTTAATCCTCTCTTTTTTCAATTTGCAGGTTGTCTGCTTTCCTGCTGTTTTCTTTTCATTTCCTTTTGACAGTTTTTATTTTAAAGCACTTATGTAAAATACATGAGAGAGGTTTAGTAAAATGTATGTAAAATAATGGTAAATGTTTCGCTTACTTTTACATCTTCTCGATCTGTCTGCGCAGTTCTAACATCTGGTTATCTACTTTTGCGATCACATCAGAATAATTTTTTGTTGCCTGCTCCACATTTTCAATCTGTCCTGCATTTTTCTTGTAGCACATCTGGTTATCCAGTTCTGCCCAGTAGTCCATGGCAAACGAACGGATCTGTATCTCCACCCGCACCTCTGTTGTTTTTTCCAGATAAGTAACAGGAACACCCACGATCAGATGGATGCTCTGATAACCGCTTTTTTTGGGATTTTTTACATAATCCTTCTCTTTGAGCAGTTTAATGTCCTTCTGTTTCTTTATATAATCCGCCACGCGGTAAATATCATCACAGAAAAAACAGACGACACGGATTCCGGCAATATCGTTTAAAGTATCTACCGCTGCCTGAAACGTTACCTCTCTTCCCTTCCGCATCAGTTTTTTTACAATACTGTCTGTCTGCTTGATCCGTCCCGTCATAGTACGAATAACCTGACGGCCAAATTGCTCCGTCAGGTCCGCATTGATCATTTTTAATTTTGCCTGCACCACATCCATCGCATATGTATAAGAAATCCGTACCATAGGTGCTTCAATCTGTTCTTTTATTTGTTTTTCCATGAGCAAGATACCTGCTCCCGCTAAATTCTCTTTTATTCCTATGCGTTTTTTCTGATTTTTAGAATCTTTCTTCGGCAAAATCCATATCTCCTATTTCGTAACCATCTTCGTCTTCATAATAATCATTTTGATCTTCTGCTTCGAACTCATCCCGTACATTTTTCTGTGCAAAATCCTTTTCTTTGTGCTGCATCGCATTTGCCTGAAGCTTAAAAACGACAATCCCGATCACAAACATTGCTGCGATCACGATAACACCGGCTTTTGAAGTATGAAAAATCTGCGTGGAGATTCCCATGAGCATCGTTCCCATAAAAGATGCTCCCTTTCCAAAAATATCAAAAATTCCAAAATATTCACTGGATTTTTCTTTCGGTATGATCCTCGCATAATAAGAACGCGATAATGCCTGGATCGCTCCCTGAAATACTCCGACAAAAGTTGCCATCATCCAGAATTTCCACGCCGCATCAAGCCAGAGCGCATAAACGGCACACAGCTTCCGATATATCCCCATGCATATCCCTGCGAGGATACATCATCCATGCGCTCATCTGTCGTCACATCCACGAGCATGGAATCATAAAAGATGAGACTGCCGGAAAATCCGACTTTGGTGATCACAAATACCACCAGAAATAACATGGCACTCTTCGGAAGCGCAAGTGCGGCACATCCAATAACTCCTACCATCATAAAAAGTGTAAATAATGGTTTCTTCCGGTTCTTTCCATCTGCAACCGTTCCGAGCACCGGCCCTAATATTGCCACGATCAAAGTGGAAATTGAGATCGCATAGCTTAAATATGCCGTAGAGTCAGCAGCAGATATGCCGTTCTGTGTTGCCATATTTTTAAAATAGATCGGTATGATCGTGGACACTAAAAGTGCAAAGGCAGAGTTTCCGACATCATACATTACCCAGTATTTTTCAAGTTTATTCAATTTCTGTTTCATTTTCACTAACCTCGATTCTTCATGATAAAATCAAAAATTTCATGATAATATCTGCATCTTGTTTTATAATCTGCATTAAAAATTTCATGTTTGGATGCCGGCATACAGACCAATGAAGCTGTATCCACATGATTTGCAAAAACTGCGATCGCACGATTATCTACCATATGATCATTTCCTGCTATAAAGATCAAAACAGGAATCTTAATGCGCTCTAAGTTCTTTTTTTGCATCAGTACCTCTGTTGCCTTCATCGATGCCAGAAGCCATCCATATGTACCTCCATTCGTCTGGTACCTGGAATTTTCCAGTCTTTGACCAAAAATATAGTAATAGCGTTCTCTTGAAATGCAGCTGCTATGCTCAAAATCCGGTCTGCCGGAAAATCCGCTCTGTCCTGCAGCATAACGATCACCTCTTTTTGTTTTCACATAAAAAGCTGCCGTCATTTTTGCTGCCCACCACGGATATTTTCCAGTCTGCATCCGAAACATCGGTGAGGAAAGGATTGCTCGTTCAAATACTTTCGGATGTTCCTCAACATACCGCGCTGCGATCGCACCGCCCATAGAATGTGCAAAAAGAATCCTGTGCTGCTCCATCCGGTAATTCATTTTTTTCATAAAGCAGTCTAAGTCTTTTACATAATCTTCAAAATTGCGGATATATACTTTCTGTGCATCCGGGACTTCACGTTCTGAATAACCATGCCCACGATGCTCTAAGATATAAACAGAACAGCCCTGCTGTAAGAAATAATAAATAACCTCGTTATATTTTTCCGCAAACTCGCTGAATCCGTGTGAGATCACAATACAGGTGTCCGCCTCTGCATTAAGATACTGCTGATAAAAAATGACTGCCCCGTCATAACTGTGAAAGCAGCCATATTTCCGATATTGCTTTAAATATGGTTCCACCAGATTTTTTTGCCAATTCCGGTATCCTTCGTCTGCAAAATACAGACTGCCTGCCGCATTCATAACGCCGCCATTTCTTTATGCTTCAACAATTTCACCAGCTCCGGTGTCAATTTCCCATCACTGTACTCTTCCGCAATTTTTTTGCCGCGGTCCGGGTAATTTGTGATCATTGCATCGGCACGTGCCGCACAGACAAGCCGCATATATTTTTCCTCATTTACAGTCCATACATGGACTTTCTTTTTCTGCCTCCTGCACTCCTCCATGAATCCTTCATACTGAATATTATAAAGTGCCGGATGCAGTGCATCTGCGCCTACCACATAAGATGCATAACTGACTGGATTGACAATCCCGTCTTCATAAAGCATTCCGGTCTTCGCCTGTGGATTGATCTCCTTGATTTTTTGTATGGAATAATGATTAAATGAAGAAAAAATCACACGTTCCATCAGTCCCATACGCTCTGTGAGGTCTAACACCCGCTCCTCAATCTCCGGATAAAATACAACACCTGTCTTGATTTCCACATTAATTGTCAGATCTGTTGGCTTTATCAACGCATATACTTCCTCTAATGTGGGAATCTGTGCATGCTCATATTCCGGATGCGTGCGGTTGAAATTATGCTTTGTCAACTTTGCATAAGTAAAATCTTTTACCCAGCCGCTTCCATCGGTCACACGGTCAATCGTTTCATCATGGATGACAACAAGTTCTCCGTCTTTTGTAAGCTGCACATCCAGCTCGATCCCGTCTGCGCCAATCTCCACCGCTTTCTCAAAAGCTGCCATTGTATTTTCCGGTGCGTATCCGCTCGCACCACGGTGTCCCCACACGAGTGTTCTTTCCATTTTTTACTCCATTCCTGCCGGTTTCTTCTTTTTCCTGATGGTTTTTCTTTTCCAGAATTTTTATCCTGCCTGTTTTTCCTTCTGCCCGGCTTTTTTGCTTTTCTCTTTTTTCCTTATCTTAAGCGGTGATTGTAAAATGGGTGTGGAGTATTATGTAAAAAATGGGTAAAAAAATACAGAACCACATTTCTGTGATTCTGTAACATGCCTTTATTTCTTCCTGTGATTCCTTTTTCCCTGATGATTCTAATCCTTATGCGCAGCCTCATAAACGTTATAGCATGCCGCAGCCCCAATCACGAGCGCAGCCCCGATAAACGCCGTGCGTCCGATCGTCTCTCCGCAAAAGATCGCAACAAGAATCGGGTTCAAGATCGGCTCTAATGTAGAAGTTAAGGATGCCGTAACCGGTGAAACACAATCTAAGCCCCTCGATAAAAAGATGTAGGATAATCCAAACTGGATCACACCAAGAAGAATAATGCAGATCCATGCCTTCGCAGAATGATCGGTCTCCCCTAAAAACGACGGCAGTCCAATGCAGAGGCTCATAACATGGGATGCTAAAAGTGATGACTCAAAATCAGCGCCAGGAAAACCTTTCATCATCATAACCAATGCATAGGTAAATCCTGAAAATACTGCAAGCAGATTTCCTGCCATTCCGCCGGCACTTAGGGAATCTAAAAAGAAACACAATATCCCTGCGAACACGACCGCGCACGCGATCACTGCCGCCTTTTTCGGTTTCTTCTTATATAATATCCACATCAGCAGGATCACAAAGATTGGCTCTGTAAATTGGAGCACGATCGCATTTGCCGCCGTTGTCATCTTTGTCGCAGAGACAAACGTCAGTGCCATAACTGTATTGCAGACAGCACCAAACAGTACCGTCTTATTCCATACAAATTTTCGTTTTGTGATCACCATATAAGAGGCGATCAGCATAAATGAAAAAATACTGCGGATTCCCTGGATCGTAATGGAACTCCACGGAATCGACTTTATCAGAACGCCTCCTGTACTGAAACATACTGCAGAGAGCAGCACATAAATGGTTCCTTTCATACTTTCTTTATCTAACTGTTTTTCCCGCATTTTAATCCTCATTTCTGCTTCACCTCATTACCAGTGCGGGCAGCACAAGCACAGCAAGGAATATGATATTTGCCAGATGAAACCACAACAGATAATACCCCTTTGTTCGGTTATAATTATGTGCATAGATCTTATAGGAGATCAGACTCGCCATGGAAGCGATCAGTGTACCAAGCCCTCCTAAATTCACGCCCAGTAAAAGCTGCTTTAAATCACTTGAAAATCCAGATAACAACAATGCCGCCGGGACATTACTGATCACCTGGCTTGCCACAAGTCCAACGAAAAGCTCCCTTCCATTTACCAATGTCTGCAATGTTTTCTGAAACACCGGCAGCCGTCCGATATTTCCGGTAAAAATAAAGAAAGCGATAAAGGTAAAGATCAGACAATAGTCCACCTGTGCAAGCACCTTTCTATCTGCCAGAAATACCGCTAAAACCACTGCCGCAAGCAAAATATAATATGGCAGGATTCTTGCCACAACAAGAAGTGCCATCACAAATAAAACCACATACATGACCGTCAGCTTTTTGTTCATTTCCTTTTTCTCTTCCGAAAAATGGCAGTCGGTCAGTCTGATTTTCCTTTTTCTCGCACTTAAAACAAAAATAGTCAGTGCAAGCAGTACACCGGAAATAACGGTATATGGAAGCATAAATACGATAAATTCCCCGACATTCATTTCGGAGAGATTATAAAGATACAGATTCTGTGGATTTCCGATCGGCGTCAGCATACTGCCAAGATTTGCTGCTATCGTCTGAAGTACGATGACCGGAACCATAAGACGCTCCTGACCGCATTTTTGCAAAGTCAGAAGTGCAAACGGAACAAACGTCAGAAGCGCAACATCATTTGTAATGACCATACTGGAAAAAAAACACAAAAAAACAAGCACAAATGCCAGTTGGGCTGTATTTTTCGTATGCGCTAAAAGCCTCCGCCCGATTTCATCAAAAATCCCGTTATTCTGTACCCCCGCCATAATGATCATCAGTGAAAGCAATATTCCCAGTACACGAAAATCAATATAATTCACATACTGCTGATCCGGATGCACAAAAAAAGCGGATATTACCGCTAAAATTGCTGCAGCGGCCAGCACTGTTTCTTTTTTTACAAATGCTATGATTTTTTCTTTCATATATAACACCACCCATAAAACTTACCTGTCTATTCTAATCACTTTCCCCCCGAATGTAAAGATACCAGGTCAACTAACATGTGTACACATTTTCAAAAAAAGCCGTACATAATTTCCTGCATTCCGTGCACACTATAAGCATCATTGATATTTTACCTAATGACTGCTGTGCATGCAAATTTACATGTCACAAAACCGGACAAAAATGGAGGATCTTATGTACCCAGCTGTAACACTCCCTGTCACAAATGAATATGGTTATTTTGAAATACGGTTAGAGAGTATCGGCGGTCTCGGCGCAAATCTCTGTGGAAAAATGCTCGGTGAGCTCGGTGCCCTGTATCTTTCCTTAAACTCCTTGAGTTTTTCCAGCTACGGTTCCGAAAAACGCGGTTCGCCGGTAAAATCCTATATCCGCTGGAGTCCTGCTTCCACCCCGCTTCGCATCAACAGTCCTGTCTTAAGACCGCATGTACTTGGCATTTTCCACGAAGGACTGATCGGTACTTATCCGGTATTAGACGGAATTTCCGCCGACACAAAAATTGTTCTAAATACACCTTTGTCATGCGATGAAGCGGCAGAAAAATACAATATTTCCATTGGAACACTATATTGTCTGGACGCACTCTCTATCGCCATGAAATCCAGATCCCGCATCAACATGGTCATGCTCGGGGCAATCGCCAGAGCCTGTCCCTTTATCCCGATGGAATCTGTCGAATCACTCTGCAAAAATACGGTTGGGAAAAAATATCCGGCTCTGATCGAAGCAAACCTGCTTGGTTTAAAAATGGGGTATGAAAAAACTTCCGAACAAAAACTTTCCCATAGATCCAAACACGCCTCTGACATGGCCTTAGACTCCCCCGCCTCCTCTGCTCTCGCAAATGAGACCTATGTCTGGGGATATAAAAATGCTCCGATCGGCGGGATCAATACGCGTCCCGGAAGCACCGTATCAAACGATCTCTCCCCGTCCCGTGAAGGTTATATTCCTCTCTTTCTGCAGGAACGTTGTATCAACTGCGGACTGTGTGACTCCACCTGCCCGGATATGGTATTTCAGTTTGCTCCTGGAATTTATAAGGGAAAAGAAACAATGGTCAACCAGGGACTTGATTACCGGCACTGCAAAGGATGTCTGCGCTGTGTCGATGTCTGTCCGACACATGCCCTCGTAAAGGCGCTTGAAAAAGATTACCCGGAAAAACCATATTCTATGCCGGATCAGGATCTGCTGCCTGCAGGCATCCAGTATCAGAAGACAGGTGCAAACTCCTGGATCACCAGTGATTCTTATCTTGATGAAAAACGTATTGACGGAGGTATCGTATAATGTCGGATCAGCAGCAATCAACAACACAGGCTTTTCTAATTTCAGATCAACAGCCACAACAAAAATCGCAGACTTTCGTAAAGAAAACTGCTGCGCAGCGAGAACTCTATGAAAGTGGAAATGAACTTGCCGCCTACGCTGCAAAGCAGATCAATTATCATATTATGGGTTATTATCCGATCACGCCCTCCACACAGATTGCGGAAAATCTCGATCTCTCGGGGGCAAGAGGCGAGCACAACATCCGCCTGATCGCCGCTGAGGGAGAACACAGTGCCGCAGGTATCTGTTATGGTGCCTCTGCCGGCGGTGGGCGTGTATTTAATGCCACAAGCGCCAACGGCCTGCTCTATGCCTTAGAACAGTTTCCGGTACAGTCCGGGACACGCATGCCAATGGTCATGAATGTAGCCTGCCGTACTGTCTCCGGTCCTCTATGCATCAAAGGTGACCACAGTGACATCATGTATCTGCTCAATACCGGATGGATCATTTTATTTGCAGATGACCCGCAGATGGTCTATGACTTCAACCTCATTGCCTTAAAACTTGCCGAAAAAGTAAATTTGCCGGTTGTCGTTGCCTTTGACGGTTTCTTTACCAGCCATCAGAAACAGAAATGTATGGTTTTTTCCGAGGATGAGACCGTACAGAATTTTATCGGTAAAAAACTTTCCTGCGACAATCCGGATATTTCTTCTTTTGCAGGAAATGACTCAACCGGTGAAAATCATTTTTTCAGTGTACTTGACCTGAATCATCCGATCTCTGTCGGCTCTTATATGAATGAACCGGATATCATCAATAATAAATACCAGCTTTCCCTTGCCATGGAAGAAACAAGAAAAAAACTCCCGGTACTGTTTGATGAGTTTGCCTCCCTCTCCGGCAGAATGTATACTTTTTGCCGCGGATACAGGTATGAAGATGCAGATATTATCCTTTTTCTGCTTGGCTCTTCTTTTCACACTGCAACCGTTGCCGCCGATACACTGCGTAAAGAAGGCATCCGCGCCGGCGTTATTACCTTAAATGTACTCCGCCCATTTCCAGCGGATGAACTGCGTAAACTCTGTATGCATGCGCAGACGATCGTTGCCGCAGACCGCCAGGACAGCTACGGAGCCGGCGGCGGAAATATGTCCTTAGAGCTGCGCGCCGCACTGCAGGATACCACGGACTCTGCGCATCCGATCCGCGTACTGACACGTATTTACGGTCTTGGCGGTAAGGACTTTTTTGTAGAAGATGCGGTTTCACTGTTTCGTGAAGGACTTTCTTCTGACGCCAAATCTTTTGATTATTACGGTATTACACCGGGCAAGACAGGAAATCCACAGCCACAATATTTTGCGCCGCTCACAAAAGAACGCCAGTCTCCGGGTGTCACAGCCTGCACTTTTGATCCCGAAACCGGAAAAATGATCGTAAAAGGCGGGCTCGTCAAAGATGCCACCGCCATGCCAAAACGTATCGCCCCCGGAATCGGAACCTGCCCCGGATGCGGCATCCCGGTAAACTTAAACCTTCTGTTAAAAGGCATCGAGGGAAATGTGGTCTTTCTCTTCCAGACCGGATGCGGCATGGTGACAACCACTGCATATCCTAAAACAGCTTTCCGCATCCCGTATATCCACAACCTGTTTCAAAATGGAGCTGCAACTCTAAGCGGACTGGTGGAAGTGTTTGAAGAACGGCAAAAGCGCGGCGAATATCCTAAAGGTGAAATCACCTTTATCATGGCAAGCGGTGACGGCGGCATGGATATCGGCATGGGTTCCGCGCTTGGGACTGCGCTGCGCGGTCATCATCTGCTCATGTTTGAATATGACAACGGCGGATATATGAATACCGGCTACCAGCTCTCCTACTCTACCCCGATGGGTGCAAAAAGTTCCACCTCCCATCTCGGGAAAACACAATTTGGAAAAACTTTTTTTCACAAAGACATGCCGGAGATCATGGCTGCAACCCACCTGCCCTATGTGGCAACCGTTGCAGAGTCGAACCCGAATGATTTTATCAAAAAAGCTGCAAAAGCCGCTGCCTACGCAAGGGAATCTGGCACTGCCTATGTAAAAGCGCTTTCCGCCTGCCCACTAAACTGGAATGACCGCCCCGACACAGAACGAAAAGTTATTGCTGCCGCCGTAGACTGCTGTTATTTTCCGCTCTATGAAATTGAACGCGGCATCACATCACTTAGCTATGACCCACAGAAAGCGCATAAAAAAATCCCCATCACAGAATGGTTTTCCATGATGGGGCGTACAAAACATCTCGCCACCGAAGAATATAAACCAGTTGCAGACCAGATCCAGGCAGAAGTCGACAGGCGCTATGAACGTCTATTGGCTCGTGCCGGACATCCACTGCTGTAGCTTTTATGTCAAAGATTTAACCACCGACACGATTCCTGCGATCAAAAGCAGTATCAGTGCAATATAAACCAGTCCTGAGAAAAATAACCCGATCAGAAACAATGGGAAGATAATGATCGTAAGTAAAACTTTTAAAATCCCCCAGGATGCTTTAAATGCAAATATGATCATTTTACCAAATACAGCAAACATCAAAATAATAAACAGCGCTGTTAACATAGTCCTCTCTCCTTTTTCATACAGAATTTTTGCCTTAAATCACTGTAATTGTGATATGTCTGCAATAACAGTTTTGTTAATCCTATGTTAACAGTTGTCTGTCTAATGTCAAGTCCCTGCTTTAACCTCTGCGAAACCATTCTTTCATTACATCAAAAATCTGCACAAGTTCGTCTTCCTCTATAATATAAGGAACCATGGAATACATATATTTTAAGAACGGACGGCAAAAAACGCCTCTCTCGTATGCAAACTGCTGGAATCCTTCCAGTGTCGCACCATCATATACTTCCACACAGGTACAGCCACCCATCACACGCACTTCTTTGATTCTTTGATCGGTAAATCCGTCCATCTCACGATGTGAGATTTCTTCAATGCGTTTGATTTTTCCCATATAATTTTCCCGCTCAAAGATCTCAATTCCTTTCAGAGCTACGGCACAGGCAAGCGCATTTCCCATAAAAGTCGGTCCATGCATCAGCGCATGGCGGTCATTATCACTGTAAAATGCATCAAATACCTTATGGTTTGCCACTGTTACCGCATGTCCGATATAACCTCCGGTCAATGCTTTTCCAAGCACTAAAATATCCGGCAGCACCAGATCTGCAACAAAACGGTTGCCGGTTCTTCCAAATCCCGTTGCAACTTCGTCAAAGATCAAAAGCACGTCATACTGATCACACAATTCCCGTGCGCGTTTCAGAAAAGAAATATCATACATACGCATCCCGCCTGCTCCCTGCAGCAGCGGTTCTACGATAAAGCAGTTTAACCTGTCATGATATTTTTCAAATGCCTCCTCTAATGCCGGTATTTCTGTCGGAATGTGAACCACTCCTGTTTTTTCCTCAAACGCAAAATGATAATCCTCATCATCCCCTACTTCCATTGCCTTAAATGTATCCCCATGGTACGCATGCTCTAATGCCAGTACAAGCGGACGTTTTCTGCCCTGATTTGTGTTGTACTGCAATGCCATTTTTAAGGAAACTTCCACTGCAACACTTCCGGAATCCGAGAAAAAACAATAGTCTAAATCTCCCGGTAAATATTCCTGCAATTTATCCGAAAGCTTCTGCACCGGTTCATGTGTCAGTCCGCCAAGCATCACATGGCAGAAATGATCTGCCTGCTCCTTGATGGCAGCGGTCAGTTCTGGATGCTTATATCCATGGATCATGCACCACCAGGACGATACTGAATCGATCAGTTTCTGATCTTTTGTGTAAAGATAAACACCTTTTGCATCTAAAATTTTATACGGTTCCCGCATTGTTTTCATCTGTTCATAAGGATACCAGATCATATTTTTACTCCTCTTTTCTATCATTTCCTACTGTTTTCAGATACATATTCCGTAAATAACCAGACCAGATATCTTATTCATATAATGCCGCAAGTGTTTCCACATCCATCTTAAGCTCCGTGTCACCGTCCTGCACCTTCGCAAGCACAGATAGTCCTGTCATGTATTCGCACATATAAATATTGTCGTCCTCCATCACATCACCCGGATGATAATGGTTAAATATGATTCCTTTTAACGGCAAATGATGCGCCTTCATATATTCTGCCGTCAGAACCACACTGTTGATCGTACCAAGTCCTGCATCTGCGATCAGAATACTGTTAAGTCCAAGCTCTGACACCACATCTTCCAGCTGGATCTTCGCTTCATCGAAGCAGATCGGGCATAAAATACCGCCGCTTCCCTCCACCGTCACATAATCATACGTATCACATACAGCTTTATATCCATTTTTCACCACATCCATCTGCACCGGATGCCCCTCGATCCTTGAAGCAAGATGCGGTGAATATGCATGTTCATATACATAAGGGCACATTTCCTCAAGCGGCTGCGCAATCCCCGACATTTTCTGCACAAAAAGAGCATCCCCCGGTATCAGAGAGCCATCCTCCCGACGGTCATTTCCACTCATTGCCGCTTTATAGTAGGCAGCAGATTTCCCGGCTTCTGCCAGTTTTTTTACGATCAGTCCTGTCACATATGTTTTTCCGATATCCGTACCTGTTCCTGTGATAAATAAAGCCTTGCTCATATCCATCCTCTTTTCTGTGCATTTTACTTCTTCATTCCTGCACAACTTTTTGTAACGCTTTCCCAATATATGCTGCGTATTTCTATGCTTCCTTTTTTTCCTCTTTCCAGTATTCCGGTGTGACATCGCGGCCTAAATCCTCAAGCAGCTGTCTGTCGCTGCGGATCGTTGCGCATGCCACCGTTGTCAGCATGTTTCCGGTAATGGATGCGGATGCTCCTGACTGGAATGCGATCTCCCCATCGTTTGTCAAAAGTGCTCTTCCCGCTGCAAGACGGATATTGGCATCCGGGTTGATATAACGGAAAAATGCGATTGTGCGCAAAATATCAGCCTCCGACAGTCTTGACAGGTGTTCTAACGGTGTTCCCGGTATCGGCATCAGCGCATTAATCGGGATGGAGTCAATTCCCAGTTCCGCAAGGCTTATCGCCATATCAAGTCTGTCCTCCCATGTTTCTCCCATACCGATGATTCCGCCGGAGCAGGCGCACATGCCCTCTGCTTTTACTTTTTTTAAAGTTTCGATCTTCATATCGTAAGTATGTGTCGTGCAGATATTCGGGAAATTACGTCTTGACGTCTCAATATTGTGATGATAACTGGTGACACCCGCTTCATGCAGTCTGTGCAGCTGCTCTGCAGAAAGGAACCCCATAGATGCACACAGATCGATCTTACATTCTTTTTTCATCGTCTCATATGCATGGATCGCCTTGTCAAATTCCTCTCCCGTCAGTGCTCTTCCCGCCGTAACGATGGAAAAACGGTCAACACCTTCCCTCTCGTTCATTTTACAGGCCGCCAAAATCTCTTCCTCCGGAAGGAAATCATATTCTTCACAGTTTGTATGATGGTGTGCCGACTGTGCACAATATTTACAGTCCTCCGGGCATCTTCCGCTGCGCCCGTTGATGATCGAGCACAGGTCTACCTTATCCCCGAGCCTTACTTCTCTGATCCTGTCTGCTCCCTCACAAAGCTCCTCTAAATCACAGGTCAGAAAAAATGACAGATCATCTTCCCTTGTGATTCTTCTTCCGTTAATAATTTCTTCTGCTAATGTAAGTGCATTCATTTCCTTTTCTCCCTCTCATTTTGTCGGATACCGTGAATTTTTCACGATCTCATTCTCACCACCTCATATGCAAGCACCGGTCTGACACGCTTTGCCACCACTGCTCCAAGAATACTTAAAGCAATATCCCCCGGTACAGCCAGAACAAAGCAGTACAAAAACAATGGTCCTACGGCGATCGGCGTATCGATCACAAAGTTACAGATGATATAGTAATAAATCATGCCGATTGCATACACGCAGAAAAGTCCCGCCAGGTTTGCAATCAGATACCGCGTTATGGTCTTTTTTTCCATGTGTTCTGCGATCCACCCGGTTACAAATGTTCCTACGGCAAATCCGATGATATATCCAAAACTCGGCTTAAACACATACCAGATTCCGCCCCCCTCTGAAAAAATGGGAAGTCCGGCAAGTCCAAGCAGCATATACGAGAGCACAGACAACGTTCCAAGCCTTGATCCAAGCAGCAGCCCCGCCAGCATTGTAAACAGATATTGCAGGGTAAACGGCACGACCGGTATCGGGATCTTGATAAATGCTCCAACTGCGATCAGTGCCGTGAATAGTCCACAGTAAATCACACCTTTTGTTTTCATCTTTGTTAACCTCCAATGTTCTTATAGTTAACAATATTAGTTAAAAAATGGGATAATGTCAACTCTTTTTATTTTATAAGTTAACATTATCCCATTTTATTAAAACAATTTGTATCATCATAATCACATACAATATACACTTTTAAACATTTTCAATATCAGGATTCATAAGACATACATGTATGCTTTACCTGTCATACCCGGCATCCGCCGCACATTTCCTTATCACTTTGGGAATATTCGCCTGATTATAAGAAAGCACTTCGATCTTTACACCCATTGCATACTGCTCTTCCCCTTCGAGCTTCTGCACACCGCCTTTTATCACTACTTTCGGACGTTTTACATCAAAACTGTATTCCATTCCAGTCAGAACACCTGATTTATTAATGGTATATACAATACGCTCATTCTGGTAACCGGTCTTCTGATACTGCTCATAATAAACAGACATCTTATCCATCTGTTCTGTATCGTCCTGTTCCTTAAACCCCGCCGGTTCTATTAAGTCAAGTGCCTGATCTCTTTTTTCTTTTAACTGCTGCCCAGACAAAGAAAAGATGATCTGCTTTGCTCCATCATCCAAATCTGCCGTCTCTGCAGAAACAATATCTTCCTCCCGATAACCCGGATTGGTAAGTGCCTGATAATTGGGGATATCTGTTGTCGTGCTGTAACCATTCCATTCACTCCAGGTTCCTGCCTGGTAGGAATTTACCGTAACACCATCGCAAAATTCTTTCACATACGTCATGGCTCCATCTGCATCTGTATTCTTATATTCCACCATCCAGGTTTCATCTAACAGATCAGCCCAGACCTCCTGCGTCTGCTGCACAATATCCTGATTTCCTGAATAACTGTTCGTCACCAGATAATGCACATTATTTACTCTGCGCAGCCCCCGCATGGCATCTAAGACTTTACCAGTCTCCTCACTTGCGACCCCGCCTGCAAACATACTTTCCAAAAATAACACCCCGGAAAAAATAGTGACTAAAACTGCCTGAACTGATTTTTTATCCATAGGGCTCCTCCGATCTCATCACGACTTCATTCGTGATTTTACTTGCACCATTTCATGGTATCATCATTTTCCATCAAATACAATCGTTTATCAGCCCAAGCCGCTCAAATGCATGTAAAATTCCATCCTCATCAATATGGTCTGTTACCATGTCCGCTAACCTTTTTACCTCATCTCTGGCATTCCCCATTGCAACACTGATCCCGGCGTACTCCATCATCTGGAGATCATTCGGTCCGTCACCAACTGCAATGCAATTCTCCCGTGAAATGCCGACATGATTTAAATAACGCTCCATACCGGTCGCCTTATTAATTCCATTAATTCCGATCTCGCCCGCAAAATCGCCCATTCCATCCAGGCTGATCGCCACCGCATCAAAATACGGTTCCATATCCGCATGTACCTTAGCAACCGGAAACGGTGCACCATAATAAATGATCTTCTCATTTTTTTCATTTTCCCATGGCTTCTCGGTCAGATGCATCCGTCCGATCAGACGGTCTAAGCGCTCTTTACTCATTCCGGCATCCCGGTATACCTTTAACATGCCGTCACAGCTTCTCTGGTTTAGCACCACGCCGTCATCCGCCTGATAGCAGAATAAAAATCCATTACTCTCCAGATAGTCAAAACTGCTTTTTCTGTGCTCCTCATCAATATAGGCATGATAAAACTCTTTTCCTTCGTCTTCCACAAAAGCACCCGCTCCACCGACAATGCCGGAAAATCCAAGTTCTAACAGCCCGTCATAAATCTGAAAACGGCTCCGTCCGCTGCATACCACCATCCGGTGGCCGTTTGCCTGCGCTGTGCGGACTGCGTACTGTGCAGACTCCGGGATCTCGCCCTTTTCATTGACCATTGTTCCATCTACATCAAGAAATACTACTTTTTTATCCATTTTCCACATCACCAGCCCGTAAATTCATCTACACTCTAAAGTTCCTTTTTACCGACGGACCCTTTCCTAACCTGATCATTTACACTATTATTTTATCTTATCATGCATTTCACAGGCTTTCAATATACATTCCTCCTTACATCAAAGCTGTATTTAAAATGGATTGTAATCACTGCTGCTTTCTGTTCGCATATAAATAATAGATCACATTGAGAACAATTCCAAATATCGTTGCTGCCGGAGCCGCAAAACCAATCTTTGTAAGACTTGCGTCCGGCTGGATGCTCATATAATATGCTAACGGCAAGCGCACCAGCAGTGTCTGGACAAGCCCCTGCACCATAACCCAGACTGTCTTATCGTGTCCATTAAAATAACCGATTATGCTGAATAAAATAGCTGTCACGATCGTTTCTAACGCAAAACCTTTTAGATAATCATAACCATTCTGCACAACGGCTGCATCTGTTGTAAAAATTCCAGTCAGAAGATTTCCTTTAAACCAGACAAGCGTAAATACGATACATCCGATCACAAGTCCAACACCCATGCCTGTAAACATTGCCTTTTTTGCTCTCTTTTCGTTGCCTGCACCCACATTCTGCGATACAAAGGATGCCATGGACTGCATGAGGGAACTTGGGATGAGCATTGCAAAATTGACAATCTTACAGGCAACTCCGTATCCGGAAGACGCTTCAAGTCCGAGCCGGTTGACAAATGCGCAGAGTGCAAGAAAAGATATCTGCGTCAGAAATTCCTGCAAGGCAAGCGGCAGACCGATCTTTAAGGCTCTCACACAGTGCATATTGATTTTAAAATCGTGTTTACTGATTTCAAATGGCAGTTCTCTTTTTACCAGCAGGAATAATGCAAACACAACACTGACTGCCTGTGCTGCTACCGTTGCGATCGCAGCTCCAGCTGCATCCAGATGCAGTCCTGCAACTAAAATCAGATCTCCTGCAATATTAACCACACAGGCAACCGCAACAAATAATAATGGGGATTTGCTGTCTCCAAGACCTCTGAAAATAGCTGCGAGCAGATTATACGCAACAATGAAAAAGATTCCGCCGCCGCAGATGCGCACATAAGTGGAAGTCAATTCCACTGCTTCTTCCGGTGCCTGCATCAATACTGCAATCGGCTGTGAAAACCCAATCATGATTACAAAAAGCACCGCAGAAACGATTGCAAAAATAATTGTCGCGCCACCGATCAAAGCCCCTATATACTGCGGTTTTTTCTCCCCGATATACCGTGCGATCAATACTGTGATACCCATTGCAAACTGCGTGATCACAAACGTAACTAAGTTAAGCACCTGACTTCCTGTCGATACAGCTGAAAGCCCGGAGGTTGTTCCAAACCTTCCCACGACTAAAAGATCTACTGCACCATAAGCCGCCTGAAGCACCAGTGCACCTAATATCGGCATCATAAATGGCAGTAATTTTCCCAAAATACTTCCCTGTGTAAAATCTGATTTTGAATTATTCAATGTCAACTCTCCTTTTACTCATGACTTCATAAAATTTTTCAATAGTCTGAATCATACAGTCTGCTTCTTCTTCGGAAATATGATCCATATATTTTAAAAGCCGGCTGTAATAATTTTTATCGTACTTATCCCACAATTCTTCACCTTTTTCTGTAATCGCAACATATGTGATTCTCCCATCTTCCTCCGATGCATATTTGGTGAGATAACCCTTTTTTTCCATCTCCTTGACCGTTCTTGTAACCCCCGGTCTTGGCAGCTTTAAGGTATCACTGATATCTGATACTTTTACTCTTTCCTTACTCTCCTGCTGACTGTGGATCACATCCATATACTGAATATATGCCGGTGTTACTCCTTCTGGCAGTTCCGGGAGCAGTTCCCGGATTCTTTTTGCAAGATAACAGGCATCTAACATTCTTTTTATCTTTTCTGCTGTCATTCTTTCACTTCCTTTTTCTGTTCTGCTCTATATAATTACTCTTGGTAATTACCATTGGTAATTATACGGCAGTATATATAGATTGTCAATAAGATTTTGATACCTCATACACAAGATAAACTCTTTATTTTCCAATAAAAATACCCCGAAAGCAGCTTCCAGTTATTGGATCTGTCTGCTTTCGGGGTATTCTGTCCGATTTCGGTCATTTCTTTATATTCTCTTTTTACTGCCGGATATCCACAAGTCCCTGCTCTAAATCCTGTTCCATAAATTCATAACCACAGCCTGACGTACTGGTATTTAAATAAAGATACGGAAGCACATCTTCATCCACAACAAATCCGACATGTAACGTTTTTGTCTCCCCCGCTTTGATACTGTCAAAATAATTATTTCCCCGCTCTCCGCCGGTCACATCAAAATATCTCATCTCCTCACCATATTCTAAACTGCTGCTGTCAGAGCTGACCGTATCCCATGTTTCTCCCTCTTTCGGCTGCTCTGCACCGCAGATTTCATAAATTCCGTTCTCTTCTTTGATTTTCATGACAGAATTAAAAAATAAAATGTCTTTCATCTCTGTATCCCCGGTATTGCTGTATTCTAACGTAACATATACTAATTTCTTCGGTACCTCCCTGCTGCTTATAACCTCATCAAGTGTATTCACTCCATCTCCGGATTTGATATAAGAAACCGTATCCGGTATCAGTTTTCCATTTTCATCTGTGCCAATCATATCCCTGTCCACAAAAGCCGGATCAAGGATTCCGGTATCATCCGTTACTTTCACATCTGTTACTTTGATCCACAGATTCTTAGCTTCTCTGCCAGTTTCTCCCTGCACTGCAAATTCTTCTCCAATCTTATGCAGATTTTTCATTTCATCTGCAGTTGCAGTTGTTTTTAACTCCCCATCTTCGGAATCCTCTTTCATATCCTCTGCCACAGTCGCCTTATAATCACTCCAGTTATATGGATGAATGACCGTGCCATCCGAAAGTTCCTCTGCAGATGCTAAAACAATCCCCTCTGCCACCTTGCAGGCTTCCTCTTTTGTCACATCATGACCGATATACATCTGCATTACATAATGATACTCCGGATAAGCCACATAGATCATCTGATCAAATGCTTTATCCTGATCAGATGTATTTTGCTTTTTTATATAGACACCATCATGATTTCCAACCTGGATATTTTCACTTTCCGTCACATAATCATCCTGCATCCCAAAAGATTCATCCCCTGTATCCATCTGATAAAATACAATGGAGATTCCCCCCTGTCCGGGTGTCTGTTCATAGCTGTATTTTCCTTCTTCTGTCTCTTTCATTCCATCCGGCAGATAAGATAATTTCATTGCAACCGGTGCTACATTTTGTGTCGTATCCTGCGCAGTAAGCTGTGATGCCTGAGCACCTGTTTTTCCGGTATTTTCTGTCCCATCTGTCTTTTCAATTGCTGTCATCCTGCCGTAATTTCCCTGAGGACTGCTGCTCATACGGTATAATTTTGTTCCTGCAAAAATCGTTGTTCCAAGAATAAATGTCGCCGCCAGTGACGCCACCACCGCTTTTTTCAATGAAAAATAGCCTTTCTGAGGTGTTATTTTTACCTGTTTTTCTACTTCTTTTTCTATCATATCCCGCATACTCTGCGGCATTTTCGGAAATTCCTGCTCCATATTTTCAATATTCATACTCAACTCTCCATTCCGTAACTGTTTTCCTGTTCCAATTCGTTTTTCAATCTCGCCCTTGCACGTGACAGGCGGTTTTTTATGGTGCTTTCCGTCACGCCTAAAATTCCTGCTATTTCCCGCACACTGTACCCTTCCATATAATACAGTGTGACAGAAAGCCTCGCATCCTCTGACAGATGGCTGATCGCTTCATATAATTCGGAGTAATCCTTTGTCTCCGCAGCCTGTTCCTCCATCTGATAATCTTCTAACGATACCACTTTCTTTTCCTTTCTTATCACGGTATAACATTCATTGATCAGTATCCTGGTCAGCCACGTTTTCGCATAGGCATCTGATTTTAACGTGTGTAATTTGGAAAATGCTTTCACGATCGTTTCCTGGATTGCATCTGCACAGTCCGCATCCCGATACAGCAGCGTTTTCGCCACATGATACATCATATCTTCCGATGCGATGATCAGCTCTCCCAATTCTTCTTTTTTCATAACTTTCCTTTCCGCCGGCTTACATATTCTGTATATTCTGTTGTTTCTTCGTTACTGTTCACTCGCAAGTTTGACACTTGCTGTCAAACTGTGCGCCAAAGACTATATTTTGCCAGATTACAGCCCCATGCATCGAAGATGCATTTCAAATGGGCTGTAATTGATACTGCTCACACAGTGTGTGAACAATAGCGTTTCTTATGAGCTCATAGAATGGCATGTCATTGCATATCCCATGCTGCCTTTACCTCTGAGTATACAATTTTTCATGCTATTTGTATCATCCAGTGGAAACATTCTGACCACTGAACCTTTACATAGATTAGACGCATGGAAAATAAAAAAGGTCGCAGCTTTTAAAAAATTATTTTCTTGACAAATTTTATCTATCATGCGTATAATGGCGTTAATTGAAGCAGAACAACAGCGTTGACGGGAAGAAGTAAAAATAAGCGGAACGAACAGAAAGCAACCGGCTGATGAGAGGTGCACGGAAAACTTATTTCGAATACATCCCCGAGCTTCACACCAAATTCGTATTTTTGAAAGATGCGATAGTAGGCTGTGACGTAGCGGCGCACGTTACAAGCGCCTGAGTGTTGTCGGACACTCGATAAGGCAGACAATGTGAATTGCCTGCGAACAAAGGTGGTAACACGGGTTTTTATCCTCGTCCTTTTTTAGGACGGGGATTTTTTTATGTAACAGGAAATATTGCTCTAAAAGAGCTGATCTATTGTTATAAACGATTCAATTTAATTTTAGGAGGATTTACAATTATGACATTGTACGATGAATTAGTTGCCAGAGGTCTGATCGCCCAGGTAACTGACGAAGCAGAAATCAAAGATCTGATCAACAACGGAAAAGCTACTTTTTACATTGGCTTTGATCCAACCGCAGACAGTCTTCATGTAGGACATTTTATGGCATTATGCTTAATGAAACGTCTCCAGATGGCAGGCAACAAACCGATCGCTTTAATCGGCGGCGGAACCGCCATGATCGGAGATCCATCCGGCCGTACCGACATGCGCCAGATGATGACACCGGAAACAATCCAGCACAACTGTGACTGCTTCAAGAAACAGATGAGCCGTTTCATCGATTTTTCCGATGGAAAAGCACTTATGGTAAACAACGCAGACTGGCTGATGGACTTAAATTATATCGATGTACTGCGTGAAGTTGGTGCTCATTTCTCCGTTAACCGTATGTTAACCGCAGAGTGCTACAAACAGCGTATGGAAAAAGGTTTAAGTTTCTTAGAGTTCAACTACATGATCATGCAGAGCTACGACTTCTACACCTTATACCAGAAATACGGCTGCAACATGGAGTTCGGCGGTGACGACCAGTGGAGCAACATGTTAGGCGGTACTGAACTGATCCGCAGAAAACTTGGAAAAGACGCTTACGCAATGACCATCAACCTCCTTCTTAATTCGGAAGGCAAAAAAATGGGAAAAACACAGTCCGGTGCTGTATGGCTTGATCCGAACAAGACTTCTCCGTTTGACTTCTTCCAGTACTGGAGAAACGTTTCTGATGCAGACGTATTAAAATGCATCCGTATGCTGACATTCCTTCCATTAGAAGAAATCGATGCAATGGAAAGCTGGGAAGGCGCACAGCTTAACCAGGCAAAAGAAATTCTTGCATTTGAGCTGACGAAACTGGTACACGGTGAAGAGGAAGCAAACAAGGCAAAAGAAGCTTCCCACGCTTTATTCGCAGGTGGTGGCGATTCTGCCCACATGCCAACCTTAGAACTGACTGCTGCTGACTTTGCAGATGGAGACTTAGATATCCTTGCACTTTTAGTAAAAGCAGAACTTGCTCCATCCCGCTCCGACGCAAGACGTGCCGTACAGCAGGGTGGTGTCTCAGTTGCCGATGAAAAAATAACAGACATCCAGACCACTTACAATGCAGATTCCTTCGGTGCTGACGGACTCGTGGTAAAACGTGGTAAAAAGAAATTTGTAAAAATTATTGTAAAATAATTTTTTACTTATCCCGGAGTGCGATCAGCCACCTCTTTGCCAACGGCAGCCAGCTCTCGCACTCCTGCTGGATTCCTGTACCATCCCGCATTGCTGTGAGCCTGCTGCAGGTACTGAGACCATGTTTCCCGACCGGATACATATGAAATTCCACCGGTATCTCATATTTTTTCATTGCCTCGATCAAAAGCAGAGAATTTTGCACCGGGACTGACTGATCTGTGTAAGTATGCCAGATAAATGCCGGCGGTGTATACTCTGTCACCTGTTTTTCAAGAGAAAGCAATTCTAACATTTCTTCTGTCTCATTGCCACCGAGAAGCTGCTTAAAAGATCCACGGTGTGCATATTCCCCGGATGTGATAACCGGATAATTTAAAAGCATTGCCGCAGGTTTTAATATCTCATTCGTCACACCGGCAGCCTCAGCCAGCCACTTCGTATGCCAGAACATAGAAAGGCATGCTGCAAGGTGTCCGCCCGCGGAAGACCCTTGGACAACGATCTTATCCGTATCCACATGCCACTCTTTTGCATGCTCATGAATCAGCTTCATGGATGCGGCCGCCTCTAAAAGTGCCGTCGGATAAACTGCCGGTGCCACCGAATAACGCAGCACCGCCACATGATATCCTATACTCAAAAAATGCATGGCAAGCGGCTCTGATTCCCTGTCAGACGTGTGTTCATAACCGCCACCCGGACAGATCAGCATCATAGGACGCTTATCAATCGCAATGGAATCCGAATCGTCCAGTATATAAGTACAAAGTCTTGCATCCGCAAGTGAACCTTTTTCGTGTAAATGAAAAACTTCCGTTAACATAATTTCTTCTCCATTTATATTTTCTGCTATAAATTACTTTTACTATAACAAAATGCATGCTCCATAAACGTTCTATTATCAAGAATAAAAAAACAAAACCTCGAAAATAGATATTTTCGAGGTTTTAAGAGGCACGGACCGGATTCGAACCGGTGATGACGGTGTTGCAGACCGGAGCCTTACCGCTTGGCTACCGCGCCATATGATGTTATAACAGATGCTGTCTCTTCTGTTATTTTTAACTTCCAATCTCTCGCAGAAGTTCTGTTAAGATTTTATCAGAACAAAACTTCTGCGTCAAGACCGATTTTAATTTTCTACTTAAAATTCTACTTAAAATCTATGCTTTTTTTCATACAATATTCCTGTGTTCTGTCGTAAGAGATGATTTTTTCAGTACTTACAATATAAAACATATCTCCCGCATAAATTCCCCTATATGCTGATGTATCTGCCGCTTTGGACTGATCCGGATTTCCCGCCTTATCAGTCAGACTTTGTGACAGCAGAGTTTCAAATTTTTCTCCATTCCATGTAAGTAAAAGATACGTAACACTCTCCCCATCACCATAAGACTGCAGTGCAAATCCAAGCAGATTTTCGTCCGCATCTGCAAGTACACATTTATAATTGTAGAGCGCCTCACTGTAATTATAATCCTTTAAAACAAGGCTCTCCACCTCTTTTAAATCTGCAGGATCTGAAATATCAAACATTGTGATCTTAATACCTGTATGTTCTCCTGTCTTTTCATCCGTCTCATATCCAATCCCGATCAGTTTATCATCGCCCCAGAAATGCAGATACTCTGAAAATCCACTGATCTTTAATTCTCCAAGTACCTTTGGATTTCTATCATCCGATAAATCTACAGCAAAAAGCGGATCTGTATTGCGATAGGTAACAAAATATGCCATATTCCCCAGATAACGCGCAGCATAGATTTCCTCTCCCTGTGCAAGGCCTTCTATCTTGCCTGTAAGACTCAGATTTTTATCAAACAAATAAAGATTATTCGTGTCCTCTCCATTTACTGAATCCTGGCTGGTCGTTAAAACCCGTAGTTTTCCGCTCTGTTCATTTATCGCAAATGTATCTGTAACTCTCCCGTTCACTGAAACTGCTCCATCAGCATCCATCTTCCCATCAGCAAGCCCAAATTTTGCAATCTGTGTTACCGCATCATTCCAGGAACCTTTTATCTGATACACATAAAGCGCACTTTCACTCACATAGATATCCACATACTGACTTAAAATCATGGTATTATCCACAACCTGATCCGGATTTTTCACATTTACTGAGGATATCAGCAGACTGTTGCTTCCTCCAACGCCATTGTCCACGTAAATATCTTCTGCATCTACCGCCTTATCATTGACTAACGGAATCCATCCACTTACATTTTCTTCCGTAACGGCTTCTTCTTTTGTCTGTTGTGGCATACTGATTCTTTTATTGGTAAAAAGATAAATGATATTTCCGATCTTTCTTGATGTCTGATACCTTCCATCCTGCGTCACACACCCGGTCTTTACAGGCTTTTTGGGATTACTGATATCATAAGTGATCACCCTCGTTTTTGTTCCATCCCTGAAATAATAAATACAGTCTTCCGTATAATTTTCTGTATCATCTGCCTGCATTTCCAGTCCGGAATCTTCACTTTCCACAATCACGCTTAAAATATCACCATCCACATACATCTCAAGCACACGGTCGGATGAAGTTTCAGAAATCTGTATTTTTCCGGTCTGTTTTAATGCTTTTTTCCGGATATCCGTAATCAATATTTCATTGTGGCTTACCGTGTAAATATAAGAACCATCTGTTTTGACAAAATCGCTCTCATCCACGCCTTGCGTCTGCAGATTTGTCCCGGAATACCGCTGTTCTGCCGTATCAGATGACACATCTGCGGTTTCCTTCCCTGACTGTGCTCCGGCACCTTTTATCATTTGTGTACTGCCTATATCTTCCACACCATCTACTACTGCACCTGCTGTATCTGCCGTGTCGCCCATAATATATGTTGTAACATCACCGGAACTTGAATTTTCTCCCTCCGCAACCGCTATTCCGTCTGCTTCCTTTTCTTGACCACTGCCAGAGCAAATTGCATCATAGACCTCTCCATAATTTTTTGCGACTGTATACAAAGATCCTGCATCTTTTTTTTGTGCATTTTTCTCTACGCCTGCAGTCGCTCCATCTTTTAATTCGCTGCTGCCTTCTGATCCTTCATCTGACTTTTGCCCGGATGCCGCTTTTTCTATACCCACCGGCGCCGTCATAAACCCTGTTTCTCCCCCGGTAACTGCATGGATTCCTCCTGCCACACCTACGACTAGCACAAGTGCCGCCGCTGCGACAGCCCCGTAATAAGTGATCCCGCTTCTTCGTTTTACCTTATTTTTCTGGTTCTCCTTTAATTTTCTTTTGATCTGCTCCGGTTCAATACTCTCTGGAATTTCTTCCTGTTCGGCAGATTTCTTTATTTTGTCTAAGATTTCTTTTTCTGACATAGGCACCTCCATTCTGTAATGAAAAATTTTCACTACTGCATTTACCTCTGATAACCATTCATTGCAACTGCTGTTCCATTTTTTTTAAAGCGCGGCTTTCTTTGGAACGCACGGTATTTTCATTCATATGTAATATTTCAGCAATCTCACGGCTCGTATAACCTGCAAACTGATGCAAGCTGATGATCAGGCGCTCTTCATCCGCAAGTTCAAAAAATAGCTTCCTGATCTGTATACATTCTGTCATCTCTGGTCCGGAATCACACGCAATCTCCTCTGTATCCTCAATCCCTGTCTCATTTTTGCCCGCATACTCACGCAGTTTATCCTTGCATTTATTGGATAAAATCCGAAATATCCAGCTCTTAAATGCTTCTTCACTGCGCAGCTTTTTAACTGATGCAAACGCGTCAGTAACGGCATCACTTACCGCATCCTCCGCATCACTTGCATTTCGCAACGTATACAATGCAAAGCGGTACATATCCTCGTATATTCCGGCATACAGTTGGGCAAATGCATCCACGTCTCCGCGTTTTGCCCGCCACACAAGCTTCAGATAATTTTCCATAAATATTTTCTCCATGGGATTTTCATTAGATACTTATTTTTCTGTCATATATATAGTCTAAATAAAGGCAGGTTTTGTTGCAAGAAAATAAAAAAAGCCGGCTGCTGATT
Source organism: Roseburia sp. (assembly GCF_041325975.1). Taxonomy (NCBI): domain Bacteria; kingdom Bacillati; phylum Bacillota; class Clostridia; order Lachnospirales; family Lachnospiraceae; genus Roseburia; species Roseburia sp. The sequence goes on along the minus strand of NZ_JBGLEJ010000004.1, from coordinate 1,464,961 downwards.
AGTACGCCGCTTACGACATAAAAATGGGGAAAGCACTCTATACTTTCCCCATTTAACATAATTTTTTTATTCTGTTTTAAATACTGAAATCTCCGATTTCAGATCATTCATATTATCACCCAGTGACTGAGCCGTCTGATTCATGGTATCTACATTCTCCTGAAGTTTTGCAGCAACACTCTGAACCAGTTTTGTTCCCTCTGCTGTTTCTGCAATAATATCCGAAATATTCTTTACTGCAGCCAAAGTATCTTCACGCTCTTTATCCGCCTGCTCTGTACTGGATACGATTTCTTTCAATCCATCAAACAGCTTCTGCATACACTGATTCATGTCATCAAAAACTCCAACAACTTCCTGTACAGCTTCTGTCTGAAGTGCAACCATGTCTCGTGCCTGTTTTGCATTTTCTACACTGTTTACCGTCTGGTCACTGATATGAGTTACATTGTTCTGAATTTCTCCGGCTGCCTCTGCAGAATGATCTGCAAGCTTTCTGATCTCCTCAGCAACCACTGCAAATCCTCTTCCTGCCTCTCCTGCTCTCGCCGCTTCAATAGAAGCATTTAAAGAAAGCAGATTCGTCTGTTCAGAAATATCTGTGATTGTTTCCACAAACTCATTGATAATCTCAGATTCCTTTTTGAGCTCCTCAATACTGGTCTCTACCTTTATGGTTACATCTGTTGTTTTTGTTGCACGTTCACCCAACGTCTGAACCATCTCCATACCATGACTAATCATACTTTCTGCCTCAGAGACAAGTTTCTCGACCTGGCCTACAATGCTGCTGACATTTTGAATTTCCTCTGAAAGCGTATCTGTCTTTCTTACACACTCTTCTGCATGTTCAGACTGCTTTGTTATACCATCATTAATCTCATCTATCGCCTGGATAATGTTCGCAGAATAATCTTTCATAACATCTGATGCCTGTCTTACTTCCTGCGCAGATGACTCTAATGTGTCAGTTGCTCCACTTACTTTCTGAACCAGCTTTTTATTATTATTGATCATATTATTTGCAACAACTGCAAGATTGTTAAATTCATCATGACCTTTAACGCTGACCTTAGTTGTAAGATTTCCCTCTGCAACCTCTTCAAGTCTTCCGGAAATACGTATCATATTCTTCTGTATTCCGGTACTGATGATAATACCGATCATTACTGCAACAATACATGCAATTACTACTACTGCGATCGTCACATTGCGGATCTCATCTGCCTGTCCATTGACAATCTCCATTGGTACAAGTGCACATACCGCAGCATTTGTACGCTCCATCCGGCTGTAAAAGAACAGGTAGCTCTTTCCATTTATGCTGACCTCTTTGGTAGTCTGCTGGTCTTCAATATTATTAAAGAAATCCTGTCCATAGAATACTGTCTCACCATCCGCTCTGGTACTCTCCTGACCTTCCGGAAGTTTTTCGGAAATAATTTCCCTTCCTGACTTAGTAACAAAACCAATGATACTACCTTCTCCCATATCAAGGCTATCTAAAAATTCCTGAATAGCAGATGCTTTGATATCAATTACAATAAATCCTTTACCAGACTGTGGCGTTGTTTGATATGCCATAATATAATCTGACTGTTTTAAACCAAGGGTTTCGTCTAAAGTCTTATGATAATCAACCCATTCTGGTAATTTTTTTTCATTATCAGAATATCCAAGCATTTCATCCTTATACTCTTTGTAGATACCCATTGCAGTTCCGCCTGCCCTTGTGGATAACATCTGGATATCTTCAATTGTCACAATATGTATATTGCTGATAAACTCATTTCCTGCCTGAGATGCACGGATACTTGATCCCACACTGTTAATAACAGATTTTTTCTGCGTGGAATCAGTCTCATACAGACCTATCATATATTTTCCAAGATCTGACTGAAATGCATACTTTAATGCCTCTGCCTCAATAAAAGAGTTACTTACATCAATATACTGGTTTGCCATATTGATTGTCTGTTCATTTGAATCCCGGAATGTATCATACATACCAGCAGCTGCTTTTTTATAAGAAAATACCCCAACCAAAATCAAAAATAGGATCGGAACCAGAAAACATAAAAAAATCTTCGCACGTATACTAAACAGTACGCCTTTCTTCTGTTCCTTTTTTTGAACCATTGTCTGTTTCGGAACTTTTTTTGACCTTTGTGATCTTACACCTTTTACAGGTGATTTTTTGTTCTTATTGGCCATAACACTACCCTCTTGAGCAGAATCTTCTGCTGCCTCTCCAACATAATAATATTTAGAATATATACTAGAATATCACAAAAAATGAGTTTTAAAAAGTCAATTTTTGTAAATTTTTACTTTTTATTGCGCTTTTTGTTCTGTTTATATTTATAAATACAACAAAGAGCTCTAGAAAATCCTAAAGCTCTCTACTTTTCAGAGGCGACAATCGGAATCGAACCGATGATAAGGGTGTTGCAGACCCGTGCCTTACCGCTTGGCTATGTCGCCATATAATATTGTAAGTGACTCCGACGGGAATCGAACCCGTGTTACCGCCGTGAAAGGGCGATGTCTTAACCGCTTGACCACGGAGCCGGAGTATGATCCAGATAAACACAAACTATGATTTACCGGATAAAAAAACTCCCCGAGTAGGACTCGAACCTACGACAGCGCGGTTAACAGCCGCGTGCTCTACCAACTGAGCTATCGAGGAATATTAAATATATAACAAAACGACGTATTTGATACGTCATTTTTATCATATGTATTAAAAGTTAGTACCTTCAAAACTTCATACAGAACTCCGATTCTATTTGGTCAAGCCCTCGATCGATTAGTAACAGTCAGCTCCACACGTTACCGTGCTTCCACCTCTGCCCTATCTACCTTGTACTCTTCAAGGGATCTTACTCACTTTTGTGAGGGATATCTCATCTTGAGGGGGGCTTCACGCTTAGATGCCTTCAGCGTTTATCCCTTCCGGACTTGGCTACTCTGCCATGCCGTTGGTCGACAGCAGATACACCAGTGGTCCGTCCATCCCGGTCCTCTCGTACTAAGGACAGCTCCTCTCAAATATCCTCCGCCCGCGCCGGATAGGGACCGAACTGTCTCACGACGTTCTGAACCCAGCTCGCGTACCGCTTTAATGGGCGAACAGCCCAACCCTTGGGACCTGCTACAGCCCCAGGATGCGATGAGCCGACATCGAGGTGCCAAACCACTCCGTCGATGTGAACTCTTGGGAGTGATAAGCCTGTTATCCCCAGGGTAGCTTTTATCCGTTGAGCGATGGCAATCCCACTTTATGCCACCGGATCACTAAGTCCTACTTTCGTACCTGCTCCACCCGTCGGTGTCGCAGTCAAGCTCCCTTCTGCCTTTGCACTCTTCAAATGGTTTCCGACCATTCTGAGGGAACCTTTGAGCGCCTCCGATACCCTTTCGGAGGCGACCGCCCCAGTCAAACTCCCCGCCTGGCATTGTCCCACCGCTGGATCACAGCGGCTGGTTAGAAACCCAATACTGCAGGGGTGGTATCCCAACAGCGACTCCCTTGAAACTGGCGTCCCAAGTTCTCAGTCTCCCACCTATCCTGTACGTGCAGTACCGAATCCCAGTACCAAACTGGAGTAAAGCTCCATGGGGTCTTTCCGTCCTGGCGCGGGTAACCAGCATCTTCACTGGTACTTCAATTTCACCGGATGCATTGTCGAGACAGTGCTCAAATCATTACGCCTTTCGTGCGGGTCGGAACTTACCCGACAAGGAATTTCGCTACCTTAGGACCGTTATAGTTACGGCCGCCGTTTACTGGGGCTTAAATTCAAAGCTTCATCTTGCGACTAACCTCTCCTCTTAACCTTCCAGCACCGGGCAGGCGTCAGCCCATATACTTCACCTTACGGTTTCGCATAGACCTGTGTTTTTGCTAAACAGTTGCTTGAGCCTATTCTCTGCGGCCCACCCTGAAGTGGGCACCCCTTCTCCCGAAGTTACGGGGTCATTTTGCCGAGTTCCTTAACAATGCTTCTTCCGTCGGCCTTAGGATTCTCTCCTCATCCACCTGTGTCGGTTTACGGTACGGGCACATATAAAACAATAGCGGCTTTTCTCGGCACATGGCTCACACACTTCGCTACTTTTATTTCGCTACACATCACGTCTTTGGCTTATCAGGCGGATTTGCCAGCCTGACACCTCTTCCGCTTGTACCGGTATTTCCATTCCCGGCTTATGCTTTCCACATGCGTCCCCACAGTTCTGTTTATATGTGGTACAGGAATCTAAACCTGTTGTCCATCGGATACGTCTTTCGACCTCTCCTTAGGCCCCGACTTACCCAGAGCAGATCAGCTTTACTCTGGAAACCTTAGATATTCGGCCGGAAGGATTCCCACCTTCCTCTCGCTACTCATTCCGGCATTCTCTCTTCTTATCCCTCCACTGCTCCTTCCGGTACAGCTTCGTCGGTCTTAAGAATGCTCCTCTACCAATCACTATGTGATTCCTAAGCTTCGGTGTCGTGTTTCAGCCCCGGACATTTTCGGCGCAGGACCTCTCGACCAGTGAGCTGTTACGCACTCTTTGAATGTATGGCTGCTTCTGAGCCAACATCCTGGTTGTCTTTGAAATCCCACATCCTTTTCCACTTAACACGCACTTTGGGACCTTAGCTGTAGGTCTGGGCTCTTTCCCTTTTGACCACCCAACTTATCTCGTGCAGTCTGACTCCCATTCATCATCTACATGGCATTCGGAGTTTGATATTCTTTGGTAAGCTTTGACGCCCCCGCGGAAATTCAGTGCTCTACCTCCATAAGACTAAAATGAGGCTAGCCCTAAAGCTATTTCGAGGAGAACCAGCTATCTCCGGGTTCGATTGGAATTTCTCCCCTACCCACACCTCATCGCCACCCTTTTCAACGGATGTGCGTTCGGTCCTCCATTGCCTTTTACGGCAACTTCAACCTGGACATGGG
>NZ_JBGLEJ010000004.1:945000-1455000 GCF_041325975.1 Roseburia sp. | reverse complement strand
ACCGATCGCCGCAAAGTAAACTGCATGGTTACGTACAATCGCATCAATAACTTCCTTTGTGCGTTTTCCCTTACCGATCATAGCCTTTTCTCCAAGGTCAAGTAATGTCGGTGCATATTTATCCATACGTGAAGCTGTTGTTGGTCCTGCCGAACCGATTGGTCTCCCTTCTCGTGCCGGAGACGGTCCCATATAATATATTGTGCTGTCCTTAATATCGATCGGCAGTTCTTCTCCACGCTGCAGTGCCTCGATCATTCTTTTATGTGCAGCATCCCTTGCTACATAAATCGTTCCTGTAATATAAACATAATCACCAGATTTTAAATCTTTTGTGACTTCTTCCGTAATCGGTGTTGTAATGTGTTTATCCATGATAACCTCCATTCTTACGCTGCTTTTAAGCGCATCACAAGTTTGTGCGAAGCACAAATCCTGCGTGTGAAAAATGTATTTTGCATTTGAAAAGTCTTAATCTCAGACTGTCCTTACTACATGACGGTTTACATGACAACAGATATTAACAGCTACCGGAAGTCCTGCGATATGTGTCGGATAAGTATTGATATTGACTGCAAGTGCTGTTGTCGTACCGCCAAGTCCGCCCGGTCCAATGCCAAGTTTATTGATCTTTCCAAGCAGTTCTTCTTCCATATCTTTCACGTAAGGGATATCGGAATGTTCGCCAACCGAGCGTGTCAGCGCTTTTTTTGCAAGAATTGCACATTTTTCAAACGTACCACCGATCCCGACTCCCACGACCATAGGCGGGCATGCATTCGGTCCTGCATCTTTTACGGCTGTTAATATGGCATCTTTCACTCCTTCGATACCATCTGCCGGCTTTAACATGAACACGCGGCTCATGTTTTCACTTCCGAATCCTTTCGGTGCAATCGTAATCTTTACTTTATCTCCCGGTACAATGGAATAATGGATAACTGCCGGTGTATTATCTTTTGTATTTTCACGGATCAATGGATCTTTTACAACAGATTTCCGTAAAAATCCTTCTGTGTATCCCTGACGCACGCCTTCGTTAATGGCATCCTCGATCGCATCTCCCTCAAAATGAACATCCTGTCCCACTTCTAAAAAGATGACTGCCATTCCGGTATCCTGACAGATCGGTATCATCTCTTCATCTGCGATCTTTAAGTTATCCTGAAGCTGGTTTAAGATTTTTTTACCAAGTTCGGATTTTTCTGTCTCAACTGCCTGCTTCATTGCAATGTCCATATCTTTTGAAAGATAATGATTTGCTTCAATACACATCTCTTTGATATTTTCTGTAATTATCTGGGTATCGACTGTTCTGATCATGTTTTCTCCGTTTCTGCACTGCTGCCCGCTGTGCGTTTATTTTATTTTTGTTCCGGCTTGTCTAAATGAAAATGTTTTTTAAATTCCGTCAGAGTCTTATCGTTCTCTCTTGACTTCATATCAGGGAATGCCTTCATAAGACGCTTAAAACCAAAGTTCTTCTCCTCAAAAAGATGTTCATATTTTTCGGAAAGTTCGGAAAGTTCCGCCTTTTGTCTTTCGCGGTTTTTCTTCCACTCTTCGGATTTTTCAGTCCAGGCATTTTTCTTAGCTTCAAAACTGCTCTTAGCTTCCATAATATTTTCTTCCAGCACAAGTCTGGCATTTGCGGCAGTATCTGCAAATTTATCTTTCGCTGCGCCGGTTGTTCCTGTAATCTTATCTTTTGCTGCACCAGTCGTTCCTGCAATCTTATCCTTTGCTGTTCCAGTTGTCTCAACAATTTTATCTTTCGCTGCACCAGTCGTTTCTGTGATCTTTTCTTTGGCACTGCCCGGAATCTCCATCAGGTTATCCTTTGTTTCCGCTAATTTATCCAGCAGCTCCGCATGTGCCTTCTGGAATTCTTCTGATTTTTCTACGATGTCCGTCACGTTCTCATAAATGTTTTCTCCGATCTCATCAGACAGTTTATGTATACGTTCCGCCATTTCATCCATAACTTTGAGTCGTTTATTAAATTTCAGGATTGTTGCAACGGTAATGCCGCAGTCCACAAAAAAGACAGTCATGATAATACACAGCAATATTACGCCTGGAATATGCGGCATCAGTGTAATTCCTTTATAAATGATCGGATGCAGAACATCCATGATAAATGTACATGCAAGTCCCCAGTAGATGGAGAATTTGAGGCAGACATAGCCATGAATATTAAACGGCTTGTCAGAATAATCCCACCACTGGTTATGAAATACTTTTTCAAGCAGATATCCTGTAATATATTCCAGAATGGATGTCAGTAAAAATGAACCGATAAACAATATCAACAGATTTTCTTTCAATGGGGTTAACACCGCAACGACGATCACAACGCCACAGCCATAAATCGGACAGTAAGGTCCATTTAAAAATCCACGGTTTACAAAAATTCCACGGTCTAAGGCTGCATAAGATACTTCCGTACACCAGCCGATAAAGGCATAAATGATAAAAATCCATACGAGTTCATAAAAATTATGCGGCATATTTTCCCTCCATGTAAACAGATCTATTTTTCAAAAAATGAATTTTGTTCTGCAAAAATAAATTGACATAACTAAAAAAAGCAATAAATTATAAATAATTATAACTTATTGCTTTTTATGATTCAACTGTTACCGTTTCACCAACGCCACATTCTCATATCTGCTGTTACCGGATTTCTTTAACGGATCGCCGATATCTCCCCATGATGTTCATAGTTTGTAATCTCAGTCGTATGGTTATTTTCATCTACAAACACAACAACCGGTTTCTGCTGTTTTGCCTCTTCCGGCGTCACATGTGCATATGCCATGATGATCACTTTATCATTCGTCTGTACCATACGGGCTGCTGCACCGTTTAAACAGATGACTCCGCTGCCGCGCTCCCCTGCGATCGTATAAGTTTCAAAGCGTGCGCCGTTGTTTACATCCACGATCTGTACTTTTTCATATTCGAAGATTCCGGCATCCTCTAAAAGCTGGATATCTACGGTAATACTTCCCACATAGTCAAGTTCTGCCTGTGTTACGGTCGCGCGGTGGATTTTTCCTTTTAACATTGAAATTGTCATATTTTCCTCTTTTCTAGTCCTCGATCATAAAGTTGTCGATCAGTCTTGTTTTTCCGATGTATACTGCCATTGCTGCAAGTATGCCGTGTTCGATTGTATCGATCTGCTGCATTGTGGATAAATCTACAATTTTGACATAATCGATCTTTGCCAACGGTTCTTTTTCAATTTCCGCGGTCATTGCAGCAATCACTTTCTTACAGTCACGCTCTCCTTCTTTTACCATTTTTTCACCAAGGAAAACAGAACGGCTCAGAACAAGTGCAGCTTTTCTCTCTTCCGGGGAAAGATATGTATTTCTGGAGCTCTTTGCAAGACCATCCTCTTCACGGATGATCGGACAGCCGTGGATGGATAACGGCATGTTTAAATCTTTGACCATACGTTTGATGATCGCTAACTGCTGCGCATCTTTCTGTCCGAAATATGCATTGTCCGGAGTCACAATGTTAAACAGCTTGGATACAACCGTACATACTCCACGAAAGTGAACCGGCCTGCTTAATCCACAAAGTTCTTTTGTGAGCACATCCATATCCACAAAGGTATAGAAGTTATCCCCATACATCTCATCCGGTGTCGGATGGAAGATCAGATCAACTCCATGCTCCTCACAGAGTTTTGCGTCATGCTCTAAATCTCTTGGATAACTGGCTAAATCCTCATTTGGTCCAAACTGGATCGGATTTACAAAAATGCTGACCACTACTTTGCCGTTATTTTTGCGTGCCGCATCAATAAGGCTCGCATGTCCCTCATGTAAATAGCCCATGGTCGGAACAAAACCGATCGTATTTCCTTCTTTTTTCCACTCTTTTACCTGTTCTCTTACTTCATTTATGGTTGATACGATTTTCATTTTTTTGTCCCCCTAATATAATTTTTCGATCACGGAATCGTCTATTTTAAAACAGTGCTCTGCTGACGGAAATGTTCCCTCTTTTGTCTCTTTGATGTATGCTGCCATTCCCTCGCGCATTGCATCACCGACATTTGCGAATACTTTTACGAATTTTGGACGGAAATCACCGTACATGGCAAGCAGATCCTGATAAACAAGCACCTGACCGTCACAATCTGCGCCTGCCCCGATACCGATGGTCGGAATCTTAAGTGTCTCCGTGATTTTCTTCGCAAGTTTTGCCGGTACACATTCCAGAACAACCATGCATGCACCTGCTTCTTCCACTGCTTTTGCATCCTCGATCAGTTTCTGTGCTGCTTCGATATCTTTGCCCTGTACTTTAAATCCGCCAAATGCATTGACCGACTGTGGTGTCAGTCCAAGATGTGCAACGACCGGGATCGATGCCTGTACGATTGCTTTGATATGCGGGGCAAATTCTACTCCACCCTCTAATTTGACTGCGTTTGCTCTGCCCTCTTTCATCAGGCGTCCCGCATTGACCACCGCATCATAGACGGAAGTCTGGTAGGACATAAACGGCATATCTGCAACAACAAATGCATTTTTTGCTCCTCTGGTCACTGCTGCCGTGTGATGGATCATATCTTCCATGGTCACGGATAATGTATCATCATAACCAAGCATGACCATACCCAGTGAATCTCCGACTAAGATCGTGTTCACGCCGGATTCATCCATGATCTTTGCGGTCGTGTAATCGTAAGCCGTTACCATTGTGATCTTGTCGTGTTCGTCTTTTTGCTTCTGCAAAGTCAGTACTGTGTTTTTCATTTTTCATTCTCCATTCCTGCATGTGAAAATCTTTATTTTTCACACGATTTTTTAATTTTTGTCGGCATGAAAACTTCTTTCATTGCCGCATAATCTCTATCCGGATTTTTCTGCTCCGCAATCTCTAAAAGCTGCTTTGCATTTTCCAGATAGGCTTTTTTCATGTCAGCATTCAATGCATCCAGATGTTTCTGTACGGTATTTTTGTCACCGCGCTCCACAGGTCCGGTCAGGGAAGCAATACATCCCTGTGCATGGATATTTTCCAGATTGCCTTTTGCAAGCCGGTACAATTCCTCATTTGCCTGTTGTTCCGTAAAACCGCACTCTAAGAACAGTTTTTGCGCCATAAAAAATACCGCCGTCATATGGTTTGATGCCAAAGACGCCGCTGCATGATATTTGATTTTGTTTTCCGCAGAAATAAAACAGGTACGGTTTCCCATCTGCGTAAACATTTCTTGGATATTGGAGATATTTCGTGCATCCCCCTCAATGGTGAACAGTACATCACCAAGCGCCTGCCAGGATGTTTCCCTGTCACTGATGGCACAGAGTGGATGAATAGAATAGGCCATACTACCAGTACGATCTATATCAGAAAAGATGTTCGAACTGTGAATCCCGCTGCAGTGTGCAATGATTTTACCATGGGTATACGGTCTTGCCGACTCCCAGACTTCCCTGATTCTGTCATCAGGTACGGTAAAAAAGATCATGTCGCTGCTGCTAATGATTTCTTTGATACTTTGATATTGCTTTGTGTGTGTAAAATTTGCTGCCCATGCGGCAGACTCTGGGCTTAGACTATAATAACCTCCTACTTTCCTGCCCTTACTGATAAAATATTTTCCGAGTGACACGCCGACTTTCCCGGCGCCAATAAAACTGATCTGCATGCGATCCTCCTCTGACGGACAGGGGATTTTCCCCCTTTGTCTGGCGGAGCAAAATGTGAACCGGATTTCACTCCCCGTTTTGTGAAGCAGCATGCGACTGTCTCATTCCGTCGACTGACGGATACAAGCGGTTTTCCTGGTTTTATTCTCTTTTTCTGATAAAAAATATGTTCTGGTATGATTTCCTGTATACGGAATATCATCCAAAACATACTATAACACTTCACTGCGCACGGTTCAATTGTGAATTTTTTATCAGGCAAACACAAATTTGGATATCTTACATTTTCCCTCCACCTGGATCTGAATGGTTTCCGGTTTTCCGGTTTCAATAAAATTTTCCGGCAGATCCATCTCTAACATCCGGTAACAGTCCACCGGCTCTGCAGTGACCGTTGCGACATTTTTCCCTGTCACAGTCACCTTGACCGGTTCTAATACTTTTAACGTGATGTTCAACCTAAGCGGCTTTTTGCTGAATACAAAATCATGATAAATTAACTTTCCACTCACCGGCTGTTCTTTCATCTCATCCGGATCATCTCCGGCACAGCCAGGGATCACACAGGATGAACCGTTGATTCCCCGATGTAAAAACATGTGGTCATATGCATCATAACAGTCGGCAGCAGTTGCCTGGAACGGATTTCTTTTTCCGGCATGCGTTCCATCAATTTCAATACTCTGTTCTAAGCGGATATCCTGTGATGACGCGCCTGCCATAAATTGATATGTTCCGTCTTCTAAGATCATACGCTCTGAGATCACATCATAATACTCTAACTCCCACAACTGTACTGTAAAGTTAACTTTTCTGATTTCTTTCGGTTTTATATTATGGACACGCTCAAATCTAGCCAGCTGTTTGATCGGTCGTTTTACACGGGAATCCTTTTTATGCACATAAAGCTGTACGACTTCATCCCCGGTTTTTTCTCCGGTATTCCTGATAAAGCAGCTCACTTTGATACAGCCGCGTTCTTTTTTGATCTGCATTTTTTCGTAGGAAAATGCTGCATAAGTCAGACCATATCCAAACGGATAGAGCACTTCTCTGTCAAAATACTGGTAAGTGCGTTTTCCCTGAATGATATCATAGTCGTTCATATCCGGCAGATCTTCATCCGAACGGTACCATGTCATATTTAATCGTCCCGCAGCTGCTGCTTTTCCGGTCAGCACATCTGCGATTCCGTGTCCAAGTTCCTGACTGCCCGATGCAGACAGCAGGATCGCCGGAACATTTTTCTCCAATTCACCGATGGCATACGGATAGTTGCTGATCAAAGCCACAATGGTGTTCGGATTCACTGCTGCCACCCGTTTTACCAGTTCTTCCTGCTCCGTCGGAAGTACAATCGTGGTGCGGTCAACTTCCTCTTTGCTGTTGATGACCGGATTGCAGCCAATGACTGCTATCACATGATCAGCTTCTTTTGCTGTTTTCTCCGCAGCAGTTTTCCCGTCTTTTACGATCTCTATCTCAAATCTTGCCGGCGGATTATCCACGCAGATGGAAAAATGACCATCTTTATCCACAATTACCTGCTTCTTATTCCAGCTTTCCAGTGTAAAACTGCTTTTTTCCCACTTCAAATTCCACAACTCACGGACAAACCAGCCAAACGCCTCTTTTTTGTCTGCCTTGATGATATCTGTATCCTCCTCTAAAGTGACAAATCTGCCGTTGCTTTTTGCCACCAGGGTCATGCTGCCACAGCCCCAGTCATTCAAAATAAATGTTTCTGCCTGCTCTTTTATTACCAGTTTTAACCGGGTATTCTCATCCAGTCCCACATAGCATTTATCACTGGTTTGATCCGCCAGGCGGATACGGATTTCAGACAAACCGGTTTCATGACTGATCTTTGCATTTGGAAATGCTTCTCTGATTCCATCTAAGACAGTAACCTCATAAGGAGGGATGCCACAATACCAGTCCTTGTACCACACATCAGAGAGTGGACCTACTACTGCTACATTTTTTACTGTATTTTCATCAAACGGAAGAATTTCATTTTCATTTTTCAAAAGGACAACCGCCTCATCCGCCATTTTACGCGCAAGTTGTTTGTGTTCCTCATTGTTGATATATTCTTCGCCCATGTTCTGATACGGGCAGTCGCCCTCTTTATCAAACATGCCAAGCCTTATCCTTGTCCGGAACGAATTGCGCACCGATTCATCAATATCTTTTTCCGTGATCCAGCCGTTATCTAATGCCTCCCTTGCCGCAGCATAAACAATCTCTCCATCATCCGTGAAACAGTCAACACCAGCCTTTAATCCATTTGCCAGTGTTTCCCCGTGCGTCTGATAAAAATGATGGTCGTTCACCGTCTGTGAAAAATCGCCTCCGTCACAAACAACATGCCCGGGCAGTCCATAGGTGCCTTTTAGGACATGGCGCACCTCGTCATTGACGATCGCCGGAATCCCGTTGATCTCATTGTAGGAGGTCATGACTGCCTCCGCGCCGCCCTCCATGATCGCCTTTTTGAACGGTTTTAAATAATATTCGTTTTTATTTCTCCTGTCTACGGAAGATGAAATCTTAATGCGGTCTTTCTCCACATTGTTTGCGTAAAAATGTTTCAGCGTTGCCCCGCAACGGATATAAAAAGGATCCTCGCCCCTCATACCGCGGATATATGCGCCCGCCATCTCTCCGGTCAGATACGGATCTTCGCCGTATGACTCTTCCGTCCTTCCCCATCTCGGATCGCGCTCCATATCAATCGTTGGCGCCCAGCGGCAGAGCCCGCCTCCACCATTTCTTGTATACAAAGCCCTGGCTTCCTCGCCGACAGCGCGACCACATTCTCTGATCAGCTCCCTGTCAAAACTCGCACTCATACCGATCGGCTGAGTGAAAGCTGTGGTCGGCTCCGGCTCCCCTTTATTAAATGCCTGGTCATGTCTCGCCTCAATCCCGTGTGCAGCCTCACCGCCCATATAAGTTGCCCGGATTCCAAGCCTCGGAATGTCAGGGCATCCGGTTGTCAGACAGTGTATTTTTTCTTCAAGCGTCATTGCCCCTGTCAGATAGTCAAGACGTTCTTCTATCGAAAGACTGTTATCCCACAGCGGTGTGTTCTGTTCAAATTTTATATTTTTCTCCATTTTCTGCCTTGCTGCTGTAAGAACCTGTGTTCCATACAGCAGTCCCCCTCCTGCAAGTTTCTCATTTTCTTCAATGTATCATTTCTTTTTTTAGAAAAATACCTGCAAATGGAGCGGTGTTTTGCAATAAAAAACAGATCTCTTACCGGTTTTGTAAACTTACTTTTTCATTCAGCTTTGTGACCTCTCTCTTTGCCCTGCTGTATAATGTGATCCAGATTCCAACATAGATTCCGATAAATATCGCAAAATACACAACGACCCCTGCAATGCTATGTTTCATCCAATACATCAGATATGCAACCGGAAATGTTGCAATCGAACCTGCCAGCAGATGAGTCACTGTCTGCCGCAGCAGGCTCCAGTCATCCATCTCCCATATCACGGACGCGCCTGCCCAGACTGCACCGTACAGCAAAGATGCGATCATCTGCGCCACGACCGCATTAATTTCATTTCCACACTGCTCCACCAATGCCGGGACAACCGGATAATAATTTCCGTCACCGTATATGAGTGAAGAAAAAATTGTGATTGCAGTACTGATTGCCAGACCGATCGGCGCACCTATAAGCGCTCTGCATAAAATTCTTTTTTTCATGATAACCTCCATTCCTGTGTATGAAAAATATATTTTTCACACACACCACCATTTCTATAATCCCAATACCTGTTTGATTTTTCTGACGTAACGCCTTGAAACATACGTTGCTGTTTTGTCTGACATCGAAACACAGATCGTCCCGGAAAAACTTAAGTCAAATTTTTTTACTTCTTTCAGGTTAATGATCTCCGAATTGGAGATGCGGATAAACATTTTTTTGTTCAGTCTCTCCTCTAACTCATACAGTCTTGCCTTTAACCGGTAGCTGCCGTCTTTTGTCTTTGCATATACCCTGTCATTTTCTGCATAGATCCGTATTATTTCCGTCTGTTCTAACAAAATGATTTCGCCATTCTCGTGAATCGCCGCAAAGACTTCCGGTTTTTCCTCCGACAGCAACTTTACGATCTGCGATACTTCTTCGGTCATCTTGTCTGTATGGATGATGATCTTGGGTTCTTTGCAGGATTCGTCGAGTTTTATTTCTATTTGCATTTTCTCACTTCCTCCTTTCTGATGTCATTATAGGCAATGTCTGGAACGGTTTCTACTGATTTGCGGCAGGTGGTCGGTTTTAGGCGGTGGATGGTAAAAAAACAGGGTGCTGCCACCCTGTTTTTTTGTTCTGACTTATTTTGATAACTCATCAACGTTTTTCACGCTTACCATTCTTTTGTCACGGATCTGGTAAATTTTATTACAGTACCTCAAATTCTCTTTTCGATGTGTGATCAGAAAGATAATCTTATCCGGGCAGTGGCTGATCCCATCTAAAATATCCTTTTCGGTCGTTTCATCCAGTGAACTTGTCGGTTCGTCTAAAATCAGAACCTCTGCCTCCTCGGTATACATTCTAGCCAGTGCGATTCTTTGTTTATCACCGCCGGACAGATTGTTGCCATTTTCCAGAATAAAAGGTGTAAAGATATCACGTTCTTTTGTAAATTTATCTAAAAAACGAATGTTCTGGTATACCTCCGGTTCCATTTTCCTGCGCCCAAAGTTTAAGTTATCATAAAATGAACCTGTTATGATTGGCACATTCTGCGAATAAAATGACATTTGTTTCCGAAGGGAATGGTTTTCAATATTCTCCAGCGGGATTCCATTGATCTTAATTCCGGTATTCTGATCCCAGAATTTTAAAATACTTTTCATCAGTGTCGTTTTTCCACAACCGGACTCCCCCACGATTCCAATGATATCTCCCTTTTTTGCCTGGATATGAATATCTTTTGCCAGTAAGATCCCGTCCATCGTCTGAAGTTTTTCCATATCGACCGCGACATCATCAATATGATCTATCTTTATATCTCCACTCTGTTCCTGCTCATCCTCCACAAGCTGTAAAAATTCCCGGCTTGCCTTTACCTCTCTTAAATTCAGGTTTACCTTCACAATATTTGAGATGGCAGGTAAAAGATACGACATGAGAATCGAAATTGTAAAAATGCTGTTTAATTTTGTATTCCCCTGCAGATACATATAAAATACCACGATCAAAATAATGTTTTGGGCGAACATGTTAAAAAAATCGATGACTTCACTCATCCCACGCGCATAAACATTTACCCTTTTATTTTCCTGTTCGATAATTTCTAAATGTTTTTCAAGTATGTCATTCAGATTTGTATTGTCTTCATTCTGCTTGATAAAATCTACCTGATTGGCGATCTGATAAATGTCTTTTCGCTCCTTTGGAATAATCCGCTGCATCTCGGCTGATTTTTTCAGTAAATTTTTATTCAGGATATAAAATCCAGCCACATTGAGTATCAAGATAAACAGCATCACCAGAAAAATAAAAATATTGATGGTCAGGGAGTATAACAGAATCAACAAAATAACCAGTGATTTTGCAGTCAGTATCGGGACCGACATAATATACAGATTCGCCAATGTGAGCACCGTCGAGTCTGCCCGCTCCGTCAGGTACGTTGCACCGTACTTTATGATTGATGCGTATTTCATGGAATAGATTTTCTGGTAAATTTCCTTCGACAAATTTTTCTTGTACTCTTTTTGCATGTGCAGCTCGATCAATAGATAGACAAACTGGATACAAATCTCAAGCAGCATAAACCCTATGATAAATGCTATCACACGATCCGTCAGTGCAAGTTTTCCATTGATGATCTGATTTACCGCGAGCGGAACTGCAAAAATGATCAGATTGATCACAACCTCAAATATAATCAAGATTGCTTGTATAATATAGTATCTTCCAAATTTTTCTATTTTCATATTTTTTTTACCCAATCATCCATTAATTTATCATTTACAACTATATCTGGTATAATACCTACATTATTTATTTTAGTTTTTGATGTATAGTATTCATATACAGGTAACAATATTTCTAAATTATGTGATATTTTTATTTTTTTTTGCATTACCCCTTTTCCCTTTGTTATTTCCCCTATAATAAATGCCCTTTTTTCATTTTTTAAAACTAAAGATATTAACTCAGCAGAACTGGCTGTATATGAATTAACCATAATTATAATCTTGGTATTATTATCCAGATGTGAATTAATATATACACCATATTTTTTCTTCTCAATGTTCTCCACATAATAAATAGGCTCTTCTGAGCATACAAAATTTTCTAAAAACTTATTTGCAAGCAATACATTTCCCCCCATATTATCTCTCAAGTCTAATATTAATGTTCTATTATTTAAATTTAACATTTTAATTTTTTTTATAGTACTTTCAGAGAAATATTGGATTTTTACATATGTGATTTGCTCACTTTCCTTAGAAAAAAAAAACGTTTCTTTTTTACTTAAACATATATCAGGTATCTGTACTTGTAAAATTTTTTCATTTCTTAGGATTTTAAAATTTTTTTCACTTTTTTGTAATATACTTTCTCCATTTAAAATAATATCATCTTTATGTATTCCTAATTTATTTTCACTCTCTAATATATATATAATATTATTTATTTTTAAATATTTTATTTCTAATAAATCTAATATATTATCAACACGCTTTCCATTTTCTATAAATCTACTAAATCTATCATTTTTTAGACCAAGTGTATAATTTATAATACTTTTCACTTCATTTTCACTTATTTTTTCATAGTAAACACTAAAAAACCTTACTAAACTATCATTGTACCTATCTTTATACATTATCCTTACCTTCAAACAGTGATAACAAAAATTTTTTTGCATTTTCTTTGTATATTTTGCACATAAAATCATTTGAATGATTTACATCATTATAAACTCTATAAGCTAAATTGGGGCATCCACCTAAACATATATATTTATATTTACATTTTTTACATCTTTCTTTATGCATAATACTTTTAAAACTATTTTTTTTATCCATAATATTACATAGAAATTCTTCATACCAATTATCATCAAGTATATTTCCAAACTTATATATCGTTCTTACAAAAGTTTGACATGGGTATATATCCCCATTTGAATCAATTGCAATTATTCTTTTTCCTGCACCACACATTGATGGCTTATTTCCATCTATTAAGTTATTATCTAATCTAGGCATATTTTTTACTTCGTCTTTATTATTAGGCAAGCATGTGCTTACAATATATTTAATTTTTAACTTGTCAAAGTATTTTCTATTTCGTTCTATTATATTTTCATTTCCTTTTGTAACAACAGATCTTACACATATTTTTTCTTTATATTTCTCTGGTAATTGTTCTATCGTACTTAATACATCATAACCATCTATTCCCTTCCTTGTTAAGGAATTTTCTTTATTATCAATATTATCAATACTAACAATACATTTATCTATAACCCCTAATATAGATATATGTTTATTCAATAAGGTACCATTAGTCAATAGACAAACATTAAATTTTAATTTTTTGGCCTCTTTTAAAATTTCTTCTATATCATTTCTTAGTAACGGTTCTCCTCCCGTAAAATTAACAACTTCTACATTTATTTTCTTTAACTTATTTAAAATTTTTATTATATTTTTTGTATCTAATTCCTTTGAAAGATTTAAATTCTTTTTATTATAACAATATGTACAATTTAAGTTACACCTTTGTGTTACATGGAAATATACAGTATTTATATTGACATTAATATCTTTTATTTTATATTCTTTTTCTTTGTATTCCTTTTCATTCTCTATTATTACACCATTTTTCTTTAATATCTTTAAATTTTCATCTACTATCATGTTGGTTTCTATGCATTTTCCCATATTATATTTAATAAAATGGGCACTATCTTTATTAACCATTATTGCCCTATTAATGAAATAATTATATATTACTACTTTTTTGTCTTTACCTAAAAATATTAAATCACTACTAACTCTCATTTTTCCCCCATATTATAAGGCTACTAATTATAAATTTATATATAATCAGTAGCCCCTTTTTAGTTATTCTTCACTTTCAGCCTCTCCAGCCCCCATACCTGCACTAAATGCCTTTGCACAACTGCATCCACATGCACATAAACTTTCCAGTTCTTCTTCGCTTAATTCAACAATTTTTTCATCTCTCATTTGTTTTTCCTCCATAAATATTATTTAGTTTGTGCACTAACTATAAAATTATTTTAATAATTTATATAAAAAAGACCATACCATAACTGGAAAATGTTATTTTCCAGTTATGGTATGGTCTTTTTGCTACTTATGAATTATATTAAAAAATATTTTCAAAGGGAGACTAAAATGAAACAATTATTAAAAAAGATACTTATAATACTATTGTTTACTATTAATATTTCTATGAATTTTCATAATAATTCATCTTATTCTTTTAATTACTATGAAACAATGCCCCTATCTGAAGGCAGTTACATGGATTTACGTGAATTTTAACTTTTACAGCTCCATATGAAATTCTTTTCTATATGCATTTCTTAAAATCTGACATTTTTCTTTACTCCTCCTTGCAACAGCTATATAATACGCCTTCTGCAACAATTCTCTTCCGATCTGTAAATCTTCCTTTTTTCGTTCCCCAGTTTCTATCTGTCTGAGAATAATCCATGCTTTATCACTTAATACATCGCTGATGATATTTCCAATATTTTTTTCTAAAGCCTCCCTCAGGCATTGTTCACATAATGTTAAAGCCTCTTTATATCTTTTTTGTTTGTTATATGTGACCGTCAGATTTCTAAGAATTAACACTTTCATATAATCTGCATACGCTCCAAAAATATAATCCTTTTGCAAGCATTGTAGCAGTCTCTCAAAAATATACACCGCCTCATCCACATCCCCGGCATGTGCATAAGCATTTGCAAGGCTCATCAGATTCATGATTTCCTGTTCGGTAAACGGGAAATCTTTTTTCAGACATTCCTCATAATCCGGAAGTGTCAGCCGGACTGCCTCCTGCAATTTTTCGATTGTTGTCTGATTGTCACTTCTTTTGCAGTAATAGTCCATCAATGCTTCTGACTTTAAAAGATACTGCCTGGTGATCACATTATCATCCGCTTTCTCTTTCATCCTGCCTAAATATAAATCTGCTTTTTCATAGTCATAATTCTGCATTGCCTGCTCAAAAAGTTTTCGTTCCTCTAACAGTTCTAAGTTCTTCCCAACACAGATGGCATAGCTCTTTTCCGGTACACGCTCCATTTTTGCCATGAGTCTTGCATACAGTTCTCTTTTTACGCGAGTCTTTCCGCTCTCGATACGATACAATGTCTGTACCGAACAAATCTCATCACTCAGTTTTTCCCTGGACATTCCAACAAACTCTCTTGTCATCCGTATTATATCTCCGGCTCTGTAGTTTGACATACTAATCCCTCACCATACTTTTCTGCATCCCGTGCCTTTTCATCCTGCCCCTCCAACTGATACAGACACGCAGCAATCTTACATTCTTCCATCGCTTTCTTTAACAGCATATTTTTATCCGCATTTTTTGGCGTGAGCTTTTCTCTCGTTTTTGCCCGCAGAAAATAGATGTCTGCAAGATGATAAAAACCCGCTCCCTCACTGATACATTGAATCGCTTTTTCTGTGTAAAACATAATTTTTCTGTAATCATTTTTTCTCTGTTGTATGGAGATCAGCTCTAAAAAGATATCCGTACTGACTTTTTCTTTTTTGCCCCCGGACTGATACCCACTGACATACGCTAAAATATTTAATAATTCCTGTTCTGCCATCTCTGTCTTCGACGGATCATAGTGTATGAGCAGCAGTATCATCCCGATCTCAACCGGACTGTACAGACGCACCTTTTCCATTGATTTCCTAAACTCAGGAATTGTGAGACAGATTCCTTTTTCTAAAATCCCACACAAACTGCTTCCAGTATTCTTTTCTGCGATCATGGTACGTGCTTCCTGATAAAGACAATATTGTTCATGTACAGATTCATCCTGTGGCATGACTCCCCGGTATTCTCTAATCTTCTTTTTCGCAGTTTTTACCTGATTGTTTTCCACAGATTTTTCAATCTGCTCCCTCATTTTCCACAATTCATAATCTTGTTCACTTAAAATTGTTTCAAACAGAGTGACTTCTTTTCCAATCCTTCCAAGCAGTGTCTGTCCAAGAAGTGAATCGACTTCCCTGTTCCCCTGTTCCAATCTCGACAAAGTGGTAACAGAACAGATTCCTCTGCAGATATCTTCCTGCCTCAGGTGATACTTCTCCCTGTAATATTTTAATACTACTTCCATTGTCTTTTGTTCCATAACCCACGCTCTTTGCAACTTCAGATTTTTACGCTTTTCATTGTTCCTTTAATATTCCAAATCTACACCAGAACATCTCCCTCTCTTCTTCCCTGCCTTTGAACCACTCATCTTTGATCTCATTCCTCTGATTTAGCCCGATTATTTTCACCGCTTCCACCGCAGCCTCACGCTGTGATATTTTCCGGTTTCCGGTCGTCATGCAATTTGCACCATCTGGCGTATCATATGCCAAAAAAGTCTGGTTGAGATCCATCAGATCAAACAGGCGTACCGGCTGGTTTGTGCGGTTGTCCACCAGAAATCCCCAGTTTCCCCAGTGGCGGTCCGTGTTGCCGGTCAGATAATCGAGCAGGTTCATCATGTAGTAGGAATATGCATCCAGCTTTAACACGAAATCCATAACGTGAATGTCATGATTTGCTGCATAGATCTCAAATGCCTCCATCGATACCATGCTGTAATCCACCGACGTAATGATTCTGCTTTTTGAAACTTTCTGTCCGTCAAACATGCTTTCCTCATAAAGCACCTGTCTGCAGTCAAAACAGCGGCAGATCTTACTTGACAGGATTTCATTTTCCACAGCCCTGATGTTTCCATCTTTTAAAAGTGCAAACGAATTTTTCTCCCTGATCCACGCTTTTGGAAACACACCGTTGGTTGAGAGATCGTCCGCGATCTGGTAACTGTTCTCTACCGTCATCTGTTTTCCGCGCAGGGAAATATCTACAAGTGCATTATCCAGATGATTTTCAAAAAGATTGATCTGCGCAAATGTGATATTCTCCCCTTTTTCCCGAACCCAGAAAATATCAGTCAGTGACAGACAGTGATAGGACAGCGCTATTTTGGCACGGTCACGGTCGGTCTGTGCCTGCAGTGCCCCGATACTGTTTAAAATTTCCTTTGCATAGACACGGTCAAGTGTCAGGACACGGGTTGCACACCAGTAATAAAAATTCGTGAGGTTATCCATGCGGATATCGAGATCATCATTTTCTGCTGTATCCTCCAGATAAATCGAAAAGGGCAGAAACGCCCTGTCCAAAACTGTGCATACTCCGTTCGTCCCAATGTCTGCTACTACCTTTTCGCCATGCATTAGTTCATACACTGTTTTTTCCATTCAGCTTCTGCCCTTTCTTCACTATACGGTTATCTATTCTTCCTCATCCTCGGAACCATCAGCCTCTGCGCGCTCTAACAGTTCTTTCATCAGCTCGTCGTCTGTCTCTGTATTTTCTACAGATGCCTTTTTTGCATTTTCCGCAGCGATGGCTGCACTTTCCTTTTCTTCCTCCTCACTGAGCAGTTCGGATGTGTCTGCATTGTCGATCAGACTCTTATCCTCACGGACTTTTGCGATACTTGCCACAGTGACATTCTCATCTAAGTTGATGAGTTTGACACCGGAAGTAATTCTTCCGAGCAACGTTGTATCACTGACTTTGATACGGATAATAATTCCTTCGGTGGTGATCAGCATCAGTTCATTGTCCTGGTTTACCGCTTTCACGCCGACAATATTTCCAGTCTTTTCGGTGATCTTGTAACATTTTACACCCTTACCGCCACGGTTCTGCGTGGTAAATTCGGAGATCAGTGTACATTTTCCAAGACCTTTTTCTGAAACGATCATGAGTGCATCCCCCTGGGACTGCATCTGCATACCGATAACTTCATCCCCATCCGTAAGATTCATACCGATGACTCCCATGGAAGTACGGCCTGTTTTTCTTACATCTGTCTCTTTAAACCGGATACACTGACCATATTTCGTCACTAAGAAAACATCCTGATTGTTATCTGTCTTTTTTACCTCGATCAGCTCATCATCTTCCCTTAAACTGATCGCAGCAAGTCCTGTCTTTCTGACATTTGCATAGTCGGTGATCGGTGTTTTCTTCACAATGCCTTTCTTTGTCGCCATGAACAGGAAATGTCCTTCCGTGTATTCACGAATCGGGATAACTGCCGTAATTTTCTCGCCCGGCTGGAGCTGGAGCAGGTTTACGATCGCAGTTCCCCTTGCGGTACGGCTTGCCTCCGGAATCTCGTAAGCCTTGATACGGTATACACGTCCGGTGTTTGTGAAGAACATCATGTAGTGATGGGATGTCGTCATCAAAAGTTCTTCGATGTAATCGTCATCGATCGTCTCCATTCCCTTGATTCCCTTACCACCACGGTTCTGTGCGCGGAAATTGTCAAGGCTCATGCGCTTGATGTAACCTAATTTTGTCATGGTAATGACAGTGTTTGTTACTGGAATCAGATCCTCCATGGAAATGTCGTACTCGTCAAATCCGATCGATGTTCTTCTGTCGTCGCCGTATTTATCCGCAATAAGCAGAATCTCCGTACGGATCACGCCGAGCAGTTTTTTCTTGTCTGCCAAAATTGCACGCAGTTCTGCAATGCGGTCCATCAGCTCTGCATACTCTGCTTCGAGTTTCTCACGTTCCAAACCTGTCAGTGCACGCAGACGCATATCTACAATTGCCTGTGACTGTGCATCGCTTAAGGAGAAACGCTCCATCAAACGTGATTTTGCTTCCTGCGTATTCTGGCTGCTCCTTATGATGCTGATGACTTCATCTATATTGTCAAGTGCGATCAGCAAGCCCTCTAAAATGTGGGCGCGTTCTTCCGCTTTGTTTAATTCGTATTTGGTTCTTCTGGTAACGACCTCTTCCTGATGGATCAGGTAATACTTTAACATGTCGTAGAGGTTTAAAACTTTCGGCTCGTTATTTACCAGTGCTAACATGATCACGCCAAAAGTATCCTGAAGCTGTGTATGTTTGTAAAGTAAATTCAATACGACATTCGGATTGACGTCACGGCGGAGTTCGATACAGATACGCATACCCTGACGGTCGGACTCGTCACGCAGATCTGTGATTCCATCCACTTTTTTATCGCGGACTAACTCGGCGATCTTCTCGATCAGTCTCGCTTTATTAACCATGTACGGAAGTTCGGTTACCACGATACGGTTTTTGCCGTTTTGCATTGGTTCTATATCTGTAATTGCACGCACACGGACTTTTCCACGTCCGGTACGGTAAGCCTCATTAATCCCGGCTGTTCCAAGAATCATGCCTCCGGTAGGGAAGTCCGGTCCCTTGACGATAGAGAGTAATTCTTCGATATCGGTATCGCGGTCCTCCTCGACTTTGTTGTCAATGATCTTTACCACGGCATTGATGACTTCACGCAGGTTGTGCGGCGGAATGTTGGTCGCCATACCAACGGCAATACCGGTAGTTCCGTTTACTAAAAGGTTCGGATAACGGGATGGCAGAACGGTAGGTTCTTTCTCCGTCTCATCAAAGTTTGGCACGAAATCAACGGTGTCTTTTCCGATATCGGCAAGCATTTCCATGGAAATTTTACTGAGACGCGCCTCCGTATATCGCATGGCAGCCGCGCCATCGCCGTCCACGGAACCAAAGTTTCCATGACCGTCAACTAACGGATATCTGGTCGACCACTCCTGTGCCATATTTACAAGTGCACCATAAATAGAACTGTCTCCGTGCGGATGGTATTTACCCATCGTATCACCGACGATACGCGCACATTTACGATGCGGCTTATCCGGACCATTGTTCAGTTCTATCATTGAGTAAAGCACACGGCGCTGTACCGGTTTTAAACCATCCCTTACATCCGGGAGCGCACGCTGCGCGATAACACTCATGGCATAATCGATATAGGATGTTTCCATCGTTTTTTTCAAATCGACGTCATGAATCTGATCAAAAATTTTATCATCCATCTGATTTCTTCTCCATTTCTAACTCGTCTCTGTCATCCGAACTTCTGCAAACGGATCACATCTTCTAAAAATCCGGCTGCACCTATCTGTTAAATATCCAGATTCTGTACATACTTTGCATTTTCCTCGATAAACTCACGTCTCGGTTCTACCTTGTCACCCATCAAAGTCGTAAATGTCACATCAATCTCCGAAGAATTTTCCTCATCGATCATGACACGTTTTAAAATACGTTTTTCCGGATCCATAGTCGTCTCCCAGAGCTGCTCAGCATCCATCTCTCCAAGTCCTTTATATCGCTGGATCTTGTTATTGCCGTCACGTCCGATCTCAATCAGGATATTGTTTAATTCAGCGTCATCGTACGCATACCAGATATTTTTATTTTTCTCAATCTTGTAAAGCGGCGGAGTTGCAAGATATACATGCCCCTGCTTGATGAGTTCCGGCATAAAACGGTATAAAAATGTCAGCATCAGTGTCGCAATATGAGCACCATCGACATCGGCATCCGTCATAATAATGATCTTGTCATAACGCAGCTTGGAAATATCAAAGTCTTCATGAATTCCGGTACCAAATGCAGTGATCATTGCTTTGATCTCGGCATTGCCGTAAATTTTATCCAGTCTCGCTTTTTCCACATTCAGAATTTTACCACGCAAAGGAAGAATTGCCTGTGTTGCACGGCTTCTTGCTGTCTTTGCAGAACCACCCGCGGAATCTCCCTCGACGATAAAGATCTCACAGTTTTTCGGATCTTTGTCCGAACAGTCTGCAAGTTTTCCAGGTAAGGAAGTACCTTCCAAGGCTGTTTTTCTTCTGGTCAGGTCACGCGCTTTTCTCGCTGCCTCTCTCGCACGCTGCGCAAGCAGAGATTTTTCACAGATACTCTTTGCAACTGCAGGATTCTGCTCTAAGAAATATGTGAGCTGCTCACTTACCACGGAATCCACTGCTCCACGCGCCTCGCTGTTTCCGAGTTTCTGTTTTGTCTGTCCCTCAAACTGCGGCTCCTCAATCTTGATACTGATGATCGCAGTCAGTCCCTCTCGGATATCGTCACCGGTCAGTGCTGGTTCCGAATCTTTTAAAATCTTATTTGCTCTCGCGTAAGTATTAAATGTTTTCGTCAGCGCATTACGGAATCCGGCGAGGTGCGTACCACCTTCCGGCGTAATGATGTTATTTACAAAACTGTAGGTCGCATCGTTGTAGGAATCATTGTGCTGCATGGCAACTTCGACATACACACCATCCCTGGTTCCCTCACAGTAAATGACATCCGGGTACAATGCCTCCTTGCTGCGGTTTAAGTAAGTGACAAATTCCTTGATACCACCGGCATAATGGAACTCATGACAATGATGCGATTCTTCTCTGGTATCCGTAAGTACAATGCGAAGTCCTTTTGTTAAAAATGCTGTTTCACGAAGACGCTGTTTTAAAGTGTCGTAATCATAAACGGTCTCCTCGAAAATCTCAGGATCCGGATGGAATGTAACCTTCGTGCCGTGTTTTTCCGAATCACAGGTTCCGATTACTTTTACCGGTTCGTCCGGTTTTCCGATATGGTAACTTTGGAAATAAACCTGTCCCTCTTTGTATACTTCAACACAAAGTTTGGTGGAAAGCGCATTTACAACTGACGCACCTACTCCGTGCAGGCCACCGGATACTTTATATCCTCCACCGCCGAATTTTCCGCCTGCATGAAGAACCGTATATACAACCTCAAGTGCTGATTTTCCAGCTTTATGATTCATTCCAACCGGAATACCACGCCCGTCATCTTCAACTGTAATGGAATTGTCCGGGTTGATGGTAACCTCTATGTTTTTGCAATATCCGGCAAGTGACTCATCCACGGCATTATCTACAATCTCATAGACCAAATGATGGAGTCCTCTCGCCGATGTACTGCCGATATACATACCTGGTCTTTTACGAACTGCTTCAAGTCCTTCCAGAATCTGGATCTGGTCAGCTCCGTATTCATTTGGATTTTCAATTTTTTCTGTTGCCATTCTGCTAACCTTGCCTTTCTATAACTTGACCTTTTTCAAATACCTGACCACTTATTACCTCAAAAACCTTATTGATTTCGAACCTGTTACGGATAAATTCATCCAAACCGGTACAGGTAATAATTGTCTGGGTATCACATATACTGTTTAACAAATAATTCTGACGATTGCTGTCCAACTCTGATAAAACATCATCCAGTAAAAGTACCGGAGTATCATGAATTGATTTTCTCACCAGCTCTATCTCGGATAACTTCAAAGAGAGTGCAGAGGTTCTCTGCTGCCCCTGTGAACCAAATTTACGGATATCAACACCTGCAATGGAAAAAAGCAGATCATCACGGTGTGGCCCTACAGATGTCTGGCACTGTTTCAGGTCGCGCGGTTTTACCCGTTCTAACTCCTGTTCCAACAGATCCGCAGAAACACTTGGCTCATACGAAAGAAAAAGTTCTTCTCTCCCGCCGGATATCCGATAGTGTATTTCATGAACAAGCTCATTCAGTTCTTTTACAAACTGTTCTCTCCGTCTGATAATTTTTTTCCCGGTATCAATAAGCTGCATATCCCATACCGGGAGTGTATCCGATAATTCAGGCCGGTAAACCATATCTTTCAACAGTTTATTGCGCTGATTTAAGATTTTATTGTAATTTGACAGGTCAGATAAATAAATTTTATCTAGCTGACATAACTCTGCATCCAGAAAATGTCTGCGTTCGGACGGTCCGTTTTTGATAATATTCAAATCTTCCGGCGAAAAAAATACAATGTTTAAAATTCCAAAAAGCTCACTTGCTTTTTTCATCGGTATCTTATTTACGGCAATTCCCTTAGAACGGTTATGTTTTAAATGCATGTCGATCTGATATTGTTTGCCGTTTTTTAAAACCATGGTACGAAGATGCGCTTCGTTTGTTCCAAAACGGATCATCTCTTTGTCTTTGCTTCCCTTGTGGGACTTTGTAGTTCCACTTAAGTAAGCAGCTTCCAGGATATTGGTCTTTCCCTGTGCATTATCGCCAAATAAAATATTGGTTCCCTCATCAAATGAAATCTGGAGATTTTCATAGTTGCGGAAATTGTTCAATTCAATGGACTGAATGATCATTTTGAGACTTTCACCGTTTCCCCGTTATAGGAAATCAAATCACCATCATGGATTTTTTTTCCACGCTGAAGTTCTGTTTCACCATTGACTTTTACCAGACCATCCTGGATGACAAATTTTGCATCAACACCGGATTCCACAAGTCCGGCTTTTTTCAAAGCCTGTCCAAGTTTTATAAATTCATCTGTTTCTCTAATCTGAATCTCTATCATGGAATTCCTTTCTATCGCCTTACGGCAATATCAATCAAAAAATGATTAGTTTGCAGCTGCATTGAAGTTAACCGGAAGAATCAGGTAAATAAATGTACCTTCATCATCTTTGATAAAACATGGAGCCTTTGGATTGACCATGTACAGTGTAACTTCCTCTTCGTCAATGACTCTTAATGCGTCAATGAAAAACTTCGGATTGAATCCGATCAGGATATCTTTTCCTTCTTTGGCGATATCAATATCTTCATTCATGGAACCAATAAATGAATTGATCTTCAGTTCCATGGAATCATCTGTGATATTCATGATGATCGGTTTTTTATCTCCTTCTTTGACAAGAAGAGTCGCACGGTCAATACAGTCTAACAGTTCGCGTTTGTTAATTTTAACTTTTGTTTCATAGTCGGAAGACAACATCTGTTCGATCTTAAAATATTCTCCTTCGATCAGACGCGAAACAACTGTCGTATTCTCAAACTCAAAAACAATGTGGTTGTCTGTCAGAAAAATAGATACTTCGTCTTCTGCACTTCCAGGAAGAATTTTGCTGACTTCCTGAAGTGTTTTTCCCGGAACGACAACTTTCTTGTGAGAATAATTATTTTTCAGTTCGATGTTACGGATTGAAATACGATGACCGTCGAGAGAAACAACTTTAAGGTCATTTTCTTCGATTTCAAACAATTCACCTGTCATTAACTTGTTGTTATCGTTATCAGCAATTGAAAAAATTGTCTGACGAATGACTTCTTTTAAGGTGAACTGGGACATAATGATAGGTTCGTTACGTTCAATATATGGGATATAGGAAAAATCATCACCGGATTTACCGACAATGTTAAATTTTGCTTTTTCACAGGTGATCGTTGTTTTAAAAGATGCATCTGTTTCGATCGTGACATCACTGTCCGGAAGTTTACGGACAATCTCAGAAAAGATTTTTGCATCCAGTGCGATTACTCCGCGTTCTGCAATCTCACCTTCAATCTTAGTTTCAATTCCAAGTTCCATATCATTAGCGGTAAGTTTAATCTCATTTGCAGAAGCATCAATCAGAAGACATTCTAATATTGCCATGGTCGTTCTGGTAGGAACTGCTTTTGAAACAATATTAACGCCATGTAACAGATTAGATTTAGAACAAATTAATTTCATGTTGTAGATAACTCCTTCCTGGTGAAACGTAGTGGCTCGCCAAAACGTGTTCATAAAAAAATAAATAGAAATCCGCCGTAGTCGTCTTAGAGGCTGTTAATAAGTTGATAACCGCACAAAGCCTTAATTTTCAAGGGGTTAAAAAAAAATTGAGGTGGTATAACCCTGTGAAAACCATGCGGAAATTATCTTGAAATGATGTGAATTGAGGATGAAGCTCATAAATGCCATAAACAGGTTTTAAACATGAAAATGAGACTTGTCCATACGGAATTCACTTTAATTTAACAAGATATCCACAATTTTTCGTGTATAACTTCGAAAAACCTTGATAACTTTAGTTAGGATTGATCTTTTTCTTGATAGTTTCTATTAAATTGCGTGTATTTTCGTTTGATTCATACTCGTCAGCAATTTTTTTGATACCATGAATAATGGTGGAATGATCTCTTCCCCCAAGTAACTGCCCGATCGAATCAAGTGGTATGTCAGTCATATTTTTACAGAGGTACATTGCAATCTGTCTTGGTCTTGCGATTTCGTTACTTCTGTTTTTGGAGATCATCTGATCCAGCGAGATATTGAAGTGTTCAGTGACAACTTCGATTACCAGTTGAGGTGTGATCTCTCTTGGCTTGTCCGGTGTAATAATATTCTGAAGTTCTTTCATGGCGATTTCCATCGTGATATCAGTCTTTTCAAGATTGGAATAAGCCAGAAGTTTGTTTAAGGCACCCTCAAGTTCACGGATGTTTGATTTGATGTTCGTTGCAATATAATTTAGAATCTCATCACTGAGTTTCATGTCGTCTGCTTCGACTTTTCTCCGGAGGATCGCCATACGTGTTTCATAATCCGGCGTTCCGATATCAGCAATAAGACCCCATTCGAAACGAGATCGAATCCGGTCTTCTAAAGTTTCCATGTCTTTTGGTGGTTTATCAGATGTTAAGATAATCTGTTTGCCGGCAGAGTGGAGTGCATTAAATGTATGGAAAAATTCTTCCTGCGTACTTTCTTTACCAATGATAAACTGAACGTCATCGACCATCAGTACATCGATCGTACGATATTTTTCACGTAATTTGTTCATTGCTGAGGCATTACCACTTCGAATTGATTCAATTACTTCGTTGGTAAATTCCTCGGATGTAACGTAAAGTACTTTTGCATTCGGGTTTCTTTCTAATATAAAATGACCGATGGAATGCATAAGGTGAGTTTTTCCAAGTCCAGGTCCTCCATAAATATAAAGTGGATTGTATGCTTCGCCCGGAGATTCGGCAACGGCAAGTGACGCCGACTGGGCAAAACGGTTATTGCTGCCGACGACAAAAGTGTCAAAGGTATAGTTCGGATTAAGATTAGATCTGTCCGCTTTTTCGGAAAGTGCATTTTTTTTCGGTACACTGTTATTGCCGGTACGGATATTTTTTGTCTGTTCCGGCAGAATGAACTGAATCTCGTATTCTGTTCCTGTAAGCTCTGCGATCGTTACCTTTAAAGGAAGATAATATTTTTTTGAGATATAGCTCAGGGTCATTTGTTCAGATGGAACCAGTATATATAATGTATTACCCTCAACACCGTAAACTTCGAGCGGACGTATCCAGGTATCAAAAGAAATATCACTGATATCATGTTCATGTTTGACGGTTGAGAGAATCTCGTCCCATTTTTCTAAAATTTTATCCATTTTAATCCTCATTTTTGCGTTGTTTTCTAATGAAAAGAGTATTTTCATCTGCATGTGGATAGTTTTCCACATTAACGCCTATCATAAAAAATCCTACATAGTTCTATCCTACACTATTTTTTCGCTTTTATCAATGAAAAGTTTGTACAGGGTATTTCAAGTTAGGGTAAATGCAAAAAAATCCCGATTTGGGCAAAATAGAGAGCCTGAATAATAAAAATTTGTAGAAATAAAAAAAATATGTGTGAATAAGTCGAAAAAAGTTATAGACCGCTAAATACAAGGGGTTATACTGTTTATTAACACATTATCCGTGGATTATCCAGAAAATATCCACAAGTTATCCACAAATTGGGGATAACTTTGCAAACCCGCTAAAAATCGGCATTCTTTAACCCACATTTTTTAACATTTCATGGGGATAACTGTGGAAATGCAAATAACAAGATATAGAAAGATAGAGTTTCTTCCTTATATATATAGTGGTCAACATTTTCCACAAATGGATAAATGTTGAAATGTAGATAAGTAAAATCCAATCAATCAGAATTTTAGTGCTTGACTTGAAACATTTTTCTGTTATAATTGAAAATGATGTTTTTTAACTGAGAATATGCGTCTTAGGACGTTTTCTATCGCACCGTCATTTTTGGATGATGGTGAATGCCAGGCAGAGGAGGTGGATATAACATGAAGATGACATTTCAGCCGAAGAAAAGACAGAGATCAAAAGTTCATGGCTTCAGAAGCAGAATGAGCACAGCAGGCGGAAGAAAAGTATTGGCTGCTAGAAGATTAAAAGGTAGAAAGAAATTATCAGCATAGGCCACATTTTTGTGGTCTTTTCTTTCCTTAAGAAGAATGGATGAATAATGAGGTGGTGCATTTTGTACCACCTATTTGTTCATTCAAAGATATTTTATAAGAGAAGTAAGCAGACCTTCAAAACAGACAGAAGGTAATTGGTGCCTTAGGTAAATAATCAGAAAGGGCATACTAGGATGAAGTTTTCGGAATCATTAAAAAAGAACAGTGATTTCCAGAAAGTGTACAGACAGGGAAAATCCTATGCGAACCGTTATCTGGTAATGTATGTTCTGGAAAATCATACAGAAGGAAATCGTCTTGGCATATCCGTCAGTAAAAAAGTTGGAAACAGTGTTATCAGACATCATCTCACCCGGCTGATCCGGGAAAGCTACAGACTACATGAAGACATGTTCAATAATGGTTTGGATATTGTAGTCATCGCAAGAAGCACGGCACGTGATATCAGTTATCATGAAACAGAAAGTGCCCTGTTGCATCTTGGAGGTCTTCACAAAGTAATCAATCGTTAATTTCAGAAAAAAGAAGATGGAATCATTTTGAAAAAAATATTAATTGCTTTAATTAAGTTTTATAGAAAATATCTTTCTCCAATGAAAACGACAAAGTGTCCGTATTGTCCGACATGTTCTCTATATGGTTTAGAGGCAGTTGAAAAATATGGGGCAATAAAAGGAGGAGCACTTGCTTTATGGAGAATTTTAAGATGTAATCCTTTTTCAAAAGGTGGATATGATCCAGTTCCATAGCGGAGGTATTTACAAGTGTCAGATATGTTATTAACAGCATACAATGGTGCTATTTTAGGACCGATCGCCAAAGTACTTGGCTGGGTAATGAATGGTATTTATGCGTTGATGTCAATGATTGGTATTGAGAATGTTGGTCTTTCTATCATCATTTTTACAATCGTAATTTATGCGATTTTATTCCCGTTAACTTACAAACAGCAGAAGTTCTCAAAATTATCACAGAAGATGCAGCCTGAATTACAGGCAATCCAGAAAAAATATAATGGAAAAAAAGATCAGGCATCTATGATGGCAATGCAGGAAGAAACACAGGCAGTATACGAAAAATATGGTGTTTCCATGATGGGAAGCTGTGTTCAGATGCTGATCCAGATGCCATTACTGTTTGCACTTTACCGTGTATTTTTGAATGTTCCGGCATATGTATCCGGTGTAAAGAACAATTTCTCTGCACTGGTTGATGGAATTATGGCAACAAGCGGTTATCAGGATAAGATGACGCAGCTCGTTACAGATTTAAGAGTTATGACACAGCCAGCAGCAGACTTTACAGTATCAGATCCGACTGCACTTTCTAACTCTATTGTTGATGTTTTATATAAAATGAATTCGAATGGATGGGATACTTTAAAGAGTGCATTCCCTTCTTTAACGGATACCATTAATGCAACATATGATACAGTTTCACATGTAAATAACTTTCTGGGACTGAATATTTCAGATACACCATGGCAGGTTATGACATCTAATTTTGCATCACATAACTTTTTATTTGTAGTTTTAGCGCTGCTTGTACCGATCGTTTCTTATCTGACTCAGGTACTTAATATCAAGCTGATGCCACAGGCTGCTCCATCTAATGGCAATAATGAAAATGATATGGCTGCACAGCAGATGAAGATGATGAACCGTACAATGCCGATCTTCTCATTTGTAATGTGTTTTACAGTTCCTGTAGGTCTTGGTATTTACTGGATCGCCGGTGCGGTAGTTCGAAGTGTTCAGCAGTTCTTCTTAAATAAGCATTTTGAGAAGATCAACCTTGAGGATATCATTAAGAAGAATCAGGAGAAAGCAAAGAAAAAACGTGAAAAAATGGGAATTGCTGAAAATCAGATTTCCAATGCGGCAAAAATCAATACAAGACAGATCAATGAGCCGAAAAAAGAAGATAAAAAGTCCGGTATGAGTGAGGCACAGCGTGAACTTGAATTAGAAAAAGCAAATGCCACAAAAGCAAAGGCAAAAGCCGGAAGTATGGCTGCAAAAGCCAATATGGTTCGTGATTTTAATGAGAAAAACAGCAGAAAATAATAAGAAAGGACAGGGGTTTTGGATATGGAATATATTGAAATTTCAGCAAAAACAGTCGATGAAGCAATCACAGAAGCACTGGTAAAACTGGGCACAACCAGTGACAGAATCGAATATGAGATCGTTGAAAAAGGAAATAACGGATTTCTCGGCATCGGAAGAAAAGATGCAGTTATCAAAGTACGCAAGAAATATTCTGTGAATGATGATATCAAAGATTTCTTAAATAAAGTATTCGAAGCGATGGATTTAAAAGTTGAGATCGTTATGACTGCAGAGGAAAACAGCAATGTGATCAATGTTGATTTAAAAGGTGATGACATGGGCGTTCTGATCGGAAAAAGAGGACAGACCTTAGATTCTCTCCAGTACCTGACCAATCTTGCTGTTAATAAAAATGCAGAGAGTTTTGTAAAAGTCAAAATTGATACGGAAGATTACCGCAAGAGAAGAAGAGAGACATTAGAGAATCTTGCAAAGAATATTGCATACAAGGTAAAGAGAACAAAACGTCCGGTTTCTTTAGAGCCGATGAATCCTTATGAGAGAAGAGTGATTCATTCTACCTTGCAGAATGATAAGTTTGTGACAACACACAGCGAAGGAGACGAACCTTATCGTCATGTTGTTGTAACATTAAAGAGACAGTAAAACAGTTTTCATCCGTGTGTGATGAATGACACAGAAAAATTCGTGGCGGATAGAGAAAACGTCCACGAATTTTTTTGTATATTAGAGACGAGGGATCAGTTTAACAAGCTGCTCAGAAATGAGGGATTATGAGAACAGATACGATTGCTGCGATAGCAACAGCTATGTCAAGTTCAGGAATCGGCATTATAAGGATCAGTGGGGATGCGGCAGTTCAGATTGTTGACCGGATTTTTTTTATGAAAAATAAAAAAAATTTATCCGATATGCCGACACATACGATTCATTATGGTCACATCAAAGATGGGGATGAAGTGATCGATGAAGTTATGGTAGTGCTGATGCGGGCACCAAAAAGTTACACAAAAGAAGATACCGTCGAGATTGACTGTCATGGCGGAGTATATGTCATGAAGCGTGTGCTTGAGACTGTGATCAAATACGGTGCGCGTCCGGCAGAGCCTGGTGAATTTACAAAACGTGCATTTTTAAATGGCAGGATCGATCTTGCGCAGGCGGAGTCTGTCATAGATATTATTCATGCAAAAAATGAATTTGCATTAAAGAGTTCAGAACGGCAGCTTTCCGGTTCTCTTTCGTCTGCAGTAAAAACAGTCCGTGAAAAACTACTGCATGAGATTGCATTTATTGAATCTGCATTAGATGATCCGGAACATATCAGTCTGGATGGATATCCTAAAACACTTCAGGGTATCGTGGAAGAAGCAGGTAAAGAAATCA
Organism: Roseburia sp.; assembly: GCF_041325975.1. Classification (NCBI taxonomy): domain Bacteria; kingdom Bacillati; phylum Bacillota; class Clostridia; order Lachnospirales; family Lachnospiraceae; genus Roseburia; species Roseburia sp. The sequence goes on along the minus strand of NZ_JBGLEJ010000004.1, from coordinate 1,424,636 downwards.
GGAAACTCCTTGCAAACAGCGATAATGGAAAAATTTTAAAAGAAGGTATTTCAACGGTAATCATTGGAAAACCAAACGCCGGAAAATCATCATTGTTAAATACACTTGTTGGAGAAGAACGGGCGATCGTTACTGATATTGCAGGAACGACAAGGGATGTATTAGAAGAACAGATCAATTTAAATGGAATTATTTTAAATGTGATCGATACAGCGGGAATCCGGAAAACGGATGATGTTGTGGAAAAAATTGGCGTGGATCGTGCAAAAAAATACTTAAATGATGCAGACCTGGCGATTTATGTTGTGGATACATCAACACAGTTGGATGAAAATGATTTTGAAATTATGGAGCTTTTAAAAGACAGAAAAGCAATCATTCTTTTAAACAAATCGGATCTGGCTCCGGTTACTGATCGAGAATCGATCAGAAAGCATCTGGATAAAAAGATGATTGCAATTTCCGCGAAGGAGCAGACCGGGATCGGGGAACTGGAAGAGACAATCCGTGAGATGTTTTTCACCGGAGAAGTTACATTTAATGATGAAGTGTATATCACAAATATTCGTCATAAAACTGCTTTACAGGAAGCAATGAATAGTTTAAATTTAGTGGTGCAGAGTATTATGGACGGTATGCCGGAAGATTTTTATTCTATTGATCTGATGAATGCATATGAAGAACTGGGAAGCATCATTGGTGAGGCAGTCGAAGATGATCTTGTGAATGAGATATTTAGTAAGTTTTGTCTGGGCAAATAATTGGCACCAATGGGTGCCAATTATTGGAAGAATGCAAAGGCAGCATTCTTCCGGTGTGTTGGAAAGAATGGTTAAGTCAATGGACGACAACTATTGGAAGAATGCAAAGGCAGCATTTTTCCGGTGTGTTGGCAAAAACTATTGTCGCCATTGGACGACAACTATTGGAAGAATGCAAGAGCAGCATTCTTCCGGTGTACTGGCTTTTTTGATAAGATTTTTTAGAAAGAAGGATAAGAAGATGCCTGCGATTGAAGAAAATTATGATGTGGTAGTTGTGGGAGCAGGTCATGCGGGATGTGAGGCGGCATTAGCATGTGCAAGGCTTGGATTGGAGACAATTATTTTTACAGTAAGTGTGGACAGTATCGCGATGATGCCTTGTAATCCAAATATTGGAGGAAGTTCAAAAGGGCATCTTGTGAGAGAGATTGATGCACTTGGCGGACAGATGGGGATTAATATTGACAAGACATTTATCCAGTCTAAGATGTTAAATAAATCCAAAGGTCCTGCAGTACATTCCCTGCGTGCACAGGCAGATAAAGTGAATTACAGCATGGAGATGCGGAAAACACTTCAGAATACAGAGCATCTTACAATCCGACAGGCAGAAGTAGCCGAGATCATTACGGTTCCGGTAAATTCTGCTGTTACAGAAGAAGATATAAATGCAGGAAAAAAAGATGGACAGGTTATAGAAGTTAATGGCGAACTTCAGAAAATTACCGGGGTAAAGACTGTTTCCGGTGGAATTTATCATTGTAAGGCAGTTGTACTTTGTACAGGAACGTATTTGAGAGCACGCTGTCTGACAGGCGAGATGATCACTTATACCGGACCGAATGGTCTTATGGCAGCAAATCATCTTACAGATTCACTTAAAGAGCATGGAATCGAGATGTTTCGTTTTAAGACAGGAACGCCTGCGAGAGTGGATAAACGTTCTCTGGATTTTTCAAAAATGCAGGAACAAAAGGGAGATGAGAGAGTAGTTCCATTTTCATTTACAACAAACCCGGATGATGTGCAGATTGATCAGGTTTCCTGCTGGCTGACATATACAAATCCAAAGACACATGAAATCATTCGTGCAAATTTGGATCGTTCACCAATTTATGCCGGAATTATTGAAGGAACCGGTCCGCGTTATTGCCCTTCCATTGAGGATAAAGTAGTAAAATTTGCAGACAAAGACCGTCATCAGATTTTTATTGAGCCGGAAGGCATTAATACAAATGAAATGTATGTTGGAGGTATGTCATCTTCACTGCCTGAGGACGTTCAGCATGAGATGTACCGCACGCTGCCTGGAATGGAGCATGTTAAAATTGTAAGAAATGCATATGCGATCGAGTATGACTGCATTAACCCGAATCAGCTTTATGCATCACTTGAATTTAAAAAGATCAAAGGACTTTTTTCCGGTGGACAGTTTAACGGAAGCAGCGGTTATGAGGAGGCAGCTTGTCAGGGACTGATCGCAGGTATCAATGCATCTATGAGTATTTTAGGAAAAGAACCTCTGGTTTTAGACCGGTCAGAAGCCTATATTGGCGTATTGATCGATGATCTTGTGACCAAAGAAAACCACGAGCCATACCGAATGATGACCTCACGTGCAGAATATCGCCTGCTGTTAAGACAGGATAACGCAGATCTGCGTCTGACGAAGAAAGGTTATGAAATTGGTTTAATTTCAAAAGAACGTTATGACTGGGTATGCAAAAAAGAAGAGCTGATCGCGCAGGAAATTGAACGTGTTGCAAAAGTAAAAATTGGTGCGAATAAAAAAGTACAGGAATTGCTGGAAAGTTATGACAGTATTCCGTTAAATACAGGAACATTTCTGACAGAATTGATCCGCAGACCGGAGCTTGATTATGATAAATTAGCACCGATCGATCCGGAACGTCCGGATCTTCCTGCTGAAGTTACTGAGCAGGTAAATATCAGTATCAAGTATGATGGTTACATTAAGCGTCAGATGAAGCAGGTGGAAAGTTTTAAGAAACTTGAAAAGAAAAAGATACCGGAAAACTTTAATTATGATGATGTTCCAAGTCTGCGAATTGAGGCACGTCAGAAATTAAAGACTTATTCACCAACTTCAATCGGACAGGCATCCCGTATTTCAGGAGTATCGCCGGCAGATGTATCAGTACTGCTTGTGTATATGGAGCAGATGAAGTACCATGAGAAGAAATCGGAAGACTAAAATAAATTTAATGACATTGTCGGCAGATTAAAAAAAACGAAGATTTTATATAATTAGGACATTTGCATATAAAACAGAGAATGGAGATCAGAATGAATTATAATCTGGAACAGTTTAAAGAAGGTTTAAAAGAACTTCAGATTGAATTGAGTGATAAACAGATCAATCAGTTTCTTCAATATTATGAACTTCTGGTAGAAACCAATAAGGTGATGAATCTGACTGCAATCACAGAATTTGATGAAGTAGTGGAAAAACATTTTCTGGACAGTCTTTCTTTGTGTCGTGTATACGATTTAAAAGATAATGTTAAAATTTTAGATCTCGGAACCGGGGCAGGATTTCCCGGAATCCCGCTTAAAATTGCATTTCCAGATTTAGAGCTGGTACTTGCAGATTCCTTAAATAAAAGGATTAAATTTTTAAACCAGGTAATTGATGAACTGGAGCTGAAAAATATTACTGCTGTTCATGCCAGAGCGGAGGAGCTTGGTAAAAATAAAGATTACAGAGAACAGTTTGATGTATGTGTTTCACGTGCAGTGGCAAATTTGTCTTCTCTTAGCGAATACTGTATACCATTTGTGAAAGTTGGTGGCAAATTTATTTCATATAAATCAGGCAGCATTGAAGAAGAAGTGGCAGAAGCGAAAAAAGCTGTTTTTGTTTTAGGTGGAAAAGTAACGGATGTGTATAAATTTGATCTGTATGAACAGAAAAGATCGTTTGTTGTGATCAACAAGGAAAAGCACACACCGAAAATATATCCAAGAAAAGCCGGGACGCCGACGAAAGAGCCATTACATTAATATTATGTTCATAAAAAAAGTGACTGTAGAAAATTTACTTTTCACAGTCACTTTTTTCATGGTAATAAAATATTCCCAGAACATACCGTCTGTTGATTCGATATAAAATTAATTTTTTTCACGATTAAAAAGCATCTGAATAACTTCAGCTAACTTATCAGGAGCTTCTAATTGTGGAAGGTATTTTACATTAGAAATATATGAAGTTTCAATAAAGGAACTTTGTTTTGCATAGCTGGTTACGATCTGAACAGAATCAGGATTGCTCCGGCTTTCCACAACATAGAATGGAATGGAAAGTTTCTTTAGTGCATGTAAAATGCAGTTGTCAGTGTACTGTCCCTCAATACTTGCCATTAAATATTTTCCGTGGCTGCCATTCATGTGTGATGCTTCGTAGTAGGCATCCAGCATTTTAGAGGAGGCAAGCTGTGGTTTGTTAAAATATTCAGTATAAAATAGTTTCTGTATATTTTTTTCATGCGTTTTTACATTGTAAATAAATGTTCCGAGAACAGGAACTTCCAGTAATGTCTTCTTTAAAGTAGAAGAGTTACTTGGCGTGCGGTTAAATTTTTCAGGCATTGGCGGATTGATAGCAATGATTTTGTGAAATAAATGATTCGTCATATTTTCTGCCAACGTCACAAATGAAATGGAAGAACCCGTTGCAATTACTGTAGGGGTATCTTTTATTACTTCTTTTACAAAATCAGTAATAAGCTGAACATATAAGTAATTAGTGTATGTCAGATAAGGTTTTTCTGAACGTCCGCATCCTAAGAGGTCAATCGTATATACGGTATGCTGCTTTTCAAGTTTTTTTGCAAAACGGCACCACTCATAAGAGGAACTGAGTGGACTCAGATCATGTATCAATAAAACAGGTGTTCCAGAACCATGTTTTGTGTAATAGATTTTTCCATTCTTCCAATCAAAAAAATTACCATTTTCCGTCTTTAAGATGTTTTTCATTGAAGCAGTAAGATCGATAAAACGATTTACGAAATGAATGGTTCCGGCAGCTAATGCAGTTAACAGAAAAAAATGTCTGATATTTTTTTTCATACTCTTATTCATAAATGCCTCCATATCTGCCAAATAACAGGCTATTTTTATAATAATATTATAGCCGCTTTTGGCCGCTTATACAAATTAAATTTTTGATTCATGAAAAATTTATCTTTTCAACAAAGTGAATTTAGTATAAAATAAAAATGGTTTATTATTTATGTAATATAAAACATACGTTCGAAGGAAGTATATGATAAGTGAATATTTAAAAAAATTTCAGTCGGAGCTGATGACTAATAAGGAAGATATACATAAATCGATTCAGACACTGGAATTACAGATGAAAGAAAATAAGGCATTTATAATGCTTTTAAAAGAAGAAAATGATTCAAACTATGAATCATTCAGCCCCAGGGATGTTAATCCAAAGGGCAGGGAACAGATTTTACATTTAGAGGAGCAGCAGAAACTTTTACAGGAACAGTTAGATACCAGAAAAAAAGAATATACATCCTGTGTTACAAAGCTGAATGAATTAAATGAGGCAATTTCTGAGCTGGAACAAAAAATAAATGATAATAACTCTGATATAAGCGATGAGATATTCCGGTTAAAATTATTAGAAACACAGGAAAATGAGAGACAGCGCATATCAAGGGAATTACATGATTCAACGGTGCAGAATCTGACAAGTCTGGTTCATAAAACAGAATTATGCAGTAAATTAATCGATATGGATAAGGTCAGATGTAAACTGGAATTAAATATCATGTCTAAAACTTTGCGTGATATTATCAATGATACACGAAATATGATCTACAATCTGCGACCAATGTCATTTGATGATATAGGCTTAGAAGTTACGATTGAACGTGCGTTAGAAAAGTTAGAGAGCAGTGAAACAAAAAAGATAAATTTTTCTGTAGTTGGTGAGTCTTACAAAATAAATCCTGTTATTGGAATTACTTTGCTAAGAATTATTCAGGAAGCCTGCAGTAATGCAATCCGCCATGCAGATTGTTCTGTAATAAAGGTAGTTTTAAACTATCAACCGGGAACAATTATACTTTCTATTGAAGATGATGGAAAGGGATTTGTATATGAGGAGAATGAGTGTAATTGCAAAGCAGATAATTCTGGATTTGGTTTGTCAATGATGAGAGAAAGAGTATATCTTTTATCTGGAAAAATAGACATTCATTCAAAAACAAATGCAGGAACGAAGATTCAGGTTGAAGTTCCAATTGCCGAATAGGGAGGTACAAAACGATGTCAGTAAAAGTTATGATAGCAGATGATCATTCAATGATTCGTGAAGGTTTAAAGCAGTTATTAGAGTTAGAAGGCGAGTTTGAGGTTATTGCAGAAGCATGTGATGGAGTAGATTGTCTTGAAAAATTAAAAACAGTTGTACCTGATATATTATTACTTGATATCAATATGCCAAATATGAATGGACTCAAAGTCCTTCAGAGAATAAAAGATATGAAAATGAAAATTAAAGTAATGGTTTTAACAGTACATAATGAGGTCGAATATCTTTTGAAGGCAGTTGATATTGGAGTAAATGGTTATTTATTAAAAGATTCTGAATCTGCAGAATTAAAAAAAGCAATCTTAGCAGTTGTTAATGGGGAAGATTATATACAGCCAAGTTTAATACCGGTTTTAAATTCTAAGATGCTTGATCGTGACAGCGACAGCAGTAAAATTGAAAGTCTTACCAGAAGAGAACTTGAAGTTTTAAAGATGCTTTCCTATGGAACTTATAATAAAGAAATTGCAGAGCAGTTAAATATTAGTGAACGTACGGTAAAGAATCACGTATCTAATATTTTTAAGAAAATTGGAGTTACAGATCGTACACAGGCAGCCGTATTTGCAATTCGTAATAATCTGATTACAATTTAATCATAGTCAATACGTTTGCGGAGTTGAAAATTACTACTAAATATATAAGATTAGTAATAAATAAAAAGCTCATGTAATGTTTCACGTGAAACATTATATGGGTTTTTTAAATTTATAGAATTTAGGTGTCAAAAGGTGATTCATAACTTTGTGCAATATGCCAATCAAAAAATTAAAAATCATCTTTTGACATCCGGATCTTTACAGAAAAATGCGCCCTATGAATTAAATTCCTTTGGTCAGGATCAAACACCTCGTGGAAAAATTAGCTGTAAACAGCACCACTTTGTCACCGCTCTAGCGTAAAAGTGAATTTAAAATGTGTGTCATTTCTTGTTCTTGGTATAGGTTATTTTAAAATTAGGTTACAAATAAGTTTAATAGCTTATTTATTGTTCCTAAACAAAACAGATACATTTGATAGTATCGTAAATGGGATAATTACATTACTACTTTACAACAAATTTGCTCAGAAAATTAAATTAGTAAATTAGCATATTAGATAAAAAAAAGTAAAAATGTATTGATTTTATTGAATTCGAAAAATTAATTTTGGTACTTTGTAATATATTACATTAAAAACTAATTTATAAGTGATATCTGACCAGACTATTATTAAATCTATAAAGATGGTTATATATAGAATGTTTCACGTGAAACATTCTCAAAAAGAAGTTGATTAATTATATTTATAAATTAATTGTTTCCTTAAAATAAATATTCAAGGAAGAATAGTGTAAAAGTAAGATTCATATATTTAAAATTATACTTATATAATGGAAATTTGTAACAAGGACAAAACTAAAAATATATTTTATATTAATATCAATATAAAAAAGAAAACATTAAAAATGTTTCACGTGAAACATTTTCAGCTCATGATAATAGGAGGTACATATTATTATATCAATAAAATCGCACACAATCTGAAAGCATCAGAATAGAATTTATATGCTTATCTGTCAAATTAAAATTTTTTATTAGGAATATATATCTTTTGAATGATTCGTGAACAATGAGACATTACATATGAGACATTAGACCTATGTTATATTATTGTAAAATATTATATTATGACCAAAAAAAATAATTTTTAACTAAAGCTATACAAAAGCCTTGACTTTGTGTGATTTGTTGGCTGATAATTTATACAAAAGTTTTTTACTACCAAAATTTCCACAGATAATTGTGTCTTATGAATATAAAAGTCATTTTGACAAGAAATTGTACCTGATCAAAAATGGCTATAAACGGGGCAGTCCAAGTATACGAAAGAGCTACAAAAGGTTCTTTATCAGATGAAGAAGTAAATATTTTTTAATTCGATAAAAATATATAATTCTTTTAATTCCAGATGAATAATAAAAGTAAAATTATACAAAATGTTTCACGTGAAACATTTTATTATAGAAATGCATATATATAAGTGCTATAATGAAAACAATAAAAAAGGAAATGAGGATTAAAATGAGCAGAATAATAGCAATCGCCAACCAAAAGGGTGGTGTAGGTAAGACAACAACGGCGATTAACCTTGCTTCCTGTTTAGCCGAAGCAGGAAAAAAAGTTTTGACAATTGATCTTGATCCGCAGGGAAATATGACGAGTGGATTAGGTGTAAATAAAAATGAATTGGAAAACACGGTATACGAATTAATGCTGGATGAATGTTCTATCAAAGAAAGTATGGTAGATACGGTAGTGGAAGGAATGAAAATTATACCGTCCAATGTAAATCTTGCAGGAGCAGAAATTGAACTGTTAGGCATTGAAGATAAAGAATATATTTTGAAAAATGCTGTAGATTATGTCAGGGATGATTATGATTTTATAATTATTGATTGTCCGCCGTCATTGAATATGTTGACAATTAACGCCATGACTACGGCTGATTCTGTACTTGTTCCAATCCAGTGTGAATATTATGCATTAGAGGGACTCAGTCAGTTGATACACACTATTGATCTTGTACAGCAGAGATTGAATCCTGAACTTCATATTGATGGTATCGTTTTTACCATGTATGATGTAAGAACAAATCTATCAAACCAGGTTGTTGAAAATGTAAGAACAAATCTTGATACAAAGATTTATGATACATTAATACCTAGAAATATACGTCTTGCAGAAGCACCATCACATGGATTACCTATTAACATGTATGATACGAAATCTGCAGGATCAGAGAGCTATCGCATGTTAGCAAAAGAAGTTATGGAAAGGAAGAATGTATAAAATATGGCAACAAAAAAACGTGGTTTGGGACAGGGAATAGATTCATTGATTCCAAATAAAGTAAATGTAAATAAAGAATCAGAGACAATAAAGGTAAATGCAGATTCTGAGAAGAAAGATGGAATTTTTGTCAATATTAATAAAGTAGAACCAAACAGGGAACAGCCAAGAAAAAATTTTGATGAAGATTCATTAGTAGATTTATCAGAGTCCATTAAACAGGTAGGGGTACTTCAGCCATTGCTTGTATTAGATAAAAAGGATTATTACGAAATCATTGCAGGTGAGCGACGCTGGAGAGCTGCAAAACTTGCAGGATTAAAAGAAGTTCCAGTCCGGATCATGAATCTTACGGATCAGGAAGTAGTAGAAATTTCATTGGTGGAGAATATACAGAGAGAAAATTTAAATCCAATTGAGGAAGCGTTTGCATATAAAAGACTTTTGACAGAATTTCATTTGAAACAGGATGAGGTTGCCGAGCGTGTTTCTAAGAGCAGAACGGCAGTAACCAATTCGATGAGACTTTTGAAATTAGATGAACGTGTTCAGCAGATGGTAATTGATGATATGATTACAACTGGTCATGCAAGGGCACTGCTTGGAATTGAAGATGCGGAAAAACAATATGCAACGGCTCAGAAAATTTTTGACGAAAATTTGAGCGTACGTGAGACAGAAAAGCTGGTAAAAAAAATCCAAAAGAATAAAGATGTTCCTGTAGAAAAGAAAAAGGTTTCAGATCCTGCAATGGAAGCAATTTATCATGACTTAGAGGAAAAGATGAAATCAATCCTTGGAACAAAAGTCGCTATCAATAAAAAGGATGATCAAAAAGGAAAAATCGAAATTGAATATTATTCTATGGATGAATTAGACCGGATTATTGATCTGATTCGTACAATCGCATAAAATACACAGAACATTTGTTCTAAATAACGAAAGGTAAAATAATGATTTCAAAGTATTTAGGAATTGATTCAGATTATATTATTATAGGACTCTGTGGGGGTCTGTTGATTTTATTTATATTGGTGATTATAAATATTGTTCAGATGAAAAAACTGAAAAAGAATTATCGTATTTTTATGAGCGGAAAAGATGCGAAGACATTGGAAGATACATTGATTCAAAGGCTCGATCAGGTTGATTCCCTGTTAGAATCAAATGAAGAAAATGACAGAAATATTAAAGTACTCTCTAAAAATATGCAGTGTACCTATCAGAAAATGGGACTTATTAAGTATGATGCATTTCATGAGATGGGCGGAAAATTAAGTTTTTCTCTTGCAATGTTAGATATGCGCAATAATGGATTTATTATTAACGCAATGCACACCAGAGAAGGCTGCTATACATATATTAAAGAAATTATTGATGGCAATTCTGTAATTGTTTTATCAGAGGAAGAGCAGGAAGCTTTAAAACGTGCAATGAATCCAAATAGCGATTTGAAAAATTCAAATGAGGAATAATGAAAAATAAGATAATGGAGAGATAATGATAATACGGCAGGTCAAATCACTTGTAGGCGGAGAAACACTGGCGGAACCGGTTATAACGAAAGAAAAAGAAATATTGATATCCGGCGGAACTGTGTTAAAACCGGAGTATTTGGATCTGATTTCTTTTTTGGGAATTGATACAGTATGTATCGAAGATCCGTATGAAGCCTTTGAAACAACACATTTGATTATCAATGAAGAAAGAGAAAAGTATTATGTCAGTGAAGTACAGAAAATTCTGGAGAATCATATATACCATGGAAAAAATTCACTGAGCAAAATGGCTGAGCTGGCAAATGAAATTGTCAGTGAAATAACAAAAGCAGAACAGCCTAAGGTAATAGATATAGAAGAACGCAATGGAAATCTTTATGAGCATACGGTACAGGTGACTATGTTGTCTCTGGCAGTTGCAAAAATGTTAAAAGTAAAAGAAGAGGATTATATTGATATTGCCATAGGGGCATTATTGCATGATCTTGGTATGCGTTATACTACGGTTCCATATATTAATTTTGATATGGATAGCAGACCGGCATCTGAAGTATTTGAATTAAAAAAACATACAATACTGGCATATTCAGCGTTAGAAGGTGAAGACTGGATATCACCGGTCTCAAAAAAAATGGTATTAACACATCATGAGAGAAAAGATGGATCAGGATATCCTTTAAAACAAAAAACAAAGGATATAGAGTGTAATATATTACAGGTGTGTGATGCATTTGATTGTATGATTTCCGGAATGGAATGTAAAAGAATCAGTGTACAGCAGGCACTTGAGACAATGATCGAGGCGGCAGACCTCTTATTTGAACGGAAAATTGTAAAAGTAATACAGAAAATTGTTGCATATTATCCGGTTGGTACGAAAATCAGGCTGAATACAGGAGAAACAGGGATTGTCATATGCCAGACGGATAATTCGATTCGTCCAATCGTTGCGGTATTGGATCAGACGAATCAAATGACGGAAATCAGGTATGACCTGACAAAAAATAAAAAAATATCAATTCTGCAGTTGGTTTAAGAATGGAGATTAGTGTGAAAAATACATTTTTCACACACAAGATTTGTGCTGGCACACAAACTTGAGATGCGCTGGAGGAAAGCGCAGGAATGGAGATAAGTATGCATAAATTTTTAAGAGCAGTCGGTCTTTCTGATATTAAGAAAGAAGAACTCGAAAAAATATGTAAAGATATAGAAGCAAAACCAGATACGATTAAGGTGGCAGAGGATTCTGAAGGAAATGAATTTGCAGAACTTTGTTATCAATTTGGTGACTTTTTTGGTCTGACATTAAGAGGTACCTATAGGGAAGATGATACATTTGAGATGGATTATTACTATCCATATTTTTTTGGCACAATGTTATCCACAAGAGAACAGGCAGAAGTGGAAAAGCATGCGGAAAAAGAGTCCTATGCGGGGATATGTGATGAAGTCCGGATAGGTGTAACATTAATTTTCTATCTGCAGAATGTTGTTGATTTTCTGGCAGTAAAAGGATCAAAAAGATATATGAATCTGGAAGAGGGTGTCATTTTAGGTGCACTTTCCACAGAGGGAAAAATTTTGCTCCCAATTAACAAAGCTGAGAAAAAAAATAAACAGAATCAGCAGAATACCACAGATCGCAATTATTTGGTTGCAGCTGCAAGAGACGGGGATGAGAATGCGATTGAAAATTTAACATTAGAAGATATTGATACATATTCCATGTTATCGAGACGCATTACCCATGAGGATGTACTCAGCATTGTCGATTCTTATTTTATGCCATATGGTATTGAAAGCGATCAGTATGCAATCCTTGGCGAAATCATGGACTGCAGGATGGAGCAGAATAATCTTACCGGTGAGAATGTATGGGTACTTGATATCTGTTGCAATGAAATGAATTTTGGTGTATGTATCAATCAGAAAGATCTGGTTGGGGAACCACAGGTTGGCAGACGATTTAAGGGCATTGTATGGATGCAGGGAAGTATAAAATATAGAGAATAAGTATAGATATTTTTGAGGAAGTATGATAGAATAAAAAAGCTGTATGTGGATTTACCACATACAGCATATATCTTATATAAGTTCTCATAGTTAAATGGATATAACAAGCGCCTCCTAAGGTTTAATCATGGTTAAACCCAGTGAAAACACAGAGGTGGTAAATCGGAATTCGATTCCAACAGGGATTGACGAAGATGTCAAAGTAAGATACAATGGAAATTCATCACGAAAGTGATTGGATTCATAGATATGGCAACCGTAGCCCAAAAGGTGTGAAAACCTTGAAAATACGGCATTTGTCTCCTTAGTTAAATGGATATAACGGGGTCCTCCTAAGATATAACCATGGTTAAAGCCGTGAGTGAGTAAAAGGCGATAACTAAGAGTTCGATTTGAACTGTGGCATATAGAAATGTCGAAATAAGAAAACAGATGATTCATCACAAAAGTGATTGAGTTCATAAAGAAGGTTACCGTAACCGAAAAAGGCTGAAAAGCTTGAAAATACGGCATTTGTTCTCGTAGTTAAATGGATATAACAAGCGCCTCCTAAGCGGCAGATTGTTCGATTCCTTCGAGCAGTAAAAATTGCATAAATCTTAAAAATGTCTCAGTAGCTCAGTTGGATAGAGCACACGCCTCCTAAGCGTGGGGTCGGAGGTTCAAATCCTCTCTGGGACGCCAGAAAGCACCGCTGCAAGCCTTTTTTCGGGGTTTGCAGCGTTTTTTTGTTCCTCCTTCTCCCGGTAATTTCACTTCCGTTACCGGGAGATTTTTATGCGCCGCATGATGTATATTTGCTAATTGGACTCGAACGCTTTTCAGAAATTTGCTAAGAAAATTCTGCGTTTTGCTAATTCGATTTTTCGGATCACTTTGCCGGGGCTTGCGCCGCTATCAGGGCTGCGAGCGCACTTGCCAGCTCCGGCGACTTCTGAAGCTGCTCCACAAGGCTTTCAAGGTCCAGGGTCGCAGGCTCCGATTTTGCCGGTTCCTCTGGCGGACGGACATTGCGAAGATCAGGCTTGGCATAGAAGGCAGTCTCGAATTTCTGAGCATTGACCTTTCTATCCTCGTCCAGAATGTGAGCATAGATACTGGTTATCATGTCGATCTCGGCATGGCCTGTATCGCCCTGGGTGGCTTTCAGATCGCCGTGGTTCAGTTTTAGCTTGTAGGTGGTACTGGAATGACGGAGAGAATGAAAGACCACCTTCGGCAACCCTGCGTCCTCACGGAGCTTTGCAAACTCTTTGAGGATGATCCGATCCTCGCAGGGCCGTCCATTGGGAAGTGCCACCACCAGATCGAAGTCCTGATATTCGTCGCCCAGGAAGCCTTTCAGCTCGTCCTGGGACTTCTTCCATTCCCGCAGGATGTAAGCCAGCGTTTTCGGCAGCCACACCTTACGGATACTGGAATCGGTTTTCGGCTTTTTCAGAATAATTCTTGTGCTGGTGTTCGGCATGAGCGGAGTGAAGATGTAATAGATATCCTTCTCACCCAGCGTTTCAATCGCCCGTTTGGAAGCCCTCGTCAGCTCCTTGTCGATGTAGACATAGGCGTTATCCGCCGCAATATCTTCATCAGAAATATGGACGTTTTCCCAGGTCAACCCCAGGATTTCACCCATACGCAGAGAGCAGGCAAAGGAAAGGTTCATTGCTACATAGAGCTTGCTGTCCGTGCATTTGTCCAGGGCAAGACGGATCATATCCGCTGTCCAGATATCCCGTTTCGCATACTCCGTTTTCGGGAGGATCACATTGTCAAAGGGATTTCTTGCAATGATTTCCCATCGTACCGCCTGCTTAAACGCACACCGCAGGAGTTTGATGATCTTTTCAATGGTCTTGTCGCTGACATAGGTGGTAACGGCCTTTCGGGTCTTGGTAGACACCGACTTGGTTTTCTGTAAGGTTTGGATATAACCGTCAACCGCACGAGGAGTAACCGCCTGTACCTCCATATCACCGATGATCGGATTGATATAGTTCGCAATCAGTGCCGTTTGGCCGTCATACATAGACACGCCCCATTTCTTTTCTCCGTAAAGAGATACGAAGTCATAAAGGAACTCGGTGATCGTCTGATTGCTTGGAGGGAGAAAAGTTCCCGTGTGCTGCTGATTTTCGATTTCCGCCTTGCGCTTCAAGGCCTCTTTGTGGGTATGCCAGGTTTCCCACTTCTGTTTGGTTTCTCCGTTTTCATCCACATAGTTGTAAACAACGGAATAGTTTTTCTTTCGCTTGATTATAGATGCCATATCGTTCTTCCTTTCTTGGATCACAGGTCGAGGGAGTCAAGCCACTCGTCAAATGACCGCTTGGAAATGCGTATGGCGTTACCAATTCGCACGATTTTGAAGTGCCCTTCTTTTACAAGGATATATGCGGAAGTTCTTCCGATACCCAAAATTTGAGCAATATCGTCAACCGTATATGTCCTTCTTTCAGGGGTTTCTTTTTTCGTGCCGTTCCATGTTTGAGACATGAGAACCCCCTTTCAGTTATGAAAAGGAACAGCACGAATATGTGTGGGTAATATAACTTCCACCATCATTTTACCGTGCTGCTCCGTGTTTGTCTGCTGCTAATTGAAAAGTTTACGATCTATCCATAAACTTTCAAAAAAGAAAAGTAGGCTTACGGACGGCTGTTGGCATAGCTCCACGGGAGTTTCACCCCGGCCCATGCTGATGGGTGCGGCGCACAATGCTTTGTGGGCGTTCAATGCGCGAGTATCTTTAACCCTGCCCGTGTGTCATCGCCCACAAGCTGCCACGCTTGCTTTGCGGTCTGGCGTTGTTCGCTCGCCCGTTACAGTGGTCCCGTCCTGCGGACTTGAAACGAGGTCATGGCGCACCGGCCGTATGGCTCGGCACAAACAGGAATGTATCCGTTTGCCTTATACTGCGGCGTTGGCCTCCCAACGGGCTTTCTTTGTCAAGGAGCTATACGGGGACGCCGCGTGGAAAGGGGGAAAACACGCAGCGCCCGGCCCTGGGTCAGTTCAGATCAAAGCCCAGGATGGAGATAATCAGCTTCGTTTCCAGCCGCCGGCGCAAATCTTCATCTACCTGGGGACGAGGAAAACCGTCAAGGTCATAGCTTGTCCTCGTAGACAGCGCGGCGATGTAGCCGGAATAGTGCCGGACTACCCGGTTCACCGCTTCGGGGTTGCCCCCGACAGCGGCGGCGATCACCGGATAAGGGATCAGCGACGCCCGCGTGCACGCAGATTTAATCATCCGCTTCACCTCCCATCAGCTCCTTCAGCAGCCGATAGGCTTTCTGCCTGCGGGTGTTGACCGTCCGGCGGGCCATGTTCATGTACTCGGCGATCTCGCGGTCTGCCATGTCCAGGAACCAGTACATCAGGAAGATGTCCCGGTTATTCTGGGGCAGGGCGTTCAGCGCCTCGGCCAGTCGGTCATCCTCAATCAGGATCACAGCGCCTCCCACGGGGAAGGCCGTGTATTCCCAGGAGTAGCGGTCATAAACCGCAAGCTGGGCCAATTCCTCCTCCGACAGTTCGCTGAACAATGCCTCACACTTCTGGCGGCGGCTGATCTCACGATAGCCGTTGTACGCCTCGTATTTCAGCACCTTCTTGCAGTAGCTGTCAAAGGCGTGCTGCTTGTGCTCGTAGTGGCGGTCAGGTTTCAAGTTCTCACCTCCCTTCGTGCCGGGAGGCAGTTCTTTTCTTCCCCTTTCGCTCACTACTCGTTCAGCGATAGGCCGTTTTGGCTTCGTTGCGGGGGGATTATATGTAATTTTCTTGCCGCTCATAGATAAGCTCCTTTCGTTTCGTTCAGGCCAGTGGGTCAGAGCGAAACGGGGCGGGGAGCGGCACCGGGGGCAAGGTTCGGGCCATGATGGCCCGATGTTCCAGCCCCATAGGTATGAAAAAGCGCCCGGACAGCAAAAAGCCATTCGAGCGCAAAAAATACGGTATTCAGTTATATTTTGACAATTTTCGCGCTGCCTGCCAGACGAGGCCGGTTCGGTGGCCGGGCTTTTTTGTCGATAGTGCAAATATCGTCTGAATTTGTCGGCGGTCAGTGTGCTTCATGGCGGCTCCCTCCTAAAGCCGCCATGTCAGCGTATGGGCAACACTCCTTTGTTGAGGGCATAAAGAACGGCGGCCTTGATTTATTCAAAGCCGCCGCAGCGATAAATAAGCATGGGTAGTGTCTGTCGAACGACGGCTTTTTTTCTTTTGCCGTCGTCCGGCAGATGAATGAAAAATTATTGTATTTCGAGTGTCACAGTCAATACATTGGATTTAATTTCAGCAGAAACATTTCCGCCCAGTTTATCCGTCAGTAACTTTACAACCGCAAGTCCTACTCCTGTACCACTGTTGTGTCTGGATGCATCCCCTGTATAAAATCGTTCAAAGAGGCGGGCGGGATTTATTTCAGTTTTGCTATCAATCGGATTTTCAATCGTGAAAATAGCCCTATTTTCCCTTGCCTGCTTTAAGCTCATTTTTATGTCGCCGGATGAATAACGTATCGCATTTGTCAAAAGATTTTGTAAAATCCTTTCCACCATGCTGTAATCAGAATTGAGATAGACAGAATGGGGTGGCAAATCAATTTCAGGGGATATATTTTTTGCTTCCAATGCAGGAGCATTTTCTGTAATAAGATTTATCAGCAAATTAGACAGGTTAAAATCTTCTCGCCGGGGTGTTATCTGCTCGGCATCCAAAATAGACAGGTCATAAAAAGTCTGTACCAATTCTTTCATTCTTTCTGCTTTGTGAAAAATGGTTTCTATTCGCTGTGCTTGCCTGTCTGTCAGAGGTTCTTTTCTTAATAGCTGTAAATGTCCGAGTATAACGGTCAATGGTGTCCGCAGGTCATGTGAAATATTTGCAATCGACTCTTTCAGATAGTTCTCGTGGCGTAGCGTACTGGCAATCAACTGCCTTTGATTATCGTTATACTGGTTTAGTATTCCTGCCAGTTGTTCCAAATCTTTGTCAATTAAAGAGATGTCCAGCATTTTCTCAGATTTGCCATTTACCAATTCAGCTATCTGTTTTGATAGATTGCGGATTTGCCGTTTTGTTTGTAGATATTTGAATAGCAAGATAAGCAACAGCAAAAATACAATCAATAGCAGTAGCTCTATTTTAGACACCTCCCTCTTTCCGTTTTCTAATTGAAATCTACTTTAATTCACATTTCCGAAAGCTGCACCATGATAAAATCAACAGCGCAACGACCCAAACAATTCCAATCAAAATCGGGAATGGTTGGAAGATTGCTGTGCTGGTAACTGCCTCCCTTATTTGATAAGTTGGCAAAAAAGCTACTGGAAATTTCAACATCATTCCAAAACCCAGATAAAGACTAAGTACAAACGTCGTAACGGCTGTAACAGCAATCGCTTTTGCAGAATTACGCAGTGAAAAGCAAATCCAGATTGCAATGAAAAAAGTAGCACTGTTCAAAAGTAAAGAGTATAGAACCGCCTTAGCAGCCTGATAAATAAAGTTCCCTCCATCAATAAATCCAAATCTGAAAAATTCTCTTATACACCCGGCAATGGGATAAACAAGAGCCATGACGTTAAAGGCAATCAAATATGTGATTACCTTTGAAAAGAAGATTGATTTTCTGGAATGGCCCGCAGTTATTTCAAGATCGACTGTCCGGTAAGAAAACTCCTGTCCTAAAATCAAAGCTAAAATACTGGACATCAGAATGAGAAGAAATGTAGAGTCATAAACCATTCCGTTGAAAATATCCGCAAGGGAAGTAGCAGCCCCGCCGGTTGTCCCCATAACTTCCGGGACATAAGTTTCTGCCGTAAAAAAGCCAATTAGAAAGATGCCGACCATGCCACACCAATACAAGAAATTATGTGATAATTGGTATCTTTCCATTTTTAATAGATTACTCATTTCGACACCTCCCTGTCACTTCAAGTCAGAACGCCTAAATCCCAAATAAGCGCCAAAATATAAAATGAATATCCACCAAAAATCCGTGAAAACAAATTGCACCATAGATGGGGTAAATTGCTGTAATGCAATCAGTCGGAGCTGTCCCATTGGCAATATTCGCGAAATAAAGAGTGCCTGATCTCCATTCATCAAGAATATCATCAGGAAAAAGAGAACCATCGGGACAGCTAAAGTTTTTCCTATATCACGAAACAGAAAAGCAAAGAAAAACGGTAACAGGCACATTGCAAATAAAGAAACCAAAACTGCCAAAACGGTATAGAGATTGCCGCTAACACTCACGAAACTTTCTTTGAAGCAAATCCCTCCAATCAATCCATGTACCAGTAATGGTAAAGCTAAAATCGTCATGCAGGCTATTTGATAGGCGACCAGTTTTGCAAGTAATATCTGTCCTCGGTTATGGCCTGCAATGATATATGATTGCAGCGTTCTTTGTCCAAAGTCATTTCCAACAAACAACGCAGAAAAGACGATTGCCAGAAAAAAGAGAATAGGCACATTATATAGTGATGCAAAGAATAGACTGGATGTTTCTCCAATACTGTCTAACAGCAGCACACTGCTCAAAAAAAGATTAAACGCCACAATCCCCCAAAAGTACCGGCTATGAAACAGTTTATAAAACTCAGTATTTAGGAGATTTAGCATTTTCTGAACCTCCTATCTTACTTAAAAAGTAATCTTCCAATGTATCGCCGGATACAGAAAGCCCTGTAACGAGGATATGCGCATCCGACAAAACAGCCGCGACTTTTTCCAAATCATCAAGATAATCGTACAGGCGAATTGTCCCATCCGGCATCAACTTGAAATTTTCTGTATGAAGTTTTTCTTCCAATACAAGCAGCGCCTTTTGCGGGTCGGTAGCCTTGATTGCAATATGCCGTTTACACCGTTCATTCAATTCTTGATCGGAGATTTCTTCAATGATTTTTCCTTTGTCAATTAAAATAAATTCTGTTGCAGTTTGGTATAATTCTTCCAAAATATGGCTGGACACCAAAATTGTCATACCATATTCCTTGTTCAAGGATTTCAGCAAATTTCTGACTTCGACAATCCCGGCAGGGTCAAGTCCGTTGATCGGTTCATCGAGAATTAAAAATTCTGGCGTGTTCAAGAGAGCGATTGCAATTCCCAGCCGTTGCCTCATACCCAAAGAAAAATTACGAACACTCTTTTTGCCAGTGTCCTTTAAGCCAACCATATTCAAAGTCTTTTCAATCACTGCTTTATCGGGGATGCCGCGTTGGATGCGTTGTATCTCCATATTTTGATAAGCTGTCATGGCCGGAAAGAGTGCAGGTGTTTCAATCATGCAGCCAATCCGCTTTCTCTGTTCCTGCAAATCTTTTGCCGAACTCTTTCCCCATAAGTCTAAAGTACCGCTGGTCAGGAAAGCCAGCCCTGTAACCAATCGCAGAAAAGTAGTTTTACCTGCTCCGTTCTGACCGATAAAACCGTAGATTTTCCCTTTCTCAATTTGCAAGTCAATATGATCTAAGGCAACAGTATGCCGGTATTTTTTTGTCAGACTATGTGCCTGTAAAATGATGGAACTCATGTTATCAACCTCCTTTATGATTGATTGTAAGAGGCAATCATAAAGAATTTCTTAAATCCAAACAGAAATCTTTAAAAAATGTCTAAAGCCAGAGGTCTAATCTCTGGCTTTGTGTAAACGGTATCCAATACCCCAAACAGTATCAATAAAGTCCTTGTCCGGGCAAACGGCTTTTAATTTGTTACGGAGATTACTTATATGAACATTTAATGTGTTATCCTCACTGATATACTCGGTGTTCCAAACACTTTGAAATAAATTTGCTTTTGAGAATATTTTATCCGGGTATTTCATCAGCAACTCTAAAATTGCAAATTCTTTTGCCGTCAAAGTCAATTCGCTGCCTTGCAAAAAGGCGGTATTATCGTTCAAATCCAAAATCAAATCGCCATGACGTAAATAGGTAGGAGTATCTTTTTGAAACTGCACTCGACGGAGATTACTTTCAATTCTGGCCAGAACTTCCTCCATATCAAACGGTTTTGTAATATAATCATCTGCACCGAGACGCAGTAAATCTATTTTGTTTTGCGTTGTTCCTTTGGCGGAAATAATGATGATTGGAACCGTAGAACATTCTCTTACCGCTGTAAGTACGGTATCACCATTTCGATATGGAAGCATAATATCAAGCAAAATCAAGTCGATATTATTTTCCCGCAGGCAATCCAATACATGAAGCCCGTCATATTGGCAAAAAACTTCATATCCATTTTCCTGCAAAAATTCAGCTAATAACTTGCTGATTTCCAAATCATCCTCAACCAACAGAATTTTCATTTTCGTTTTTCACCTGCTTTTTATATCGTCTATCGGCGGGTTTGTCTGTTTCCTTGGGGATCAACCAAACACCGGCCATTTTCACAGCGCCGGGAATACGGCCCTCGACGCAGTAATAGTTGACTTGACGGGACGAAACGCCCCATTTCTCGCTTGCCTCTTTGAGTGTCATATAGTCCATATTTGCACCTCCGACAACATTTCTTATTATATTTCATTTGCTCGAAGAATACAAGGCATGATATATCTATCATATATTTGTGCTCATATCTCGGTACAATGCAGCCAAAATCTCCGTTTCAAATTGTAGTATTGATAGAGGGAAAACGAGGGAAGGGTTACGGTAGCAAGCACAGCAAGCGAGTACCCGCTTGCTAATTTTGAGATTTTCAGGTCCCTTGCCCGAAAATTCAAAATTGCTTGTTGGGATAATCCCAAACCCTTATGAAGAACGGAGGCGGCGCATGGCGAACCGAAAGCGGAATATCCAAATGAAATTCTATGTCACGGAGGACGAAAAACGGCTCATAGATGAGAAAATGAGCCAGCTACCCACACGCAGATATGGCGCATATCTCCGCAAGATGGCGATTGACGGGTATATCATCTATACGGACACCGCAGATATCAAGGCCTTCACCAAAGAGCTTTCTGCCATTGGCCGGAATATCAACCAGATCGCCAAGCGGATCAACGCCGGAGGCCCTGCGTATCAGGCTGACATGGACGAGATACGGGAAAGGCTGGACGAGATATGGCAGTTACAAAGACACATCCTATCAAGTCAACGCTGAAAGCGGCCATTGACTATATCTGCAACCCGGAAAAGACGGACGGAAAACTGCTTGTTTCTTCCTATGGCTGCGCCGCCGAAACTGCGGATATCGAATTTGCCTGGACCCGCCGCCATGCCATCGACAAGGGAACGAACCTGGGCCGTCACCTCATCCAAGCCTTTCAGCCTGGGGAGGTCACGCCGGAACAGGCCCATGAGATCGGCATGGAGCTTGCAAAAGAAATCCTGGGCGGCAAGTATGAATTTGTACTTACCACCCATATAGACAAAGATCATGTTCATAACCACCTGATTTTCAATGCGGTCAGCTTTGCGGATCACAAGCACTATCATTCCAACAAGCGGAGTTATCACTATATCCGCCGCACTTCGGACCGGCTTTGCAAAGAACACGGTCTGTCCGTCATCATCCCAGGACAGGACAAGGGCAAGAGCTATATTGAACATCAGGCTACGCAGAACGGCACCAGCTATAAGGCAAAGCTGAAAGCGGCCATTGACCGGCTCCTGCCAGCCTGTTCCGATTTAGAAGAACTGCTTCGTCGCCTGCGGAGAGAAGGCTATGAGATCAAGCGGGGCAAATATATCTCCGCCAGAGCGCCGGATCAGGAACGATTCACCCGTCTGAAAACCCTGGGTGCGGACTACACCGAAGAAGCCCTTGCTACCCGGATCGCCGGACGCGCCAGACCTTCCCGCCAGCCGAAACAGCAGGACGGAAAGATCAGCTTGCTCATTGATATTCAGAACAACATCAAGGCGCAGCAGAGTGCAGGCTTCACCCATTGGGCGAAACTGAACAATCTGAAACAGGCCGCCAAGACCATGAATTTCCTGACCGAACACGGGATAAGCAGTTATGGAGAACTGGAAAGCAAACTGACCGCAGTATCCGCACGCAGGGATACCGCTCATACAGAAATCAAGCGAATAGAAAGCAGAAGTGCCGAACTTACCCTTGTGATGAAGCACGCTGAAACTTACCGTCAGCTAAAGCCGATCTATGACCGATACCGCAAATCGAATAATAAAGAAAAGTTCCTGCGGGGGCATGAGAGCGAGATCATCCTTTTTGAAGCGGCCGCCAGAGAATTGAAGCGGCTGGGGACTGTGCCGCTGCCGACAACAGAAAGCATGAAAACGGAACTCGCCAACCTTGCCGCAGAAAGGGAACGGCTCCTTGCGGAGTATAAGGCCGCCAGGAGCGCGGTGCAGGAATATGAGACCGTAAAGCAGAATGTGGATGCGTTGCTGGCCGTTCCAAAGGAACAGGAACAACAGCGGCGGCATGAGCTGGAATAATTTTCTCCGAAAGGTGCTGGGCGCGGTGTCCGGCATCTTGTATAATGGAACTGCGGAAGGAGGTTTTCCTGATGACAAGAAGCGAAGTAATCAAGGTATTTTTCTTCAAAAGTGTACTGCCCGTGACCGTGGCACTGATCCTGTATTGTATCTTCAAATCCGCCTGCATGAAGAACGGAGAGCTTGACTATGTATGGCTCTGGATACTCTGCGGACTGCCGTTTGGCCTCCATCGGATGTGCCTCTGGATCGTACCGGGTGGTGGCTCCCTGGGTGGAGGGATTGCCCTGTTTGCATTGAACTTCATTATCGGCGGCGTGATTGGCGGTTTCGTTCTGGCATGGCGGCTGATTGTGGCAGTGTGGTATGTGCCGCTGACGGTGTACCGGCTGATCGTTGGATGACTTTCTTGCGTCATGGAAATATGGAAAACTGCCGCTCGTGCCGATGGAAAAGCCATTCACAACCTGATGGAAAAAGGCAAGCCTTTTCCACAGGTCTGCAAACAACTTTCCCACAGCCTCGCAATTCTGGCAGTTTACGCACATTCCCACAACGCCTACTACGGCGAAATTTGCTTCTCTTATAGAAATAGAACCCCTTTCATGGTAAAATAAAAATACATACTCTAAGGAGGTTGAAGCGCATGGACGAAAGCAATTCCATCCAGCTTTTTGAAGATAGAAAAATACGCACCGCATGGGACGAAGAACAGGAAGAATGGTATTTCTCTGTTGTGGATGTTATCGCCGTCCTGACAGATAGCTCCAATCCAACAGACTATCTCAAAAAAATGCGCAAGCGTGATGAACAGCTTGCAAGCTACCTGGGGACAAATTGTCCCCAGGTAGCAATGATGGGCGCAACAGGCAAAAAGCGTAAAGTGCTGGCGGCAACGGCCGAACAGCTTTTACGCATTATTCAGTCTATCCCATCACCAAAAGCCGAACCGTTCAAACTCTGGCTTGCTCAGGTCGGCCGTGAACGCATTGAAGAAACGATTGACCCGGAACAGGCAATCGACCGCGCATTAGAGACCTACCAGAAAAAGGGGTATGATACAGACTGGATTCATCAGCGGCTTCTTTCTATCCGTGTCCGTAATGAGCTTACCGCAGAATGGCAGGAGCGCGGCGTACAGCAAGGCAAAGAATATGCCATTCTCACCGATGAGATCACGAAAGCATGGTCCGGCATGACTACTCGGCAATATAAGAAGCTGAAAGGTCTGAAAAAAGAAAATCTCCGTGACAATATGAGTACGATGGAAATTGTGCTGAATATGTTGGCAGAGGCGACAACCACAGAGTTGTCAAAGGCGCACCAGCCGGAAGGTTTTTCTGAAAGTCAGAAGATCGCCCACCGCGGCGGCAGCTATGCCGGTCAGGTTCGACAGGATATCGAAAAGGATACCGGGCGTCCGGTCATCACATCGCAGAACGCCGCACAGCTTAATGCCGTAGTCGTTGACATGATAGAAAGTGTAGCGGAAACGGAAAAGCCTGATAATGACGAAAACAAATAAAAAAGCGGGAGTACAGCCGATCGGACGAACCGAAAAGCTGTACTCCCTTTTTATGTGTCAGAAAGTGTTTGAAATCAAGCCTTTTTCTACATGTGCCAGTAAGCAGACCGACACATGAGAAATCATAAAGGCTCCCTTTGAAAATACGGATACAGGGAATTATTCTGCGTTTTTCGCCCCCTTATCCTCACAGATTTTAGACCGTTTGGAACTGTAATGCGGACAAGCGACCAGACATACCCGGAAACTCTGCTTGCAACCGTGAACACATTTTTTGCAGATATGGTTATACTGCCGCCTGCCGTTCTCGCCCAGGAAGAACGCCCATTCCAGCCGCCACTTCTTGCTTCGGCTCATAGGCAGTCATGCTCCGGCACATCACGACCGGGCTTCTTTCCCTCCGGGGGTTTGTGCTCGGCACACTCCCGTTTTGCGTCCTCCAACCGCTCACGGATGGAAAGCTTCTCCGGCGTTATCCGTTCTGCGTACTCCTGGACCTTTTCCAATTCCTCGCCGCGTCTGCCGTTGTTGATAACGCCGTCGATCATGCCGTAGTCATCCTCCAACGTCATTTCGACCGTGCGGAGGGGATTATCCTTTTCCGGCTGCTCCGCTGCCACGGCAAAGGCCCGTGTGCCGTTTCCCATGATAAGATACTTTCCATCATCGGAAATATGGTGGACGCCGTAACCGGCCGCCTCCATCTGCTCCCGGCTCATAGCCGTCACCTGAAAGCTGCCCCTCGGTGTCTGCACACGCTCGCCGGTCTCAAAACGGTCTGGCAGAAAAGCGAGGTCTTGTTTCTCTGCCGGGACAGGGAGAACAACGATATTGCCATTGATCTGCATAAATCGTTCCGGCGTTTTGAACTGTTCCGTGTATTTCTGGATCAGTTCCGGGGACAGGGAGGAAAAATCTTCCTCACCAAGTCCAACCACCAGGAAAGTTCCTGCTACGATATCATAAATTTCTCCATTTTCATCCCGCAGTCCACGGTTCAGTTCAAGCCCTATGAGCTTTCCTTCATCATTACAAACCAGTGCCACCGGGTCAGAATAGGGATAGATTGCCCCAATATCACCGCCAACCTCTGCCTGCAGGGAATGAAGGTCGGAGTTGATCTCCTTCACATAGGGTTCCTTCATAGGCTCCACTACAAGCACAGTCATCTTTTCCGAGGCAGCCCTCTCCGCAGCGGACAGCATTTCATCCGCATGGGACTTCTCCGGGTCCTCCAAAGCTGCCTTGACCTCCGCCGGGTCAAAATCAAGAAATTCCTCATAGCCCGTGGCGTCCTTGAACTTTTCAATCTCCGAGGGAAGATAGTCCTCCTGCGTCTGCCCTAGTGCCGCCAGCTTTTCATCCAAAGCAGAAATGCGCCCTGCCATCAGGCTTTCGTAAAGTTCTTCCTTTGCGGCGTGTGCCTCCGGGTGCTCCGCCGCATACTGCGGATCGTTCTGACGGAAAAACTCGTCCATGTCAAAGGCGATATCCATAGCCCACTCGGATTTTTCTTCTTCGGGAAGATCATCCTGGAAAGTCATCACCCGGTATTCGTCGGGGATGCTGCCGCGTTCGCCGTCATAAAACTCATGGAAGCTGCTTCCGGTATCCCAGACATACCCCTGATCGGTGAAGGTGCCGTTTTCATCCATAGCGATATCCCGACCGTAGGCTTCATAGTCGATGTAGTTCTTCAGATGCTCCGGCACCTGCATGGCATCCAGTTCTTTGATGTAATAGCGCCCCAGATCGTCATAATCCTCGATATTGGGGTAAACCTCATAGCAATCTAGATTCTCGGTGAGGTTGATGATCTCCTGCAGGCTGCCGCAATGGTCGCCCATTTCCATACCGGCCTGAAACTGTGCGTATTCGCTTTCGCTCATTTCATCCAGCTTCGATGCCAGATAATTCAGCTCGTCCAGATTTTCATATTCACCCAGCTTACTGTAAAGACCGTCCACATAGCAGTCATAGTCCGTGATGAACCATTCCTCATAGGGCTGGCCGAAGTCATCCTTCTGGCCGATCCCGATCCGCTTAAATACTTCCTTCAATTCCTCGGCGGTGGTGGGAAACTTCACCCACTCGCCCACAAGCTCGCCCTCATTGTACTTTCCAAGATTGGTGATAAAGGCGGCAAAGGGATACTCCTTGTCGTGATCGTAATATGGCATATCAGCACCTCCTTACAGTTCCGGCGCAGACTTTTCCTTATGGGGCTGCACCTTGTTTTTCTCCGCACATTTCTTCTTGCCCTGTTCCAGCCGTTCCCGGATGGAGGGCTTTTTCTCCGGCTCCGCAGGGCGTTCATGCACCCACTCGTCGCCGGAGAGAGAAATGTATCCGTGTTCCGTAAAATGACCCTGTTCCTCCTGCATGGCGTACTCGCCAAACGGAACAGGGTCGATCGCTTTCAGAAGTTCCGGGGGCAGCAGCATATCCATGTGCTGTGCCAGATACCGCCACCCCAGATCATTCAGATCGTGGATATTGGGCTCAAATACGAAATAGTCGATGTTGTCCGCAAACTCCTTAAACTGCTCTGGTGTTGTCAACTTGAAGGGCGAGGTCTGCACCGCCGCCAGCACCTCCCGGTCCTCCGGGGAGAGGGCAGCCACCGCCGCCCTCACTTCGGGTAAATGTTCCAAAGTCTTATTTTCTGCCATTGACACCTTCCTTTCTTTTCGGAAATTCCAGTTTGAAGTTGATGTATTTCCCGCCCGTGTCATCCAGGATCACCGCAGCGTCATAAGCAGCCTGTTTCTTTTCAGACCACATTCCTTTTACATTGGTACGTCCCTTTTTCAGAAGGTCCGTTGCCATCTTCTTTGTCAGCTCCTTCTTGCGGCTCGTCCAGAAGCGGTCATTTTTCCAGAGGACGAAACCGCAGGACCGATCCGAACACGCAAAGTTCTTCTTGCCCTCATAAACCGGCTGGCCGCAGCGGGGGCAGGTACCGATCACTTCCTTCTCCGGGGCAAACAGCTTTTTGCCATCCTCGGAAATGCAGGAATAGGTGGACACGATCTCCTGGATTATCGTGCGGATACCGTCCATGAAGGTATCCGGGTCAGCATTGCCCTTTGCGATCTCCGTCAATTTCTGTTCCCATTCCGCCGTCAGCATGGGAGAGGTCAGCGGCTCCGGCAGAACAGTGACAAGGTTGATACCGGCTTTTGTGGGGATCAGGCTCTTGCCCTTTCGCTCCACAAATCCGGCTGCCACCAGCTTTTCGATGATTGCCGCCCTGGTCGCAGGCGTGCCAAGACCTTTCCGCTCCGCCTCATCGGGAATACCATCCTTGCCTGCGTTCTCCATAGCGGACAGGAGGGTATCTTCGGTATAGGGCTTCGGCGGCTGGGTGAAATGCTCGGTAACAGAAACCTTCGCACCGTCAAAAGTCTGTCCTTCGGTGAAGTCTGGGAGCGTGCCGCCGTCCCCGTCCGCAGGCTTTTCTTTTAGGGAGGTACGGAAAATGCGGTCGATCTCCCGCCAGCCTTCGGAGAGGATGCGCTTGCCCTTTGCGGTGAAGGAATAGCCGCCGCAGTCAAATGTGGCCGTGACCGTCTCATACACATACGGCTCTGCCAACGCACACAGCAGCTTGCAGCAGACCAGTAGGAACAAATTGCGCTCGCCCAGGGGCAGAGCCTTGATATCCGCTTTTTCAATCTCCATCGTGGGAATAATGGCGTGATGGTCGGATACGTCCTTGTCGGAAATCATGGCCTCCACCAGCGGAAAGAAGTTGCCGCAGCCATCAAAGGGCGGCAGCTTTGCCGCCAGGTGGATCACGCAGGAAGCCGTTTCTGCCATGTCGGAGGTCAGATACCGGCTGTCCGTGCGGGGATAGGTCAGCAGCTTCTTTTCGTAGAGGCTCTGGGCGTAGTCAAGGGTCTGTTTCGCCGTGTATCCGAACAGGCGGTTTGCCTCACGCTGCAAGGTGGTAAGGTCATAGAGTTTCGGCGGTTGCTCTTTCTTCTGCTCACGGGTAACAGAGGTACAGGTGACGGTCGCACCCTTGCACATGGCCGCTGCCTGTTCCGCCGCTGCCGAATCGGTGAATTTCTCCGACACCGCCTCAGCTCCGTCCAGCATCAGGCGCAGCAGATGATATTTCTCTTTGTGGAACAGTGTGATTTTTGCGTCACGTTCTGCCAACATTGCCAGCGTAGGCGTCTGCACACGGCCCACATTCAGGGTGCGGTGATAGAGGACGGAGAAAAGACGAGTGGCATTGATCCCCACCAGCCAATCCGCTTTCTGGCGGCAGAGTGCTGATTGATATAGGGCTTCATAATCGGTGCCGGGGCGCAGATCAGAAAAGCCCTCTCGGATAGCGCTGTCCTCCATAGAAGAAATCCAAAGACGGAGGATTGGCTTACGGCAGCCAGCCATTTCATACACCAGACGGAAAATCAGTTCCCCTTCACGCCCGGCGTCACAGGCATTGACAATGGTATCCACATCGGAGCGGTCCATCAGGGCACGGAGATTTTCAAAAGCGTTCTCCTTACCCGGTACCAGCACATAGCGGAACGGCTCCGGCAGAATGGGAAGATCGTCATAGCGCCATTTCTTGAAATACTCGTTATAGCCGCCAGCATCCATCGGGGATACTAGGTGTCCCACGCACCAGGATACGAGAAGGCCGTTGCCTTCATAAAAGCCATCGACCCTGGATGAAGCACCCAGGGCCGACGCGATAGATTTTGCTACGTTCGGTTTTTCTGCGATAATCAGTTTCAATTTATACCTCCTATGTTGAAAAGTTCAGTATTTCGGAATATAATAATTTGGTAAGAAGGGGGGCTATCATGCGATCACAACTGTACTTATGGGGACCACTAAAACAACGATACATTGATGATTTGACTCTAATAAAAACAATGTTTGTAGAGCGAATTCAGCCTGTTTTTGCAAACGCAGAATCTGAGGCGGAAGAATATCAAAACGAATTATGGGAAAGCATTATGAACCGTCCTTGTACTGAAAATGACTATGTTGACCCTAGCGATTATGTTGATTTCGTTCAGGAAAAAGCAGTCGAACGGTATGATATGCTTTCACTCATGCGATATCGGAATATCGGAATGTGGTTGGCGTGTTTGTGTCAAGTATGGGAACAACAACTATACTCCTTCGTCATACATGAAGCAGAGCAAGAAGGTCTTAAATATGACCCTTCCGACATTAAACGTGGTTTTGCGTTTTCAAAAGATGTTTTTGAATGGCATCAACAACCTTTTGAAAAACTGGATTCTTGGGGAAAAATAAAAGAGCTTCGTTTGTTGGTTAATGTGATAAAGCACGCAGAAGGAGATTCAGAACAAAAGCTCAGAAAGCTTAGGCCTGACTACTTCACCCAAGATGTTTGTGGAACAGAATATGATTTAATGTCTCTCTATCACACGACACTGCTTGAACCCACGCTGATGATACAAGAACAAGATTTTATTGATTACTTTAACGCTTTGATTAAGTTCTGGGAGGATCTTCCTGAGCGAATGTATACAATGGATGAACTATAAAATGTGGCAGATGAATAACATCTGCCACATTTTTCTCTGACCAAAGTTCATTCGTCCTCGGTTAGATATTCTTCTTCATCCTCCAGATCGAAGTCATCCAGATTAGCGGGGACTTTCTTGCCCTGTTTCGGTTTCAGCACCAGAAAATAGGCTGCCGTACCGCCGCCAGCCGCCAAAATCAGCAGAAGCGCGGCAATGGCTCCGGCGCTGCTTTTCTTCTCCGGCTCTATAGTTTCCGGCTCGGTGGGTTCCGTGGGTTTCGGCTCCGTACCGGCGCACTCGCTCATATTTTTTACGCAGACCGGGCAAGCGGTATTGACTGCTCCGGCCTGGCACTTCTCCGTACAGGTGCAGACAATAGGTGTTTCCGCCTTTTCTCCATCCTCCGTGAGTGCCATGAGATCGGCTTCATCCACCTGGTTCAGAAAATGCACGGTTTCCTCGCCCTCGTCGTCACGGTCGATAATGAGATAGAACACATTGCCGTTCTTCGTTTCCACTGTAATAAACTGCTTGCCGCTGGCGGTCGGGCTGCCAATATCGTCGATCAGCGAAAGGTTCCCGTCCGGCGTCAGGGCGGCACCGCCATTCAGACCGCCGCCCAGCATCCCCAGCAGATTTTCCAGCGTTTCCGCGTCCAGAGAGAAAGGACCTTCCCCGGAGCCAGCCTCGCCGTCACTTACCGTCATGTAGCCGGAATAGACATAGCCGACCTTTTCCGGCAGGATGACCTTCAGCCAGTCGCCGTCCGTGCCGATCACCTTCACGGTCGTTCCATTGGGAAGCTGGGTGAAGGCGGTATAATCCATTCCTGCACCCGTGCGGACATTCAGATTGCCGCCGCCCGTGGTGACGGTGCCGGCCTGCCCGGAGTCATTTTCGCCGGAACTGAACTGAATACCGTCCTCGGTGACGGATACCGTGACCTGGCTGCCTGCCAGAGCGGAAAGCAGATCAGAAACATCCCCGACCGTTTCCTGTTCGGTCACGGATTCCGTGCTTTCCTCGCCGCCGCTGGCAAAGGCAGTGACAGAAAAAGCGGCAGTGCTGAGCATCACCGCCAAAAGAGCCGATACCATTTTTGTCATAAAGTTATGTTTCATCCTCGTATCCCTCCGTTTCCTCATGCTCGGTGCTGGCCTCCTGCAGCATACCTTCCGGCAGGGAGATCATACCGCTGGCGTAGGCTTTCAGGAAGGCGGTCAGCTCCTTGTTGTCCATTTTCACGGCTTTCACCATGCGGACAATTTCCAGATTTTCTTCCTCCGCAAGCTGCGCCTCCAGCGCACGAAGGCGTTTCTGCTGTTCCGCGATCTTTTCTTTGGTTTTCGCAATATCGTTGCGGATCTTCTGTGTCGTTGCCATAAATCAAATTACCTCCATATCGTTTTTTAGTTGTAGGGCGGTCGCCCGAAAGCGTAAAAGTGGGATTGCCAGTAGCTTGTGTTGATATCTGCATACTGGATGGGGTCGCCGCAGTGCAGCATTTTTCCACCGCCCACATAGATACCCACATGGGAAACGCCCGGTGTATCGTAAGTGCCGACGAAAAAGATCAAGTCGCCGGGTCTTGCGTTGGCAGAGGATACCGGGGTGGAAATATTGTAGAGCCCCTGGGCTCCCAGCCTGCCCGTATTGCAGACGCCGCTTTGCGTCAGCGCCCAGGATACGAAGCCGGAGCAATCAAAAGAAGTGTTCGGATTGCTGCCGCCCCAGACATAAGGATATCCGATGTACTTCTCCGCCTCGGTAATGAGCGCTGCAAAGGTTTCATCTTCCAGTGCGGAAGGCGGGATATCATAGGTGGTGGGCGGTTTGGTGTACTTGTCCACATAGCCGGAGCCGGGGAATAAATCTTCCCGGTTTCCCAGCGTTGCCATATAGACCGCATACAGGGAAAGCGTTTCTTCGTCCATGATGTAGACCGGCACATGGGAAAGATCGAAGTTTTCCAGCTTCACATTGCAAATATAGTAGTTGTACGGTACTTCCACGTCATAGTCATTTCCCTCGCTGTCTGTCCGTGTCTCCGTCCGATAGCGTACCTCCACTTCCACGGTCTGCGTCAGAATGTACTGCTTTTCAAAGAGCATTTGCAGCTCCGCCTGAACCGCGTCGATGGTGAACACCCCTTCATGGAACGCCGTGAGAATGGAAATCAGCACATAAGGGTCATGCTCGATCTCGTCCAGGTCAAAACGGTATTCGTCATATCCGGGGTGCAGAGCCTCATAGTGGTCCAGCTCATATTGAAGCTCCTGCTCCAGTTCACAGTAGGCCGCCTCTGCAGCCAGCATATCCGTGTCCTCGGAGAGATAAGAGGAAGTAAATACACCGCCCACGCCGGAGCCCGCCATCATGGAACAGGAAGATACCCCACCAAACAGCAGGGCAATACAGGCACCAATGCCGATCACCAACAGCACCGCCCGGCTATGATGCTTGATGCAGAGAAAGGTTTCCTTGAAGGCGTCCTTTGCTTTCTGCGCCGCACTTTTCGCCGTAGCCGCTGTGTTCTTTGCGGTTTTCTCTGCCTGCCGGAGCTCCTTTGCATAGTTCCGCTTGATCCGCTGTTTCTGCAGAAAGCGGGATACCGGGTTAGAAGCCGCCAATGCAGGATCATCATGCAGTGCCTTTTGGTAAAGGTAGTCGGCGTTTGCCTTAAAAGAAGCCTGCTCTGCCTTCGCCGCGTCACGCCAGGGCTTTGTGCGGTGATGGTGGACGGCGGTACGAACTTTACCTTTTCCGTAGGCAAGCCCGCGTTCCGTCAGCACCTCGCCCTTGTGTCCAGCCTCAACACCCACATTTTCCTGTTCCACCTCATGCACCTTCGCATGGGCGGCGTGGACGATCTCATGGACCGGTCGGGAAAGTGGATTGTGCCGCAATCGTCCGTTGGGGCGTTTCTCCACTTCTTCAAAGTGAAGCTGCGTTTTGCCTTTTCCGGCTGTCTCATCAAAAACACGCTCGGTACGGAGAACTTTCTTTGTGGGGATAGCGGCCTTTGCCGCGTCCAGCCGGTCCGCCGCACGGTCGGAACGGTCGATGTACTTTCCAAGTGCGGGATCGGCACGTTCTTCCTCGGTGAATTGCAGCCGGGAGGATGGGCGCTGCCTTGCAGCAGAACCATCCCGCACTGCCTGGGTGTCAGCCTTTTCCGCCTTTCGTGCGGTTTTCTTCTCATGGTGTTCCGCCGCACACAGGGCGAGGTCAGCCGCAGCGCCAGCGGATTCTTCCGAAGAAGCGGACAGTTCCATTTCCGGTTCACGGCTGCTGATATGTTCCACCTCTCCCGTGGCAAGGTTTTCCGATACCGCACCGTCACGGGTCATTTTCTGCGTGATCTTATCGGTCGCTTTCAGTTCCCTCATAGGCAGTCACCTTCCTTTCCATAAGGGCAAAAGTCGCCGCAGGTGCCATTCTCGATCATGGCGATATAGCGGAAAATGGGATAGGCCTGGGGTGGGCAGACCGCATTTCCCAAAGTTTTCAGCCGCAGAGCCCGGTCCTCCATGCGCTCGGTCATGCGGGGGATTCCTTCCGGTTCGGCAGCCCAGAGGATACGTCCGTCCATCCTTTCGGGAAGCCCATGAGCCATTCCACCCAATCCGGGTTCAGCGCCGCCGTTTCGGAAACCGGCTGTTCCTGGGAGATGATCTGCGCCGACAGGTTCCCGTCCTTCTTCGTCGAATCGAAGGCCGACGGCTTCAAGGTTGAACGGAAACCGTCCGACGCCACCGGGGTCAGATAGAATACCGCCGCCGACAGGCTGAGGCTCCAGATCGCCCCGTTTCGGTTCCTCTTGCGGAATATCCCATTGTCCGACAGGAACACATCCAGGCTTGCCGCATCCCTGGCGGTGTTGTTGTCGGAGGCAAGGGGTGTGGGAAACATCAGCCGCGACGATAAAAGTTCGCTGGCGCTCATGCCATGCGCCGACGCCGCAAGCCGGAAATACGAATGGGAGAACAGCGTATCCCGCTTTTGCCAGGTCAAAGATCGTTTTGTCGAGCCCCATATTGATGAAGCCAGCAACATTTTCCCCAAGCACCCAACGGGGCCGGAGCTCGGTAATAACGCGGCACATTTCCGGCCACAGGTAGCGTTCATCCGCAAAGCCCTTCCGTTTTCCGGCGGTGGAGAAGGGCTGACAGGGAAAGCCGCCTGAGATAACGGTAACTGTTTCAAGTCCTGTTTTTTCAAAAAACGCCTCCTTCGTGAAAGTAGTAATATCTCGAAACCTGGGAACATCCGGCCATCGTGCAGAGAGGACGGAGTGCGGAAAATCCGCCCACTCACACTGGCAGACGGTTTCAAACCCAGCAGCCTCCGCCGCCAGGTCCAGACCGCCAATGCCGGAAAACAGGCTCACATGGGTCAGTTTATTCATGGTCCTTCGGCACACGGAACGGTTCGATCTCACTTTCCAGCTCCGCAAGGACCGCCTCCATATCCGCCGTAACTGCCTTGCTTCTGGCAATCAGCCGGTTCATCACATCAAAGAAGGTTTCGCCATCCTGTTTTTCTTCCGTATGCAAATAATGGGGATCATTCATGTTCATTTTCTCCTTTCCCGGTTTCACCAAGTTTTGTCGTCATAATGCTGTAAAGCTCGTTGTCCTTCGGGAAGTCATCCACAAAAGGCAGGATCACATTGCCGAAGAAGATCAGCCCCTGTCCGGGGCCTGCGTTGCTGATATGCGCCGCCTGCTGGTTGGAGATATTCAGGCGCTCGCAGAGGATTTTCCTGTCTCCGCTGGCCTGGTTCAGAAGGTACACAAAATCGCTGTTTTCAAAGATATTCTCGATCTCCGGGGAGGAAAGCAGGTCCTTAATATTCTGCGTGATCCCTGTGGGGATACCGCCCCATTTGCGAAAGCGTTTCCAAATCTCCACGCTCCAGGCACCGACCTCGCCGCGCAGCAGAAGGTGGAACTCGTCCACGAAGTACCAGGTGGATTTACCCTGATCCCGGTTTTGGGAAACACGGTTCCACACCTGATCCTGGATCACCAGCATACCCAGGCTTTTGAGCTGCTTTCCCAGCTCCTTGATATCGAAGCAGACAATGCGGTTGTTGATATCCACATTGGTGCGGTGGTTAAAAACATTCAAACTGCCATGCACATACAGTTCCAGTGCCGCCGCGATCCGCTGCGCCTCCGGCTCCGGCTGCCGTTTGATCTCGTCATACAAATCTTCCAACAGCGGCATATTCTCCGGGCGGGGGGCTGCGATATAGGGGCGGTACACGATCCGCACAGCACGGTCAATGACCGTCTTTTCCACCGGCTCCAGACCGTTCCGTCCGCCTGCCGCCAGTTCGCAGAACGACAGGATAAAATCGGATTTCAGCGCCAGCGGGTTATCATCCTCGCTGTAATTGAGGTTGATATCCATAGGGTTCACATACTGTGTACTGGTAGGTGAGATTTTGATGACCTGTCCTTCCAGACGGTTCACCAGCGGAAAATATTCCGCCTCTGGGTCGCAGATCAGGATATCGTCCTTTGTGTTCAGGAACACACCCACGATAGAACGCTTTGCGGAAAAGCTCTTACCGCTGCCGGGCGTGCCTAAGATCATGCCGTTGGGCGTTTTCAGCTTTTTGCGGTCAGCAAGGATC
Source organism: Roseburia sp. (assembly GCF_041325975.1). Lineage (NCBI taxonomy): Bacteria > Bacillati > Bacillota > Clostridia > Lachnospirales > Lachnospiraceae > Roseburia > Roseburia sp. The sequence continues at coordinate 1,389,058 of NZ_JBGLEJ010000004.1, read as the reverse complement.
ATGTTGCCAGAAGTGGCATTGAGCCCGTAGTAGAGAGCTTCGCCGCCGTGGAAAATCTCCTGTGTGGTGAAGGGAACGAACACCGCCACTGCCGAAGTGGTAAGTCCGCGCTGTATCTTAATGCGGTTGACACCCAGGGGCAGAGCCGACACGAAGCCGTCCTCCTGCTGAAAGTCCAGCCGCACCAGGGAGCAGTTATATTTCTGCGCCACGCTTGCCGCACGGAGAAGGTCATTCTCCAGCTTTTGCTTGCTGTCCGCAAAATTCACCACCAGAAAGGTCATCAGGAACATTCGCTCATTTCTGCTTTGCAGGTCACGGAGGATGTTCTTTGCCTCGCCTGCGTAGGTGGCAAGATCGGTGGGGATGATATCCATATCGAAACCTTCCCGCACCGCCTTTTTCTGTGCGTCGATCTTCATACTGTCAATGTCAGTGATCTTCCGCTTGACCGTTTTGATTGCCTCGTTCTGGTCCATGCTGCGGATATGGAGGCTGACAAGCAGCCCGCTGTCCGTATCCAGCAGCTCGGTGAGCATACGGTCATCCATTTCCGGTGCGCTGATCTGCAGAAAGGACACGGCACAGAATTTATCCGCCATCGTGAACTTCCGTGCTTCACCGAAGCGGAAGGAAGATGGTGCGATAAAATCCTGAACCGACAGGCCGGAAGGGGCAAGCCAGCTCCATTCAAAGGCAAACCGTTCCCCGTCCGGGTGCAGGATGCCGTGGAGCATTTCCAGCCACTCCTTGCCGCCAAGCTCCTTTGCCAGAGCGCCCATGACCTTGAAATGGTTGAGGGCGTCCATGACGATCCGGGAAAATCGTGCCCGTGCGGTTTTGCTGTCCCGTGCCTCAATGGTGAGGGTCAGGTACTTTGTTTTGATAAGACCGTTGTTGCCCCGTTCAAGCTGCTTGCGGAGCATTTGTGTGTAAAGCTCACGGATATGGTCGAAGTGATCTCCCTGCGCTGCGATCTCGATACGCTTCACAAAATCCTCCCGGTTCATGCGGCGGCTCACAAGAGATAGCTGCATCCCGATAGAAGCGTCATGGGCGTTATACATATCACAGAGGGCTTCAAAGATCGCCGTCTGGTCGTCAGGCTTTGCAAGCTGATAATTCACATCCTCGAACTCGATACACTTCGACCAGGTGTGGTCGTCCAGCTTGCACAGGCCGTCCGGGTACATCTGGCGGAACGGTAAAGTGTCCTGAGCGGAATGTACCTTGCCGTCGCCTCTGGCAGTTTCCAGAATACGGCTGATCTCACGCTTTTCCGCAGCGGTTAGCTTTACCGTGGGTTTTGCCGCCTGCCGTGCCTGAGGCTCTGGCTTTCGCTTTCTGAACAATGGCTTTCACCTCCTTTTCCGCCTGGGCCTGCCGCTCCAGGGCTACGTAGAAATTGTTTGTCTGGTAAGGCCGTTCTTTCGTCCGCAGGAACATACAGCGGATGACCTGTCCGGCTACTACCTCCAGGGGTTGACCGTGCCGCTCATACATGGCAAGCAAAAAGAACGGGAGCATGACGATAATCATGCAGAACGCGGCGGCGCTGTTGCTGGCCGTGCGTCTGAGCAAAAAGAAAAGCGGTACTCCGATGAGTGCCGCCGCTCCGAAACATATAAGCTGCCGTTTGGTAAGCCCAAACAGCACTTTGGATTTTACTTTCGTCAAATCCTTTGGAATGGTTACATACGCCAATTTATCAAGCCTCCTTAATGCGCTCCGAACAGGCTCTTAGAGAGGCTGCCGGTCTTGAACAGGGCGAAGCACAGCAGGACCGTGTAGCCCATGCAGGCCCATATCGCGCCTGAGATATTTCCGTCCGTGGCGATACTCTGTACCAAAACAGAGTAGATTCCCACGCACACCATGATTAGAAATGCCTGGAACGCCAATGCAAACAGGGATTTCAAGTAGTTCTGTCCTGTATGGCTCCAATCCCGGTTTGTCATAGTGGCAAGCGGAATCGGTCCAACGGAAGTTGTCAAATACACCTCGATCATGCGGCCGTAGATGACAAGCATGATACAGATGGAAAGGGCATTCATGGTAAGCCCCACGAAAAGGGACTGGAACCACAGCCCGAACAGTTCTCCCGTACCCAGGGCTTCAAGCTGCGCCTCCATATCCGTGATGACGCTGCTGATATCAATGGAGGTATTCCCGATGATGACGCCTGCGCTGCTGTTCACAACGCTTTGCCCCACATCGAAGATACCCATGACGATATTCCATGTGTTCGTCACAATGAGAACGGCACAGAATGTTTTGAAAATCCACTTGAAGAACATCCAGGTGTCTACATCGTGCAGATTGTTTTTCTCTGTCACAAGCTGGATCAGCTCATAACACATTACGAATGTCAGGATAACCCCGGCGATTGGAACGATCACCGTTTCAGAGAGGTTTCGGATCATAGAAAAGACGCCGCTGTTCCATGCCAGCGGCGTCTGTCCCACTTCACCGGCGATCTCACCTACTTTGGTATTGACCGTATCGAACATGCCCGACAGGTTTCCCGTGATCCCCTCGATGAGCAGCCCTCGGAGCCATTCATCGAGTTTGTCGAGTATGCCGCCCATAAGCGATCACCGCCGGACGATCAACCGAACAGGCCGGAGAGCAGAGGTACAAGGGTGATGCCGATGAGGGCGACACCGCCGCCGGCCATCAACTGTTTTATCCCCAATTAGGTGTAAAACTCTGCTCGATGGCGGGCGGCGGCGTACAAAAAATCTATATGGTGTTTTTAAGAGAACCGTCCCGGCGGGACAGGTCAGGCAGTGACCTGTTCCACCTCCGGGATGGGTTTGAGATTAAAATGAATTTCGATAGAAATGTGTCTTGTTTTATCCTCGTCAATGCACTCATGCACGACGATTTCTTTGATTAAGCGGTTGAGGGTGGCTGCGTCCAGCTCTGTGATGTTGGCGTATTCCTGAATGGCTTCCACCCATTGTTTTGCGTCATTGGCAAGCTGGACTTCATCGGACAGCCGCTTTCTGCCCTCTGACACTTTTGTTTTAAGCTCCGTCTGCTCGGTCTGTGTCTTTTCCAGCATGGTGTTGAAATTCTGCTCACTGATACGCCCTGCAATCATATCCTCATAAAGCCGCATGACCATTTTGTCCAGAACCTCAATCCGTTCCTCGTCCCTTGTAAGGGAGCGTTCCATTGCTTCCCGCTGTTCCCGCTGCTCTGCTTCACAGGTATTGGTCAGGCGGTCGGCAACCGCTTCCCCGTCCATCAGGGCAGCTCTGGCACATTCCCGGATTTTCCGCAGCACATGGCTGTAAAGGGTGTCATAATCAATCCGGTGCTGGGTGCAGTGGTTCTTTCCAAAGGCGTTGTAGGTCTTGCAGGAATAAATCCGCTGGGGATGTTTTGCGTTTGTATAGCGTACCGTCAGCGACTTCCTACACTCGCCGCATTTTAACAGTCCGGCAAACAGGCTGATTTCATTGGTCTGCCCCGGACGCTGGCGGGATTTCAGCTTATTCTGCACAATGTCAAAGCTCATGCTGTCAATCAGCGGTTCGTGCTGTCCCTCCACCACAATCCAGTCCTCCGGCTTCTTTTCCCCAATCGTGCCGATTTTGAAACGGTAGTCCTTTTTCTGGGAAGCAATCGCCCCGGTGTAGACGGGATTCATCAAAAGGTCTTTGATAACGGAGAAGTCCCACATATACCGCCCGTTTTCCGGGTCTTTCTTTTCCCATTTGGTGCGGGTATTGCGAAGCCCCCGTTCCCGGTTCCACCATGTGGGGCAGGGGATTTTTTCTTCCTCCAGCCGTCTGCGGATATAGTTCGGACCATGACCGTTTAGGGCATATCCGAAAATCAGCCGCACAATCGGGGCGGTTTCCTCGTCAATGAGCAGATGGTTTTTGTCCTCCGGGTCTTTCCGATACCCAAACGGGGCAAGACACCCGGTAAACTGTCCTTTCTGCGCTTTCAGAAGATAAGAGGAATGGACTTTCTTGGAAATATCCTTGCTGTACATCTCGTTCAGGATATTCTTGAACGGGGCGATGTCGTTGTTATCCCGCAGGGTGTCGATACCGTCATTCATGGCGATATAGCGGACACCGTTTCTTGGGAAAAAGTCCTCAATCAAATGCCCGGTTTGCAGATAGTTACGCCCCAGTCGGCTGAGGTCTTTCGTGATGACAAGGTTGATTTGCCTGCGCTCAATGGCTCTCAACATTCTCTGTAAATCAGGACGCTCCATATTAAGACCTGTGAAGCCATCGTCCTGATAGACTGCTACAACCTCCCATCCCTGCTTTTCGCAGTATTTTTCCAGCATATCACGCTGGTTTGCGATACTGGCACTTTCGCCTTGCAGGTCATCGTCCTTTGACAGCCTGCAATAGACCGCTGCACGATAGCCCCCGGCAAGTGCTTTTCCGATTGTTCTGTATTCCATTTCGTTCATCATAGCCATTTACCCACACAATCCAGACGGTATCTGGCTCTTTTGAACCTCATCTTCATTATAGCTCATATCTTTCTTTTTAGCAAGATATTCTTCCGTATTTGTCTTACCGTATTTCTGGGAAATCAGGCTGACGAACACATCGGTTGCGTCCAGTTCCCCGTCAAACACAGTAGTCACATGAATCTCTGTTTTGTTTTTTGCCATAGGCAGTTATCCTCCATACATGAAAACAGCCAGACAGAGGGTGTCGGCAACGAAGTCCGGCAACGGGCTTCAAAAGACCTTGCAAACAATCTCAATCTGGCATTACTTACTATTTATACTTTTCTTTTATTTTTCTGTTGTTTTGGTTGTTATAAGGGAGAAAAGCCCGCAGTTAAGGGATTTTTCCCGGCAACCGGCTCGGCAACGGGATAGCAACAGGGGGTGCAACGGGCTGTCATTTTCAGAATGGAAGCTCCATCTGTTCTGTGACCTCCACAAAACCGTCCATCGTTTTTTCAGACGGGTTGCCGGAGTCCGTTGCCGGGTTTTCACGCTCCCAGCCCTTTTGTCTGCCGTATTCGGAAAACATTCTTGGATTCGAGAAGTACCGCCAGCGGTCAATGCACTGGTTCATAATCTCGTTGATTTCCCGGATTTCCCATTGCTTCGGCTCGTCAAAAGCATGGTTCAAGGCTTCCTTATAGAGCTGCTTGGAGCAGACCATGTTCCCTGTGTACTTATCAAGATACGCCTGTATCATCCCGACTTTGGTGTCCTCTGGCATAAAATCCCGCTGGTGTTCTTTGAGATACCGCTGCATGGCGGGGCTGAAAGCCAGCTTGAACCTGCCACTTCGGTAAATCTCCATCGCTTCTGCCCACATCTGCTCGATATAGGCTCTGGAAGCAGCTTCGTCCTCCAAAATGTGAACCTCGGCTTGCTCCGGGTACACCATGACCGGGATAAAACGGCGGTTGCCGGAACGGTCAAGGGGCAGGAAGTCAAGGGCATTGGAAGTGCCGCCAAACACGCACTGACGGGGGCGGTCTGCCGGGTGGGTTTCATAGGGTATCTTGTAAACCTCTTTCTGCCGGCTTAAAAACGACTTGATTTCCTCAATGCTCTTGGCGTTGGCGGTTGCCATCATTTCCGACATTTCGATAATCCAGTGACCTTGCAGCTTACGGTACACATTGTCATCGTCCAGCTTCCGCAAATCATCGGAGAACCACTCGTCCCGGACTGCCAGCAGACGGAAGAAGGTGGACTTGCCAGCCCCCTGACCTCCGACCAGACAGAGCATGATTTCAAACTTGCACCCCGGCTGAAAGGCTCGTGAGATAGCGCCCATCAGGAACAGCTTCAACGCTTCATAGGTGTAATCATCTGCGTCAGCTCCCAGAAAGTGCCGTAGGCAGAAGCGGATTCGCTCTGTCCCGTCCCACACAAGGGAACTTAAATAATCCCGGATGGGGTGGTACTTGTTTTCATTCGCCACAATCCCGATGGCGTTATCAATCTTTTTCTCATTGGTAAGCCCGTAGGTTTCTTCCAGATAGAGAAGCAGATATTTCATGTCCGTATCGTTTAAGGCGGTGCTGTCCCTGTGGAAGCCGATGGGCTTTATGATGTCCTTGCGGTCGGTCAGGATGTTGTATGCGATAGCCCCGGAAAGCAGCGGGTCACGCTGGAATACGATCAGGCAGTTCCGTATGCTCTGACGGACACCGCCTTTCTCGGTGGTTTCCAGCCCCGCCTTGATTTCCTCAATGCTCTGGGGCGGTTGCATGGCGTTCATGGTGTTTTTTAGTTCTTGCTGCGTCTGCGGCTGCAAGCTCTGCCATTCGCTGTTCAAGCTGTATCACATCCTTTCCGTAGTCCGTAATCAAAGCCGCTTTTTCCTCTGTCTCCCCGAACAGCAGCACATCCAGCAGATATTCCACATGGTCTTGCTTCTGTAAGGCTTCCACAAACCGGGGATGAAAGACTTCCTCCGGGGAGTGCGGGGCATATTCCTTTCTCCACACTCGGAGTAGGTGGAGATAATCGGCAAGGATACGGAAGCAGCGGTTTTTTGCTTCCTGAAACTGTTCCTCCGGGGATTTCTGCCGGGGCTTGGGCTTTTTTGCTTTTCCCGGCGGTTTCCAGTCCTCATAGGAAAGCCCGAAGTCCTGTGCCAGCTGTACGGCGGCTTCTTTCTTTCCCAGCCCATACAGGGCGGCGGCAAAATCAATCACATCCCCATCCGCACCGCAGCCGAAGCAGTGGTAACGCCGATCCAGCTTCATGCTTGGGGTTTTATCATGATGGAACGGGCAGCAAGCCATCCCGTTCCGCCCTGCATGGATTCCATAATGCTCCGCAGCCTGTCTGGTTGTGACGAACTGCTTCACAGCTTCAAATACATTCAAATCTATCCCTCCTTGAAAAAAAGAAAAGCACCTGACATTCTCTGATTGAAAATGGCAAGTGCCTGTTAAAGTTCCATATCCTGTTGTCTGTGTTTCTCCTGTGCCGGGGTGGTTCTTTGTGCTTTTTTCTCGTCAGTCTTATCCTGCAAGACTTCTTTGATAGGCTGTTTCTTGGGCGGCTCTTTGCTTTCCTCTGTGCCGGGGGTGGCTTTCCGTACCCAGTAGCGGATGTCCCGCAGCTTCTTCAAATCCTCCTGCACCTCTGTCAGCGGTACTTTCAGCTCTGCGATTTCGCTGAGAAGTTTTTCCTGCTCCTGTTGCAGCTCCTTTTGGGTGCTGTCCTTATCGTCCGGGTGCTTGGCAAGGTAGGCGGCGGCTTTCTCATACCGGGCAACCTCCGGGTGTTCCTGTTTGAATTTCTCCTTTGTTTTCTTGAAAAATATCTTCTGGTACTTCTCATAGACAGGCTTACATTCCTTGCAGTCTGTCCGGCTGGCAAGAATCCCGTCAATCACTTTGCTGCGAGCTTCCTTTGGCTTCATCTGATTGCGGTAATCTGCGGCTGATTTCCCGGATGCTTCCAGAAATGCTTCTAAGTCCTCCACAGTGGAAAGCTCCTTTTGCCGGAGATAGGACAAGGCTTCGCTGACTGCCTTTAAGTCCTGTGAAGTCCCCCGGTTCTGTCCAGCCCTCGTCCAGTCCTTCCGTTCTTCCTTTCGTATCTCCATGTACTTCATCAGCAGATTGGGAAGAAGTGTCGCTTCCTCCGCCGCTTTTTGTGCAAGCAGCTCCTTCCGTTTTTCGCCCAGCTCGGCAATCCAGCCCTTGAGGTTGTGGATGAACTGCCGGATGGACTTCATCAGGCTGTTGGCGGCTCTGATTTCCCGGTTCAGGTTTCCGATATTCGTCTGGATACCCCGCTTTTCCATCTGCCGGACAGCAGCACCCTCATGGACAGTGGGGATAATATCAAGCCCCTGTCTGGCATAGGAACGCAAGTCCACACGCTCCGGGCGGTCATTGGCTTCCAGATAGCGGTTCTGGATGACCTCCCATTCATGCCGCCAGATTTCACAATACTTCTGGTCGTTCCAGTCAACCGTATCCTCCTTGTGGCTTTTCCACCTGCCGGACGGAAGTTTTATCCGTTCCCCGTTTTCGTCAAGGTCATAAACCTTGCGGCTCTTGGGAAGCCATTTCCCATGTTCGTCCATTGCCCTCATAGTCAGCAGGACATGGGCGTGGGGATTGTGTCCCGGCGGATGGGGGTCATGGATGGCAAAGTCAGCAATCATGCCTTTGGAAACAAATTGCTGTTCACAAAACTCCCGGACAAGGACAGCGTACTGGTCAGGCGGTATCTCTCTGGGGATGGTAAGCACCCACCGCCTTGCAAGCTGGGAGTTCCATTGCTTTTCCACCGCTTCGGCGGCGTTCCATAAGGTATTGCGGTCTGCATACGACCGTGGGGCGTTTGCCGGAAGCAGGATTTCATTGTGGACGATACCACGCTTTTCCGGGTAGTGCTTCACTTTCTGGTCGTATTCACAGAACAGCTTTTCACCGCTCTGGTAAGCAGCGGCGGCAACCGCAGACTGCCGCTGGCTGCGCTGAACAATCGTGATTTCGTTGTGTGGGCAGGGCATTTCGTGTCACTCCTTTCGGTAATTGGCGGATGGGGTGGCGTTTTACCACCTCATTTTGGGCAGAAAAAAAGCAGGAGACCTTTTTCAGATTTCCTGCTTGGTGTGCCGCTGTGTGGGCGGCGGGTATTAAGTTGTAAAAGTTCAGGACAAGTTGACCCGATGTGTGGGTGGCAAACTGGAACTGGTTAATTTATATTATTTATGAGCGGAAATGTAGTCAAGCACAATTTTCCACCCATTATTTTCACTGGCATATCCCCATAAAGGCTCTGTTAACTGTTCTAATTCTTCAATACAATGACGAGTCTTTTTTACCATTTCTTTTCTTTTTTCGAGAGGGATTGAATTTAATTTTTTATTTGATACCTTAAACCTGTTATTTTGCAGAAAATTAACGGTGTCAATATAGTTATTATCATCAGTAAAAATTGTATCTTGGGGAAAACAGGATATAACCTTTTCAAATGCTGTTTTCAGGGTGAATAATCCTAAAGCATTTAATGCTTCTGGGATAAACGGAACTAATTTTACCTGTTCACAAATAATATACCACCAACCATCACATTGCCAATTCCCCACCATATTCATACAAATATGCAAGGTAAAAAGTTCAGGGGTCACTTTTTCTTTTATATCATCTAATGTCCCCAATTCCCATAATTTATCCGACAATTCAGCCAGTGTATTTTCATCTAAACATTTCACTCCGTTAAGGAGTTCCTGTAATGTAAGCACTGTTATTTCCTCCTCGCAATATAAAATTTCTCACAATCAACTTCCGCTTTGCTGTTAACTTCATTATACTTTACCCGACCGTCAAAGTATAGAGAGATTTTGTAAAACTTGTCGGCTGGGAACAGCTTGCAACGCAAGGTGTCCCCAGATGGCAAGTCCACAAAAGGGTAGCTGGTGGCAGCCAGCGCAGGGGAAGCGTAGCGTCCCCTGTATGATTTGGAGCAGACCATGACTGCGGAAAATCACAGCCCTCCGGCGAGGAGCCTTCGGAGAACGCAATGCACCAACCTCTGGGTGGTGTATAATTGCGCCCTTAGTAAACTAAGGGGTTTCTGGCTTCTTCCGTTCCAGCAGTTTTTTCAATAGTTCCTGTGTGTCCTGTCTGTGAAAAATGAGTTTCAACAACACCATGACATCATCATCTGTCAGGCGTTCCGGCTCTTGCAGAAAACTTTCCAGCATACCGCCACGAGTACAGAGCCGGTGCGTCCGTTCCTTTCGGGTAAGCTGCTTTAACTGGTACTGCAATGCCTTTTCATCATTGATGGCTTTCCGCAGCTTCTTTTCGCTTTTCTCCAGCTCCCAGTTGAGTTTTTCCAGCTTTGAGGTCTCAGGCAAGGGCAGCGTCCTCCTTTCCCGGTATCAGCACATAAATCCGGTTTGGTTCTCCAACGCCCTGACGCACCCGCATGATAAGCCCGGCGGTTTCCAGTTCATTCAAAGAACGCTTGACCGTCATGGAGCTGCGGGACAGGACTGCGGCAATGGCTGTGACAGGGAAGCAGACAAAGAGGATTCCGTTTTCGTCCTCCTGCCCTTTGGACAGCATAGCGTCCAGCATCCGGCAGTACATGACCTTTGCGGTGCTGCTGACTGGAAATCCTGTCAACGCTCTGGGCAATGGCATACAGGGCGGCAAGGGTGTGTCTATCGTCATAAATTCAAAATTCATTCGGTGTGTTCCTCCTTTTTCTTTGCTCGTTTGGATAAATAACGGGGGCAGTCAATCACAACCGCCCGGAAGCTCTGCTTGCACCCATGCTGGCATTTCCGGCATAATTCGTTGTAAGTGACACGCCCCCGGTCATTGAGGTAAAAGGAAAGCTCATGCTTCCTCTTTTTGCTCATTCTCGGCATATTGCGCTTCCTCCCGTTTTAGTGTATGGTTTCGGGGCGATTTTCGGCAAAATTACAGCCATAGAGCCGCTTAAAATCTCCCGAAGTATCAGCGATAGGGTAGACTATCCCCCTATCAGATTGTCGTGTTTCGGTATCATTTCGGTGTCAGTCCGCCAGTTCTCCCCGGTGTCGTTCCTCCCCTGAATCTCACAGCGGCGTATCGCTCCCTTTGGTATGCTCGTTTTGGTAAGGGTTCCTCCACATCCCTGCCAAAAGTCATGGCACTACATCGCCGGGGAAGCATATCCCACACAGGCTGGTCATTCGATTGGAATAATCCATCGATGAACTACCTGTATCGTAGAACATTTTTGTGCCCTGTGCCGTATGTCCACAAAGTAGGAATTCGGGGTAAAAATCAGAAATTTCCACGATTGCGGAATTGATATGGTATAATCAATTCAACGGTTATAAATGTTGTCAGAAGGGGGAACTGCTTCAATGAACGGAGCTACTACAATACAGGAACGGCTAAAAGATTTACGATTAAACAAAGGATTAAAACTGGAAGAACTGGCAGAGCAAACGGGTATTTCAAAATCGGCTCTTGGCAGTTATGAAAAAGATGACTATAAGGAAATCAATCATGGCAACCTTATCCTGCTGGCAGATTTTTATGGGGTGTCCCTCGATTATCTCTTTTGCCGGACAGAGAACCGGGCGGAGATCAACACGCCATTAAGGGAGCTGCATTTGAGTGATGAGATGGTAGCACTTCTGAAAAGCGGTCGGATTAACAACCGTCTGCTGTGCGAACTTGCCACCCATAAGGACTTTATCAAGTTTCTTGCGGACATTGAGATTTATGTGGATGGGATTGCCACCATGCAGATTCAAAACCTCAACGCCCTTGTCGATACCGTCCGGCATGAAATCATTGAACGGTATCGCCCCGGCGAAGATGACCCCCATTTGAAAGTGTTGCAAGCCGCCCATATCAGCGATGATGAATATTTCAGTCACATGGTACGGGATGACCTCAACCTCATTATCCGGGATATTCGAGAAGCCCACAAAAAGGACAGTGAAAGTGCACCCCAGACCACCGTTGCCGATGAACTGAAAGAAAATCTGGAAGCGGTCGAAAACTTCAAGGGTAGCCGGGATGAAAAGCTCGTTGTCCTTTACTGCAAACAGCTTGGTATCAACTATAAAAATCTGTCAGATGAAGAATTTCGCTGGCTAATTCGGATTCTCAAAAAGTCAAAGAAAATGGGAACGCCTATCAGCCAGAGGAAAAAACGATAAAGAAAAACCGCTGTTGCATGGTTTGTTAGCTTCCATGTAGCAGCGGTTCGTGCTGTGGTTATTCAGTTAAATTTTCAGAATGACAAGCTGGAATTGTTATTCAGGAAAAACAAGTACACAGTTTTCTAAATCGTCAGTATCTTTTTCGGAAATATATATCTGAGCCGACAAAGATAAATCATTTCCTATAAATTTTTCCCTTTGAAACAAATCCCTTACTATATGCCAATTTTTATGTGCATTTTCAGTTTCCAACCAAATACCCATCAATGGTCCAGGTTCCCCGTCCTCTGTGTCTATATAATCATATCCATTGCTTTGTATCAAGGAATTTGATACCTCTTCGATACGGTCTGGTATGCGATATCTCAAATCCAAATCAGCATTTTCAAGCATTCCTGGATTTAACAACACAATAATCGTCTGCATATTTCTTCCCTCCAAATTTCTAATTTATATTTCTGTATCTATGTATGCGCTCATTCTCTGGATAACAGCCGCTTCGGCTACAAAAGAGCATAATATCGATCCATCTACAACGATTTTTATTTTGCTTTCATGTGAAAAAATGTCAATATTTCCGTACATATATCTATCCTTCATCTCCAGTTTGAACTCTGAAATAACGAAAAAAGAAATTTCAATAGAAACAGTATTGTTACCATTCCATTTTTCAGGAGGATTGTCTGGATAAACTGGCATATCAAAAACCACAGATACTTCGGTACCATCTCTTTTCAATGAAATAGCATCTATTCTGACGTTCAGCAATTCAGGGACTTTTGTGTAAATTTGTTTGATGAAAGTGTTTCTGTCTATTCCATCATACCACATACCTTACCTCCACAAACAACGATTTGTCATAATCATTCTACCATACCGTTATGCATAAATCATCTCATGCAAAACAATTTCTTCTGCCCGATTGTGAATGTTATTGCAACGCTGCACCCATTCCATTTGATGGGTACGCTTTAATTCTTCGGTCACGCCCTCGGCAGCTTTCATCTGCTCCATGATGGTATCTAACCGTTCCTGTGCCTGTTCGTTCAGGTCTGCAAGATATGTCCATAGCTCTCCGGTCAATATCAATGTGTTCAATCTGGCTGGGTGGACTTCTCTCAAATATTCCCGGTGCATCCGTCCATACTTTCCGATGGGGCGGTGTTCTTCTGGCAGTTTCAAATCTGGGATGTAGTAATCTCCGACAAGGATATAATCAATTCCGTTTTCTGTTATTCTTGGTTTCAATTCGCTCATGTTCCTTACCTCCTGTGGAAGCAGGCTCGTCTGGTACTAACTCAATCACATCGGTAATCTCACAATTCAGCGTTTCGCAGATACGGGCTAATGTGTCCATGCTGATGTGCTTTCCCTCTTTGCTCATGTTGGCAATCATATTCGTTGTCATACCAGCGGCAAGCCTTAAATCTTCTTTTCTCATATCACGCTCTAACAGTGTATGCCAGAGTGGTTTATAGCTGATGTGCATATTGCTTTCCTGCCTTCCTATCCATACCACCGGGGCGGCTGCCCCGGCAGGAACTTTTCTCTTATTATAGCACCAATCTTGTGTAATCACAATTTATTCTTGTAGCCTGCCGCTGATACCGTCTGGATTGTGCTTTTCCTTTCTTTTTGTTCCCTTTAATTAGCCATGAACTGTTTCATACCCTGGCTTTTGGAAGCAGGGTTGTCCTGGCCGTAACCTTCCAGAAGGTTGATAACGCCCCAGATACCAAGACCTGCGCCCAGGGCCACTACGAGAGTCTGCAAAACACCAACTGCACTGTTGAAAAATTCCATAAAATAATCCTCCTAAAAAATGTTTTTGATTTTGGGTTAAGTTGTTGCGTCAATCTCGTACACATCGAAGATGTCCGTGGGTTTTACCACGGCACGTTGCTTCTTCATGTACCGTTCCATGTCAAAGACATTTTTAGGGTCGGCGTCGGCCGTGTATCTGTAATTCGGGTGCCGGGTGAGGTCGTATTTGTCCGAAAGGAACGGGCGCACGCCCCGCAGCATGAAGATACACTTGCCGCCGTCCATCACTGCTAATTCGTCCTGGGTCATCAACTCCTTTCCTAATTTCTGATAACTGAGGCCGTGGGAAACCTGGCTGCCCCGGTTTTCGGACTGGTTATAGAGATCAATGGTCTCTTTCCCCAGCAGTTCCGAAATTTCCTTGAGCGTGGATTTTTCCTTGCCTCCCAAAAACAAAGTGCTGTCACAGTTACCGACAATGGTATCTGCCGCATCCTTGTAGATGGTCTTTAACTGGCTCTGCGACTGCAAAATAATAGAAGCCGATATCTCACGGCTTCGGATGGTGGCAATCAGCTTATCGAAGTTCGGTATCTGGCCGATGTTGGCAAACTCGTCCAGGATCAAACGGACATGGACAGGCAGCCGCCCGCCGTAGAAGTCATCCGCCTTGTCGCAGAGCAGATTGAAAAGCTGACTATACATGAGGGCGGCCACGAAATTGAAAGTGCTGTCCGTATCTGACAGGATCACAAACAGCGCCGTCTTTTGGTCGCCCAGGGTATCCAGTTCCAGTTCGTCATACTCCATCAGGTCCCGCAGCTCCTTGATATCAAAGGGAGCAAGCCGGGCACCGCAGGAAATGAGGATGGATTTTAAGGTTTTGCCAGAGACGAAAAGTCAAGGACTTTTTCATCAAATTCAAAAAGAAGTCACATTTTGCGGACTTCCTCACGGAGCAGACGCTTGATTTTGTCCTCCATCGTTTCTTTTGCGGTCTGGCTGAAATGCACACGGACGATATAGGTGGTCTTGCCGATCTGCTTTCTGACAGTCGGGCAAGGGGTACTGTTGGTTGTGGTATTGTTCATTCAAAATCCTCCTGTAAATAAAAAATGCCCGGTGACTGTTCATCATCGGGCGGTGTCGGTATGAGGGAACAAGGCAAGGTGGCAACATTAAGGTATCTATAAAAACCTTGCCGTCTTTGCCATGCTTGCCGTGTTCCTGTTGTCAGTCTCGGAGATAGCAGACCCATGCTGTGCCGTCTTTCTCGGTCACAAGTCTGTCCCCGATACGGCTCTTTGCCGTTCTCATGGTGCGTGAGGAAATCCCACGCTCATTGACTGCCTTTTCTAGTTCTGCGCTCGGCATACGCTTTCCGTCCGCAAGCAGTTCCAGAATGAGCATTTGCGCCTGTGCGGTCTTGCTCTCGGTCTTGGCGGTGTCCGTCCCGGCAAGAAGCTCGTCAGCGGTAATGTCATAAGCCCCTATCCACTCAAAGCCTTTCTCGTCTCCCAGAGAAAAGGCAAGGGACTGTCCGGGCGGCGCAAGGGAGCTTTTCTCATGGATAAGTACCCTTGTTGTGGGGCTGTCCTTCAGCTTGCCGATAAAGAGCAGACTGCGGACTGCCGCCGTAATGTCGATAGACCCTAATCCCCGGTAGGTGCTTTGCGTTCCTGCGGCTTTGTTGAGATGTCCGATCAGCACGATAGCGCACCCGGTAGCCTGTGCAATGTCTCCCAGACTGCGGAATATCGGGCGCACCTCGTTTGCCCGGTTCATGTCCACATCTGCGCCCAGAAACGCCTGTACCGGGTCAATGATAACCAGCCTTGCGTTGTTTTCCGGGATTGCCCTTGCGATGCGTTCATCGGCAAGGGTCAGTGGTGTGTCTCTATCGTCAATGACAAGCACTTTTTCAAGGTCTGCGTCTGCTTCCATCAGTCGGGGCTTGACCGTATCACCCAGACCGTCCTCGGCAGTCTGGTAAATGATATTGAACGGTTCAAGGGTTTCCATACCGGGCAAGGGCTTTCGGTTGGTGCAAGCCGCCGCAAGACGCATGGCAAAGTAGGTCTTGCCCTCGCCAGGGTTGCCCTGTATGATCGTCAGCTTTCCAAAGGGGATATAGGGAAACCATAGCCATTCCACGCTCGTCAGCTCCACATCTGCCATGCGGAGCATGGGAACAGGCTGGGCGGTGGGCAGCTCTCGCAGCGTGATTGTCTCGGCTATGAATTTGCGGCTCGGAATGTCCCCTTGCTGACGGAGAACATCGTTCCAGTCTTTCCTTGCCGGGACAAGGCGAATGACGGCGATCTCGCTGGGAATGGACTGTGCCAGTCGGGTACAGGCTTCGCTTCCTGCGGTGTCGCTGTCAAGGCAGAGGAACACTTTTTGGGTGTCCTTGCGTTCAGAAAGAAAACGGTCAAGGGCTTTGCCTGAAACGCCGCCCAGGGCAAGGTAGCTCCTTGTCTGCCAGTCCTGCGGATAAAGGCAGATAAAGGACAAAAGGTCAATCGGTGCTTCAAAGACAAAGAGCTGGTTGCCGTTTCCCTCATAGCGGAACGGATAGGACTTGTCAGACCCGGCAATGTCCTGTCTGAATGGGTCTGCCGTTCCTCGCACATGGGCGTATCTCGGTGTGTCGTTTCGGTCTCTGCCGACAAAGACAACATTGTGCCGCTTTGCGTCCTCGTAAATATCCCCGGAAAGAAGAAAAGCCTCAACAAGCGTTTTGTTGAGACCCCGGCTTTCGCAAAGATATTGAATTACCCTGTCGGCTGTTCGGTTGTGCAAGGGCAAGTGGAACGCTGTGGGCGGTGCTGTGGTGGCTTCGGTCTGTCCTTCGCCGCTTTCGCCGGTCAGCATTTGGACGGCTTCGGGAAAGGACTTGCCGTAAAACTCCATGACGAAATCAATGGGATAGCCGCCCTTACTCTGGCTGTGGCGAAACCACTTGTTTCCCCGGACGGTCAGGCTGTCATGTTCTTTCCAGCGGTATTCCCGTCCGCTTTTGATAAGTGTCTCTCCCTGTGTGCGGAGAAAATCTTCCAGACTGACGGCGTTTGCCCGGTCAATCTGCGCTTGGGTGTAATTCATCGGGATAGTTCCTCCTTTTTGTGTCGTGTTTGGGGTCGATTTTGGAGCATTTGTTCCTCTGTACGCTCGTTAAATCGGGCGGCAGTATCTACACATGACTTGACCTTCCAAAGGCGGTGTAAATCGTCTCTGACAGCCTTAAACTCGCCATAGGTGGTTTCGTGCGCCTGTTCCAGCTCGTCATACTCGTCGGACAGCTTTTTCATATCCACCTTGCCGTCCGGGAACTCCCCGGTCAGCTTTCGTCTGGCGGCGTAGAACTGTTTCAGTTCCGCTTCATGCTCTGCCTTGTACTTGGCTCTGGGCTTCTCAAACTTGATTTTCTGCAAGCCGTCATAGACAGGCTTCAAGCTCTGGAAAGCAGCGGAGCTGTCATAGAGCTGCTTAATTGCTTTCATTCGGGCGGTCTGTTCGTCCAGCGTTTTCTTCAAGCTCTCTGTGGCAGCACTGTGTTCGCTGACACGGCTTTCTAAATCTTCAAGGGAGTAAATGCCGTTTGCCCGGAGATAATTGAAAGTCTCGTTCATCTCCTTTAGATTGCTGACCTTGCCTTTCTGCGAATATGCCCCGGCTCTGCGCTGGGTGTAATAGGCGCTCAGCAGCGAAACAAGGTCGGGTGCCTGCGGCTTGGCAAGCTCCGCTTTTGCTTCGGCAATCCAATCAAACAGGAGAGCGATTTTCTTCTTGATGTCCCGGATAACGGCATTGGTGGCTCTGATCCAGCGGTTGAACTCGCCTTTCTCGGTGCGTATGCCTTTCTTCTCCATTGCCCGGACGGTTGCGCCCTCATGAACGGTTGGAAGAAGCTCCACGCCCTGACGCTCATAGCTTCGGTGGTCGATACGAACGTCAAGCCCCTTTTCCGCAAACTTGGCGTTGCACATCTCCGCCCATGCTTCACGCCAATGTTCCAGCGTTTCGGGACTGCCCCAGTCGGTAGTGGGAACGGCATTGAACACATACTTACCGTTTGCGTCTCGAATACGGTTGCCCTCCTCGTCCAGCACATATTCTCGCCGTTGTTTTATGCCCCATGTGCCGTCCTGCTCCATTGGTCGAATAGGGCAGAGAAAGTGAAAATGGGGATTGGGTGTGCCGCCGTCCTCACACTCCTTTTCGTGAAAGGACACATCAACGGTCATGCCCCGGCTGACAAACTCCCGAAACAAAAATTCCCTTGCCAGAGCGATGTTTTCTTCAAGAGAAAATTCATTCTGCAAGGAAATTTCAAAACTGTATGCAAGCTGGGCGTTCTTACCACGCTCGGCTTTTTCAACCGCGTTCCATAGGGTCTGACGGTCTGCGTATTCTTTCAGTGCATGGGGCGGCAGGAGAATGTCAGAGCAGATCACGCCGCCCTTGCGTGTGTAGTCGCTGTATTCGCCGTAATACTCGCTGTACAGCTTTTCGCCGGAACGATAGGCGGCAGAAGCAATCGCAGACTGACCTTTACTGCGTTTCGTTTGGGTTACTGTGAAGTGGAATAGTGCCATTGGCTTTCAGCTCCTTTCCTCTGTTTGCTTGGTTGATGTGTGTAATCTCCATGTGCCGGACGGCTCTCTGTACCTCCGGCAGACCGAAGATGTGTTCCATCAGCTCGGTCATTTCGGTGCGTGTGAGATTTTTGACCTCCGGGGCAAGGCTCTCAATCGTGCCGCCCAGATTGCAAAGGCGGTGGGTACGTTTCTGCCTTTCGCCTTTCTCCAGATATTTCTTTCTGTTCTCCAAACGCTCCAGTTTGTGCTGTTCCTGTGCAAGCCGCTTTTCCACTTGCTCTTTTTCAGCTCGAAGCTGTTCAAGGCTTTTCTGTTTTGCCATTTTGGTTGACCTCCTTTTTTGAAAATGGGTATAAAAAAAGACCGCCAACTTTTCGCACATTGCGACCAGTCAACGGTCTATTTTTCGGTATTCGGTTGTTGTATTCAGTTAGATAATTTATTTACTATCCTTACCGAAAAAACCAATCGTAGCCATAACAAAACCCACGATAATTAAAAGAAACGACACCCACAGTGTTCCTACATATATCACCTTTAATCCTGCAAGTATCATTATAGCAATACCCAATAGCATTAAACTGTTTCCAAACATAATCTTTTTCATACGCTCACGCTCCTTTGTTAAATTATCGTTTACTAATTTCAAACTTGCTGGCGGCGAACGGTTTGTCAAAACCGTTTGCGGACGGCAAGTCCACAGGGGATAGCCGCATTAGCGGCGCAAGGGGGTGTAGCCACCTTGACGGAACGAAGTGACGCAACATTCTCGGTCGTGCAGTTTTCTTCTGCTGACCGGGAATGAAGCTCCGCAGGACGCACATACTCCCGATAGGAGAGTATAGAAGTGCGCCCTTTAGTTCCTAAAGGGATTTTCTTCTGACCCAAATTACATAAAATGTAGATCAAGACATTTCTAAGAGGTACTCTCAGATTTTCACAACATAAGGTTCATCTTCAATAATACCCTGATCGTGGGTAACAATGATAACCGTTTTACCTTCTTCATTGAGTTCGTGCAATAACCTCATAACAATATCTCTATTTTTCTTGTCAAGTGAGCCAGTAGGTTCATCTGCCAAAACAACAGAACATTTTTTCATCATAAGACGAGCTAAAGCAACTCTCTGTTGTTCACCACCGGAAAGCTGATAAACTTTTTTGTTAACTTCCTTTGATAACCCCACACGATTAAGAGCTTCTTTAAGTGATACTTTAGTTCGGCTTGATTTTTTAATCAAACTTAAATTTTCTTTAACTGTCTTATTTTCAAGCAGTGCAAAATTCTGAAAAAGAAACCCCACTGTATCCGCAAAAAAACTGTTTTTATTTTTAAGCCGGGTAATATTCAGCCCTTCGATTATGATACTGCCGCTATCCGGCTTTTCGATACCACCAATCATATTGAGCAAAGTGCTTTTTCCACTGCCGCTATCCCCGCTGATTACTACAAAACTTCCATCCGGAATTTCCAAATTAAAGTTGGAGAAAATTATTTTCTCTCCAAATGCTTTATTTAAGCCACGAATTATAATCATAAACATCCTCCCTTCAATGACTTTGAGATATTTGTTTTTTCAACCCACATAATATTTGTGAAAATGATTGCCATTTCAATAATGGTGAGCAATGATCCAATCAGTAAAGCAATCCCGACACTTGCGTTAGATATAAAAATCGAAACAATGCAAATCAATATCACAACGGCTATATTTTCTATGAGATTAACGGAAATAAATCTTTTGTGCCTTTCATAAAAGCTATAACCTAAAACCTTTTTGAGGGAGATTTCCATAGAGCTAAGTCTAAATTCCATTTTCGCTTCAGATACGATGATAGCGATATCTAACAGCAATACTAATACGCAAAGAGAGCTTATAAAGCTAATCAATTTTACAAGGAAACTATGACTATAAATGTAATCCTCTCCGACATTCGTCAGCATAAAATAGTGTGAACCAAGCTGTTCTGCATATTTTTTCGCAGCATTACGAATTGTGCTTTCATCGCATCCGTAGATTACCTCACCATTATATGTTCCTGTTTCGATATAACTTCCATTTAAAGCAACAGCCTCATTTGCCTGATAAATCACAATCGGATTTGTTACTCTTGACAATCCGTCAATAGCCTCTTCTCTGTTCGAATTGAGATAATAAAATTGCTCTCTGCCAGAATATTCTTTATAAACAACACGCAGTTCTTCTGCATTTTGGGTAAGAGAGCTAATTTCCTCTTTTGCGATATCTTTGTATGATTCCGCATTTCTTCCCTTTGGCACGAAGACCACGATATCCTCTTTTTCATCATCTTCAGTAAGCATATCAGAAAACCCTTGTAGCATATCTCTGGCATTATGATTTACAAAAATATAATTATCCGTATCGCTTATCCGGCTGCCTATGCAGACCACCGGATTTATAGTGTTGTATTCATTTTCGTAAAGGTCATTCCAAAATTCGCTCTCTTTGGATTCCTCCTCATTTTCTTCAAAAGGAGGTTCAATCTGCATAACTCCAAAATAGTAATCATTATAATGATTTTCTAAAAGAGTAGTGTTTGTAAGTAAATTACCTTGAATGCTACTGAGATTTGTAGTTATTGTAAAAATCGTCATAGCAGTAGCAAATACTTTAAGACCGTTCAGAAGATAAAACATACCTTTTTTATCTGAAGCATTGGCAAAGGCTTTTTTTACATCAAAGCGGACAAAAGCAGCATAAGGAATTACGGAAAGAACTGCTCCGGCACAATACACTGCCAAAATGAGATGATCTTCATACGCTCCCGATATAAATTGAGAAACAAGCAACTTTGCTAAGACGAATAATGCAGCATATGAAATCATATCAGCCACTACAGCTTTTAGAGCAATCACAGCAGCATTTTCGCCCAGAGAAGCTCGTACAACTACTTCCTTTTGTCTGCGTATCACCTCAATCATATTAAGTACAATCATCAATATGGCAACCAGGCCCCAAACAATGAACATCATATCAGTTTCGGTTGATTGCCAAAACTCTGGCTGCGATATAGAATATTCTTTTGCCAAATCTTGATATGTGGCAATAATGTCATCATCGTCACCGATATAGCTGACCATTATTTCCTGTCCATTGCCTGTGTTTTTTGCTTCTCTAAAATCTTCAAATTCTATTACGGTGATTCCGCCTATCAAAGCCGTATATGTTTTTTCCTCAATATCCATTGTGCTTTTAAGACTATCCCGAACAACGGTATCATCACCATAAATATAAAGTCTTGTCTGATAATTAGAAACTCTCTGATTAAAAGTCGAAAAAATATGAACACCATGCTTCTCAGCTGTATCTTCTGCATTGGCTAAAAATGAATCCATATCGTCATTAGTAGTTGTGTATCTGGACGATAAATAATAAGCACCATTAAAGTTCCAGAGCATATTTTGATATACTTCAGCTTGCATAACAAAAGCAAAAATAATCGTAATCAACAGCAATATATTTCTTATATGTTTCATTTAAAATTCTTAAACCTCCTTTGAATAGGTAACAGACACACGATTGCCCAAAATACTAATATGGATTTTTTCATACAACCACATTCTCTTGTTAGATTCTAATTTTCCGTTTTCTTTATTCGCATAAATTGTACCATAAAACTCGTGAACAATTCTACCGCAACTTTGGACTACATGAGAAAAGTCCGAACAGTTTTCTGCCCGGACTTCCTCGCTCAATCATAAATCAATTCCACTTTCACAATCTCCTCTGCCTGTGCCTTGCAAGCGTTCATCTGCCGCACCCATTCCATTTGGTTTTCGGCTTTCAGTTGCTCGGTCACGCCGTTTTGCTCTGCCAGTGACCGCACGATCAGCTCCATGCGGTTTCGTGCTGTTTCGTCAATCTCGGCGCAATGCTCAAAGAGCTTGTCGGATAGCACCAGCTCATTGAACAGTATCGGACGGTGCATTTCCAGATACGCCTTGCGAAGTCTGCCGTAGTGTCCGAGGGGCTTGGTCTTGCGGATAATGATGTTTGGGATAAGATAATCGCCGTTCTGTGTGTAAGTGATATTCATGCTGTTTGTACTCCTTTCATCGGCTCTCTCTGCGGTAAACTGCTGACAGGGACGAACACGCCCTTTGCAATGTCCTCCGCACGAATGGCGGCTTTCTTGGCTTCGATTTCTGCCTTTTTCCGCTTCTTGATTTTGTCCTCGTATCGCTTCTGCGCTCCGCTGGCTTTCCGCTTCAAGTAGTTCTGATGAAGCCTGTCCTTTCGTTCCTCACGTTTGCGGATTTCCTCTAATTCCTCCGGGGTAAGCTCCACTTCTCCAAACGCCGGTGGAACGAATCGCCCAACAAAATTGAAGTAAATCTCGACCTCCTGTGTGGTCTGTATACTGCCTTTGCGGTCACGCTCATGCACAAGGATTTTCTCGATAAACTCATTGAGCATGGCAATGGTCAGCTTGTCGAAGTTCTCATATTTGTCGATCAGAGCGATAAAACGGTCAGCGTCCTTTTCGTGCTTCTCATAGCTCTTGACAGCCTTTTCCAGAACAGAGATTTCAGCGGTAAGCTCGGACTGTTCCTTTTCGTATTGAGCGTCCAGAGTGGCGTATCTGCTGTCGGACAGCTTGCCTAAAATGTTGTCCTCATAGATTTTGCAGAGCAGGACTTCCAGCTCGGAAACTCTCTGCTTTGCTGTGGCAAGGCGTGTCCGCTGCTTCCTGACCTCTGCCGTCTGCTGGCTGGACTGCGCTTCCTGCACCACACGGACAAACTCGGCTCTGTCATGCTTCGCATAATCGGCAATGGCTTTCAGCATTTCCGAGACAAGGGACAGTACCACATCTTCGTTGATACGGTGCTGGGTCTTGCAGAGCGTTCCGCAAGGAACTTTGGTGTACTGTGAACAGGTATATTGAGAAATACGCTTGCCGTTGTTGGTACGGTGGACATACATCTTGCCGCCGCAATCGGCACAATAAAGCAAGCCTGTGAGGGGAGCTGCTTCGCCCCAGCCGTCCGGGTAGCGTCTGACATTCCCACGGATTTTCTGCACAAGGTCAAAGGTCTGCTGGTCAATGATAGCTTCATGGGTATTCTCGAAAATCGTCCATTCGTCCTCCGGGACATAATGGCTTTTCTTGTCCTTGAAGTGCTTTCGAGTCTTGAAGTTGATGGTGTGTCCCAGATATTCACGCTTTTCAAGAATGTTGCAGATGGTGGAAGAACCCCAGCCGTACACATCTTTGAAAGTCTTGTTTTTATTCACACCCTCGCCGTGCTGGGCAAGGTAAGCGGACGGAATGAGGATTTTTTCTTCTTTCAGCTTGCTGGCGATCTGATACGGACCGTAGCCCTCAATCGTCATGGCAAAGATGCGCTTGACCACATCAGCGGCTTCGGGGTCAACCAACCATTGGTCTCTGGCTTCGTTCCAGAGATAGCCGTAAATGACCGTGCCTGTGAGGTGCTTGCCGGACTTGCCTTTGGACTGGAAAGTGGAACGGATTTTACGGCTGGTGTCTCTGGCGTAATACTCGTTCATAATGTTGCGGAAAGGGGTAAAATCATCGTCACCTCTGGCACTATCCACGCCGTCATTGATGGCGATAAGTCGCACGCCACGCTGACGCAGGATTTCCATAATCTGACCGACTTTCAGATAGTCACGACCCATGCGGCTCATGTCCTTGATACACAGGTACTCCACATTCCCGGCTTCCACCTCTTTCATCATTGCCAGAAATCCGGGACGGTCAAAGCAAGTACCACTAATGCCATCGTCCGTGAAATGGACAATGTTCGTAAACCCCTGCCGTGCGGCGAACTCCTCCAACATAGCCTTTTGATTGGAAATGGAATTGCTCTCACGCTGCTGGTCATCATCTTTGCCAAAGTCATCACGGCTCAGTCGTTCGTACAGAGCTGTGATTTTCTCGTTTTTTCTCATAACTTGCGCTCCTTTCTTCGGTTTTAGGTTGTGTGTTCTAAGAGACTTCCCAACCGCTTGATTAAGAAGTCTTTTAGAGCATACAACACCCGCCGCCATTTTGAATTTGCGGTACTGCTTCACGGCGAAGTGGTCCGGCTCCCGTTCTTCCAACTGAGAAAAGAGCAGGTCCACCGGGCTTTGATAGGTTTCGTCATCCTCTCTGGCTTCACTGGCATTGATAAGGTCCAGAAGCGTGATGAAGTTCTTTTCTTCCTCCGTGGCCTCGTACCAGATGTAGCCGATCAGCGCGGAATAATAGAGGCGTTCCGCTTTGACCCAGAAATCTTCCGAAGATTTTTCGCCTTCGCCCTTCGTGTTCATAATCAGGGCGTTCACCAGCTTTAAGATATCCTTCTCTGATCGAATGTAGGCCAGTGGGTTGTATCTCATGGATTTTCGGAAGTTTATCAGGTTGAGGCATTTGATACGGTATTTCTTCCGTTCCAGGAAAGTGCCGATCTCCGGCAGCAAGGTTCCTTTCGGATCAGTGCAGACATAGGATGAATGAGCTTGCAGCAGCGACGGCTTACAGAAGAACCGCGTCTTGCCGCTGCCGGAACCGCCGATCACCAGAATGTTTTTATTTCTGGCATACTTCGGCTGCTTTGGACGGCTCGCCATCGTGATCCGTTCCGTCTGCGTCATGGGGATGTTTTGGAAAAAGTCCTTGTCCATGTAGGGAGCAATATCCGCCGCCGTACCCCAGCGAGCAGAACCATACTCGATTCCGTGGCGGTATTTCTTTGCGTTCTTGCCTTTCAGGTAGACCGCCATGCGAAGGATCACCGCACCCGCTATGCCGATCAGCAGGTCCGTGGGATGGAAACTGAGCCACGGGGAGGAAAACGCCGCCGTGAAGCCGTCCCCGATAGAAAGCAGCTTGCCGGAGAGGTCAGCGCCGGGCGCAAGCCGAAAAGCCTGTGCCAGCTTGTCGAAGGGATACACGAACAGAAGATACGGAAGGTTCAGCAAAAACAGTTTTTTCATGTTCATCTCTGCACGCTCCGATCTTTGACCTTTACTTTCTCCCGGTCAATGGTGCGGTGTTCCGTTTTCTCTGCCGCCTGTTCCTTCGCCTGAGTCAGCCGCTCCCGGATGGAGGGCTTTTCCTCACGGCTCATTTTCCGGATGGCAAACTCCTGAAACGCCGCTGTGATGGCATCCGCGTCCCGGCTTTTGAAAAAGACCAGGTAACGGGGCTGCTCTGCGGCGGTGTCCTTCTTCAATGCAAAATCCACATGGTATTTCTTCGCCACACGGGAGAAAGCCTTGATATTCTTGTCACTGATCTCGATATTGGCAAGACCGGCGTTCTGGCTGGCAAGCTGTTTAAGACTCTGCCTGCCGCGGTAGATTTTGGGCTTCTGGCTTTTCTGGATTTCCTCCAGGAACTTTTTGACGGCCTTTTCAAAGACTCGCTCACTTAGCTTGGCTCCGTCAACAATGAGCGTTACGGCGCCCCGCGTTACTTCCTCCTGCATTTAGCCTCGCCCCCTTTGCCCGTCTCCGTACATATCGTGCTGCACCAGGGAAGAATAGTAGCTGTTGATGGTGGTCGGGGCGTTATACAGCGCCGCCAGAAGATATTTCTTGATATTGCGGACATAGGAGGTGTTGTCCTTCATGCAGTCCATGACATACTGAACATGGGAACTGTCCAGCTTCATAAACCGGGACTTTACCACCTCCGCCGGATAATCATCTCCGGCAATGCGGATGACTTTGCGGGCAGAACATACGGTATCCACGATCAGGTCAACGATTTCGTCAAGCTGCTCACGGTCGATATGGCTGTCCTGCACCAGATAGCTGTACTCGATGTTGTCCAAAATCACTTCACGATAACATTCTCTGGCTCCCATCCGATCCATTCCCATCCGTGCCCCTGCGGGGGTAGGGGGATTTGATGGGATAGGATTTGATATCTCCGTACTTGATAAATCAGTCTTTGTTTGATTAGTATTTAATTGTGCGGGGTTTTCCGTACACGGTTCCGCCGTATCCGGGATACCCATATCCGGGTTTTCCGTATATGGCTTTGCCGTACCCGGTAAAGGCGTACCTGGGCTTGACGGCGGCTCGCACTGAGGCATTTCGTAAATGACATACTCGGTATCCGTGATCTTGCCTTTTTCATCCCGAAGCTGGGTGCGCCGGATATACCCGTGGTTTTCCAGCTCC
Source organism: Roseburia sp. (assembly GCF_041325975.1). Lineage (NCBI taxonomy): Bacteria > Bacillati > Bacillota > Clostridia > Lachnospirales > Lachnospiraceae > Roseburia > Roseburia sp. The sequence goes on along the minus strand of NZ_JBGLEJ010000004.1, from coordinate 1,362,874 downwards.
TTCAATGCCGCGCCGATGCTGTCCACACCTTCCCGGCAGATCGCCGCAAGACCTCTGGTGGTGTAATTCCACTCGTCAGGGAGTGACAGCATCATGGACAGCAGCCCTTTGGATTTCAGGGTCAGCGTCCGATCTTTCAAGTGATGGTTCGACATGACCGTATAATCACGGGTCTTTTCAATACGAAAAACAGCCATCTTCGCACCTCCTTCCTGTGAAAATAAAAAGTGTTGATTTTGAGCGGTTTACCCGTCTGTATGCCTCCATAGCCTCCCGCATGGGAAAACATCCACGCTCTGTTCAGAACGCAAGCCACGGAGGAAGAAGCAGAAGATTTTCCGCTGATTTTGATACAGTTTGGGGCGGCTACCTCTCACGGTCTTTATGGTCATAGTGGAGATCGCCGGAAAGCACCTTCGCATGGTTACGGATTTTGATATGTCCCTTTTCCTGATTTTCCAAAGCCTTGCTGTATCCGGTGTCGGTCAGGAACAGGCGCATTTTCTCACCCTTCCAGCCAATAGGCGAGTCATGGGTAAGAACATCAAAGACGATCATGTGTCTGGTTGCCGGGTCGAAACGCTCCAAAGCCATAATGTCATGGCCGGATAACTTCTGCGCCCCGGATTGCTGTCTGGCCTCTGCCAGCATTTCCCCGATGGTGCGGGCTTTCTCCGGCAGACGGTATTCGGCCTGCACCTTGCGGATCAAATCCATGCACTCCTGATCCGACAGTGGGCGGAGCTTGTCCAGAAGGCCTTCCGCCGTTTCTTTCGTTGCCGGGTTCGGCGCATAGCGCCATGTCATGTAAATCTCATTCAGGGCGGCGTTCTGATTGGTACTTTCAATCTGAAACACCATCCTCATTTCTGCTTCTGTCAATTTCATTGCCAGCCTCCTTCAAAAATGGGTATAAAAAAACGCCATAGGTTTTTTGAGCCTACGGCGTTTCTTGCGATATTCACAATTCCAAACTTTCCAGCCACTCGTCAAAAGATTTCTTAGAAACGCGGATCGCATTGCCTATGCGGACGATCCTGAACTCCTCCTGCTTGACGAGCTGATATGCGGTTGTGCGGCCAATGTTGAGCATGGCCGCGATCTGTTCCACGGTGTATGTGCGCGGTTCCGGCAGTGACTTTTTCTCTTTCTTGTCCATAGTAACCTCCATGTATTTGCCTTGTCATTTTGACTAAGGGAGTGAAGAATGGCAGTAGCAATCGGCTTTGGCTGGGTGTCCTCTTGCTAAGAATTTGCTAATAGGACCACCCAACGGACACATAAAACTGCGTCAGAATAGGTGTTTTGCACCATAAAGTTCGTTTACTACAAGTCATTCTGCGTAAGGGATGATATTGGAAGTTACATCCGAACCGTGTATCACATGGTAAGCCATACTCCTAAGCGCTAGTTGTGGGTTCAATTCCCGCCGGGAACATCGATTTTTTGCAACAATGATCGTAAAAATTCATTGTTGCTTTTTTTATTTTATGGGGCTTGCGAGCACCGAAAAAATATAAAAATGAGTAATTGGAGCACCGAAAAGACAAAACGGGCACCGAGAACTAAATCTATCCAAGCACCCAATGGAGATAACTAAAGTGTAGGATAAGATTTAGGTTGTCAATGAATGTAAAAATGGTTTTCTTGCTTGAAGAAAACAGGCCTGACGAAGTATCGCTCAGATTAGATTAAAAATTCTAGTCTGGGCGATTTTTTTCGTTCAGGGAAAAGGAGGAAGTGTCATTGACAGAAAAGACGGATATCAGAGATTTGGATGAAAAAGTAGTTGAAATTGAAATGGAACGTTTAAGAACTTTTACGAATCATCCATTCAAGGTGATCGGTGACAGTCAGATGATTGAACTACAGGACAGTATTAAGAAATATGGAGTTCTTAATCCATTGATCGTCCGGCCAAGGGAAGAAGGTTACTATGAAATCATTTCAGGCCACAGAAGGAAATATGCAGCGGAGCGACTGGGATATAAGAAAATTCCTGTGATTATTCGCATGATGCAGGATGATGAAGCTGTAGTGACTATGGTGGATTCTAATTTACAGAGAGAGCAGATTACACCAAGTGAAAAAGCATATGCCTACAAGATGAAATATGATGCCATTAAAAAGAAAGCAGGCAGAAAGAATTGTGGTCAAGTTGACCACAATACAGGAAAGAGAAGTATTGATGTGATTGGAGAACTTTGTGGAGACAGTGCAAAGCAGGTCCAGCGTTATATCAAAATGACAGAACTGATACCGGCTCTATTAGATGAATTGGATCCCATACCATTGCCGTGGAAATCGGATGAGGTGGATAATAAAAACTATATACAATTACGTAACAATGTGCTAGTATGATTAACAGAAAAAAGAAAGGCACATGAAGTGAAAGGTGAGGAGATGTATAACAGATAATTTGGTTTGAGCAAGACATATATGATTTAAGCCCTGTGGTAAACAGGCTTGTTTTTGTGTACGCTTGAATTAGATTATCGCAAGAGATTTTCCTTTGTTTTCCTTTGTGAGAATATATAAAGGTTTATTTGGCGGGTCTTTTTGTGTATGCAAAAAAGGCTCGTTTTTTACTTTTGCACACGGGCGAAAGGAGGAACCAATATGTTACAGATAAAAAACTTAAATTTAACACATAAAAAGGATTTAAGAGTCATACTTAGTGAATTTAACCTTGTACTAAATAAAGGTGATAAGGCGGTAATCATTGGTGAAGAAGGAAATGGAAAATCAACATTGATGAAGTGGATTTACAATCCATTACTTATTGATAATTATATAGAAGCTGAAGGAGAAAGGTTGGTCGGAAAAGAAATACTCGGTTATCTTCCACAGGAAATATCTGAAGAAGATAAAGAAAAAACTATTTATGAGTTCTTTTCTGCAGAAGAAATGTTTTGGAATAGAACACCGAAAGAGTTATCTGAAATTACCGGAAAATTCGGAATGACAAGTGAATTTTTCTATAGTGACCAGAAAATGGGAAGTCTTTCGGGTGGAGAAAAAGTTAAGGCACACCTAATGAGACTTATTATTCAGGATGTGACTGTGCTTTTGTTGGATGAACCTTCAAATGATATAGATATCAATACGCTGGAAATCCTTGAAAAAATAATAAATGACTGGGAGCACATAGTACTTTTCATTTCTCATGATGAAACTTTGATAGAAAATACAGCGAATATGGTAATTCATATTGAACAGATTGTGCGAAAAACAAAGACCAGATATACAGTCGCAAAAATTCCTTACAGAAAATATTTAGAAGAAAGATTTCATAAATTTGAGAGCCAGGAAAGACAAGCATTAAATGATCGAAAAGAAAAAAAGATTCGTGATGAAAAATACAGAAAAATCATGCAAAGTGTTCAGAACGCATTAGGGAACTGTTCCAGACAGTCACCAGCCGAAGCTAAAAACTTAAAAGATAAAATGCACACAGTTAAGTCTATGGAACGAAGATTTGAAAAGGAAGATGAAAACATGACGGAGATGCCGGAACAGGAGGAGGCTATTTTCTTTAAACTGGGAGACAAAGATTCATCTATTCCGGCAGGAAAAACAGTTATAGAGTATACTCTTGCAAAACTTACGACTAGGGATGAGAAAAGGATTTTGGCTGAAGACATTAACTTGAAAATAAGAGGCTCGGAGAAAATATGTATTATTGGCGCTAATGGAGTTGGAAAAACGACTCTTTTAAGAAAAATAGCGGAAGAACTTTCGCAGAGAGATGATATTAAGGCAGAGTATATGCCGCAAAACTATGAAGAGATACTTGATTTGGATATGACTCCTGTTGATTTTCTTGATAAATCCGGAGACAAGGAAGAAAGAACAAGAATTAGAACATATCTTGGTTCCCTTAAATATACTGCGGATGAAATGGAACATCCTATAAGGGAACTGTCCGGAGGGCAAAAGGCCAAGGTGCTTCTTTTAAGTATGAGTTTGAGCGGAGCAAATGTGCTTATTTTAGATGAACCAACAAGAAATTTTTCGCCCTTATCGGGACCTGTAATCAGAAAAATGCTTAGAGAGTTCCCGGGAGCTATTATCAGTATTTCTCACGATAGAAAGTATATTGATGAGGTATGTGATAAAATATACGAGTTAGATTATAGTGGATTAAGAAATTTGTAATGAATGATTGAACCATTACCAACAGATGAAATACTTGAACAATATCCGGATTACAAGGATTTGTTTCATAAGCCGGATTTTTTATTACTAAGAGTAAAGAAATGAAAATTTGAAGTTGTGGAGGTAAAATATAGATGAATCAAGGTAGAATTATTGTAATCACAGGTGCGCCGGGGACAGGAAAAACTACAACGGCATCTGCTGTTGCAAAAGAATCAGATTTGGAAAAGTCTGTGCATATGCACACAGATGACTTTTATCATTATTTGAGTAAAGGGGCAATACCACCGCATTTGCCAGAATCAAATGAGCAAAATTTGATTGTCATTGAAGCGTTTTTAGAAGCTGCGAAGCGATATGCTCGTGGTGGATATGATGTAATTGTAGATGGCATTGTAGGACCGTGGTTTTTAGAGCCGTGGCTCAACATTGTTCAAGAGCATTATGAAGTACACTATATCGTTTTAAGGGCAAGTAAAGAAGAAACTATGAAGCGAGCTATCGAACGCTCAAAGTTAGACAGAGAAACAAATATTGAATTAGTTGAAACAATGTGGAAGCAATTTTCCAATTTAGGAATCTATGAATTAAATGTTATAGATACAACTACGCATTCAATCAAAGATACTGTTTCAGCAGTAAAAGAAAAAATAGTAAGCGGTACGGCTTTACTATTTTAGACAATTTCAGTTTGGAGAATTGAAAAAATGGAATTTGTGGAGGTGTTGAATGAAAAGTGTATTAATGATTGGACAGTCCAACATGGCTGGACGTGGATTCATAAACGAAGTACCGATGATTTGTAATGAGAGAATCCAGATGTTAAGAAATGGAAAATGGCAAATGATGACAGAACCAATTAACTACGATCGTCCTATATCAGGAGTAAGTCTTGCGGGTTCATTTGCTGCAATGTGGTGCATGGAAAACAAAGAAGAACAAATCGGCTTGATTCCATGTGCGGAAGGTGGCAGTTCCATTGATGACTGGTCTATAGAGAAAATATTATTTAAAAATGCAATTATTCAGGCAAAATTTGCAATGCAAAATAGTAATTTGATTGCTATTCTGTGGCATCAAGGAGAAAATGATAGCTATAATGGTAACTACAAAACGTATTATGAAAAATTACATACAATTTTTGAGGCTTTAAAAAATGAACTTAATTTAGACGATGTACCGTTTATTATTGGAGGACTTGGTGACTATTTAGGAAAGATAGGCTTTGGTTTTAATTGTACAGAGTATGACTTGGTGAATAAAGAATTATTACGATATGCCAATGATCATAATCATGTATATTTTGTAACTGCCCAGGGGTTGTCAGCAAATCCAGATGGCATACATTTAAATGCTGTCTCTCAAAGAAAATTTGGGGTTCGTTATTACTATGCCTACAAAAACAAAAAGAATGTGATAACACCTTTGAAAAACGAAGAAAAATTATTAGAGTCATGTATTAATATTCCATATACTCAGAATGAAATGAAATATTTAGCTATGATGGATTTGACAATGGGAAAATGTAGTTATGAAGAGTTCATAACAAAAATGAAAAATCTCTTACTTTCAATCTGACTAATGGAAATAAAATAAAGAAAAGAATTAGAATTTTACAAAGAAGTGTAATTGTATGAATAAAGCGATTGTTGTAATGAGGATTGCTATTCTTACTTCTTTGGAAAAAGATAAGTAATTGACTGGCAAATTCCAGTTTGCAGAACTAATAGAGAAGTAACATGTAAAACAATAAATATGGTCAAAAAATCATCGACATCCGACCTACAGCACGTTATAATATAGTTAATCTAATAAGAAAACCAAGTGATCATTGTTACGAAGCTGAATCGTAATGGTGGCCAACTGAGTGAACTCGATGGAACGGAATGGTTATATCCTCCGGGTGCTCCGAGCACCGGACGAGCACCGAAAGGTGCTTTACAGAGATGAAAACAGGTTTTCTTATTTTGACAGGGAGTAACAGAATAGTTAGGAAAACCAAGGATTTCCTTGACTTAGGTTGACTAATCATTGTATGTATTTACAGTGGTATCTCGAGCTCCTAAGACTCTATTGTAGGTTCGATTCCTATAGGAGACGCTACATTTTAGCGGTAATGAAGACAAAATCATTGTCGCTTTCTTCATGCAATTTTATCAACTTCGATGGCAAATGATATTGTCAATATTGGTTTACACTTTTTTCACAAGGATGTTCGACTTTATGCTGCCTCTTGTAGTGAAGTATAGTATTGTTGCCGCTTAACCATCGGAGGTAGTCCACCATTAGCAGAGCAGATTCTCCGATTATTCCAATAACTGATAAAATATCTCCAAATAAGAGTTTTTAACTGTTCTACAGTCATTGAGGTGGCGTCGTAGCGTCCATAAAGTAATTCTTCTTTGAATCGTGCCCACATACTTTCACATCTTGCATTGTCATGGCATCTGCCACCGGCACTGTTCATACTTTGAAGAATGCCATATTTATTGATTGCGTTACGGTACAACTCGCTAGTATAATATTCTTTTAATAACTCGACTATATTCAGAACCTGTGCTATAATGTCCTTATAAAGATTTTGGAGGGCATTTGCATGGGCAAAAGAGCATCATCAATCGAACTCAGCAATGAAGAAAGAGAATATCTGGAACGTCAGACTCGTGCCAGAACAATTCAGGCTCAAACAGTTACAAGAGCGCGCATTCTATTATTACGTGCGGATTCCGTATCAATAGATGCGATTGCTGATAAAGTGGGGATCAACCGCTGCAGCGTCATGCTTTGCCTGAAAAAGTTTAAAGAAGGCGGCATTGAAAATGCACTCTTTGATGCCCCTGGTCGTGGCAGGAATGCAGAGATTACAGACGAAGAAAAAGCCTGGATCATTAACATTGCATGCCAGAAGCCAATTGATTTTGGATATGCTGCTGAAACATGGACGTATGCAAAGCTAACCTCACATATCAATAAAACTGCTGAAGCAGCTGGATACACAAGACTATCCACCATTCATAAAAGTACAGTACATACAATTCTTGACGAGGCAGATATAAAGCCACATAAAATAACTTATTATTGTGAGAACAGGGATCCTAATTTTGATTCCAAAATGCATAATGTCCTGCTTGTGTATAAGCAGCTTGAAATGCAGTTTGATGAATCTGGAAAGCTCATTATATCTGAAGATACACCTATACATGTGCTGTCTTATGATGAAAAGCCAGAAATACAGGCTATTTCAACAACATCAGATGATTTAATGCCGAATGAAAAGCATCCGACCATCAATAGAGATTACGAATATAAACGTTTGGGGACTCTTTCATTATTAGCTGCAATTGATCTTCAAACAGGAGAAGCGATTCCTCTTGTAAGAGACAAGTACAGCAGCACGGAATACATTGAATTTTTGAAGCTGTTAGATGATAAGTACCCAAAGGGAGACAAGCTTCGCATCGTACTCGATAACCTTAAAGTTCATACATCAGAGGCGACCAGACAATACCTGGCAACTGTACCGGGAAGATTCGAATTTGTATTCACTCCCAAACATGGATCATGGCTCAATATGGTTGAAAGTTTCTTTAGCAAGATGACTCGTCAGATGCTCAGAGGTATCCGTGTTAAATCTAAGGAGGAACTTACTAATCGTATCTACAGATATTTTGTAGAAATAAACGAAGAGCCGATTGTGTTCCATTGGAAATATAATCTCGATGATATTGATGTATCGGAAGAAATCATTGTTGATACACTGTCTGTCAAAAAGTCGAGTTAATTAAAGGATGAAATACTAGTGCACAGTATAGTACACTAGCAGCAATACATATTATAAATGACGCATATGTTTGCGATAAGTAAGCGGTGTCATGCCATATTCTTTCATAAACAATTTATTAAAATAATTACGGTTGGAGTATCCGAGTGTTTCACAGATATCTCCAACTTTTTTATTTGTTTCTGTTAGCATATCCGCAGCTTTTTTTAACAAAAAAGTCCTTCCATATTCAGAAAGAGTTTTGCCGGTAGAGCGTTTCAAGATTCGTTCTACATAGTCGCTGTTATAACCGGTTAATGTTTCAATTTCTGACCTGGAAAAAATTCCCATTTTATTCTGATAGGCATTTGCTATTTTATAGATGATCTGTTCATCATTTGACAATTTTGCCCAGTGAACTTCTACCTGATGGGTATCATTAAATTCAAGCATTTCGATAAAACGACAGAACAATGCTTTCATCATATGGCTTTTGCCGGAATGATTTCTGGAAATTTCATCCACCATGTGATTAATGATATCAAAGAATTGATCCTGACAGGATGTGTCTAAGAGCTTGAAATCGGTATACACTTTGGCATCATAGAGCGAGTTTTTGTTATTTTCTTCAAAAAAGTGCAGAAACACAGAACCGATCGCATGGGGATTTCCGTTCTGGTCGTAATAATAATTTGCATTGATCACATCGCGCAGATACTCTTCTTTTAGCAGAAAAAGGACAATCTCTGTAGAATGATCCATAATTTCCACATGGTGAATATTTTTGTTGCATAGGCAACATTCACCCGGGTGGTAAGTAATATATTCGTCCTCAATCCGCATCTTTAGTTCTCCAGACAAAACAAAAGTCAGTTCATAAAAGTCGTGAGAGTGAAGCCGTAATCCTCCCATGGACAAAAAATCCTTGTAAGGCATATGTGTATCCACGATACTGCTTTCCGACAATTCCATATATGTAGAGAGATTAGTGGTCGGATTGACATTTTCATAGAGAATAAGATAAGGCATATTGATCTCAAAGTATTGATATAGTGAATTTTCATTATTATGCAGAATCAGATTAGAGTGAGACATGTCATGATGTCTGGAGAGTTCTTTTCTGTAATTTGCATTTGACTGTGTAGGAATCGTTTGAAATAAAGTCTGTTTTGGATACATTTTATTTATATTTGCTCTCTTTTAGATATTTTGGAACTATAAGTTCGATTATATAATACAGGTAACAGCAAAGCAAGAGTAATGTGCATGTGATCATCAAGGGCCCGATGAGCCGTACTCTTTGAAAGGAGAGGAAAATGAATATTTATGTAAATTGCAATGCCTGTAAAGATGGCAATGGAACAAAAGAAAGTCCGTTTCGTTTTATCAACGATGCGGCACAGGTAGCAGCAGCAGGCGATGAGGTATTGGTGGCACCCGGTGTTTATCGAGAATATGTAGATCCCAAAAATGCCGGCACAGAAGATGCACGGATCATCTATAAAAGTGAGGTTCCTTTGGGAGCTGTCATAACGGGAGCGGAAGAAGTCCGCAATTGGAATCACCTTGATGGAAATGTATGGGTATGCAGAATTGATAATGGTGTTTTTGGTGGTTATAACCCATACACAACTCTTGTGAAAGGCGACTGGTATTTTGGCCCTTTTGTAAGGCATACCGGTGCGGTGTATCTGAACGACAGACAATTATATGAAGTACAGAGTCTGGAAGAATGCAGGGAAGGAAAGGTATATATACATTCTTGGGAGCCGGAATGGTCAGTGTATAAATGGTATACAGAGCAGGAAGAAAACGAAACAGTTATCTATGCTAATTTTCAGGGAAAAGATCCACGGGTGGAAAAGGTGGAGATTAATGCACGGCGTAATTGCTTTATGCCGTCTGAAAATCATATCAATTATATTACAGTCAGTGGCTTTGATATCAATAAGGCGGCTACTACCTGGGCACCTCCGGCAGCTTACCAGGATGGTATGATTGGTCCTCACTGGGCAAAGGGCTGGATTATTGAAGACTGCGAGATCAGTAATAGTAAGTGCTGTGGAATATCTCTCGGAAAGTATTATGATGCAGAAAATGACCATTATTTTACAAATCGGCATGTCAAAAGTGCAACACAGATGGAAAGAGATGCCGTCTGCAGAGGGCAGTATCATGGATGGACGAAAGAAAACATAGGAAGTCATATCGTTCGCAGATGTCATATTCACCATTGTGAGCAGACCGGTATTGTTGGGAGAATGGGAGGTGTATTTTCCACTATAGAGGATAATCATATTCATCATATCAATAATATGCAGGAACTTGCAGGAGCAGAGGTAGCAGGTATTAAGTTACATGCAGCAATTGATGTAACAATACGCCGCAATCATTTTCATCATTGCACCATGGGTATCTGGTGTGACTGGGAAGCGCAGGGAACCAGAATCACACAAAATCTGTTCCATGATAATAACGCACCTTCTGAGGATATTCCGCTTGTACCGGGAGGAATGGGAAGCTGTGATATCTTTGTGGAAGTAAGTCACGGTCCGACACTTATAGATCATAATATCTGCCTGTCCAAACTTTCTATGAAGATCGCATCGCAGGGTGTAGCAGTTGTGCATAATCTTTGCCTTGGACCGATGAGTTCTATTGGAAGTGGTTCTGACATGCCTTTAAAGAATGGAACTATGGCACCAAGATATACTCCGTATCATATTGCACACAGGACAGAGGTAGCGGGTATGATGACTTTCCTGCATGGAGATGACAGGATATATAATAATATATTTATCCAGAATTGGCCGGTAAAACCAGAAGAAATCAAAGAAGATATGGGATTTATCATGGTGGATAATCAGGTGCAGGGTACAAGTGTATTTGATGATTTTCCTACTTATGAAGAGTGGATTAAAGCATTTGAACTGGACAATCCGGAACCAAACATGTTTGTTATGCAGGACTATCATTTTGGTAAGCTGCCGGTATGGATCAATGGAAATGCGTATTTTAATGGTGCCACAGCATGGAAGAATGAAACGGATCATTTTGTGAATACAGCAGATAAAGTGTATGTCAATCTGGTGGAAAAGGACGGACGGTATACATTGGAAACAAATGTATATGAGATACTTGGTGATTATACGACATCTATCATAGATAGTGATGTATTGGGGGAGGCTTTTGAGCCGGAGGAAAGATTTGAAAATCCTGACGGCAGTACGATTACCTTTGACCGGGATTATTTTGGTAATCACAGAAGCTTAACAGCAGTACCGGGACCTTTTGCTGCAAAAGAAGCAGCGGTCTGGAGTTTACGATAGATTAGGATATAGAGGGGGATTTACGATGGAAGAAAAAAAATATTTAAAATTTTACAATAAAGCAGGATATGGCGGGGGCGATTTTGCTGCCAATATGGTATATGGATTGATTTCCAGCTTTGTTATGATTTATCTGACAAATACAATTGGAATGGATGCAGGTATTATAGGTACATTAATATTGTTGTCCAAGCTGCTAGATGGTGTTACAGATATTTTGTTTGGCAGTCTGATTGACAGAACACATTCTAAATTTGGTAAGGCAAGACCGTGGATGTTCTGGTCCTATTTTGGTAATGCAATTGCGCTTATTGCATTGTTTTCTATTCCTATGAACATGAGTTCCAAGCTGCAATATGCGTATTTCTTTATAGCATATACATTACTGAATGCTATTTTTTATACAGCAAATAATATAGCATATTCTGCACTCACATCGTTAATTACAAAAAACAGCCAGGAACGTGTGCAGATGGGAACTTTCCGTTTTATTGGTTCTACACTGGGGAATCTTCTGGTTTCCAATTATACATTAGTTCTGGTAGAGAAATTTGGTGGTGGTAATGCAGGCTGGAGAACAACGGCAATCATTTTTGCATTAATTGGACTTGTTGTTAACACAATTTCTGTATTATCTGTAAAGGAACTTCCGGAAGAAGAACTGAATGAAACATACAGGGAAGCGAAAAAAGAGGGTATAGAAAAAAAAGAAATTGGCTTGATTGAGACTTTAAAAACTCTTGTATCCAATAAATATTTTAATATGCTGACGATGATCTATCTGCTCTTTTATCTGATGACAGGTGTATCTATGGGAGCAGCCATTTATTACTTTACATACAATTGTGGAAATGCCGGATATTTTGGAAATATGGTAACTGTATTTTCGGCAGCCAATGTGATCGGTCTGATCGCAGCACCTGTACTTGTAAAGAAACTGAAAAATATTCGTCTTTTAAATCTGGGGTGTTTTGCTTTAAATGTGATAGTACGCGCTATTTATATGATCTTCGTTATGCAGGCAAATGCATCTGTGGTAGTATGGATGTATGGGCTGGTTGCTCTTACATGCTGCACACTGGGTGGTACTTTCAATGCACTCGTATCTGAGGCATCTGATTATACTTATTTAAACACCGGAAAAAGAATGGATGGTTCTATGTATTCCTGCACATCATTTGGCATGAAGGTAGGAAATGGACTGGGTTCAGCAATCAGCGGCTGGTTACTCGCAGCGTCTCATTATGATGCAACGGCAGCAGTACAGAGTGCATCCTGCACCAATATGTTAGCATTTATGTTTGCCGGTATTCCGTTAATCATTACAGTAGTTATCGTATTTCTTTATTATAAACTTGATGTAGAAAAAGTAAATCAGAAATTAAGAAGTGAAAAATAAGAGAAGGATAATAAAAAAGAGCGGTATTGTATGGATTCATCTATACGGTATCGCTCTTTTTATGCTAAAATATTATAATAAAGGCAGGTGGTATTCGTGCGGGCAGAAGAAGTGATACAGGAAGTAGCAAAATTATGTAATAGTTTTCATGCAAAAGAAGTGATTTTGTATGGTTCAAGGGCAAAAGGAACGGCAAGGGAACGCAGTGACATTGATATAGCGGTGTCCGGAATAGAAGATTTTGAAGCACTGATAGAAAAAGTAGAAGATCTGCCAACACTTTACAGTGTGGATCTTGTGAATATGGATACATGTAAAAATCAATTGTTGTTGGAGGATATCAGACAATATGGACGAAAAATTTAACAGACGATTTCTATCATTTTGCAATTCCCTGGATGCATTAGCGGAAGCAAGACAGAGAGATCTCACGGATTCATTCGTGCTTAGTGGTACAAGTGCCAAATTTAGCATTACATTCGATCTGTCATGGAAAGTTATGAAAGATATACTGGTGCAGTACTATGCAATTACCGGATTTGTAGCTGGTTCGCCGAGGGAAGTACTTAGAGAATCCTATAAGGCAAACTTAATTTCAGATGAAGCGTGGATGAATATGCTTAAGGTGAGAAATGAACTGGCACATGACTATGATTGTGAGATCGTAAAAGAACATTGCAATACGATCGTGGAAAAATATATTGATCTTTTTTATGAATTTGAAAATACGGTAAAACAATTGCTGGGATGAAAATGACTCGGCAGAAAAACATACCGGAACAGATGGAATATTTATGATAAGAAAGAGGCGTAAAAAATGCAGATTTCGAGCAGATTTACAATGGCAATACACATGTTTGCCTGTATAGATACATTTACAGACAGGAAGATGACAAGTGATTTTATGGCAGCCAGCATTGGCACAAATCCGGTCATTGTACGAAAACTCTTACAACAGTTAAAGGCTGCAGGATTAATTGAAGTTTCAAGGGGAACCGGTGGTGTCACGGTTACGAAACCATTAGATGAGATCACATTTCTTGATGTATATAAGGCGGTGGAATGTACTCCGGATGAACAACTGTTTCACTTTCATGAGAATCCGAACCAGAAATGTCCTGTTGGGAAAAATATCCACCATGTGCTGGATGACCGGTTAAATCAGGTTCAGAAAGCAATGGAAGATAAACTGGCAACGATGACACTTGCAGATGTGAAAAATGATGTTGCTTTGTGCATAGAAAAATAGCAGTAAAACGATGTCAGATCAGACAAATTGGGGATGAAGTATTGAAAAATATGGGCAAAAACTCATCACTAGATATTCTTGGCGTGACAAGTAAGAGAGATTTAAATGCATCCATAGATGCATGGTATATCATTTTTATCGTCTGTGGAACCTTAGTGGTACTTATGGTGATAGATGGAATATATCTGATCAGCATGAATCATCGTCTGCGTGAGGCAGCACGGCTTTCTGAGCAGGCAAGCAGGGCTAAAACGCAATTTTTCTCAGCAATGTCGCATGATATCCGGAAACCCGATTTTTGTGGAAAGGATACTGCATAATCTTGCGGATAATGCGATAAAGTTTAACCGGTCTGGCGGAAGTGTAATACGAAGGCACAGGTCTGGGACTTGCAATAGCCAAACAGCTCGTTGATAAGCTAAATGGAACGATAGAAATGAATAGCAAAAAGGGCATAGGCACTACATGCGTTGTAAAACTGCCGTTTAAGATCAGCAGGGAAACAGAGATAAGAAGACCGGCAGAAAAAGAGAATATCTCTGTTGCAGGTCTGCGTGCGCTGGTAGTAGAAGATAATGAACTGAATATGGACATTATGATGCCGCGTTTAAATGGTCTGGATGCAACAAGAAAAATCCGGTCATTGAAAAGATCTGATGCCCAGAAAATACCTGTAATAGCGATGTCTGCAAATGCATTCGCAGATGATATTATAAACAGCAGGATTTCCGGTATGAACCTTCATCTGTCAAAGCCTTTGGATGAAGAAAAAATTGTGAGTGCGATCAAAGAGTGTATAGTCAGCAGAAAAATAGAAATTCCCAGCGTATAGAAATTATTAAAATAATGGAGACGCCGCATAAATATTTTACAAAGGCTGTTTTCAGGGTTGGTTTATTGTGGTAAAATTGAACTGTAAATCTATGCATGATAGTGCAAAAAGCGGGAGGTTCTGTTATGGCTAAAGACGACTCATTAAAGAAACCAAAGAAAAAAGATTTTAATCGTATGATGATTTTCATATCGGCAATGCTGATATCATTTTTATGGATTGTTTTATTTTTATTTGTAAAAAAATCATCGGAACTGGTAGTAGCAGTTATTATTTCGGTACTTATTTTAGTGTGGGTTGCTTTGCTTGTTAAGTATATCTACGATATGAAAAATACAGAAAAATCCCATTTTGATGAACAGATAGAAGAAGTATTGCGTACAGGAAAAGCAAACTATCTGATGCAGAAAAAACTTATAGAAAAAATAGAAAATATTAGGGAAAAAGTTGCTGTTCCGGCGGACGAGATCATTACTGCCCAGAAAGCGATCGCGAAACTGACACTTGCGCGTAATAAAGAAAATACAGATGCTCTCATGCATTCCAATGAGCAGGTGATTGAAAAAACACTGGAAGTAGAAGAAAAACTTTCAGAAAACAATCAGCAGATCATAGATATGCAGAAGAGCATGATGGATGAAAAAATACAGGAGCTGATGGAAAAACAGAAATTAGTTCTGGATAACCTGAATACTATAAAAGAGACATTAGAAAGTGATATGCAGAATGTCCTTTCAGAAATGATCCATGATACATTGGAAAAAGAACTTTCAGCTGCCATAGAACAGATACATACCTATGTAAAGGAAGCTGCAAGCCAGGCTGCAGATTCGATCAAAGCAGACCTCGCTGCAGAGAATCCTGTGATGACGGCTTCCGCAGAAACCACGGAGAAATTACCGGATTTAGGAATGTCAGCAGTGGATGATGAGTTGCCGGATTTAGGAATGTCAGCAGCAGATGGGGAGCTGCCGGATTTAGGAATGTCAGCAGCAGATGAGAAGTTGCCGGATCTGGGAATGTCAGCAGCAGATGAGAAGCTGCCGGATCTGGGAATGTCAGCAGCAGATGAGGAATTGCCGGATTTAGGAATGTCAGCAGTGGATGAGGAGCTTCCAGATCTGGGAATGTCAGCAGTAGATGAGGAATTGCCAGATTTAGGAATGTCAGCAGTGGATGAGGAGCTGCAGGATCTGGGAATGTCAGCAGTAGATGAGGAATTGCCAGATTTAGGAATGTCAGCAGTGGATGAGGAGCTTCCAGATCTGGGAATGTCAGCGATTGGTGAAGAATTGCCGGATTTAGGAATATCAGCAGTAGATGATGATTTGTCAGATATGGAACTGCCGACATTAGGGGATGAATTATCTGATAGTGGTGATTTGAATGACGAACCGGTAGTTGCGGATGAGACCACAATAAATCCGGACGAACCGATAATTACGGATGTGCCTGCAATAGACCCGGACGAACCGGTAATTACGGATGAGACTACAATAGATCCGGATGAGCCGGTCTTTACAGAGGACGCAACGGATGCAGATACGGTAACTTTGACAGAAGAAATACCGGTTTCCCCGGACGAATCAGTGATCGAAGAGGTAAAGATCCCGGAAGAGGAAACGATCACAGAAGAAATACCGATTTCTGCAGATGAGTCAGTGATCGAAGAGGTTCCAAAGCAGGAGGCAGCAGCTTCCATGCCGGATATGGGAAATCCGAATAAGATCATGACGCCGGATGAAATCGCTGCATTGATCGCAAATTTATAAAGCTGTAGTAAAAAAATTTATAGTAAGCAAAGTGTATCTGATGATGCACATAAAAAGAGCTGAGGCACTGCTGATTTTAATCAGCCGGTGCCTCAGCTCTTTTCTCATTCATAGAACATTGTCCTATGAATGGCAGTCTGTAACAATATGCCTGGCACGGTAGGTACACTGGTTAATCGAGTTCTGCGGTGATGCGTACGATCTCTTTGATCACAGCTACAGCAGTTTCCATTCCCTCGACACTGATGTGCTCGAATGGGCCGTGGAAACCGTAACCGCCGGTACCGAGATTTGGACATGGAAGTCCCATAAAACTTAAGCGTGCGCCGTCAGTACCGCCACGTACCGGACGTGAAACCGGCTCAAGTCCGACGGAAGAAATGGCTTTCCTTGCGATATCCACAACATAGGTATTTTTTTCGATGATTTCCAACATATTTGCATAGGAATTATGGATAGTCAGTGTAACAGTTCCGGCACCATATTTGGTATTCATGGCATCAGCGATTTCCTGCATTTTTTTCTGACGTGTTTCAAACATATTTTTGTCATGGTCACGGATAATGTAGGAAAGGGTAGCTGTGGCAACATCACCGGAAATATCTGTCAGATGGTAAAAACCTTCTCTGCCTTCTGTGTGGGCTGGTGTTTCCATCGGAGGCAGCAGGGACTGGATCTCGCATGCAACGAGAGCAGCATTGACCATGATATCTTTTGCTTCTCCAGGGTGAACATTCACACCTTTCACAGAAAAGACAGCGCTTGCAGCATTAAAGTTTTCATAGGCGACTTCACCTTCATAATCTCCATCTACCGTATAAGCAAAATCTGCTTTAAAATAATCAAGATCGAACAGATCTGCACCGCGTCCGACTTCCTCGTCCGGTGTAAAGCCGATCCAGATATCGCCGTGTGGAATATCAGAGGAGATGAGCTGTTCGACAGCGGTCATGATTTCCGCAACTCCGGCTTTATCGTCTGCACCAAGCAGAGTTGTACCGTCTGTTGTGATCAGGGTTTTTCCTTTTAAAGTCTTTAATTCGGGAAAATCAGAAGTTTTTAAGATATCACCGGTACCTTTTAAAACAACATCCTTGCCGTCATAATCCGGAATAATCTGAGGTTTAACGTTCTCGCCGGAAAAATCCGGTGCCGTATCCATATGGGAAATAAATCCGACAGCTTTTTTGGTTTCGTATCCCGGAGTAGCAGGAATCAGACCGTAGATGTAACAGTGGTCTGTCAGTGTTACTTTCTGTAAACCGAGACCCAGAAGTTCTTTTTCCAATTCTTTTGCCAGGGTAAACTGCCTGTCTGTGGAAGGAATCGTATCGGAGTCTTCACAGGAAGTAGTAAAGCAGGAAACATATTTTAATAGTCTTTCATCAACACGCATGATAAATGAGTGACCTCCTTTGAATTTTATAAACTGCAAAAAAATGCATTTTTTAGTCTATGAATAAAATACCACAGAATAGAAAATTCGCCAACGAAAAAAATTAAGATTTTCTAAAAAAATGCTTGCAATTTGAAATAAATTAATATATAATATCATTTGTGTTCACGAGAGATAAACATATGCGCCACTAGCTCAGCTGGCAGAGCACCTGACTCTTAATCAGGGTGTCCAGGGTTCGAACCCCTGGTGGCGCACTACGAAGTACCGTTTTTATAGCAGATGGCTATGGGGATGGTGCTTTTTTTTGTCCGGTTTAGATGATATGATCTCCTGAATAAATTTATCCACAAAATAGAATGCATGCTCAACGAGAATTTTGAAATTATAAATTTTCGTTGAGCATGCATTCTATTTTTATAGGAAAATATGTGTTATAAAGTAATATCAGCTCCGTTTAAGGATACGCACCTTGCAGAGAGGTTACTGATTCCGATTAGCGGGAAGCGATAAGTTTACAGATCGGATTTCCCTTTGAGGAAAATTTCTCTTCATATTCTGTCATGATATTTCCTTCATTTAAAACCGCATCCTGATGGAGATCGCGGGTAAAAGCGTCTAAATGCCATCCTGCCTCCGGGATTTCTTCTAAAGAAAAGGTGAAGAGATCCTGATTATCGGTCTTAAACTCCAGTCTGCCGTCCGGTTTTAAAATGGCATCATAACGTGCAAAAAACTGGCGGGAAGTAAGACGGCGTTTTGCGTGGCGATCCTTTGGCCACGGATCTGAAAAGTTCAGGTAAATGCGGGAAACCTCATCTTTAGCAAAAACTTCTGTGATATCGGCGGCATCCATGCATATAAATCTTAGGTTTGGCATAGGTGTTTCTTCCATTTTCTGAAGCGCACGTAAAAGTACGCTGGAATAGCGTTCGATGCCAAGATAATTGATGTCGGGATGTGCTGCAGCCATATCCATGATAAAGCGGCCTTTTCCCATTCCAATCTCAATATGGAGAGGCTGGGTGGAAGGAAAAACAGACTGCCAGTTGCCTTTGTTGTTTTCCGGTTCCTTGATGCAGTATTCACTGTTTAAAATGGCTTCATCAGCACCAGGGATATTTCTTAATCGCATATAAATTATGGTCCTGCCTTTCTTTTAAAGTATATAAAATATATTTTTCACACTGATTTCTGATAGGTATAATCTTGCATTGTTGCAGATAATGGATTTAAGTGCAGAAAGCACACAGAGGTATTTTACAATAAAATAATGAAAAAAAGTAGCATTATTTTAAGAAAACCTTAAAAGAAAATTTGTGGATAAAGGTTGCATGTATTTTTTTCAAAGTTTATACTGATACTAGTGTACTGAAAAAGCTGCACTTATAAATCAGGAGATTACTTATTAAAAAATGAGATATAAAATAGATCGTAAAAATAAAATAACGCGTTTCTTATGTTTACTGCTTAGCCTTATATTATTGACCGGAAGCATGTGTACGCCGGTTTTCGCTGCTGAATACTGGCCTGAAGGCCCGGAGGTCGTATCACCAAATGTTATCGTGATGGAGGCTTCTACTGGAACGATACTCTATGAGAGGGAAAGTTTAGAGCAGCACTATCCGGCGAGTATCACAAAGATCATGACAACGCTGATCGCGCTGGAAAATTCTGACTTAAATGATATCGTGACTTTTTCGGATGCGGCAATTGATAATACAGAAGGTTCCGGTATCGCAAGGGATTATGGTGAGCAGATGACGATGGAGCAGTGTCTCTATGCGGTAATGCTTGCATCTGCCAATGAATGTGCGTATGCGGTTGCAGAGCATGTCGGAGGAACCATTGAAAATTTTGTTGCGATGATGAATGAAAAGGCAAAAGAACTTGGCTGCCAGAATACGCATTTCGCAAATCCGCACGGTCTGCATGATGAAAACCATTATACCTGCTGCTATGATATGGCATTGATCGCAAGGGCGGCATATCAGAATGAAACATTCCGTATTATCGTGGGAACGGCACGTTATACGATCCCGCCGACAAATAAACACTCCGAGCAGACAGATCTGCAGAATCATAACGAGATGCTTTATCCGTTCCAGACGAACAAGTATGTGTATGATGGCTGTACAGGTGGAAAGACAGGTTATACGAATGCCGCAAACAGTACGCTGGTGACTTATGCGGAGCGGGAAGGAATGACACTGATCTGTGTGGTTATGAATACACAGTCGCCAAATCAGTGGCTTGACAGCAGAAATCTGTTTGATTACTGTTTTGATAATTTCCAGCTTTTTAATATTGCAGAAAATGAGACAAATTATACGTCTGCAGAACAAAAAAGTGTAGGGACACTCAATACAAATGAACCGTTTGTGGATATTGATAAGGATGCAGGTATCGTACTTCCAAAGACAGCAGAGTTTTCGGACGCAACATCTAAAATCATCTATGATGATGTGACGAATGATACGGTCGGGACGATCGAATACACATATGCGGGACATGAAGTTGGAAAGGCAGATATTGTAAAGACAAATGTGCAGATCCCGGAGTATAAATTCAGCAACCAGACAGATGTAAACGAAGAGGCACAGACCGAAGAAACAGAGCATGTTTCAAAGATACAGATTAAGATGAGCACGATCATAACAGTACTGGTTGTTATTCTTGTATTAATTATTCTTGGAATCATTATAAAGAAGGTTGCAGATAACTTTTATATTATCAAACATAATTACGAGGTGCGAAAAGAACACAAAAGAGTATTTAAGCGTGAAAAGAAACGCAATAAAAGGCGCAGAAGACGCAGATGATATGCAAAATAAAACGTAAACAGATGCCGGCTCTGAAAGTCAGATTGAGATCTGATGATCAGATGCCGGTATTTTTATGAAAAAGCTGCGGTATTTATTGATATACGACAAAATAAATATGCACACAATTGACAGAAGATAAGGTTTTGATTATATTAAAATTAGTACCACAAGCATAAGTTTTGAGCGGAAAATATAGACACAACATAGATAATCATTGGGAATTGGGTTTGCACAATGCGCAGGAAAACGCAGAAATGGGGTTGTTATGTCAGAATCATATGCAGTTAATGAAAAAAGGGAGTTAATCTTACAGAAAGTAAAGGATTTTATTGTTGCCAATGGCGGGATCGTAAAGAAAAATCAACTGGAAGAATTGCACATTGATTACCGGAGGATTCTTGATTTTGTGGAAAAAGGGGATCTGATCCGGATTAAAAGTGGATATTATACGATCCGGATCGGAGACTATTCGGAGGATGAATTAATTGCAAAATTATTTCCGGATGCAGTGTTTACCATGGAGTGTGCATTGTATGTGTATGGCTATATTAAGAGAAAGCCGTACGGATATCAGGTTGCTGTGGACAAGAATACATCAAAATCCAGATTCAAACTGGAGTTTCCAAAGGTCACGCCGTTTTATGCAGAACCGGAGACGCTGCAGTTTGGGGTAGACAGTATTGACTTTGGAAATGCAAAGATGCAGATTTTTGATAAAGACAGACTGATCTGTGAATGTCTGAAATATGAAGACAAGATGGAGCGGACGGTTTTTAAAGAAGGAGTTCTTTCTTATATCAAAGATGAAAAAAAGGATGTTGCGAAGCTGATGAAATATGCCAGAGAGCGTCGTGTGGTAAAAAAAGTACAATCGATGATAGGGGTATGGCTTTAAATGGAGGATAAAAAGTATAAAATAGCAGATTTACAGGAAAAAAGTGAAGAGTGGAAGATACCATTTTCAAATCTGCTCGCAGGATTTGTTTTAGAAGAATTTATGCTTAGATTTTCCGCTTCTGAATTTAATGATAGGCTTTTACTGCGCAATGGATATATGTTTGGGTTAGAACAATACCGAAAGAAAAACATTCTGAAGCTGGATTTTTTCTGTGAGCCGGATGAGAATATACCACAAAAACTGTTGCAGTTGTATCTGGAAAAAAGAGAGGGGAGCCCGGTAAGGTGGCAGGGTACAGAATCCTTACAACAGATGGGGGCATGCTTAGAACTGCAGGGGCAGTTTGAAGAAATGAAAGTTCCGGTAACTGTCGGTATCCATTTTATGCATCTGGGAAAAATATGGGGACTGGTCGAAAAAGAAATTCCATTTTTGCTGGATGAGACGAAGCGGATCGCATGGAAACAGTTTCCGGCAGAACTGGTGCTGGCAAAACAGATATTTGTGATACTGCGGGATATGGAACTGATTCCGGACATGGAAATATACCGGGAGGTATTTCTTATATTAAGAAACGAAAATTTAAGCGGCAGACATGTATGTGAGCTGCTTGGAAATATATGTAAAGCACAGGGACTGAAACCGGATATGGAGCGCATGGAGCAGATCTTATCTTATCGGGAGTATCCTTATATGAAAAAACGCTGGGAAAAGTTTTGCAGGCACAGCGTGATCACCGGAACAGAAAATCTGAAATGGGAAGAAGAGATGGAGCGTTTGGCACATTTCCTTAGAGATATGTGGGAAGCAGTCTGCAAAGATGAAGTATTTTTTGGAGACTGGATGCCGGAACTGGAGCGTTTTCTTGGGTAGGACGAGCGTGGTCATATTGTGGCGTTATAACTGCAGATACAATTTTAATGCCTGATAATAATCCTGTCTGGTATCTAAGTTAAAAAACTGCCGGTCTATGGGGGTCGCTGTGTAGTTGGCGATTGCCTTCTCTGTTACGCAGACAGTTTTGCATTTTTCACGAAGCGCATCGAAGGTAAACTGACGAAGGATAAGACTTTTTCCGATCGTTGGAATACAGTTTTTGGAATAGGCAGCCGTAGCGGGATCTAAATAGCCTGCCCTGCCGCGCACCATGCAGATATCAGCATCACCGATCGCATCTAAAAGTGCAATACCGGTTTCGGGTTCCATGAAAGGTGTATCCACAGACATAAAGAAAGCGGCATCTTCATTGATCATGGACAGACCTGAAAAAACACCGGACATCGGTCCGGCATTGCCGTAAACGTCCGCAATCTCAGTGACCGGAAGATTCAGATGCGCGTAATCTCCGATATATTTTACGGACAGATATATGTTTGAAAAATGCGGTTTAAATTTGCGTACAAGGTATTCTAACAGGCAGCAGTCACCGAAAGGTAAGAGTGCTTTATCCGTTCCCATACGGACACTGTTTCCGCCGCAAAGGATCACAAGTGCGTAATTCATAATAGGTTTATTGCTCCATTCTTTTCCAAAGATGTTCTTATTTTAAAGTAGTCAGGCTGGTATGTAAAGTGTTAAAATAAATTGTGTAAGCAGAAAGGCGGTTGCAGATGAGGTATTTAGATCAGGCATTGGAGACATATGGAAAAAGCGATGTTTATCCATTTCATATGCCGGGACATAAAAGAAATCCGCTGCCTTTTCCGGAAGTATATGGGATAGATATTACCGAGATCGATGGATTTGATAATCTGCATCATGCAGAGGGCATTTTAAAAGAGGCACAACAGCGTGCGGCTGATCTGTATGGTTCTAAGCATTGTTATTATCTTGTCAATGGAAGCACCTGTGGGATTCTTGCGTCGATCTGTGCAGCAGTGGGAAAACGGGGAAAGATTCTTGTGGCAAGAAACAGTCATAAAGCGGTATATCATGCCCTGTTTTTGTCAGAGCTTGTTGCCGAATACCTTTATCCGGCAGTGACAGAATGTGGAATCCAGGGACAGATCACACCCCAGCAGGTAGAAGATGCGTTAAAAAGTGATCAGGAGATCGCAGCCGTTGTGATCACTTCGCCGACATATGAGGGAATTATCTCTGATATTGAAGGAATTGCCGGAATCGTGCATGCATATGGGATTCCGCTGATTGTAGATTCAGCACATGGAGCACATCTTGGATTTGGCGGGGAATTTCCGGAAAATGCGGTAAGACTTGGGGCGGATGCTGCAATCGAGAGCCTGCATAAGACACTGCCATCTTTTACACAGACAGCACTGCTTCATCTTAATTCAGACCGTATTTCCAGATCACGCATAGAAAAATATCTTGGGATCTATGAAACAAGTTCGCCTTCCTATATCCTTATGGCTGGAATGGATGCATGTATCCGCACCGTAAAAGAATGTGGAGCGGAACTATTTGACAATTACAGGCGAAAATTAAATGAATTTTATAAAAGCTGTGAAGATTTAAAAAAAATACATGTTATGGCGGAGCAGGATTTATCGAAAGAAGAGGCATTTGCCTGGGATGATTCTAAGATCGTTATATTTGTCCGGGACAGCAGTAAAAGCGGTGAGTGGCTTTATAAAGAACTTCTTTTGAAATATCATCTTCAGCTTGAAATGGCGTCGGGAGATTATGCGCTTGCGATGACGAGTATCATGGATACGGATGAAGGATATCAGAGACTTTCTTCTGCATTGCATGAGATCGAGCAGTCGCTGTGTGGATCAGGAGAAAAAGAACAGAAATGCTGCATGCAAAAAGACTTGCCGGGCTGTGGTATGGAAGAAGCAAGCCAGGCACAAAAAGGAAACGGTTCTTTTGTAAAAGAGGTTTATCGTTCGAATCCATGCCAGATGCAGATCTATGAAGCAGAGGAGGGAAAGATAGCAGAGGTTCCCTTTGATGAGGCGATAGATAAGGTGGCTGCAGATTTCATTTTTTTATATCCGCCGGGAATCCCGCTGATTGTTCCGGGAGAAATTATCACGGCAGAATTTATAGAAAGACTCCGCACCTGTATCCATTTGAAATTAAATTTACAGGGAAGTACAGATCTTTATGCAGAACGGATAAAGATTGTATATTTTTAAAGACTATATTATACTGATAAGGCAGGACAAATGGGAAAAATATATTACATGATGGGAAAAAGCTCATCCGGTAAAGATACTTTGTATGGGATGCTGATGAAAGATGGGACACTTAAGCTAAAGACTGTGGTTCCATATACGACGAGACCGATGCGTGCCGGTGAAGAAAATGGTGTATCATATTATTTCTGTGACGAAGATACGGTAGAAAAGCTCGCAGCAGAAGGAAAGATCATTGAACTGCGTGCATATCATACGGTTCATGGCATCTGGAAGTATTTCACCGTAGCAGATCATCAGGTCGATCTGGATCGTCAGAGTTATCTTATGATTGGAACATTAGAGTCTTATCTTAAGATTCGGGAATACTTTGGAATTAAGAAAGTTATTCCGATATATATAGAAGTAGAGGATGGTATGCGCTTACAGCGTGCACTTGACAGGGAGCGCAGGCAGGAGACTCCGAAATATGAGGAATTATGCCGTCGTTTTCTTGCAGATGAAAAAGATTTTTCCGAGGAAAAATTAAAAGAAGCGGGAATCACCAAAAGATTTTGCAATGAGTTATTAGACGAGACAAAAGAGCGGATCGCAGCGTATATCAGAGTACAGGAGCAGCATCAGGATGCATAGCGGAAAGTGTATGGCATCAGGTGCATGCCACAGAAATATCAGATAAAGTGTAGGGATTTTTTAGAGGAAGAAGGTGTAAACTTTGGATATTAACAAATTAAATCATGTAACAGAGGTTACACAGGTACCGGATACCAGCCAGAATGTACAGGGAGATGGTTCCTTTAAGTTTACGCTTGCGAGTGCGATCACGGATGCGGATCTGCAGGCAAAAGTGGACATGCTTCTTTCTGACATTACAGCGCAGGGCAACCGTATTGCGCAGCATATGGATATCCGTGATATGAAAAAATACCGCGGTCTGATCCGTGAATTTATGAATGAAGTGGTATTCCGGTCCCACAAGTTTTCCAGGGAGAATTTTCTTGACCGGAGAGGACGCCACAGAGTGTACGGTCTGATCAAGCTGATCGATTCGAATCTGGATGAACTGGCGCAGGAGCTGGTAAAGGATGAGAAAGACCACATCGCGATTTTAAGTAAGATCGGAGAGATAAGGGGATTGATATTAGATATCCTCACCTGATCTTTTTTGGATGTGGATTGGATAAACGGCGCACGCACATGGCGGGAAATCTGGTAGCAGAAAAGAAAACATGAAAAATATGTGCAGAAATGAGGATTTATATGCCAGCATTTAAGGACATCGTTGGACATGAGCAGATCATAGAACATCTGCAGAATGCGATTACCATGGATAAAGTTTCACATGCTTATATATTAAACGGACCGGACAAATCAGGAAAAATGATGATCGCAGAAGCATTTGCACAGACGCTGCAGTGTGAGGCAGTAAATAAAAAGTTAGAGGAACTTGCAGGTGAGACAGAATCTGAAAGAATAGAAAATAAATTTACAGCGGAGCCATGTATGGAGTGTCATTCCTGTAAACAGGCGGCGGGCAAAAACCAGCCGGATATCATCTATGTCAGCCATGAGAAGCCGAATACGATTTCGGTAGACGATATCCGTACACAGTTAAACAATGACATTGTCATTAAGCCATACAGCAGCAAACATAAGATTTATATTGTGGATGAAGCGGAAAAAATGAACCAGCAGGCGCAGAACGCACTGTTAAAGACAATCGAGGAGCCGCCTGCATATGCGGTGATCCTGCTTTTGACCACCAATGCGGAGAGTTTTCTTCCGACGATCTTATCCCGCTGTGTGACGCTGAATTTAAAGGCGGTGCCGGATGAGAAGATCAAAAAATTTCTGATGGCACATTACCAGATTCCGGATTACCAGGCAGATGTCTGCGTGGCATTTGCACAGGGAAATGTCGGAAAAGCGATCCAGCTTGCAGCATCGGATGATTTTAATGAATTAAAGGCATCTGCGCTTCAGCTCATCAAGCGTCTGCACGACATCGACCTCTATGAGATGACAGAGGCGGTAAAGCAGATCAGTGAATATAAGCTTCAGATCAACGATTACTTTGATCTTATGATGATCTGGTATCGTGATGTACTTTATTATAAAGCAACAAAGGATGTAAACGGCCTTATTTTCAAGGATGAGGTCTATGACATAAAAAGACAGGCAGAGCAGAGTTCTTACAATGGAATCGAAGAAATTTTACAGGCACTGTCAAAAGCACAGGTGCGTTTAAACGCAAATGTAAATTTTGATCTGGTGATCGAGCTGCTTCTGCTGACCATAAAGGAGAATTAACATGATAAAAATAGTAGGAGTCCGTTTCCGGAATGCCGGTAAAATTTATTATTTCGGACCGGGAAATCTGGATCTGACTGCAGGAATGCACGTAATTGTGGAAACTGCGCGTGGAGTGGAGCTGGGAACAGTCATGATACCGACAAGGGAAGTGAATGATGACAGCGTGATCCAGCCGTTAAAACCGGTCATCCGTATTGCAACGGAGGCAGATGAAAAGACAGCATTAAAGAACCGTGAAAAAGAAAAAGAGGCATTTAAGATCTGCCTGGAAAAGATAGCAAAACATAAGCTTGATATGAAGCTGGTGGAGGCGGAGTACACGTTTGACAATAATAAGCTGCTCTTTTATTTTACGGCGGACGGACGTATCGATTTCCGCGAGCTGGTAAAAGATCTTGCAGCGGTTTTCCGGACCAGAATCGAGCTGCGCCAGATCGGTGTCCGTGATGAGACAAAGATCATGGGTGGGATTGGAATCTGTGGAAGAGAACTTTGCTGTCATTCCTATCTTTCCGAGTTTGTCCCGGTATCCATCAAGATGGCAAAAGAGCAGAATCTGTCCTTAAATCCGACAAAGATTTCCGGTGTCTGTGGACGCCTGATGTGCTGTCTGAAAAATGAAGAAGAAACTTATGAATATTTAAACAGCCGTCTGCCAAATGTGGGGGATTATGTGACCACGGATGATGGCTTAAAGGGAGAGGTATCTTCCGTCAGTGTACTGCGCCAGATGGTCAAAGTACTCGTGGAAGTGGATGACGAAAAGGAAATCCGTGATTACTCTGTGGATCAGCTGAAATTCAAGCCAAAACGCAGAAGAGATTATGTAAAGCTGACTGCGCAGGAATTAAAGGAACTTTCCGCATTAGAAGATAAGGGAGGAAAATCCAAAATTGACGATGCCAAATAATCTGGTTTATGAGCAGGAGAGACTTGATGAACTGCATCGCAACGGCTATTTTATCATTCAGGATCCGAAAAGGTTCTGTTTTGGGATGGATGCCGTTTTGCTTTCCGGGTTTGCAAAGGCAAAAAAAGGGGAGCGCGTGCTCGATCTTGGTACCGGTACGGGAATTATCCCGATCCTGATGGAGGCCAAAACAGAAGCAGAAGATTTTAAGGCGCTTGAGATCCAGGAAGAAAGTGCGGATATGGCACGCCGGAGCGTGTGCTATAACCATCTTGAGGATAAGATCGAGATCGTGACCGGAGATATCAAGGAGGCATCTGCGATATTTGGAGCATCTTCGTTTGATGTGATCACCACAAATCCGCCGTATATGATCGGGACACATGGACAAAATTCGCCGTCTGCGGCAAAGGCGATCGCCAGACATGAAGTGCTATGTACACTGGATGATATTTTGCGGGAAACCGCGAAAATGCTTGTGCCGGGAGGCAGGTTTTATATGGTGCACCGGCCGTTCCGTCTCGCAGAGATCATGAGTAAAATGGTCGAGTACAAGATCGAGCCGAAGCGCATGCAGCTTGTCTATCCGTTCGTGGATAAAGAACCGAATATGGTGCTGATCGAGGGGCTGCGCGGTGGAAAATCAAGACTTGCCGTGGAAAAACCGCTGATCGTTTATAAAGAACAGGGCGTGTATACAGATGAGATTTATGATATTTATGGGTATTAAGTGGATTATTTAAAACCATATTGTGTATAAAGCAGCAGAAAAATTATTTTGTGTGGAAAATGACAGATATGAAACATAATCAGTATGTATTTGAGTGATTCAGAAAGGATAAATTAAAATATATGTTTAATGATATAAAGATAGGACCGGTTACATTTCATATGTATGGTCTTATGATTGCGATCGGTTTTGCAGCGGCACTTATGATGTGTTTAAAGCGTGGAAAAAAACGTGGCTTGAACGAGGATATTATCTATGGAATCTTCTTCTGCGCAATCTTCGGTGGAATGATCGGCTGCAGGCTGCTCTATTATATTGTAGAGATCCCGGAGATTTTAAAGGATCCATCCATACTCTGGAATTTTAAAAACGGATATGTCGTTTATGGTGGAATCATAGGAGGAGCACTGACGAGTTTCATTTATTGCTGCGTCAAGAAAGAACGTTTCCTGCCGTATTTTGATCTTGTAATGCCTTCGGTATCATTTGCGCAGGGATTCGGGCGCCTCGGCTGCTTTTTTGCAGGCTGCTGTTATGGCAGGGAGACAGATTCGTGGTTTAGCATTACATTTACCCATTCCGATTTTGCACCAAACGGGGTGAAACTTCTGCCGACACAGCTCATGTCATCTGCAGGGGACTTTCTGATCTGTGGTCTTTTGCTTCTTTACGCAGGAAGAAAGCCGAAAGAAGGACAGGTGGCAGCAGGATATATGGTGCTTTACGGAATCGGAAGATTTATCATTGAGTTTTTCCGGAACGATTACCGGGGAAGCATCGGCGTACTTTCCACGTCACAGATCATTTCCATCGGGGTTGTGGCAGCGGGAGTTGTGTTCTATCTGGTGATGGGGAAGAGAAAACAGGAAGCGTAAATTATAAAAACTTTATGATTTGTTCGGTTTACATCCGTAATCAGCTATGATAATTTAATAATAAGGTCATCCGGTGTGGAAAATGTGCCGGATGACCTTTTCTTTTGTACATTTCCGCCATCTGTCATTCAGAGAAGGATTGGGGGAAACATCTATGAAATCAGGGAAAAAAGTCATCCGGATGGCATTAGCCATCCTCTGCATGGTTTCCATGCTTTTTATTTCAGAGTATCAGAAAGTAGAAGTGTATGCGGCTTCAGGATATGGTTTTATTTTCTTAAGTGCATATGAAAAAACAATGAAAATCGGGGACACCTATTGTTTGTCCGTGGTTGCATCCGGCAGTAAAAAGCCGACATTTACATCCAGTGATTCAAAGGTTGTATCAGTGAACACCTATGGAAAAATTACTGCCAAAAAGGCGGGAAGTGCGACGATCACTGCAAAAAGCAAAAATGCGGAGGCAAGCTGCAAGATCACGGTGACAAAGACGAAAGTCACGTTGAATCAGACCAGTCTGACCTTGGAAAATGGGGAAAGTGCAGTGCTTACGGCAGCCTCATCCACCGGGCATAAGGTGACGTGGAAGTCGGCAAAGACAAGCATTGCATCGGTAAGTGAAAATGGAAAAGTAACAGCAAAGAAGCCGGGAACAACTACGGTTACTGCAAAGGTTGACGGTACATCTGTGAATTGTAAAGTGACAGTAAAAAGTCCGACAGTCCGCCTGATGCCGTCTAAAATCTCGTTATACAGACGGGAAAAGTATAAACTTAAGGTATCTTCCACATCAAAAACAACACCAGTGTGGAAAACCAACAAAAAAAGTGTGGCGACTGTGGATGAAACAGGAAAAGTAACCGCGGTCAAACATGGAACGGCAGTCATTACTGTAACCGTAGATGGAGTCAGCAAAAATTGTGAAGTGACGGTCAGATCTCCAAAGATTACATTTGAGCAGACGACGATTACACTTCATCCGGGGGAACGTGCAAGAGTAAATGCGACGGTATCTTCCGGCAATCAGCCGGCGTATTCCTGCTCTAACTCCAATGTGGTGTCGGTAGATGCAAACGGGGTTATCACTGCAAAAGCAGCTGGCAGGTCTTATGTCTACGCCAGTGAGGATGGAACAAAGGAACGCATGACGGTGTATGTGAAAGAGAAGGAATAAAAGGTGCAGGGATTGTTGTATAGACAAAAACTGGAATAGGAACAAAAGCACAAAGTCAGGCATGGCATCAGATTGTGAAAGAAAATTGCTGCTGTTCACACAATAGGTGTGGACAACAGCAGGAAACAGATGGCGGGAAGTACAAAAGATAAATGGAAGTTGCATGTTTACACCAAAAATAAAATCCGCTAAAATATAGAAAATTACAGAATGCAGATACAATTCACAACAATAGAATGTTCGCAAAGCGCAGGCTATTATTTTTTATATCGGAGAAAGGCGGTAGTGAGGATGGAGGATATGACAGAAAAAGAACTGATCACGGTTTTAATTGATAAATATACAGATTTACAGCGCATCAAACGTGCAAACAATGGGGTGGAAAATCAGGAGCTGGAGTATCAGATCAAAGTGACGATTGCAAAGCTGGCATCTCTTGGAGTGTCCGTGGAGGATATTACGTTATGACAGAAAAAGAATGGCGCATGTTCAATGACATTCTTCTGGAAATCTATTATGCCGGAAGCCTGGAGACGTTTGGAGAAAGATGTTTAAAACTGATCCGTATATTGATTCCATATACGCAGGGTTATTTTTTAGTGATAGATGAAGACGGCAGGTTAGACGTGGCGCATTCGGTATTTGAAAATGTGGATCCTGTCATGAAACGGAAATACTTAGATACTTATTTTGCAAAAGACTATCTGATGCAGATGTGCAATTTTACAAAATCAATGGCATACCGCGATACCGATCTTTTAACGGATGAGAAACGAAGAGCATCGGTGATTTACCGTGAGTATTTTAAACCCCAGAAATTAGATATGGGATGCGGGCTTATCATTATGAAAGAGGGAAAGACACGGGTATTTTTGAATCTGCTGCGGAAGTGTGGAGAACCGGACGTTACAGGGCATGAGATGGAAATTTTGCAGACATTTCTGCCTCATTTTGAAAAAAATGTTTTTGCCTATGCAAACCATTATGTTTCGGGTGCGGAAAATACCATAAAAAACAGGGAGGCAGATCTTCTTTCGGGGAGGGAACAGGAAATCGTGCAGCTTGTAAGAAAAGGATATTCCAATCAGGAAATCGCCAGACAGCTTCTGATCAGTGAGGCAACAGTAAAAAAACATCTGAGTAATATTTTTGAAAAACTGGGAATCAGCAGGCGGACGCAGTTATTTTAGAGTAGAGGAAAAGAAGTATTGGTACATCGAAAGTAGTATGCAAATCAATCATTCTGCTGATTGTGAAAATATATACCTGCCGTTATAATTCATGACAACAACCTACTTGATATGTGTGCCATAGCAGTACCGGAAAATACAGCGGATACAGAGCTTCCATTTGGAATCACTATTTTCTCATTATCCGATCAGGAGGGCGAGATCCTTGGTACAGCGGAACGGTTTTTACAGACACAGAGCATTCCGTTTGCGGTATGCGGACTGCATAAAAAAGGATTTCCATTGGAGAGCCAGCTCACAGAGCTTAAAGCATCCTACAAAGAGAGCATAAATACTGCACCGCATTACAGACTGTATCGTCTGGATACCGTACCGGAGAAACCGGGCATGGTATATGACGATAAAAAGGGCGCTGCGATAGCGGTAGAGATTTATGAACTGCCGGTTGTGAGCATCGGAGCATTTTTACAGCAGGTAAAAAAGCCACTCTGTATCGGGGATATGGAATTGTCAGATGGCAGGATTGTAAAAGGATTTCTGTGTGAGGAATACGGGCTGGCAAACGCAAAGGAGATGGATGAGCCGTTTTCTGCTTTAGATCCTCAGACAAAAGCGGATATGCAGCTTCTGATGCGCCAAATCTGGCAGGAAGAAAAGCCAACGGTCATTTTTGTCACGCACGATATCGAGGAGGCAGTTTTTTTATCCAGCAAGATTTATGTGCTGACGCAAAGACCCGGAACAGTAAAGGCAGAGGTTCCGGTATTGCTGCCATATGATCGTGACCTGTCATTGAAAGATACTGATGAGTTCATCAAACTCCGTAAGAAGGTGAATCAGCTAATTGAACATGAAAGCTTATCTTAGTATAACGCAGGATTTTCTTGTCAATTTTACGGAGTGGTTTTATAATGTGCTAATAAGAATCAGCATAATATTCCGAAAATGGAGAGAATGATGGCAGGAAAATTATATTTATGTGCAACGCCGATCGGCAATCTCGAAGATATCACGTACCGGGTGCTTCGTACATTAAAGGAAGTGGATCTGATCGCAGCGGAAGATACCAGAAATTCAATCAAGCTGTTGAATCATTTTGAGATCAAGACGCCGATGACAAGTTATCATGAATACAATAAAATAGAAAAAGCATATCAGCTTGTGGATAAACTACGGGAAGGTAAAGACATTGCACTGATCACGGATGCAGGGACACCGGGTATTTCCGATCCGGGCGAAGATTTAGTGCGCATCTGTTATGAGGAAGGAATTGAAGTGACATCCCTGCCGGGGGCAGCGGCGTGTATTACGGCACTTACGATGTCCGGGCTTCCGACAAGGCGTTTTGCGTTCGAGGCATTTCTGCCGCGGGAGAAAAAAGAGCGGGTTGCTATTCTGCAGGAGTTAAAGGATGAAACACGCACGATCATTATTTATGAGGCGCCGCATCATCTTGTAAAAACATTAGAAGAACTGTATGATACGCTCGGAGACCGGCAGATATCCATCTGCCGGGAACTCACGAAGCGCTACGAAGAAAAAATGCGCACGACTCTGTCAGACAGTCTTGCCTACTATGAGGAGAACGAACCCCGCGGGGAGTATGTACTCGTGCTCCACGGAAAAACTTTCGAGGAACTTGCCGAAGAGGCAAGAAAATCCTGGGAGGATATGTCGTTAGAGGAACATATGCAGGTATACGAAAGTAAAGGAACTCCTCGAAAAGAAGCTATGAAGCTGGTGGCAAAAGACCGTGGCATGAGCAAACGCGATGTATATCAGGCACTCCTGAAAGAAGAATAGCGAATAAATCCGTTATTTCTGGTAAAATTCTTTCAGATATTTTTTTATGATTTCAAACGGTGCCGGACCGATAGAGAGAAGCGTCTGATGAAATGCGGCTTCATTGTAATCATTGCCGAGAGTTTCTTTTGCATATTCTTTTAATTCCAGAAACTGCAGATAACCGACGTAATACCGGAGATAATTTGCCGGTTCTGATATGATATAGCGGTAAATTTCTGCAATAGTATCCGGATCATTGATACCGTAGTCATTCCAGAATTTTATTGTATCGGAAAGCGACCAGCCATCATGATGGATACCGATATCAGTTGAGGCATAAAGGCTTAAAAGTGCAGACTGATTTAAAGCGAGAAGCGTGGCAGCATCATCCGGCAGACCGGCATAATGATAAGACATCATTTCCACATAGGTTGCCCAGCCTTCCACGTATCCGGGATAGTTTAAAATGCTGCGGATCGCCGGCAGACCGGACTGGTATGACATGATCGTCTGATACAGGTGACCGGGGAAGCCTTCATGGGCGAGTGTGGTAAAATAGCGCATGGTCGTGGCATCTGTTTTTGCGTTGATATAGATAGAGTTTGCATTATAGTCATCGATTGGTGCAGTGATATAGTAAGCCGGCGCGAGATAGTCTTCCATACATTCTTCAATATAACTCACAGAGTAAGAGACATCCGGGGCTTTTGGAAAATCGGACTGCATTCGTTCTTTCAGCAGCTCCAAAACGGATGTGGGATCTGCACTGGAAAGCGAAAGCTTTTGCGCGTCCGTCCAGAGATCCGGATTTGATGCGGTCAGGGCGGCGGCTTCGCTTAGATCGGATAATCTTTTTTGTCCGATCATAGTCTCAATATCTGCAATGGAATCTGCACAGCCTGTATTTTCATAGACAAGATATTTATAATAATCCCTGCCTCTTTTCAGATAGCAGAGTCCTTTTTCATTTTTTCCGTTGCCAAGCAGGCTGCTCAGGGAAGATGCCAGTGAGGTGTAAGCAGGAAAAATCATTTCTTTTACGATCTTTTCATTTTGCTTTTTGTAGGCAGTTTTTTGTTCATCTGACAGATCTTTGAAGTCATCCACCTTTTTATTAAAAGTTAAGATCAGATAATGATCGTCTCCATCGTCTGCAAAACGGGAACACTGTTCGATCACTTCTTTACAGACTGCATCGGACATAAAAAGTCCGGCAGAGGATTTCTCTTTTTCAAAATCAATGATCTGTTCAAAATAAGAACCGGTCAGGGGCAGCAGTTTCAGATAGGTTTTGATATCATCCTCGTTGTAAAAACGATATTCTTCATAGAGCACCGGAAGCTGCGCCTGGATACCGGAAGATGGGTTTAGGTATTCATTATACAGTGAAAAATCTGTTCCTTTTTGTTCCATTGAAAGGTAATCTGACAAAATATCATAGGTCAGCTTCTGTGTTTTGGAAAGTTTTTCCGTGTCAAAGTGCTTTAGGGCGGCAACCGTGTTTTCTAAGGCGGCGCGGTTTTGCTCTGCCGCCTGACCGGATATACCGCCAAGTGAGATTGGAATGTCTGTGATGCCGTAAGACGCCGGAGAGGA
This sequence comes from Roseburia sp., assembly GCF_041325975.1. Lineage (NCBI taxonomy): Bacteria > Bacillati > Bacillota > Clostridia > Lachnospirales > Lachnospiraceae > Roseburia > Roseburia sp. The sequence goes on along the minus strand of NZ_JBGLEJ010000004.1, from coordinate 1,327,582 downwards.
AAGCGAAAAATGCAGATTTATGGTATTCTGGGTGATCTCTGAACGGAAAAGCTGCAGTAAAAATTCGTCAAATGCAGCATTTTGTGCAGAATTAAGGGAAGATCCAGAAGATGCATTGTCTGCCGGATCGGATTTGTATTCAGAAGAATTGAAGGAGTCTGAATCTGGCATATGCCCAGAAGAAATGGAGGAGTCCGGAGCCGAGTTATATTTTGGGACTGCGCAGCCACCGGATAACACGGTGGGGATAAATATGAGCAGAACGAGAAAAAGTGTGGCTATCCGGTATAAGCGCGGAAACCGGTGAAAAATATCAGAAAAACATGTCAAGATAAAATACCTCAGTTTAAGATCCAGAGTGTTAGTGATATATATGTTGATCTAAAGAAAAAATAACCGAAAAATTGTTGGATGAAGAAGTGCATGGAAAGATGACATGACAAAATTGCATTGCAAAATTGCGTTGCAGAATTGCGTTGCAGAATTGCATTGCAATTTTGCAATACATATATGATGCATTCTGACCATAAAATAAAAGAAAAACCGGAGAGGTACATATGAATTATCTCTGGGCATTTATGATCTTGACAGGCGTTGTATTTGCCGCATTTCACGGCACACTTCCGGCGGTTACGCAGGCAGCGCTTGACTCGGCAAAAGAGGCGGTAACACTCTGTATTACCATGATGGGAGTGATGTCTTTCTGGGTTGGACTGATGAAAATCGCTGAAAAAACAGGTATCATTGCAGGATTGTCAAGGCGTCTTGCGCCGGTGCTGTATTTTCTGTTCCCGGATATTCCAAAAGATCATCCGGCAAATAAATATATTGCTACCAATATGATTGCAAATATATTCGGACTGGGATGGGCGGCAACACCAGCCGGATTAAAAGCGATGGAGGCGCTGGCAGAATTAGAAAAAGAGCGTGGAAATAAAGCATTTTCAGATGAAAAAACAAAAAAAGGAGAGCGGACCGCCAGCAGCGAGATGTGTGATTTTTTGATCATCAATATTTCATCCCTTCAGATCATACCGGTAAACATTATTGCCTACCGCAGTCAGTATGGAAGTGTGAATCCGGCGCAGATCGTCGGCCCGGCACTGATCGCGACAACATGCAGTACACTGACTGCGATTATTTTTTGTAAAATCAGACAAAATATTTACAAAATCTGACAAATAATTCGTTGTACTATTTGATAAAAGACATTATAATGAGAATAGATTTATGTGTAAGACAAATCCTCAGAGAAAGTGAGGGATACCAATGAAAAAAAATAAGATCTTGATTGTAGATGATAATAAGCTCAACAGGCAGTCCCTGGCTGATATTTTCCGTAAAGCTTATCAGATCGTAGAGTCAGAAGACGGGAAAAAGGCACTGGAGTATCTGAAAAAGGATAAAGGACTTTCGGTAGCGGCAATTATACTGGATCTTATTATGCCTGTAATGGATGGATTTGCTTTCCTGGAGGAATTCAAAAAACACAGCGAATATAAGTATATTCCGATCGTCATTGCGACAACGGAAGACAATGTGGAAAATGAAAAACGCTGTCTGGAGTATGGGGTATGGGATTTTATACCGAAGTCATTCCACCGGGAGATCATCTGGTTTCGTGTCATGAACGCTATCAAAAGGAGCAAACAGCACTTTTTAGAGTATGATTCCCTGACAGGAATTTATAACCGTCAGATGTTTTACCAGAAGACGAGGGAGATGCTGGATGACAGTAAGGATGAGACATTTGCATTTATCCGGCTGGATATTGACCGGTTTAAAATGATCAATTCTTTCTATGGTGCGGCAGAAGGAGACCGTCTGTTAAGATGTATGGCGCACAATATCTGCGGTGTACTCAGTGCATATAAGACGTATACTTATGGCAGATTAAATTCCGATGTTTTTGGAATCTGTGTTGCGGTAGAAAAAGAACAGGATGCACTGCTGATCGCCCAGAAGATCCGGGAACAGGTGAAGAAAAACGGGGAGCTGCGCTGTTATCTTGAGACGTCGGCGGGATGTTATATTATCCGGGACAAGGAGATGGAGGTATCGGCAATCTATGAGCATGCTGTAATTGCAGCACAGGAATGCAAGGGGCAGTATATGCATCATGAGGCACTCTACACGGAACAGATGGGAAAAGAGATGCAGCGGGAGCAGCAGATCATAAACGAAATGGATACGGCACTTGAGGAAAAACAGTTTGTCGTTTATTTTCAGCCGAAGTATGAGTTAGATGGTTATACGCCGCGTGGCGCGGAAGCACTTGTACGCTGGAAAAAAACGGATGGGACGATGGTTTCACCGGGAGAGTTTATACCTGTTTTCGAGAAGAACGGTTTTATTATAAAACTTGATTATTATGTGTGGGATCAGGTCTGCCAGCTTATTGCAACGGCGTTAAGAGCAGGACGTAAGCCGGATCCGATCTCTGTGAATGTTTCCCGTGTCAACCTTTATGACCCCAATTTTTTAGAGTCACTGGTCAATCTTGTGGAAAAATACCGGATACCACCGGAGTACCTGCACTTAGAACTGACGGAGAGTGTTTTTTCCGATACGGAAAATGTCATCTTAAATGCGGTGAATTATCTGCACAAGGCAGGATTTACAATTCTGATGGATGATTTTGGAAGCGGATATTCATCTTTGAACGTGTTAAAGGACATTGATCTGGATGTACTGAAAATTGATATGAAGTTTCTTTCCAAAGGCAAAGATGATGGGCGCGGAGAAAAGATCTTAGCGGCAGTTATCCAGATGGCAAAAGCGCTGGATATGCCGGTCATTGCAGAAGGCGTTGAAGAAAAGAAACAGGTACAGATGCTAAAGAGACTTGGCTGTAATTATATTCAGGGATATTATTTCGCAAAACCAATGCCACAGGAGGATTATGAACGTCTGGCGCGAAAATCGCATGAATAATGTGAATCGCTGATACATATAATAAACTAACAGCAGCTTCGGGAAGTGTCCTATGCAGATAATGATGTTTTTATCCGATATCATGATACCACTTCTGATTTTTTTGATTATCGGATATGGGCTGTTGTGCAGGCACAATATCTACGAAGAGTTTATCGAGGGAGCGAAAGACGGATTTGAAACAGTCATAGGGATCATGCCAACACTGATCGGACTGATGGTTGCTGTTGGAATCCTGCGTGCGTCCGGATTTCTGGAATGTTTTTCAAATGTATGTGCTATTTTCACAGAAAAGATCGGATTCCCGTCCGAACTGCTTCCGCTTGCTGTTGTGAAAATGTTTTCATCTTCGGCGGCAACAGGTCTGCTTTTAGATATTTATAAGGAGTATGGGACGGATTCGCTGCTGGGGCGGATGGCGTCGATCATGCTCGGAAGCACGGAGACAATTTTTTATACCATGTCTGTTTACTTTATGAGTGTAAAAATCAAAAAGAGCCGCTATACGCTTGCAGGAGCGCTGGCTGCTACGGCAGCCGGAATGGCTGCGAGCGTAGTGCTGGCAGGAATGATTTGACAAAAAGAAAAAAAGGTCTATAATAATGTTATGTAAACGAACAGGGCATTTGTTCTGTTGAAATATCGCGGGATGGAGCAGTCTGGAAGCTCGTCGGGCTCATAACCCGAAGGTCACAGGTTCAAATCCTGTTCCCGCAACTAAAAAACAGTAGTTTAGAGCTGCAGAAAGCAGATTGCTAGACTACTGTTTTTTGATGATAAAATTTAGCAGTATCGTGGGTGGCAAACCTTGAAAATGTATCGAAAATATACTAAAATTATACATGTTAAAGGTATATTACAAAAGGGAAGGTGAACGGTTATGCAAAAGCTGAAAGACATGAAGATAAAAAAGCGGTTAAATACCGGATTTAAAATGGTAACAGGCATTGCGACGATCGCAACAGTGCTTGGAATTATTGCAATGCTGGTCGCGTCTGGCCGATATGAATATGCGATGACTAATTATGGATTTTCGCAGGGAGATATCGGTAAGGCAATGGTTACATTTTCAGAGACGAGAAGCGCCCTGCGTGCTGTTGTTGGATATGATGAGGAGGACATGATCGAGGCACAGGTATCGCTGCATGATCAGAAAAAGGAAGCCTTTGAAACATATCTGAAAGACATAGAAAGTACCATGGTTTTCCCACAGGCAAAAGAGGCATATAATACGTTAGTTACGGATCTGGACGGCTATTGGGATATTGATGCAGAAGTTTTAGAGCTTGCAACATCATCTTCGGATGATGGTTATTTAAAAGCACAGGAAATCGACACCGGTGAACTCTCACCACAGTATGACAAAATTTATCAGGATCTGGCAACACTGATGGATCTGAATGTACAAAAGGGTGATGCATCAAAGGCATCATTACATAATATGGAGCTCATATTTATGATCGTGATCATAGCGGTGATCGTGGTCTGTATTGTGATTTCCATCCGTATCGGAAACACGATAGCTGTAGATATAGAAAAGCCTCTGACAGCTTTGGCAGAACGTCTGAAATCATTTGCAGAAGGTGATCTTGACAGTCCGTTCCCGGAGAGTGAGGCAGATGACGAGATCAAAGAGATGATCTTAGAAGCAGAACAGATGGCGCATAATCTGAACCTGATTATTACGGATGCAGGGGAGCTGTTAGGAGAAATGGCGGCTGGTAATTATGCTGTCGGAACCAGGATCGAAAATAAATATGTCGGAAAATTTGCAGCCTTAAAAGATGCCATAAGAAAGATGAACCGTCAGATGAACAGTACGTTACAGCAGGTTGAAGATGCTTCAAAACAGGTTTCTGCTGGTTCTGAAAATCTGGCAGAATCTGCACAGGCACTGGCAGAAGGGGCAACAGACCAGGCAGGTTCCGTGGAAGAACTGACGGCAACGATCACGAACATTACGGACAATGTCAATGCCACGGCAGAAAAGCTTGAGGCATCACACCAGAAAGCAAGCCAGTATGCAAAGCAGGCAGATAACAGCCGCGAACAGATGACGGCTTTGACGGATGCTATGGGACGGATCAATGAGACATCAACCAAAATCGAAAATATTATTTCTGATATCGAAGATATTGCAAGCCAGACGAATCTGTTATCCTTAAATGCAGCGATCGAAGCTGCCCGTGCAGGGGAAGCGGGAAAAGGATTTGCGGTTGTTGCGGACCAGATCAGGAAACTGGCAGAGCAGAGTGCGCAGTCAGCAGTTGATACCCGCCAGCTGATTGAAGGTTCCCTGCAGGAGATCGCAGAGGGGAATAAGGCGGCAGAAAGCGCTTCTGCGGCATTAGAGGAAGTAGTTGAAGGAATCAAAGAGATCGCTGAGGAATCAAAGATGTTAAGCGAACAGTCGGCAGAGCAGGCAAGAGCGATGGAACAGGCAGAATCAGGGGTAAACCAGATCTCAGAGGTGGTTCAGTCAAATTCTGCAGCAGCACAGGAATCATCTGCAACCAGTGAGGAGCTGTCTGCACAAGCAGTGTCTTTAAATGAACTGGTGGGACAGTTTGTCCTGAGAAAGGATTGATCATGTCAAATATAGAAAAGTTCTTAGAAATGGTACAGGAGTCAGATAATATTGTATTTTTCGGGGGAGCAGGCGTTTCTACCGAAAGTGGCATCCCTGACTTCAGGAGTGTGGATGGACTCTATAATCAGAAATATGATTATCCACCGGAGACGATATTAAGTCATACCTTTTATATGAGACATACAGAAGAATTTTACCGTTTTTACCGTGATAAGATGCTATGTCTTGATGCAAAACCAAATGTGACACACCAGAAACTTGCAGAGTTAGAGGCTGCGGGCAAGGTAAAAGCCGTCATCACACAGAACATTGACGGACTGCATCAGATGGCAGGAAGCAGGCATGTTTTAGAGCTGCATGGCAGCGTGCATCGCAATTACTGTCAGAAGTGTGGAAAAGGATTTGATGCGGAATATATTTTAAAATCCGGTACAGAGATTCCGCTGTGTGATGCGTGTGGAGGTAAGATCAAACCGGATGTGGTGCTTTATGAAGAGGGCTTGAACCAGCAGACCTTAGAGGATGCTGTATTTTATATCAGCCATGCAGATGTGCTTATCATTGGTGGAACTTCGCTGGCAGTATATCCGGCTGCAGGATTGATCGACTATTACCGGGGAAACAAGCTGGTGCTTATCAATAAATCTACAACACCGATGGATGGCAGAGCAGATCTTTTAATCCAGGCAGGGCTTGGTGAGGTGTTTTCACAGATCCGGTAAACAGAGTAAGTACTATTTTAAACATCTAAAAAGGAGAAGGTATGCGTTTACTGATAAAACAGAGAGTGTTTTCATGGTCAGATACTTATGATGTCTATGATGAGGAGGGCAATGTACGGTATTTTGTCAGGGCAGAGGTGTTTGCACTTGGACATCAGATCCATGTCTATGATGCGGCACATGTTGAGGTTGGAATGATCCGTCAGAAGCTGTTTAATCTTCTTCCGGTCTTTGAAATTGAAACAGGTGGGATCAAAAGAGGACAGATCGAAAAACAGTTTACTCTGTTCCGACCGAAATATGATATTGATTTTAATGGATGGCGTGTGGAGGGAGATTTCCTTGGCTGGGATTATGATGTATATTCCGGCTGCAGTTCCATTATTCATATTTCAAAACAATTACTCCACTGGGGTGATACGTATGTGATCGATTTTACCAATCCGGGCGATGAACTGCTTGGAATGATGCTTGTGATCGCAATTGATGCAGCAAATTGCTCGCAGAATAAATAGTATAGGAGAATAGAGAGGATTTATGGATAAATATGAAGTTGGTGATGTGGTGCGGTTGAAAAAGCAGCATCCGTGCGGCAGCAGTGAATGGGAGATCCTGCGCGTGGGTGCAGATTTCAGGTTGAAATGCTTAGGCTGCGGGCACCAGATCATGATCGCAAGAAAACTTGTGGAGAGAAATACCAGAGAAATCCGCAAAAAGGAAGCTAAGCAAGGAAGCTGAGTAAAAAGTTCTTGCAAACTATTGATTTTTATGATAAAATATATCTTCGTGATATATTATTAAATTCCTTGCTCACTCATATAAGAGCGGGCCAGAGACCAAAAGGAGGAAAATTCGCATGAATAAGTATGAATTAGCGCTTGTTGTTAGTGCAAAGATCGAAGACGATGCGAGAACAGCTACCGTAGAGAAGGCAAAAGAGTACATCACTCGTGCCGGTGGTAACGTAACAGAAGTAGAAGAGGCTGGTAAGAAGAAATTAGCATATGAGATCCAGAAGATGTCAGAAGCTTTCTATTATTTCATCCAGTTCGACGCTGCATCTACTGTTCCGGCAGAAGTTGAGCGCGATGTCCGCATCATGGACAATGTTCTTCGTTTCTTAGTAGTAAGAAAAGACGAGAAATAAGATTCTTTGAACTGACAACGGTTTGTTTGATAGAAGAGAGGAATCGTATATGAACAAAGTTATTCTTATGGGAAGATTAACCAGAGACGCAGAGATCCGTTATTCTCAGGGCGAGAGTGCTACTGCGATCGCAAGATTTTCACTTGCAGTAGATCGCCGTTTCCGTCGTGACGGAGATGATCAGAATACAGATTTTATCAACTGTGTTGCATTTGGCAGAACAGCAGAGTTTTTGGAGAGATTCGGACGTAAGGGAACAAAATTCGTTCTGGAAGGTCGTATTCAGACTGGCAGCTACACCAACAAAGACGGACAGCGTGTTTACACGACGGACGTTGTTGCTGAAAATGTAGAATTTGCAGAGAGCAAAAATGCCAGCGGCGGCGGAGATAACTCCGGTTTTAACCCTTCCGACAGACCGTCACCGAGCAGTGCAGCAGGTGATGGCTTCATGAATATTCCGGATGGAATTGATGAAGAGTTACCATTTAACTAATGGAGATCATAACAACAGGAGGTAATTATCATGGCTTTCAATAAAGCAGCAGACAAAGATGGCGCACCAATGAAGAGACGCCCGATGCATAGAAGAAAAAAAGTTTGCGTTTTCTGTGGAAAAGATAACGTAATCGATTACAAAGATACAAACAAATTAAAGAGATACATCTCTGAGAGAGGAAAAATTCTTCCTCGTCGTATCACTGGCAACTGTGCAAAACACCAGAGAGCTCTTACAGTAGCTATTAAGAGAGCCCGTCACGTTGCATTAATGCCATACGTATGCGAATAAATTCGCAACGAATAAATTCGCAACGAATAAATTCGCAACGAATAAAATTCACAGTGAATAGAATTTACATTGAATAGAAGAAATCCCCTGCAACCTGCTATATTTGTATTGCTGGTTACAGGGGATTTTTTACTGTTCCGGCGTTAGATCAGCGTGTTATTCCTCGTTGGTCAGGTCAAATCTTTGTACAAGCTGCTCTAGCGTAGTAGCCTGAGCGGCAAGCTCTTCCGATGTGGCAGAAGTTTCTTCGGCAGCGGCAGAGTTGTCTTCCACTCCTTTAGAAATTTCTTCAATACCAATCTCAAGCTGTTCCATGCTCTGCTCCTGCTGGACATAAGTTTCGGAACTCTTTGAAATCATTTCATTTACTTTCTGAACAGCCTCCATGACTTCCTGAATGGAAGTGACGACGTCATTTACAATCTGGTTTCCATGTTCAATTTCGTTAATGGAAATACCGATGAGATCTTTGGTCGTATTGGCTGCTTTGGAGCTTTCCTCGGCTAAAGAACCTATCTCGGAGGCAACAACAGCAAATCCTTTTCCGGCTTCACCTGCCCGTGCAGCTTCAATGGAAGCATTTAATGCTAACAGATTTGTCTGGTCTGCGATATCTTCAATTGTCTTAATGATGCCGACAACCTCATTGGAGGTCTGTGTGATCTTATTCATTGCTTCTGTCATTAGTGACATCTGATCTTTGCTGTTTCGCATCATATCAGTTACTTTTAATGTTTCATCAGCCGCAACCTGTGCAGCAGCAGTATTTTCTTTTACCTGATCGGTAACAGCAGTTGTGGTGGCAACAAGTTCTTCTACGGAAGCCGATTGTGTGGTGGCGCCTTCCGCAATACTTTGTGCTGCTTTGGCAAGATCCTCAGAACCGGCAGACACCTGACTGGAAGTGTTGATAATATCAGTCATGATGTTTTGCATGGATTCAGAAATATTGATAAGACCTTCTTTTACTTTTGAAAAATCTCCGGCATAATCATATTTCAGTGTAAATTTTAACTTTCCATCTGCTAAACGGTTTAAGGCATAGGTAATCTCATTAATGTAATTAATGTATTCCTTCAGGCGGTCTACCGTTAACTGGATGGAGTCAGAAAGTTCGCCGATTTCATTGTCAGAGTGAATCTTAAGGGATACATCAAGGTTTCCTTTGGCAAGTTCCTGTGCAACATCATTTAATGTACTGATCGGTTTTGTAATAGCAGAAGCGACTTTGCGGATGGCAATGACAGTGGCTGCAATACCGATGACGATCAGTACAAGCATAATAACCATGCATATGGTGAGGCTGGAAAAATATTCACTGGATGGCAGACAGCTTAAAACAAAATAATCGGTATCTGTAATGTCTACAATATATCCATATCTTGATTTATTTCCAATGGTATATTTTACTGCGGTATTTCCACCTCCAAGAGCATTGACTACATTATCACTTACACCAATCTCAGTAAGAGTTTTTAACTGATAATCTGTATTTGGATGGTAAATGATGGTTCCGTCAGATGTTAAAAGAATTACAAAACCATTATCACCTACTGTGTAGGAGAAAAATAATTCGTTGATATGGTCTAAGGCAATATCCAATCCGGCAACACCGACAACATTTTTTCCGGAAGGATCGTATACGGGTGCGGCGGCGCTTAAAATTAATTTGCCTGTGCTGACATCTGTGTAAGCGTTGGTGAGCATACTTTTACCGGTTTGTGTTACCTGATACCAGTCTCTTTGCGTGATATCAAAAGAACTGTCACTGGTATAGCCGTCTGACTGGGTCAGAACATTAGCATCAATATCACCGATCCAGGCAGCAAGAATGTTTTCACTGTCTGTTGCCTGATGACTCTGCAGCTCTTTAAATACATCCTGATAAAGGGTGGCTTCTTTAATGGAATCGCCGGATTTAGTTTCAGTCAGGATTTCCCGTATATCGGGATTGAGAGCCATCTGTTCCGCGGTAGTTGTGTACTTTTTAAAAAAGGTTTCAAGCTGATATGAGGCAGCTTTTGACTGTAGTTCCAGTTCGTCTTTCTGCGAGGACAAGCTGATGTTCCCGATCATGATCGCAACTACAATAGAGAAAATGACGAATATTGTGATAACGACCGACAGAATGCGGATTGAGATTTCATTGGAAATCTGTTTTCTTTTGTTTTTCATAACCGTATGCTCCTTTGCGTTTTTCTTCCATTATATACCTATGCAAACGAAAAACAACGAATTTATTGAAAATAATTATAAATAAAGTAAATAAACAGAAATTTTTGCTGATAAAATGGAAAAATATAGTAAAAAAACGAACGCTGTTGTGCAAAAATTGGGCGTGGATTTATAGAAAAATATTTTATAAAAGCACAAAAATAATATGAATAAAATGCAATATAAAGACAAAGTGCACAAAAAGTGCATGCAAATTCTATGATTTGTGTCTATTGCGCAAGTTATATGTGGCATATATAATAGCAATATGAACAAACGGTTGCGCAAAGAAAAAAACGAGAAATGTTGTTAAAACTGGGAAAATGAAATTTCTTTCAGAGCATAGGAACAACAGCGTTGCGCAAACAAGATGTTTGGGGAGGAAAAATAATGAAAAGTGGGATGGTAAAGCGCATGCTGGCAGCGGCACTGGCAGCGACATTGATTGTGACAAGTGCCGGGACAACGGATGTCTGGGCAGCAGGAAGCGAAGAGACAGTTTCTGTGAGTGTGGAAGAGACAGAGGAAAGTACGGAGAATGTAAAAACTGCAAGCAGCAGTAATCTGATAACAAATGGAGATTTTGAGACAGATGCATCTGGATGGACATTTTTGTTGGGTGGTGGCGATTATTCGCCAAACTTAAAAAAAGGTACAGACACAGGTATGACAAATAATACGACGGGTTATATCAACATTTGGTCGGAAAACGAAGCCGAGTTTGTTATGTCTCAGGAGATTACGGGACTTTCAGCAGGAAATTATACCGCTATGTTAAGTATAGATGGAGCAAATGATAAAACTGCAGATTTAAAGTTTTATGCGGGAGACGAGAGTACAGTATTAAGTACGGAAAATGGCTGGAATAACTGGTCGACGTTTAAGGTTGAAAATATAGTAGTAGATGAAAGCGGAAGTATTATTATTAAAATTGCAGGTACATTAGGTGCCGGATACTGGTTCGATGTAGATGACATTACATTAACAAAAAATCTGTCTGATGGAGAGGAAAAAACCGAAGCAGCAGAGGCTTTAAATACCCTTATCACAGCCTGTGAAGCCCTGACAGAGTCAGATTACACTTCAGATACCTGGAGTGCATTACAGACAGCGCTTACATCAGCAAAAGCAGTTTATGGGGATAAAGACAACAAAACCGTAGAGGAATTAACAGAAGCTAAAACAGTCCTGCAGGCTGCAAAAGATGCACTGGTTGATGCAGGCATCGTTGATACCGGAGCTGATGGTATTTTTGTACAGAAAGTAGATGGACTGAGCGATGATTTTATCAAAGGTGTGGATGTGTCATCTTATGTCAGCTTAAGAGACAGCGGAGTGACATTCAAAGACTGGAACGGTAACGTGATAGGTGATCAGGAGTTCTTCAGCCAGTTAAAAGAAGCAGGTGTCAACTATGTGCGTATCCGTGTGTGGAATGATCCATATGACAGCAATGGAAAAGGATACGGTGGTGGAAATAACGATCTTGCAAAAGCAAAGAAAATCGGAAAATGGGCAACCGACGCAGGCATGAAGGTGTTAATTGATTTCCATTATTCTGATTTCTGGGCAGATCCGGGAAAACAGAAGGCACCGAAAGCCTGGGCAGATTATACGATCGATCAGAAAGTGACAGCTGTATCTGATTATACAACAGCGAGCATTACAGAACTGTTAGATGCAGGTGTTGATGTTGGAATGGTTCAGGTTGGAAATGAGACAAACAACGGTGTCTGTGGTGAGAGTACATGGGAAAACATGTGCAGGATCTTTGATGCCGGTGCAGATGCGGTTCATGCAGCAGGAGAGGCAAAAGGAAAGAATATCTTAGTTGCTGTTCATTTTGCAAATCCGGAAAAAAGCGCAAACTATGCAACTTATGCAAAAAATCTGAATACATATGATGTAAGCTATGATGTATTTGCATCTTCTTATTATCCATACTGGCATGGAACACTTGACAATCTTACCAGTACTTTAAAGAATATTGCTGATACTTATGACAAAAAAGTAATGGTAGCAGAGACATCCTGGGCAACAAGTTTAGAGGATGGCGATGGACATGAAAATACTGTTCGTAAAGGTAATAATGATACAAAAGTAGATGGTATGGATTATACATTTTCCATACAGGGACAGGCAAATGAAGTAAGAAGTGTTATTTCAGCGATCAACAATATCGGTGACAATGGTATCGGTGTATTTTACTGGGAGCCGGCGTGGATTCCGGTAACTGTATACGACAGCAGTGCAGATAGTGCAGAAGAAGTACTTGCTTCAAACAAGGCAGCATGGGAGAAATACGGTTCCGGATGGGCTGCAAGCTATGCAAGCGAATATGATGCAGATGATGCAGGCAAATGGTATGGTGGTTCAGCAGTTGATAATCAGGCATTGTTTGATTTTAATGGAAAACCACTTGCATCTTTAAACGTATTTAAGTATGTAAATACCGGAGCAACCACAACAAAAAGACTTGATTCAGTGACAACACCGGATGCTGTGGAAGCTGCATATGGAGCAGATATTGCGTCAGTATTACCGGCAGTTGTTACAGTACAGTTTAATGACGGATCAGAAGATACCGCTTCTGTAACATGGAATAGTGATGATATTGCAGCAATTACGACATATGGAACCCATGAAGTAAAAGGTACTGTATCCTATACAGACGGTGAGGGAAATACTTCCACGCTCAGCACGACCTGCAGCGTGTCCGTACTGCCGGAAAACCTGTTGCAGCAGGGTGGATTTGAAGATGGCTGTGATGTGTGGACGATCGAAGGAAATGGTGCACAGGGAAATACGAAAGAAGATCCAAGAAGCGGAAGCATGGGATTGCATTTCTGGTCATCAAGCGCAGTTGATTTTACAGCAAAACAGACTGTTACAGTTACAAAATCCGGTGTATACAGTGCATATATGTATATTCAGGGTAATGGTGGCGGAGATTCTGAGGCAGTCAGTATCTCACTTTCCAATGATACGCAGAATACGGCACAGACCGGAGAAGCTTCTCTGGCTGGATGGAAAGTATGGCAGCAGCCAAAAGCAGAAGGAATTGCCGCTTCTGTGGGAGATAAACTGACCGTGACGATCCATGTAGCAGGTGATGCAGAAGCATGGGGAACGATTGATGATGTATATCTGTACAGCACAGAAGCTTATGAAACATATAAGATCAACTATATTTTAAATGGTGGAACAAACAACGATCAGAACCCGGCTTCTTATGATAAAACACAGACGGTTACATTTAAAAATCCGACACGTTTCGGATATACATTTGAAGGCTGGTATAAAGATTCAGGTTTTACAAAACAGATCACGCTGATCGAGGCAGGAACAACCGGTGAGATCACGGTATATGCAAAGTGGAATAAGATCGAAGATAATAACGGAAATAAAGACACAGAGACAAAAGAAGTCAAAGTAAGTAAAATTACATTAAACAAGACACAGGCTGGAATGAAAAAAGGTGAAACCCTTACATTGAAGGCAGTTGTTACACCGTCGAAAGCAACAAATAAAGCTGTAAAGTGGTCTTCATCCAACAAAAAAGTTGCTACCGTTGACAAAAACGGAAAAGTAAAAGCGTTGCAAAATGGAACTGCCACGATCAAAGCGACAGCAAAAGACGGCAGTGGTGTGAGTGCTTCCTGTAAGATCACAGTAGGTTATAAGATCACTTATAAACTGGGTAAAGGAAAAAATAACGACCAGAATCCGGAGTATTATTACAACCAGAAAATCAACTTAAAGGCAGCTTCAAAGAAAGGTTATGCATTTAAAGGCTGGTATACAGACAGCAAGTACACAAAGAAAATCACAACGATCGCAAAGAACAGTAAAAAGAACATTACTGTATATGCAAAATGGGAAAAAGTCGTTGTGAAAAAGGGAGCTGTAAAGAAAGTGACAGCGCTTTCCGGAAAGAAAGCAAAAGTAACTCTTCAGAAAGTTTCCGGCGCAGATGGATACGAGATTGTTTACTCTACAGATAAGAAATTCAAGAAAAATGTAAAGAAAGAGACAGTGACAGGAACATCAAAAACCTTAAGCAAACTTTCAAAAGGCAAGACTTATTATGTAAAAGTACGTGCTTATAAGAAAGATTCCACAGGAGCAAAAGTTTATGGAAGTTTCAGCGGTGCAAAGAAGGTAAAGATCAGTAAGTAGCCCAAAAAGTAAATTTATAATATATGTCATGTGGTAAAAACATGATAGAAAGTGGAGAATTTTGTTTTTTGCAGGATTCTCCACTTTTTTAACTCATGATAATGGATGTCTGCAGAGAGTGTATTCTATTATTTGTCCGGTTTTTTTCTATAAAAAATCCCCTATTTTTAATATTTGCTCATGCTAACATAAATTTGTAACTGTCAAAAATATATAAAAGGAGGAGAACGGGGTTTGAAACGAAATTGGAAAGCAGGGGTATGCGTAGCTTTATGCAGTGCTATGGTTTTTACCGGGATAGGACCTGTGCTGACACCATATCTTGAAAATGCAGTTGTCTATGCAGATGAAAACGAAAATTCAGGGGTAAAAAAAGTTTTTACTGCAGATCAGCTGAAAGTGGCATGGGGAGACGCGGATTATGAACTCGCAGATGGACAGTGGAAATTGTCTTTTGCAAAACAGTATAATCAGGTGAAATGGACGTTGCCGGAGAGTATCGAAATGTCACAGGTGAATGCTGTTACATTTCAGGTGGCGGATCAGAAAGTACCGATCAGTCTGAAAGTATACAACGGTGGAGATGATGCAACAGCAGCTAATACACAGTACGGATTAAGCGGACAGACGGAGTATACGATAAATCCATCGGGGGATGGCGCTATTGATGCAGTCGGAATCATGATAACGGAAGATAAACCGGAAAATGCAACGGTAAGTCTTGTGAGCGTGACCTTTGAACTGAAAGCAGGAGCGGGCGATGCAAAACTGGGGGATAATATTATAAAAAACGGTGATTTTGCAGCGTCCGAAGCGGCGGAGTCATGGAACAGTGCAGCCGGAGAATCGGTTGTTTCAGTTGCAGCAGAGGAAGAAGAAATCGCAGATTCCGGTCTTAAAACATACGGTGTACTTACACGTAATCAGGAAACTGCCACCCCTGGGGATTGTTTTTCGCAGGATATCACGGATGCGGTTGAAAAAGGGGAAACATACAAATTCTCATTCTGGGCGAAATTGTCCGATGATTACAAAGATGCTCCGGAAGAGCAGAGAAATGTGGAGTTTGCACCATTCTATGTTTCCGGTGGTGAGGCAACATATCTTGGAAGTTATTCAGCAGGTATTTTGTCAGGAGACTGTACAAAGACATTAAAAGCTGGAGAATGGACAAAATATGAGGGAACTTTCAAAATACCGAAAGCTGCAGATCAGGTGGTCATCCGTATTATAGAACAGGGAACCAACTATGGACAGGGCGATTGCGTAAAAGGGACTTACTATGTGACCGGTGTGTCCATGAATAAGATTGAAAGAGAAAAGCCATCTATTGAGAAGGACATCCCGGACTGGAAAGAAAGTGTGAAAGCTGCTTTAGGCAATGATGTAGTTGCAGGCACAGCAGTGACCGGTGATGAGATCAATGATGATACGCTGATGGAACTGGTGGAAAAACACTTTAATGCGGTTACACTTGGAAACGAATTAAAACCGGATGCATTGTTCAACTATCAGTTAGAGGATAAAGTCAACACAAAGACGATCCAATTTAAAGGACAGGATCTTGAAGTCCCGGTCGTAAATGAAGCCGGTGACAGCTTGGACTTTTCACGTGCAGATAAATTAATAAATAAAATCTGTGAGTGGAATAATGAAAATCCGGATAACAAAATCCGTATCCGTGGTCATGTCCTTGTATGGCATTCCCAGACACAGGAATGGTTTTTCCATGAAAATTATGATAAAACCAAACCTTATGTGGACAAAGAGACCATGAACCGCCGTCTTGAATGGTTTATTTCAAGTGTCTTTGACCATTACTTCGGGGAAGCTGCAAATGGAAAATATGACGGATTATTTTATGGCTGGGATGTTGTAAATGAGGCTGTCATTGGAAACTCTTACCGTACAGATACCGTGAGTGCAGCGGAAAGTCTCGATGAGATCCGTCATGGAAATAATTCAAGCTGGTGGCATGTATATAAGAGCAACGAATTTATCATCAATGCCTTCAGATATGCAAACCAGTATGCACCGAAAAATGTAGAGCTTTATTACAACGATTTTGGTGAGACGGATAATACAAAATGTGAGGGTATTGTAAAACTCATCAATGATGTAAAGGCTGCCGATGGAACCAGACTGGATGCATTTGGCATGCAGGCACATTACAGTGTGGATAGTTTTTCTGCCACGCAGTTTAAAACAGTGGCTGAAAAATATGCAAAAGCTGCAGGAAAAGTACAGCTTACAGAGCTTGATTTTAAATCAAGTGCATCTTATACATCAGGTATGGCAACAAAAGAGAGCGAATATACCAAAATTGCATATTGCCATAAACAGTTATTCGATGCGATCAAAGGCTTAAAAGCAGATGGTTCGAACGTTTCCGGATTGACCGTATGGGGTGTCATCGAGCCAAATTCATGGTTACATGAACAGTCCGGTGTCGGTGGTGGTGCAGACGGCTCTGCGCAGTGCCCATTGCTTTTTGATGGAAATTATAAAGCAAAACCTGCGTACTGGGCGTATGTAGATGCATCCAGACTCCAGCCGTCAATTCAGGATGTAGTCGCTGCAGAGAAAAAAGGTGATGCAGTGACAGGAAAGACATACAGTATCATGCAGAATGATATCACAGCTTCCTTTATTCCGATGTGGGATAAAGATGGTCTTACCGTGCAGGTTACGGTAGAAGATGCCGTAAAAGATGATAATGATGCAGTTACTGTTTATGTGGATACTGCAAATTCCGGAAAAGATGACATCACACCAGTGACCGTAACAGTAAAAAGAAGCGAGGCAGCAGAAGTAGAAAATGGTTATCAGGCAACCGTAAAGGTACCGTTAGCAGGACTTTCCGTTGCAAAAGTGATCGGAATGGATGTTGTGGTCACAAATGGGGATAAAACAGCCGCATTTAATGATTTGACAGGAAAACAGGGCACAAGCAGTAAATATTATGCGAAAGTAACAATGAAACCGGGGGTAGAGGAAGCTGCCTATGGTACAGTTACCGTAGACGGGGATAAAGATGCGGCATGGGATAATGCCGGAACCATTCCGATTACGATCAATCTCGGCTCCAATGTTTCTGCAAATGCGAAGTTACTCTGGGATAAAGACAATCTTTATGTATATGCCGAGATCAAAGATCCTGTCCTTAATAATACCAACGGTGATGCATGGGAGCAGGATTCCTTAGAAGTATTTATCGACGAAAATAATGGAAAATCCAACTCTTATGAAGACGATGACAAGCAGTACAGGATCAGTTATGTAAATGATCACTCATTTAATGGCAAAAAGTGCCTTGAAGAGAATATGAAGTCTGTGGCAAAAATAACTTCTGACGGATATGTTGTTGAAGCGTCATTTAAATGGACGGATATCACACCAAAAGCCGGAGATGAGATCGGACTTGAATTTCAGATCAATGATGCTGATGCAAGTGGCAAAAGAATTGGTACATTGAGCTGGAGCGATGAAACAGGAATGGGATGGTCTAAACCGGAAGTATTTGGTACTGTAAAACTTGGAGAAATTAAAAATGCTCCGGAGAAAGATACAGAAAAGAAACCGGAAACAGAGAAGAAAGAAGTAAAAGTTAAAAAAATCACGTTAAATAAAACAAAAGCCGGAATGAAAAAAGGTGCAACGCTTACATTAAAGGCTGTTGTTTCACCATCTGATGCAGATATTAAAGACGTTAAGTGGACATCTTCCAACAAAAAAGCTGCGACTGTTGATAAGCATGGAAAAGTAAAAGCATTGAAAAATGGTGTGACCACGATCACGGCAACGGCAAAAGATGGAAGCAGAGTAAGCGCGTCCTGTAAGATCACGGTAGGTTATAAAATTACCTATAAGTTAGGAAAAGGTAAAAACAGCAGCAAAAACCCGGAATATTATTACAATGAAAAGGTAAATTTAAAAGCTGCTTCCAAAAAGGGATATGTCTTTAAGGGCTGGTATACAGACAGCAAGTATACAAAGAGAATTAAAACAATCTCAAAGAGCAGCAAAAAGAATCTTACTTTATATGCGAAATGGCAGAAAGTGACCGTAAAGAAATCTGCAATTAAGAAAATGAAAGCTGTTTCGGGAAGAAAAGCAAAAGTTACAGTCCAGAAAGTGGAAGGTGCAGCCGGATATCAGATCGTTTATTCTACAGATAAGAAATTCAAGAAAAATGTAAAGAAAGAGACAGTGACAGGAACATCAAAAACCTTAAGCAAACTTTCAAAAGGCAAGACTTATTATGTCAAAGTGCGTGCTTATAAGAAAGATTCCACAGGAGCAAAAGTTTATGGAAGTTTCAGCGGTGCAAAGAAGATAAAGATCAGTAAGTAGTTCCCAAATAAATTTAATATACCCGTCATATAGTAAAATGTGTGGCACACCGGAAAGAGGATTTTGCAACTAAGTTGTGAAGCCCTCTTTTTGCTTTGCATGATAGGTGTGTGTTTTTCCAGTACCATAAACAGGAATCGGAATTGATAAAATTTAAAATGTCAACTGATTAACATACTGAGAAAGCAGTGTTAAAGTAAGGGCACAGTAAGGACAGCAATGACAATGGGGATGTTAGCAGGCTGTGGCAGCAACAGCAATTCCGGCAGCGCAAATACAGGCAGTAATGCAGGAAGCAACGCAGCGGACAGCAGCGATGCCAGTGAGAGTACAGCAGCCGGAACTGAGAGCACAGGGAATATCGACACCGCAGATTTAGCAGGAACACAGAGGAGAAAACATACCCTGTCAGTTATTACGCCCGTTTTCCGGTAAAGCAATTTACTGATAAAACACTAATTCTAAGAGGGGATTTTGGGAAGGCTTTCTTTGACGGAATCAGAAATGAGGATGTACCTGCAGCAGAGGAGCAATCTTTTTGCAATACGCAGGGTGAGGCTTCCCGCCGCCCTTCGATCCATTTTACACCGCAGACCGGATGGATGAACGATCCGAATGGTCTTGTATATGCAGATGGCAATTATCATTTATATTTCCAGCATAACCCATTTGATGTGCAGTGGGAAAATATGAGCTGGGGACATGCCGTAAGCAAAGATCTGCTGCATTGGGAGCAGAAAGATGAGGTGCTTTTTCCGGATGAGACAGGAACGATGTTTTCCGGAAGCGGCATTGTAAATGATCATGAAATGCTCGGACTGCCCAAAGATGCACTTATTTTTTTCTATACGGCAGCCGGAAATAACAATAAATGGAGCACAGGAAAACAGTTTACACAGCGTGTGGCATACAGCACGGATGGTGGAGAAACGCTTCACAAACTGGATAAAGGAGTGCTTGAGGCGGTATGTAAAGAAAACCGTGATCCGAAGGTGTTCTGGCATGAAAAAAGCGGTGCCTATATCATGACACTGTGGTTAGAAGAAAATGATTTTGGCATTTTCCGTTCTACGGATCTGTTAAACTGGGAGCAGACAGACAGGCTGACTTTAAAAGATGCCTGGGAGTGCCCGGATCTGCTGTGCTTAAAGGATGAAAACGAAGATGAAAGCTGGATGTTCTGGAGTGCAGACGGATTTTACTTCTGGGGTGAGTTCGACGGTTTCAAGTTTCAGACGGATGGTGTGCGCCATATGGCTTATATCAATAAGATGGCTTACGCGGCGCAGACTTACAGCAATACAAAAGACAGAGTGATCTCTGTTCCGTGGCTCAGACTTCCGAATCATGGAAGAAATTATACCGGGGCGATGGGGTTGCCGAGAGAGTTTTCGGTTACTTATAAAAACGGTGAAAAAGTATTAAAACAGCAGCCGGTCAGGGAATATGAGGACAGGAAAAAGCTGGTGTATGACAGTGCAGATAAAAATATGCAGCAGGAAGATATGTTTCAGTGGGAGTTTACACCGGATACTGCAACAGAGATTCAGATCACGCGTGCAGAGTCAGAAGATATATTGCATGTGCAGGTGAACCGGGATTTTGAATTTGTATACAATGCCGGAACCGGAGAATTAAAAGCCGGTGATGAGACATTTAAGACAGAAGCCGGAATCCGTGATTTTTCACTGCTTTTTGATGACGTAATCTTTGAAGTGACTGCGGATTGTGATACAATGATAGGTATATTTGAACTGCCCCGGATTGTGGAAGAATTTTGCATGAAAAAGGGCAGTGCAGAGAAGATACAGATATTTGTTTCATAAAAGATAGATTTGACGAAGAAATGAGAAGTCGTGTGAAAATACATTTTTTACACGCAAGAAAGAGGAGTAGTATGGCAACCTTAAAGGATGTGGCGAAGGAAACGGGACTTACGGTGAGCACTGTTTCCCGTGTGCTGAATAATCGCGGATATATCAGCGAAGAGACAAGAAAAAAAGTATATGAGGCAATGAAAAAACTCAATTACCGTCCGAACGAGGTAGCCCGCTCGCTCTCAAAGCAGACGACGAATACGATCGGTGTGATCGTACCACATATCAGACATCCGTATTTTGCGGAACTGATCAGTAATTTAGAGAGTCAGGCTTATCATTATGGGCACAAAATTCTTCTATTTAATTCTCAGGAAAAAAACGAAAAGGAATGGGAATACATGGAGATGTGCACCAGCAACCGTGTAGCGGGAGTGATCCTTTGCAGTGGAACGGTCGGTGTGGAAAAGTTTACCGGATTAAATGTGCCATTGATCACGATAGAACGTTATCTTGAAAATGGAACAGCAGAGGTAGAGTGCGATAATGAGCAGGGCGGACGTCTTGCAGCGCAGCATCTGATTGACTGTGGCTGTAAGCATCTGATCCATATCAGCGGTGTCCACGAGACAGCCATGCCGGCAGATGAGCGTGCAATTGGTTTCCGGGCAGTCTGTGAAAAACAGAATGTTTCTTATCAGATCGCAGATACCACCGCTTTTGAGTATAACCATCTGGAATATCATCAGATACTTGAAAATCTGTTAAAGGAAAATACGGATACAGATGGCATTTTTGCCAGCAGTGATCTGATCGCAGCGCAGCTTCTGCAGGTGTGCCATAAGTTAAATATTGATGTTCCATCACAGATGAAGATCGTCGGCTTTGATGATGTCAATATCGCATCACTGACCACACCACCGATCACGACGATTCATCAGCCGATCAAAGAGATGGCAAAAACGGCGGTAGAACTGCTCGTCCGTTCCGGTAACGGGGAACTTGTGTCGAACCGCACTACTCTGCCGGTATCACTTGTGGTAAGGGAGACGACTTGATTCAATATGTATATGAGCCAGATATATTGCAGGAAGGTAAATAGTGTATGCGCAAATCCGGCGCAAGAATGGGGGATTCCTATGGAGCAAAAAAAATGGTGGAAAGAAGCGGTAGTCTACCAGATCTATCCGCGCAGCTTTATGGACAGCAATGGTGATGGTGTCGGCGATCTTCGCGGCATTAAGAGCCGGCTGTCTTATTTAAAATTATTGGGAATTGATGTGATCTGGTTATCTCCGGTCTATCAGTCCCCAAATGATGACAATGGTTATGATATCAGTGATTACAGGGATATCATGACAGAATTTGGCACGTTAGAAGATTTTGATGAGATGCTTGCAGAAGCGCATAAACTTGGCATTAAGATCGTCATGGATCTTGTGGTCAATCACAGCTCCGATGAGCATCAGTGGTTTGTGGAGAGCAGAAAAAGCAAAGACAATCCGTACCGTGACTATTATATCTGGCGTGAAGCAAAGGATGGAAAAGAGCCGAATAACTGGGGTTCCTGTTTTGGCGGTTCGGCATGGGAATACGATCAGACGACGGATATGTATTATCTTCATATGTTTTCCAAAAAACAGCCGGATCTTAACTGGGAGAATCCGAAACTCAGACAGGAAGTCTTTGACATGATGACCTGGTGGGGCGAACGCGGTATCGACGGATTCCGCATGGATGTCATTACGATGATTTCAAAAGATCAGCGTTTTCCGGACGGCATCGTGCATGGCAATGAAAGGTTTGGAGATTCTTCCCCGTATGTCAATAATGGGCCGCGCGTGCACGAATATTTAAAAGAGATGAATGAAAAAGTAATCTCCAAGTTTGACTGGATGACGGTCGGCGAGGGTGCCGGTGCAGGCGTGGAGGATGCGAAACGCTATGCCGGGGCAGATCAGGGCGAGCTGGATATGATTTTTACATTTGAGCATGTCAACCTCGGACAGACACAGTATGGCAAATGGAGTGATGGCAGCTTTGATCTTGTTGAGTTAAAGAAAGTATTTGAAAAATGGGAAGATGGACTTGAAGGTGTGGCATGGAACAGCCTTTACTGGGATAACCACGATCAGCCGAGAGCCGTCTCAAGATTTGGAAATGACAGTGAAGAATACCGCGAGATTTCCGCAAAAATGCTTGCAACCTGCCTGCATTTTATGAAAGGAACACCTTATATTTATCAGGGTGAGGAACTCGGTATGACAAACCGCAAATGTAAAGATTTTTCAGAGTTCCGTGATATTGAGATTAAAAATGCATACCGCAATTTTGTCGGCGGCGGTATTTTAGATGAAGAAACGATGTTAAAATTTGTCAATGCTATCGGTCGTGACAATGCGAGATTCCCAATGCATTGGGATGACAGCGATAATGCAGGATTTACGACAGGTACACCGTGGATTTCGGTCAACGAGAATTATAAAAAGATCAATGCGGCAGCACAGATCAATGATCCGGAATCAGTATTTTCCTATTACAAAAGGCTGATCGAACTGCGTCATCAGATGGAGATCATTGTGTATGGTGTATACGAGAGTAAGGTGATCGAACATCCGGATGTGTTTGCATACACCAGGACACTTGGAGAAGAAAAGCTGTTTGTAGTCTGCAACTTCAGGGAGCAGGAGATGGACTTTGCCTTAGAGGACGGTTTTACCGGTGAAGAGGATGTTTTGATCAGCAATTATAAGGATGTTGTAAAAACAGAGCATGGGATTCATTTAAGACCATATGAGGCAAAGGTGTTTTACCGGAAATAAGTTTTACCATTGAATTTTACCAATTATAAAAAGTGGCACTTCTTAATGATATATTTTGTTCGGAAAGGGGAAAATTATGGCGATCATCATAGATCAGGAGCAGAAACTGCTCACACCGCATACAATTACTTTGCACACAAAAAATACGACGTATCAGATGGCTGTCGGCGCTTATGGACAACTGCTCCATCTTTATTACGGACCGCGGTTAGACGGTGATATGCGGTATCTTCTGACCTATTATGACAGGGGGTTTTCCGGCAATCCGTATGAGGCAGAGTGCGATAAGACATATTCCATGGATGCACTGCCGCAGGAATATCCGTGTTTTGGAACCGGGGATTTCCGCAGCCCGGCATTTGTGCTGAAAAATGCAGATGGAAGCTATTGTGCCGATCTGCGGTTCGTATCCTGTGAGGTATGTAAAGGAAAATACCAGATTCCGGGACTTCCGGCAGTTTATGATGAGACCGGGACAGAGAGTGAAACGTTAAAGGTATATTTAGAGGATGTCGTAAGCGGCGTGCAGGTAACACTGCTTTACGGTGTATTTGCAGAACTTGATATTATTACCAGGGCGGTTCAGATTACCAATCATGGCGATAAGACCGTCCATATTGAAAAATCTGCAAGTGCTGTGCTTGATTTTATGAATGGAGAATTTGATGTCATTCATTTTCATGGCAGACACGGGATGGAGCGGATTTTTGAACGCACGTCCGTGGAGCATGGCAATCAGGTATTTGGCAGCAGGCGTGGCGCTTCGAGCCACCAGCAGAATCCATTTGTGATGCTGGCTGGAAAACAGACAGGGGAGGATGCCGGCGAATGTTATGGCTGTATGCTTTTATACAGCGGCAATTTCAAAGCAGAGGCAGAAAAAGACCAGTATGAGCAGACAAGGCTTGTGATGGGCTTATCCGATGAAATGTTTTCCTGCGCTTTCCTGGAATCTGCACCGTCTGATCCGAAGCCATATCTGCCGCAGTGCATACCGTGATACGAAAAGACCGGTACTTATCAATAACTGGGAGGCAACCTATTTCGATTTTACCGGGTTGAGGTTGTCGGAACAAAGACAGATGGTACAAACGGACAGCACATCAATGAAACACCGAACGCAGTTGAACCGGATTACTTCACAGGAGCACAGCTTGTACATGCAGGCATGCCAATCCCACGCATGGACAACGAGTACCGTGCATGGCAGATGTATATAAAAGAAATGCAGGAAAATTGAGTAACGTCCCAACAACCTCTACCAGAACTTCACCCCCAGCATACGCAGAAGAAAGGAGCACACACAATGAATAAACAATATGATGTAGTCGCCCTCGGCGAATTATTAATTGATTTTACAGAAAACGGCACCAGTGGTCAGGGCAACCCGGTTTACGAAGCAAATCCGGGCGGAGCACCCTGCAACGTGCTTTCCATGTTGAACAGATTAGGGCATCAGACCGCATTTTTAGGAAAAGTCGGAAATGACATCTTCGGCAGACAGCTCCGTTCCACCGTGGAATCAGCCGGGATTAATGTGGAAGGACTTCTGACGGATGAAGATGTGCGCACAACCCTTGCATTTGTTGAGACAAAGCCGGACGGCGACCGCGATTTTTCCTTTTACCGGAATCCGGGCGCAGATATGATGCTTCGGGAAGAGGAAGTCCGGGATGATATTATTGCAGATGCAAAAATTTTTCATTTTGGCACATTGTCCATGACGAATGAGCCGGTCAGAAGTGCGACAAAACATGCGATTGCTGTTGCAAAAGAAAATGGTGCACTCATTTCCTTTGATCCGAATATCAGGGAACCGCTCTGGAAGGACATGGAGGAGGCAAAAGAGCAGACTGCTTATGGACTGTCCGTTTGTGATATTTTAAAAATATCAGACAATGAGATCCAGTGGTTTTCCGGAAAAGAGGATTATACAGAAGGTATCCGTATGCTGCAGCAGACATATCAGATCCCGCTGATCCTGTTATCTATGGGACGGGACGGAAGCAGAGCCTATTATAAAAATATGATCGTGGAAATACCTGCATTTTTACAGAAAAACACGATCGAAACAACCGGTGCAGGAGACACTTTCGGTGCATGCTGCCTACATTACATATTACAGTATGGATTAATGGAACTTACTGAACAACAGTTAAAAGATATGCTTACATTTGCAAACGCAGCGGCATCGATCATCACAACAAGAAAAGGTGCACTGCGCGTGATGCCGTCCCTAGAAGAGATTCAAAACTATTTCGAAAGTATTTCTTAAACTTGCTAAGAATGTCTTGGAATTATGCACAGAATCATATAATATATATGGTAAACCGAAGCGGTGAGCAGTACAGACAGGTGGAGGGAGCATGAAACGGACATTAGGAATGGTATTTTTCCTGGTAGTGTTAGCAGGCACAGCGGGCTGCGGAGAGAAAAATACTGCAGATATAACTGCACAGGAAAATAATCAGACGGAGCAGACAGAACAGACGTTAGAAGAACATTTTTTCTCGGCAGAACAGGATGAACAGAATTATAATGTGCTGGAAGAATTTTCTGAAGATGAGGAATATCCGGAGCTTGCAGCTTTTTTAGAGGAATATTATCAGATTCCGGAGGAAGAGTGCAAAGAGACACGGTATTACTATAATTATACGGATCTTGATGAAGATGGAACGGATGAGATCGTTGCGGTTACGATCGGTGATACGACATCAGATACACGTGGGGATGCGGCACTTGTTTTAAGACCGGAAGAAAACGGTCAGTTTGAGGTGCTTGGAACATTTCTACAGATCCATACGCCGGTAATGATCAGTGATGAGCTGGAAAATGGCTGGCATACGATTATTTTTCCAATTTATGGCGGTGGTCAGGAATCCGGATTTATCAGTGCAGTTTATACGGAAGGAACAGGGTATCAGCTCGACGAGGAAAGTTTTGTGCGGGAAGAACCAAAAGTTTCCGGTGACAGGATTTTATCGGATAATCTGATCAATGATATGGATACTGACAATTATCTGACGATCGCGCCACGTGATACGGAGAGCCAGAACTGAATACAGCAGGATCAGACTGCAAATGGAAAGAAAAGGGAATCGGGCAGATGAGGTGACTGCGTCGGTTCCTTTTTTAAAAAGTACTTTATCTTAAGGGGGCAAAATGCTATAATTGTTAGCAAAGACTATTCCAAGACGGATGGAAAAGTAAGCAGTGATGAGCACATTTCCTGCCGTAGGTTTCTTTTTATTTAGGAGAAGACTATGAAAAGTAATAAAGTAAAGCTCAGAGGGAGACTTCGTAAATCTCTCTACTGGCCGATGTTCATGACGATTCTTCTGGTATGTATGAATGCTGTCATCTATACGGAAGATATATTGTCAGGTATTATGTTTTCGATATTTACGGCAATCTATTTTGTTGTTTCCATGATCGTGTATGTCAGGAATAAGCCGGTGTTGGTTAATGAACTGATCAACTTCGCAACGCAGTACGGAACAGTACAAAAGCAGCTCTTAAATGAGTTTGAAATACCGTATGCACTCGTCGATTATAATGCAAAGATATTATGGGTCAATGAGCAGTTTACAGAACTGACCGGTAAGGATAAAAAATATCACAAATCGATCACGACGATTTTTCCGGCACTGACAAAGGAACTTCTGCAGAAGAGTGATGGAGAGAAATCCATAAACCTCACGCTGAAAGAACAGGATTTTCGTGTTGCCTTAAAAAGAATCTACTTTGAAGAGTTAAACAGCGTGGACAGTCTTGTTACACTTGATGAGAGTAACGAATATCTGACGGCGGTATATCTCTTTGATGAGACAGAAAAGAATCAGTACATGAGAGAGAACCAGGAACAGAAAATGGTTGCTGGTCTTGTATATATCGATAACTATGACGAGGCACTTGACAGTATTGAAGATGTCAAAAGATCTCTTCTCGTTGCCCTGATCGACCGGAAAGTCAATAAATATTTTACAGAGCTTGATGCATTAGTCCGCAAAATTGAAAAAGATAAATATTTTGTCGTATTTAAGTATCAGTATCTTGCAAAACTCCGCGAAGACCGTTTTAGTCTGATCGAGGATGTAAAGACAGTCAAAGTCGGTAATGAAATGGCTGTGACACTAAGCATCGGTATTGGTGCCAACGGTGCCAGCTATACACAGAATTATGAGTATGCCCGTATGTCCATTGATCTTGCATTAGGACGTGGCGGTGACCAGGTCGTTGTGCGTGACGGCGAGGAAGTCACATATTATGGTGGCAAAACACAGCAGGTAGAGCGCAACACCAGGGTCAAGGCAAGGGTAAAAGCACATGCACTCCGTGAGATCATCGAGAGCAGGGAGCATGTGATCATTATGGGACACAGCATCAGTGATGTCGATTCCCTTGGTGCAGCGATCGGTATTTACTGTGCCGCAAAAGTACTTGGCAAGAAGGCACAGATCGTGTTAAACGAGATTACATCATCCCTGCGGCCGCTGGTAGAGTGTTTTACCGTGGAAAAAGGATACCCGGCAGATCTTTTTATCAAAAATGAAGAAGCACTTATGCTTACCAATGAAAATACACTGGTGGTTGTTGTGGATGTAAACCGTCCAAGTTACACCGAATGTCCGGAGCTGTTAAAGCGCACACAGACTGTCTGTGTATTTGACCATCACAGACAGACGAACGAGGTGATCGAGAATCCGGTACTTTCCTATGTGGAGCCGTATGCTTCGAGTGCCTGCGAGATGATCGCCGAGGTACTGCAGTATTTTTCCGAAAATATCCGTCTTGCCCCATGTGAAGCAGACTGTATTTATGCCGGTATCCTGATCGATACCAACAACTTTATGACAAAGACAGGTGTACGTACTTTTGAAGCGGCAGCTTATTTAAGACGTGCGGGTGCGGAAGTAACGAGAGTGCGTAAGATGCTGCGTAACGATATGGCAGCTTACAAGGCGCGGGCGGAGGCAGTCCGCCATGCGGAGGTTTATCGTGGTTCGTTTGCGATTTCCATCTGTCCGGCGGATCAGGTAGAGAGTCCGACAATTGTCTGTGCACAGGCAGCAAATGAACTTTTAAATATCGTGGGCATCAAAGCGTCTTTTGTGCTCACAGAATATCAGGGAAAAATATACGTAAGTTCCCGTTCGATTGATGAGATCAATGTACAGCTTATCATGGAGCGCCTTGGAGGCGGCGGTCACTTAAATGTTGCCGGAGCCCAGCTCACCAACTGCTCACTGCAGCAGGCAAAACATATCATTCAGGATACGATCGATGAGATGTTAAAAGAGGGCGATATATCAGAGTAACATCAGATAGAGACCAGACAAAAGCAGCAAAAGAAACAGAAAAGAGAAAGGAAATCAGATATATGAAAGTTATCTTATTAGAAGATGTAAAAGCATTAGGGAAAAAAGGTGAGATCGTAAATGTAAGCGATGGTTATGCACGCAATGCGATTTTCCCGAAAAAGTTAGGTGTGGAGGCAACACCAAAAAACCTTAATGATTTAAAACTGCAGAACCAGCATGCAGACAAAGTGGCACAGGAGCAGTATGAAGCTGCACTGGCACTTGCGGAAGAATTAAAAGATAAAAAAGTTACCGTAAAAATGAAAGCCGGCGAGGGCGGACGTACATTCGGTTCCGTTTCCACCAAAGAGATCGCCGTTGCAGCCAAAGCACAGCTTGGCATGGAACTTGACAAAAAGAAAATGCAGCTTGCAGAACCGATCCGTACATTCGGCGTGACAGAAGTTGCAATCAAGCTTCACCCGAAGGTAGTAGGAAAATTTAACGTACATGTAGTAGAGGAATAAAAATGGAAGAAACACTGATCAACCGTACGATGCCGAACAGCCGTGAGGCGGAACAGTCGGTCATCGGCTCTATGATCATGGATAAAGATGCGATCCTCACTGCAATGGAAATGCTCATCAGTGAGGATTTTTATTACAAACAGTATGGAATCCTGTTTGATACCATGGTCGAATTATACAGCAAAGGACTTCCGGTCGATCTGGTCACTTTGCAGAATAAATTAAAAGAAAAAGATGTACCGGCAGAGATTGCAAGTTTAGAGTTTGTGAGGGATCTTTTAAATGCAGTTCCAACATCGGCAAATGTAAAATATTATGCCCAGATCGTAAAAGATAACTCCATGCGGCGTAAACTCATCAAATTAAATGAAGAGATCGAAAATGAGTGCTACATGGGAAAAGAGAGTGTAGAGACGGTCATGGATATTACCGAGAAAAAGGTATTTGATCTGCTTTCCACCCGCGGTGGTGGCGGGGACTATGTACCGATCCGCCAGGTTGTTATGAACGCACTTGAAAAGATTGAGAACGCAGCAAAAACATCCGGCACCGTTACGGGAATCCCGACAGGTTTTATTGACCTTGACTACCGGACCGCAGGTTTACAGCCGTCCGATCTGATCCTGATCGCAGCGCGTCCGTCCATGGGTAAAACGGCGTTTGTTCTTAACATTGCGCAGTATGTAGCGTTTCACGAACGTATGTGTACAGCGATCTTCTCGCTTGAGATGTCAAAGGAACAGCTTGTAAACCGTTTGTTTTCGTTGGAGTCAAGGGTAGATGCACAGGCACTCAGAACTGGTAATCTTTCAGACTCTGACTGGGAGAAGCTCATTGAAGGAGCCGGAACGATCGGCAATTCAGAGCTTATCATTGATGATACGCCGGGTATTTCCATTGCAGAAATGCGAAGCAAATGCCGGAAATACAAATTAGAGCACGACTTAAAATTGATCATCATTGACTATTTACAGTTGATGTCCGGTTCCGGCAGGGGATCTGATTCCCGTCAGCAGGAGATCTCAGATATCTCCCGTTCCTTAAAGGCACTTGCAAGGGAGCTTTCTGTGCCGGTGATTGCATTGTCCCAGCTATCACGAGCCGTAGAACAGCGTCCGGATCACCGTCCAATGCTTTCTGACCTGCGTGAGTCAGGTGCGATCGAGCAGGATGCCGACGTTGTTATGTTTATCTATCGTGACGATTACTATAACCATGACTCTGAGATGAAAGGAATCTCAGAGATCATTATTGCCAAACAGAGAAACGGTCCGATCGGTACCGTCAATCTGGTATGGCTGCCGCAGTATACGAAGTTTGCCAATATGGAGAAATAAATAAATGCCCGGTATCTCGCAGGATATGCCGGGTATTTATTTTGCGCTACTGCTCACACAGTGTGTGAACAGTAGCGTTTTGCCGGTTCATGTCGGAATAAGACGAGCGATTTTCGTTGTAGACGTCCTTTCGAATGCTTATAATATAGGTTAGCAGATAAAAGGAAGGAGAGGAACCGGAATGGAAAAGGTACGTTACATGATTTCCGACGCTGCAAATATTGTAAATGTAGAGTCACATGTATTACGTTACTGGGAGGATGAACTGGAGCTTAATGTTCCGCGAAATGAACTTGGGCACCGGTATTACACAAAGGAAAACATTCAGGAGTTCCAGAGGATCAAGGAATTAAAAGAACAAGGATATCAGTTGAAAGCGATTCGTATGATCGTACATAATATGTCCCCCGATGCGCAGGCAGAGGTTGGCACTGCACATCCGGGAATAAAACAGGATCTGCACCAGGTTGCATATACGCAGGATGAAAAAGCTGTCAAGGCGGAGCATCAGTCTGGTCAGGTTACGCGCATTCAGGATGGATATGCTGCAAAACAGGATCAGCATGCAGATTTGAATCCATACACGGATTCAGGCAGAAATATGCCAGTATCTGCGCAGCATGAGAATCAGAGTGTACTTGATAACACCGATAAAATGGCACAGTTTACAGAATTGATGACGCAGATCGTCGGTACAGCGATTGCTGCAAATAATCAGGAATTGAGCCGTTGCATCAGCGAAGATGTGGGGGAACAGGTCATCAAGGAAATGAATTATCTTATGAGAGAACAGGATGAGGCGGATGAGGAACGTTTCCGGAAACTGGATGCGGCGATCCGCGGGAATCTGAAAAAGAAAGAACCCAAAAAAAGATGGGGCAGAAATAAAAAAGAAAAAGCATAAAAAAACGCTATTGCATTATAGTATGATAACTGGTGCAATAGCGTTTTTTATCATTCGCCATATCCGAAAATAATTATTTTCTCTTTCAGATCATCAAAGTAAGGAAGAAGCTCTGGAATCATGCGGCACAGTTCAATGGCACAGTCCTGATTATAATGATGTGATTCGTCATTCCGGAGCCGTAACATGCGAAGCCATGCATTTTCATCTTCGATCAATCCACGCGTAAGGGCAGCCATAAGAATCAATTTTGGAGAACCGGTTCTGCCTTTATCGACACCTTCTGACTCCAAAACGTATTTCATTGCTTTCCACGATAATTCAAAAGTCAGGCAGAAGGTGTTGACACAACCGCTTAAAACAATTTTGTTTTGAGTATAGTCAGTAACGGAAGCTTCATGTAAAGTATCAAGGCTTGAAAAAAAGTTTTCAATTTTTCGGTTCATTTTTCTGTCCTCTCATATAAAATATGTCCGTCATTTAAAATATCTTTCATCAAAGGTTCACTTACCCTGCCGTCCAGATCAATAATATCCATGTCAAGCAGCGTAAATTCATTGTATTTTAATTCGGCAAATAAACGGTCAAAGTTATCAGCTCCTTTAATTGCAAGGTCGATATCACTGTAAGGTCCGTTATCTCCTCTGGCACGGGAGCCAAATAGAATGACTTTATTTGCATTATATTTTTTACAGCAGGCTATAATATCTTTTTTTATTGCCGGGTCTAATTGACACATCGAATCAATAACACTCCATTTTTAAATTTTTATTATTCATGACTATTATAACTGATTTGCACCGTTTGCGCATCATATAATTTGTGCAGCATAGTTTATGTAACCGTTTGATTTTCTTGACAGCAGCGGGAGTTTGACACATTGAAATGCAAAAAAGTACCGCAAAGCCTTGAAATAGGCTTATTTTTTTGTCAAATTTTTATTTTTATTATATAGTAATATTTGGTGATATGTGGTATAATGGTGACAGAGGTGATTATTGTGCGTATAACAACATCAAAATCAAAAAATTCTGAGTCCTTTTACATCACTCAGTCCTATACAAATGCCAATGGGAAAAGTACTTCCAAAACCATCCGAAAATTAGGTACGTTAGCTGAATTATCAGCGCAGCTCCACACGGATCGTGACGGAGTTGTTGAATGGGCAAATGAACAGGCTCGTCTTGAAACACTGAAATATAAAAGTGAAAAAGAGGATGCTACTGTCATGATCCCATTTCATTCCAACAGACTCATGGACTATAATAAGCAGAAACTTTTTTCTGGCGGATATCTTTTTCTTCAGTCTATTTACTATGGACTTAAGCTCGATTCTGTCTGCCAAAAAATCAAAAGCCGACATAAATTCGAGTATGATCTTAATGCGATTTTATCTGATTTAATTTATACAAGGGTTCTAGAACCTTCCAGCAAAAGTTCTTCTTTCCGAGCAGCAAAACAGTTCCTTGAGCCTCCCACTTATGAACTTCATGATGTGTACCGAGCTCTTTCTGTTCTTGCTTCTGAAATGGATTTTATTCAATCAGAAGTTTATAAAAATAGCTTTTTTCTCGGTGACAGAATGGATCGGATCCTTTATTATGATTGCACAAACTACTACTTTGAAATCGAACAGGAAAATGGAGATAAAAAATACGGAAAAAGCAAAGAGCACCGTCCGAATCCCATTATTCAAATGGGTCTCTTTACGGATGGTGACGGAATACCTTTGGCTTTCTCGCTCTTTCCTGGAAACCAAAATGAGCAGAAAGCCTTAAAACCTTTAGAAACAAAGATTCTCCAACAATTCGGCTGTGATAAGTTTATCTATTGCAGTGACGCCGGACTTGCTTCTGAGGATAACCGTGTTCTTAATCACATGGGACAGAGGGCATTTATTGTCACTCAGTCCATCAAAAAGCTGCCTGCTGAAGACCGGGCATGGGCTTTAAAGAAAACTGGCTTTAAACGTCTCTCAGATGATAAACCTGTTGACCTCACAAAACTGACAGATGATGACAAGAACCAGCTTTATTATAAAGACGAACCATTTACAACAAAAAAACTGGATCAAAGATTGATCATAACCTACTCCCCTAAATATGCCGCTTATCAGAAATCCATCCGTGCGGAGCAGATCTGTCGGGCAGAAAAAATGGTTGCAAATGGCTCTCTAAAAAAACAGCGCAAAAATCCAAATGATCCTGCAAGATTTGTAAATAAGGTAGCTGTAACCAACGAAGGAGAAAAAGCTAAGATCCACTATTATCTCGATACGGATAAGATTGCTGAAGAAGAAATGTATGACGGGCTTTATGCGGTATGTACAGACCTGCTTGATGATAACGTTGCAGATATCTTAAAAGTCAGTGAAGGAAGATGGCAGATTGAAGACTGTTTCAGAACTATGAAAACAGACTTTGAAGCCAGACCCGTTTACTTAAACCGTGAAGACCGAATTAAGGCTCATTTTCTTACCTGTTTTCTTGCTCTGTTACATTTCCGGTTATTAAACCGCTCCTTGAAAGGGACTTATACCACAGAACAATTACTTCACACTTTAAAAGAAATAAAATTTACGGATATAGAAGAACAGGGCTTCATGCCGGTATATGAGCGTCAGGAAATCACTGACGATCTCCATGAAACCTGCGGATTCAGAACGGATTATCAATTCATAACAAAACGGAAAATAAAAGGAATTCAGAAAAAAAGTAAGCGGAGATAAAACATTACTATATTTCGTGTATGCAGATAAAAGTGCCACACCCCTTGTATTTACAGGGATTGTGGCACTTTATTAACTAATCAACTGTCAAAAATGAGATTATAACTGATTTGCACCGTTTGCGCATCATATAATTTGTGCAGCATAGTTTATGTAACCGTTTGATTTTCTTGACAGCAGCAAAGATGTGGATCATTTTCTGGAAAATGTTACAGATACTATCTGAAAATAAAAGAAAAATGTACTAAAAAATGTTACAGATATCATATAAAAATTAAAGAAAAATGTACTGAAAACTGTTACAATATACATTGAAAAACAAAGAAAAAATGTTAATATAAGAGCAGAGAGTTGGAAATCCTAATATTGGAGGATGGAAATGCTGAAAAGAAAAGTGTATGAGGATCTTTTAAAATGGAAAAAGGAAGCCAGTGGAAAGGCTTTGTGTATTATAGGGGCAAGACAGATCGGAAAAACAACACTGATCCGTGAGTTTGGAAAAAATGAATATGAGCATTTTGCAGAACTGAATTTTGTGACAGACGAGAGGGCAGCAGATATTTTTAATGATAAACTGACAGCAGAAACAATTATCACGAATCTGACAGCGTATCTTCAGACACCGTTAGAACCGGGAAAGACACTGATTTTATTTGATGAAGTTCAGGAATGTCCAAGGGTACGGTCTGCGATCAAATTTCTGGTAGAGGATGGAAGATTTGATTATATAGAATCTGGCTCGCTGCTTGGTGTGCGGTACAAGGATGTCACATCTTATCCGGTTGGCTTTGAACAGATTTTACCAATGTATCCGCTGGATTTTGAGGAATATTTGTGGGCGAATGGCATACAGAATCATACACTGCAGTATTTGAAATCGTGTTATGACAAAAAGGAAAAAGTATCTGAGACAGTACATGAGACACTTTGCAAACTTTTTTACAGTTATCTTGTAGTTGGGGGAATGCCCGAAACCGTACAGATTTATGTTGATACGCATGATATTGCAAAAGTGGTGCTGAATCAGAGAAGTATTTTAGATCTTTACCGCCTGGATATTGCAAAATATGCTACGGAAAATGAAAAAATAAAGATCAAGGCAATATTTGACAGCATTCCTGCGCAGTTAAATGAGAAGAACCGGAGATTTAAATTAAACAGTATTAATGCTTCCGCAAGGCATATCAGGTATGAGGACAGCTTTAACTGGTTAGCGGATGCGGGCGTTGCATTGCCATGTTATAACGTGACAGAACCACAGGCACCGCTGCAGTTAAGTGAAAAACGAAACCTGTTCAAACTTTATATGAATGATGTTGGACTGCTTTGTGCTTCCTGTATGGAAAATATCCAGTTTGATCTTCTGATGGGGAATGTTGACGTCAATATGGGAAGTATTCTGGAAAATGCATTTGCGCAAAACCTGAAATCGAACGGTTTTGAACTTCACTATTATGATTCTAAGAAAATTGGAGAATTAGATTTTGTATTACAAAAAGGACTTCACACAGAACTTGTAGAGATCAAGTCAGGAAATGACTTCAAAAAGCATCTGGCAATGGATCATGCAATGAAAGTAGAACAATGGAAGTTTGAAAAAAATATTGTATTTTCAAAATCAAATGTGGTGGAAGAAGGGGAAATCCTGTATTTACCATGGTATATGATCCTGTTTTATCAACAGGAAAGGGAACCGGAAAAAATGATTTATGAAATTGATTTAAGCGGACTTATTTAGGAAAATTCTGCATTCGCTGCCAAAAAAGGAGCTGTGAAAATTCACAGCTCCTTTTTTGGCGGCCGGATGCATCGCATCTAAGCCGCAAGAGTTTTACTCGCAAAAAACTCTTTAAGTATTATTCCTCGCTGATAGCTCCTGTTGGGCAAACCCCTGCACATGTACCACAGCTTACACAAGCGCCTGCGTCGATTACGAACTGGCTGTCTCCCTGAGAGATAGCTCCTACTGGGCACTCTGGTTCGCATGTACCACAGCTTACGCAAGAATCAGAAATTACGAATGCCATTTGTATTCCCTCCTTAAAAATAAAATCATAGACTCGCTACCGCTTCAGTAGCTTTAGATTATTCTAATACAAAAAAGATGGTATTACAAGTCAAAACCCGAAAAAACCATGTACAAAAATCAGCACAAAATAATTGGACTCTGCGGATCTGCCACACTAAAACGTAGAAAAATGATACAGTGTCTTAGAATGGAACGGCTCGTCCGGATGAAGTACGATACTCGGGAAATTCTCATGATTGATCGCATCTGGGAAATGCTGCGTCTCTAAGCATACGCTGGTGCGGCTGTCGTAAACTTTTCCATTTTTACCAGGCTGCTTGAGCGGCTGATTAGCGACATAAAGCTGCATGCCAGGCTGATCTGTAAAACAGGTCATACGGATGCCGCTGTCTTTGGACTGTAATACGGCTGCTTCACGAAGACCGGTTCCGTTGATCACAAAGTTATGATCGTAAGTGCCAAACTTATGAAGCTGTTCATATTCGGAGTAATAGGCTTTCCCAATCGTGTGCATCACTCTGAAATCAAATGGCGTATTGTCTACCGGGATCAGTTTTCCGGTAGGTGCCTGTGAATCATCAAGCTCTGTGATGGAATCTGCATCAATATAAAGTTCGTGAGAAAGGATATCACCGCTTCCCTCACCGTTTAAATTGAAATAACCGTGGTTTGTGACATTAAACAAAGTATCCTTATCAGCAGATGCTTCGTATACGATCGAAAGTTCATTGTCTTCAGACCAGCCATAGGTAACTGTCAGGGTCAGATTGCCCGGATAACCTTCCTCACCGTCGGCAGAATTCATAGTCAGGATCAGTTTGTCATCCTTTACTTTTGCATCCCATGGTTTGGAGGCATAACCAATCAGACCTCCATGAAGATGATTGGTTCCACAGTTTACGGCAAGCTGGTATTCTTTCCCATTTAAAGTAAAATGACCGTCTTTGATGCGGTTTGCAACACGTCCGACTACGGCACCAAGACTTGCGTCATCATTTTCATAGGCAGACATTGTGTCCATACCTAGGCAGACATCTGTTGGTTTTCCGTTACGGTCCGGAACGACGATCTTTACAAGACGGCAACCGAAATTCAGAACCTCTACATAGGCACCTGCCTCATTTTCAAGATGGTATATATTAATATTTTCTCCTGCGTTTGTTGTACCAAAATCAGATTTTGTAATTTTCATGAAAACCCCCTTTCCAAACATAACTGTTTGCAGATGAACAGTAATAATTATGCCACATTTACGGAAACATAGCAAGTTACAGTTCGGGTTCTATGGTAATTTTGCTGGAAAATCAAGGTACAAATCCGCGAATTATGCACACTCTGTTGCCTATTTGGATAAAATGTGCGATAATACAAATGTTTGGGAAAAATAAAAATAAGAATTATATTAGAAAAGAAGTAGTGATATATGCAGACAAAATTAATAAAAATAGACGCAGACGATCCGAATAAGGAGGATATGCGGGAGGCGGCAGAGATCATAAGATCCGGCGGGCTGGTAGCATTTCCGACCGAAACGGTTTACGGACTCGGGGCAAATGCACTTGATCCGGAGGCGTCAAAACGGATCTATGCGGCAAAGGGACGTCCTTCGGACAATCCGTTGATTGTTCATATATGCAGATTTGAAGAACTTTTATCCATTGCAAAAGAGGTTCCGCCGCAGGCAAAGAAACTGGCAGACGCGTTCTGGCCGGGACCGCTTACCATGATTGTGTGGAAGAATGAAAAGGTTCCGTATGAAACCACCGGTGGAATGGATACGGTGGCAATCCGCATGCCAAATCATCCTGTTGCGCTTGCACTGATCGATGAGAGCGGTTGTATGATCGCGGCACCGAGTGCCAATACTTCCGGAAAGCCGAGCCCGACAGAAGCGGCACATGTGGCATTAGATCTTGATGGTAAGATACCGATGATACTGGATGGGGGGCCGGTTGGAATCGGTATTGAGTCTACAATCATTGATCTGACGGAAAAGATACCTATGATTCTGCGCCCGGGTTATATTACAAAAGAGATGTTAGAGGAAGTACTCGGGGAAGAAGTGCGCATTGATCCGGGAATCATTGCTGCGGATTCCACAAAGAAGCCGAAAGCGCCTGGAATGAAGTATAAACACTATGCGCCAAAGGCAGATCTGGTGCTGGTTGAGGGAGAACAGGAGGCTGTTGTTGCAAAGATCAATGCATTAGTCAGGGAAAAACAGGCAGCAGGACTAAAGGTCGGTGTTGTTGCAACGGATGAGACAGAATCTTTGTATCAGGCAGATTATGTGGTGACGATCGGAGCGAGGAGCGATGAGGATGCCATTGCCAGACATTTATATAAAATATTGCGTGAATTTGATGATTGGAATGTAGATGCGATTTATTCAGAAAGTTTTTCAACACCGAGAATCGGTCAGGCAATCATGAACCGGTTAATGAAAGCAGCAGGACATCAGGTGATTCAGGTTTGATGGGAGAAGGAAGGATAACGCATGAAACAATATAATCGAATCCTGTTTGTCGCGGAGAATGGAACTTGCCGTGCTCCGATGGCAGCGGGCATACTTGGGGAGTATGTATTAAAACATCCGGTTGAAATCGGTGCGAGAGGAATGGTCGTTTTATTTCCGGAGCCGCTCAATCAGAAAGCGGAAGCAGTCATGATCAGCAATGGGATCAATCTGGATGGCTATATGTCGGCACAGCTGACGGAAGAAGATTTTACAGAGGACACATTAGTTCTTGTTATGGAACACGCCCAGTTAGAAAAGGTTCTGGAAAAATACGAGAGAGCCAACCCGGAGAATGTATATGTTCTCACGGAACTTGTCGGAGATGAACTGGAGATTTTAGATCCGTATGGCGGCAGTCTGCAGGCATATGGGCTATGCTATGAAACAATGAGAAAGACCATCAAAAAGCTGGTCACTCTTTTAAATGAAGAAAGTAACGAAGGAAGCGAGGAAAATTAAAATGGGAAAAATCGTAGTAATGGATCATCCGTTGATCCAGCACAAAATCGGTATCATCCGCAGAGAGGAAACCGGATCAAAAGATTTCCGTACCTTAGTCAGCGAGATTGCAATGCTGATGTGCTATGAGGCAACCAGAGACTTGAAACTTGCAGATGTGGAGATCGATACACCGATCTGCAAAACGACTGTGAAAGAGTTAAAGGGCAAAAAGCTTGCTGTTGTACCGATTTTACGTGCCGGTCTTGGCATGGTGGATGGTATGCTGGCAATGATTCCTGCAGCAAAAGTCGGACATATCGGACTTTATCGTGATCCGGAGACATTAGAGCCGGTAGAGTATTACTGTAAACTTCCGGCAGACTGTGCAAACAGAGAGGTGTTTGTGGTAGATCCGATGCTGGCAACCGGAGGTTCTTCCTCGGCAGCCATCCAGATGTTAAAGGACAAAGGAGTTAAAAATATCCGTCTGATGTGCATTATTGCAGCACCGGAAGGTGTGAAAAAAATGCAGGAGGATCATCCGGATGTAGATGTATATATCGGGGCTTTGGATGACCATTTGAATGAGCATGGTTATATTGTACCGGGCCTTGGAGATGCCGGAGACCGTATTTTTGGAACCAAATAGTATGAAAATAATTGACAGCATATTTTTATATGGCTGTTTGTGCCGCAGACGTCACAAAGCAGTTTTATCGCAGAATCAAATTAATCTGCGGTTTCTCTGATGCAGGAAAACGTCTGCAGAATGGAGATCAACATGAGCGGCAAAAGGAAAGATTATATCAGCTGGGATGAATATTTTATGGGAGTTGCACTGCTTTCGGGAATGCGTTCAAAAGATCCGAATACACAGGTGGGAGCCTGCATTGTCAGCGAAGATCACAAGATACTCTCAATGGGGTATAATGGGTTTCCGACCGGCTGCTCGGATGATGATTTCCCGTGGGAGCGAGAGGGCGAGCCTTTAGAGAATAAATATTTCTACACTACACACAGTGAGCTGAATGCAATTTTAAATTACCGGGGCGGAAGTTTAGAGGGCGCGACGATCTACGTTACACTGTTTCCATGCAATGAATGTGCGAAAGCAATCATCCAGTCAGGAATCCGCAGGATCGTGTATGACAGCGACAAATATGAGACAACACCGTCGGTTGTGGCATCAAAGAAGATGCTGAAAGCAGCGGGGGTTGTGCTGCAGCGTTATGAACACACGAATCGCAGGATTGAATTGGAACTGTGAGTATAGCTGCAATTATTACATTGTCCATAATTGTAACTTCAATGGCGAAAAGCATGCTGGAAAATATCATTTGGATAGATTTTCCGGCATGCTTTTTTTGGGACTTATTTTTTCAACAGCATTATTTTTCGTTTAAAGATTTTTTAAGAGTATCTTTTGACCATTCTGCGTGCGTCTGACATAAGAGATAGATTTTATTAACAAAGGAAATATCTTCGTTGAGTAAATTGGCACAGGTTTCTACAGGAATGTTTTTGTGAAACATGTTATAGACAGTGTGTATACGGTGTGAGTACTCGCCGTTAATGTGACCTTTGGATAAGCCTTCAGATAATCCATCTTCATAGCTGTCCCGGCGTTCCATCTTAATATATTCATCCATATCAAATTCTTCTAACAACATTCCAACGACCTCCGATGGCTCAGATCATAAAATGCATTGCCCGATAAATTGTGGTTTGTTGGGCTATGAGTTCCCCGGCTAAGGGTGGCGTCGCAGTTTTGTAAGTGGCAAATTGCATCAAGCAGGGACTGTTTTGTTTCCGTTGTCCGAAAATAAGAAACTCTAAGCATGCCTGATTCAGGTTGGGGTGGAGTGACGTGTGCGTCCTAAATGTGCCGTCCGGGCACATTAGGACTTGTGCTGCCGTCCATGGCAGCACAACACTGTGTTACGGACAGGCATCCTAAGAGTTTCTAATTTTCTTCCAAAGTCACAAAACGAGTCCCGGCTTGATGCGATTCGCCAGCCGCAAGGTTGTGAACCACCCTTAGCTGGGGAACTCATTTTACAACCTTGGGGGTGCGTAAATTTTTAGTGTTTTGTGTCTGAATCTGATTAAAAAGATATTTCCAAATAACTATATTCAATGGTTTATTATTTGTTTGATAACGTTGGCAAAAACTTCAATGTATCCCACTATGCTCATGTTTATTGCCATACACATTTGAAAAAATATTTTGTGTTATTGGTCGGACAATTTACGAAACGATTCTTATAATATAATGTAGCATATAAAAATTCTGGGAAGTCATCAGGCTGAATATTAGTGATACAGCACATTAGGATTTTAAGCATATTTCCATTCGTGCAAATGTCAAAAATTCACACCCGCGCCCCCGATTTTGAGATGAACCGCCCACCCAAATGGTGTTACATAACCTGGAGGCTGGCATCTTGCGCAAAGCCGAAGCTGATTTTGTGACTTTGGGAGAAAATTAGAAAATCTTAGTGTGTCTGTAGATACACAGTGATGTTCTGCCACGGATGGCAGAACAAGGCAGCATCGAGTCATGGATGACTCGTTGTTGCCGTTCACGTCACTCCGAGAAAATCTAACCCAGACACACTTAGACTTTTCTTATTTTCGTACAATGGAACCAAAATTAACTCCGGCTTTGCGTAAGATGCCACTCACAAGCCTGCGACACACCATTTGGACGGGCGACGCATATCACCCACAAACCATCATTTATCGGGTTACTTATAATATAGTGCAGATAATAGACAAATTTGAAATATTTCTTAACAAAAAGGAAATATTATCTATACAAAATGACGGATATTTGATAGACAAAATGGCGAAAAATGTTATAATGAATAAAGATTGTACTTTATGGAGGAACGATGCAAGTGAGAAAAAACAGAAAGGTGTTTCAGGCACTGACACTGATCCTGCAGTTTGGATTGAATATGATCGTTCCGATCGTGATGTGCACTCTCTTTGGTACATGGATCGGCAGAAAATATGATATGCTCTGGATCGTGATCCCATTGTTTATCATGGGTGCTCTGGCCGGATTTACCAATATTTTTAAAATGGCAAAAAAGATTTACGGACAGGACGGTGGCAGAAATAATGTTACGAAGAATCAATGATGCATTGCCGGGACTTGTTTTGGGAATTATTGTGTATGGAGTGATCGTGGAATTAGCAGGTGTTTGGTTTGTCACCGACAAAGCCAGGTACACCACGGGACTTCTGATCGGTATCGGTTTAGCGTGCGGTATGGCAGTCAACATCGCAACTGTATTAAGAGATGCGGTGGAGTTGTATGGAGAGGACAATGCAAAGAAGAAGATCATTGTAAAATCACTGCTCCGCTATGCTGTTGTTGTGATCGTTTTCTTTATTATGATGGAATGGAATCTCGGAAATCTGATCACTGCGTTTATCGGGGTATTGGGACTTAAGGTATCTGCGTACTTACAGCCCTTTACACATAGAGTAATACAAAAACTGCAAGGAAGAGGTGATGTATCTTCAGACAGTGAAGATAACAATTTCATATGAGGGAGGTGAGAGAGTGAATCATGCAATT
Organism: Roseburia sp.; assembly: GCF_041325975.1. NCBI lineage: Bacteria > Bacillati > Bacillota > Clostridia > Lachnospirales > Lachnospiraceae > Roseburia > Roseburia sp. Next base: position 1,284,641 of record NZ_JBGLEJ010000004.1, on the reverse strand, counting down.
CTGATGTCATCCGGAGCCGAAAATATCGACTTTATGATACATGGTATCGTTCAGTACGAGATATTCGGACATAAAGTCTGGATCACAACATCGCATGTCTGCATATTGATCGTTATGCTGCTTATGATGGCACTTGCCATTGCAGGAAACCGTGCGATCAAACATGCAAAGGAGATCCCGGAGGGATTTCAGAATGTTATCGAGCTGATGGTTGAGATGCTTGATAACATGGTAAGCGGCACCATGGGAAAGGTGGCAGCACCGAAGTTTGTCAATTATATCAGTACCATTTTTATTTTTATTCTTATGAGTAATATATCAGGTCTGTTTGGATTAAGACCACCAACGGCTGACTATGGTACGACACTGGCACTTGGTCTTATTACATTCTTCCTGATCCATATCACGCAGTTTAAGAATCTGCCGATCAAGCAGATCTGGACAGATATGTGTTCCCCATTGCCACCATGGCTGCCAATCTGGTTTCCAATCAATGTGATCAGTGAGATCGCAGTGCCGATTTCATTGTCGCTTCGTCTTTTTGCGAACGTATTGTCAGGAACCGTTATGATGGCATTAGTTTATGGACTGCTGAGCAAAATAGCAATCATCTGGCCGGCAGCACTCCATGTATACTTTGACTTGTTCTCAGGAGCAATTCAGACGTATGTATTTTGTATGTTGACAATGACATACATTGGTCAGAACTACGAACAAGAATAATTTATTTTATTTAGGAGGATTAATATGAATATCACAGGACACGATTTAATTATGGCATGTTCAGCTATCGGTGCAGGTCTGGCAGTTATTGCCGGTATCGGACCTGGTATTGGACAGGGTATCGCAGCAGGACATGGTGCAGCAGCAGTTGGACGTAATCCGGGTGCAAAGGGAGACATTATGTCAACCATGCTTTTAGGACAAGCAGTTGCAGAGACAACAGGTCTTTACGGACTTTTGATTGCGATGCTTTTACTGTTCGTACAGCCTTTGGGTTAATGAATGGCGCTCCATTTTTGGAATAAAAAATTTGGAAAGGAGGCCGAACCTTGGAGGAAATGACAAGACTTTTTGGACTGGATTTTCAGTTACTGCATGATGTGGTTTTAATGGCGTTAGCAGTATTTTTCTTATTTTTATTCATGTCCAAGATGCTGTTTGAACCGGCACGCAAGCTGCTGAATGACAGAAAGAACCGTATCGCAGCCGATATTAAGACGGCAGAGACGGATAAACAGGATGCAGCAGCACTCAAAGCAGAATATGATGCAAAGTTAAAAGATGTCGATAAAGAGGCAGAGCAGATCTTAAGCGAGGCACGCAAGACGGCGCAGAAGAATGCAGCACGTATTGAGAGTGACGCCAAAGAAGAAGCAGCGCGCATCATAAAGAGAGCTAACGAAGAAGCAGAGCTTTCTAAGAAGCGTGCAATGGATGAAGTAAAACAGGAAATGATCACAGTTGCATCCATGATGGCGGCAAAAGTTGTTGCAGCAAATATCGATGCGACCGTGCAGGATACGCTGGTAGAAGAAACATTGAAAGAAATGGGTGATTCGACATGGCAAAGCTAGTATCAAAAACATACGGTGATGCATTGTTTGAAGTTGCGCTAGAGAGCGGAAGAATGGATGAATTCCGGGATGAAGCGGTTGCAGTAAAAATTGCTTTAAAAGAAAATCCTGAGCTCTTCAAATTAATGAGTCATCCAAAAATCGTTAAAGAAGAAAAAGTAAAGATCATAGAAGACATATTTGCAGAAAAGATTTCCGCGGAGTTTGTTGGACTGCTCCGCCTGATTGTAGAAAAAGGTCATTTCGCAAAAGTGGATACGGTGCTGGATTATTTCATTGACTGTGTCAAGGAGTATAAGAACATCGGAACCGCTTATGTGACATCAGCAATGGAGTTATCCGAAGCGCAGAAGGCAGCAGTGGAGAAACGATTGTTAGAGACTACAAAGTATGTGAAATTTGAGATGCATTATGCAGTGGATTCCGCACTGATAGGCGGAATGGTGATTCGCATCGGCGACAGAGTCGTTGATTCCAGTGTCCGGACCAAATTAAATGATCTGACACGCGAATTATCAAAAATACAGTTGAAAGCAGGTGAATGCGCTTCATGAATTTAAGACCAGAAGAAATAAGTTCCGTAATTAAAGAACAGATCAAAAGGTATGCAGCGCAGTTAGAAGTAGCTGACGTTGGTACCGTTATTCAGGTAGCAGATGGTATCGCACGTATTCACGGTCTTGACAACGCAATGCAGGGTGAGCTTCTGGAATTTCCGGGAGAAGTATACGGAATGGTATTAAACCTTGAGGAAGATAATGTTGGTGCTGTACTTTTAGGTGCACAGCGCAATGTCAATGAAGGTGATACCGTAAAGACCACCGGACGAGTCGTAGAGGTTCCGGTTGGTGACGCCATGTTAGGACGTGTTGTCAATGCGTTAGGACAGCCGATCGACGGCAAAGGACCGATCGAGACGGACAAATATCGTCAGATCGAGCGTGTCGCATCGGGTGTTATTTCGAGAAAATCCGTAGATACACCGTTACAGACCGGTATCAAGGCGATCGATTCCATGGTGCCGATCGGACGTGGACAGCGTGAGCTGATCATCGGTGACAGACAGACCGGTAAGACAGCGATCGCGATCGATACGATCATTAACCAGAAGGGACAGGGCGTAAAATGTATTTACGTTGCCATCGGACAGAAGGCGTCCACTGTTGCCGCTCTGGTGAAAACATTAGAAGAATTTGGAGCAATGTCTTATACGACAGTGGTTGCTTCTACTGCCAGTGAGCTTGCACCATTACAGTATATTGCACCGTATGCAGGATGTGCGATCGGTGAGGAATGGATGGAGAATGGTGAGGATGTTCTCGTTGTTTACGATGATTTAAGTAAGCATGCGGCCGCATACCGTACACTCTCCTTACTCTTAAAACGTCCACCAGGACGTGAGGCTTATCCGGGAGATGTATTCTATCTTCACTCAAGACTCTTAGAGCGTGCAGCAAGACTTTCCGATAAACTTGGCGGAGGTTCCCTGACTGCATTGCCGATCATCGAGACACAGGCGGGTGACGTTTCAGCGTATATTCCGACGAACGTTATTTCCATTACCGATGGTCAGATCTATCTTGAGACAGAGATGTTTAACTCCGGTTTCCGTCCGGCGATCAACGCAGGTCTTTCCGTATCCCGTGTAGGTGGTTCTGCACAGATCAAGGCTATGAAGAAGATCGCAGCGCCGATCCGTGTCGAGTTAGCACAGTACAGAGAGCTTGCAGCATTTGCACAGTTTGGTTCCGAACTTGATGCCGACACGACAGAGAAGTTAGCACAGGGTGCCAGAATCCGTGAAATGTTAAAACAGCCGCAGTATCAGCCGATGCCGGTTGAAAAACAGGTCATCATCATCTATGCTGCAACCAGAAAATACCTTCTGGATATTCCGGTAGAACAGGTTTTACCGTTTGAAAAAGCACTGTTTGAGTATGTGGATACCAAATATCCGGATGTACCGGAAGCAATCCGCACAGAGAAAGTCATCAGTGATGAGACAGAGGCAAAACTCGTCAAAGCGATTGAAGAATGTAAGGCAGATTTCTTGAAATAAGCGTAACAAGCAGGACTTCGCCAAAAAAAGGAGGAAGTTGTTATGGCCTCAATGAGGGACATTAAACGAAGAAAAAGCAGCATACAGAGTACGCAGCAGATCACAAAAGCCATGAAGCTTGTTTCAACCGTAAAACTGCAGAAAGCAAAAAGCAGGGCAGAACAGACGAATCCATATTCGAACTATATGTACCAGACCGTTACTTCCATGCTTGCAAGATCAGGCGGAATCGATCATCCATATCTGAAAAAAGGTACTTCCACAAAGAAAGCGATCGTTGTGATCACATCCAACCGTGGACTTGCCGGTGGATACAACTCCAACCTGATCAAGCTGGTTACGGGAAGTGACTTTTCCAAAGATGATGTAGAGATCTATGCCATCGGTGGAAAGGGACGCGAGGTATTAGAACGCCGTGGTTATCATATTAAGGAAGATGATTCTTATATCATCGAGTCACCATCCTATGATGATGCGGCAGAACTCTGCAAGAAGGTGCTTGAGGATTATACCAATGGCACGATCGGCGAGATTTATCTGGTGTATACACATTTTAAAAATACAGTCGTACACGAACCGAAGCTGATGAAGCTGTTACCGATCGAGTTTGATGAAGAAGAACTTGGTGCAGCAGCAGAGGCAAACGTTCTGATGAATTATGAGCCGAATGAGACAGAAGCACTTGATATGATCATTCCAAAATACGTTACAAGCCTGTTTTACGGGGCACTTGTGGAGGCAGTTGCCAGTGAAAACGGTGCGAGAATGCAGGCGATGGATTCTGCAACGAGCAATGCAGAGGATATGATCAGTGATCTGACGCTCAAATACAACCGGGCACGTCAGGGCTCGATTACACAGGAATTAACAGAGATCATTGCCGGTGCGTCGGCAATCTCTGGATAGCAGATTTTTATATCAGGAAATATTGCCGGCTGTGTTCAGGCAGATACAGTGGAAAAATATTTCGCAGGAATCTGCATAAAAATATGATTACAAGGAGAAAGAAGCGATGGCAAATAATATCGGTAAGATTACCCAGATTATCGGTGCCGTTCTGGATATTAAATTCACAGAGGGCAATCTGCCGGAGATCAACGATGCGATCCGTATCCCGTTAAAAGGTGAACAGTCGGGAAAAGAATTGACCGTTGAGGTTTCCCAGCATCTGGGCGATGATACAGTCAGATGTATCGCAATGGGATCGACCGATGGATTAGTCCGTGGAATGGATGCAGTTGCAGCCGGCGGACCGATCAGCGTGCCGGTAGGTGAGAATACGTTAGGCAGAATGTTTAATGTATTAGGAGATCCAATCGATGAGATCGATCCTCCGACCGGTGTGGAAAAATGGCCGATCCACAGACCTGCTCCGGCATTTGAGGAACAGGCAACATCCCAGGAGATGTTAGAGACAGGTATCAAGGTCGTAGATCTTCTCTGCCCTTACCAGAAAGGTGGTAAGATCGGATTGTTCGGTGGTGCCGGTGTAGGTAAAACCGTTTTAATCCAGGAGCTGATCCACAATATCGCAACCGAGCACGGTGGATATTCCGTATTTACCGGCGTTGGTGAGCGTACCCGTGAGGGAAATGACCTTTACTATGAAATGAAAGAATCAGGAGTTATCGATAAGACCACCATGGTGTTCGGACAGATGAACGAGCCGCCGGGAGCACGTATGCGTGTTGCATTAACAGGTCTTACGATGGCAGAGTACTTCCGTGATAAAGGCGGTAAGGATGTATTGCTTTTCATTGACAATATTTTCCGTTTTACACAGGCAGGATCTGAGGTATCCGCGCTGTTAGGACGTATGCCTTCCGCTGTAGGTTACCAGCCGACATTACAGACAGAGATGGGTGCTCTTCAGGAGCGTATCACATCTACGAAGAACGGTTCTATCACTTCCGTTCAGGCAGTTTATGTGCCTGCCGATGACTTAACTGACCCGGCTCCGGCAACTACATTTGCACATCTGGATGCAACAACCGTACTTGAGCGTTCTATTGCAGAGCTTGGTATTTATCCGGCAGTAGATCCGCTTGGTTCTACTTCCCGTATCTTAGACCCGCGTATCGTTGGTCAGGAACATTTTGAGGTAGCCCGCGGTGTGCAGGAGATTTTACAGAAATACAAAGAATTACAGGATATCATTGCAATCCTTGGTATGGACGAGCTTTCCGAGGATGATAAACTGGTCGTAAGCCGTGCAAGAAAGGTACAGAGATTCTTATCCCAGCCGTTCTTCGTTGCAACACAGTTTACCGGACTGGATGGAAAATATGTTCCGATCGCAGAGACGATCCGTGGATTTAAAGAGATTCTTGAAGGAAAACATGATGATGTACCGGAGAGTTATTTCTTAAATGCAGGTACGATCGATGATGTCCGTGCAAAGATGCAGTAGATTTAAGGGGATAGTATATGGCAGACGAAAACAGAATTTTTCAGGTAGAGATCATTACGCCGGATCGTGTTTTTTATACGGGTGAGGGCGATATGATCGAGTTTACCACTGCCTCCGGTGAGATCGGTGTATATAAAAAGCACATTCCGCTCACGACTGTGTTAGCACCTGGTATTGTAAAGATTCATAAAACAGGTGAAGATGACGTGATCGCAGCGGTACATTCCGGCTTTGCGGAAATCCTGCCGGATAAGGTAACACTTCTCGCAGAGATTGCAGAGTGGCCGAATGAGATCGACAAGAACCGTGCCGAAGCTGCGCGTGCGCGCGCTGAGGAACGACTTGCCCACCGGACAGAGGCAATCGATGTCAAACGTGCGGAATTTGCACTTCGCAAAGCACTGGTGCGTATTGATATTGCAAAATAAGATTTACTTGACAGAAATAAAATTTACTGGTTATAATACAGTTCCAAAACCATTTTTATGGAGTGGACTTTTCTTGAGTGATGAACTCTATTTTTCGCCACACAGCTATAAGGCGTTATAGCTGTGTGGCATTTTTTTGCGCACAGGAATAAAAACCCCAAAGTTTGATGGCAGGTGCCAGGCTTTCGGGTAAACAGTAACGAAAGGATTACACAATGAACCAGAAATTTATGAAAGAAAAACCGGTCATGCCGCTTGTTATCTCTATGGCATTGCCGATGACATTTTCAATGTTAGTTAACGCTCTATACAACATCATTGACAGCTATTTTGTTGCCCGCATCAGCGAGGATGCAATGACGGCGCTTTCTTTAGTATTTCCCCTGCAGAATCTGGTCAATGCGGTTGTCATTGGATTTGCAATCGGAATCAATGCGACGATCGCATATTTTCTTGGAGCAGAAAAACATAATACCGCAGATAAAACGGCGTCATTGGGAACACTTTTTAATATGATCCATGGATTTGTTCTGGCGGTAGTCTGCATTGCAATCACAGCACCTTTTCTTGCCATGTTTACAGATAAAAGATCTATCATAGAGATGGGAACAGAGTACGCAAAGATTGTTTTTATTTTTGCAGTACCGAATGCAGCGGGTCTTTGTTTTGAAAAGATTTTTCAGTCGGTGGGGCGAATGAAAACATCTATGCTCTGTATGCTGGTTGGATGCGTGTCTAATATTATTTTAGACCCGCTTATGATATTTGGTATCGGAATTTTCCCTGAAATGGGAATCCGTGGAGCAGCACTTGCAACTGGGATCGGTCAGATCATATCTCTGGTATGTTATTTAATGTTTTACATTTTAAATCCAATTCCGGTAAAAGTAAGATTGAAAGATATGACGCCGGATGCAGCACTTAGCAGAAAAATGTATTCAATCGGTGTGCCTGCAACATTGAGTCTTGCGCTTCCGTCAATCCAGGTTTCTGCATTAAATGCGATTCTTGCTGTTTATTCTGCAAGTTATGTACTTGTTCTTGGGGCTTATTTTAAGCTGCAGACATTTTTATATCTGACAGGAAATGGTGTGGTGCAGGGAATGCGCCCATTGGTTGGGTATAATTATGGTGCAGGGGAGAAAAAACGTGTGAAAGATATTTTCAGATCGGCACTGATATTGATCGCCGGAGTCATGGTGATCGGGACAATACTTTGTTTGGCAGTTCCGCAGACTCTCATAGGATTGTTTACGAGTAATCCGGAGACGATTCTGTATGGAAAAGAGGCACTGCGTCTGATCAGTATTGGATTTATTGCATCGTCGGTATCTGTCACTGTGTCAGGAGCATTAGAAGGTCTTGGAAAAGGAAAAGAGTCGTTAGTAATTTCAGTGCTCAGGTATATCATAGTGATCCTGCCGCTGGCATTTATTTTAAGCAAAATATTTGGAGCTGCCGGTGTCTGGCATGCATTCTGGGTGACGGAAGTGATCGTGGCAGTTATTTCCTATGTGATCTGTAAAAAAGAAATATTTCAGTAATAAAATACCTGTAATTATATGTTGCCGGGCATGTAATTACAGGTGTTTTTTATGTAATGGACTTATTTTTCTTTTAACGCGTTGTAAAAATCTTTATCCGACCAGTCTGCGTGCATCTGGCATAGAGAATATACGTTATTAATAAAAGCGATATCTTCGTCAAGCAAGTCGGCGCAGGTTTCGGCAGGGATGTTTTTTTGGAACATGTTGCGAACGGTGTGAATGGTATGTAATTGATAAAGACGGTTCCCCTCCGCTAATCCATCTTCATAGCTGTCCCTGCGTTCCATCTTAATATATTCATCCATATCGAATTCTTCCAATAACATACCAACGACCTCCGATTTGTGTGACTGCGTTTTCTTTTGTTTTTCCCCATGTAGTTTTCTCCTTTGATTATAAAAAATTTAAGTGTTTTTCACAATAGTTTTCTGAAATAGCTGGCGAAATGCCGGAATGAAAAAGAGTGATATTCAGAAAATGATTCTATGGAAATAAAATCGAATTGCGGTGGATGAACATAAAGATATTATTATACACAAGTAGAATAGAAAGAAAAGATCCCTGCAAGTATGAGATATTGATAAAATGATATACTTACAGGAATTTTAATAAAGCTTTATTTTTCTTTTAATGCATTGTAAATATCTTCATCTGACCAGTCTGGGTGAGCCTGACATAGAGAATATACTTTATTGACAAAATCAGTGTTTTGATTAAGTAGATCGGCACATTTTTCGGCAGGGATGTTTTTTTGAAACATGTTGTGGACGACGTGTAACTGCTCAAGACGTTTGCCCTCGGCTAATCCATCCTCATGTCCATCCTCATAACTGTCTCTGCGTTCCATCTTAATATATTCATCCATATCGAATTCTTCCAATAACATACCAACGACCTCCGATCTGTGTTTGATAAGAAAATCCTGCAAAATACCGTCCCTGATACATTCCTGTACAGCGGTATCCGCTGCCTGTTCTAATGGAATGCCGTTTCTGACATTCGAAGAAATTCTGCCAATCAGAATGGAATATTCCTCTAAAGTCCGGCATCGCGCCATCAATTCCTGATTGTGTCCATAATTAATGTTGTAAATCCGCGCAGTACATTCTAAGCAGGGGCGGGTGCTGAAAGAGCCAGAGGTATTTTGCACAGTGGAATTAGATACCACATTCGTTTCCACTGGGGTTTGCTTTGCATATTCAAACGCATCCGAAAGATGCAGTTCCATGTAATCTTTATCATTTTCCAACGGTTCAATTCCATTATAAAATATAACAAACTGCGGAAACGGCAGCGAAAGCAGTTTTTTCCCATAAATGTTCAGGTTATTTTGTTTGATATAGCTTTCATACTGTTTGCCGAAATAGATCAGTCCACGGATCGGCATATTGGGGTTTAAGGTACTCTGGTGTTCATACAGATTTAATGTGCCACGGACGATGAATGATACGTCATTTTTATATCCGAGATAGATTACATCATCGATCGTGTAAAAGATCAGTTCATCTGCATCATCGTAATCTGTCTGATTCAGGGCATTGTATAACTCCAGCAAAACCGATTTCTCATTAAAAATCCTGCGGAACAAGGCATCCCGGTACTTCTTCTGCACAAAAACATGTTTTGTGTGACTGCGTTTTCCTTTGTTTTTCCCCATGTAGTTTTCTCCTTTAATTATAAAAAATTTAAGTGTTTTTCACAATAGTTTTCTGAAATAGCTGGCGAAATGCCGGAATGAAAAGAGTGGTATTCAGAAAATGATTCTATGGAAATAAAATCGAATTGCGATAAAAGTAGTATAACATAAAGATATTATTATACACAAGTAGAATATAGATCTTGAGTTTCCGTACTTTTATCCACAAAGCCCCGTTTTCATAATCATCGTCATAAACAACTTTCAAAAAATGCCCAAAATATAAGGAATCCTTTCCTGTTTTGTAGTAAAATTAAGGTGTCTAATCAAAAAGATACTAAACAAAAATCAGGAGGACTCCTTATGCTTAATTCTACAACAAATACTTATACTTTGAAACGGGAAATTTTAACTTTTTCAAATAAAATTTCAAAACACCTGTCCAAGCCGGACAAAAAGTTTTCTGCCGAGATGACTTATGGTATGCTTGCCTCCAGAAGCTGTCTTTTAACCGATGTTGTGGATCAGCTTCACGAAGATTCCAAAAAGGTCAATTCTGTTGAACGGCTGACCAGACATTTAAACAATGGCATTTCCTCCACCGCGCTTAAATCTTATCTTACTGCCATCCGTAAATGGGCTCCGCAAGAACCTGTCATACACATTGATGACAGCGATGTTGTAAAGCCTGATGGTTACAAATTTGAAGCTCTCGGACTTGTCAGAGATGGCTCTAAAAGTACTGCTTCCAAAACAGTTTATGAAAAAGGATATCATGTAACAGAAGCCTGTGTTCTCACTAAAAATAATCATCCTGTCAGTATTTTTTCAGAAATTCATTCTTCAAAAGAAAAACATTTTACCTCTATAAATGATGTTACTTTTTCTGCAATGGAACGTGGTGCAGCTCTCTTTGGCAAAGCAACCTTTGCCATGGACAGAGGCTACGATGACAACAAGATGTTTCTGAAACTTGATGAACTGGAACAAGACTATGTCATCCGTCTTACTGCCAAAAGGAAACTCTTCTTCCATGGAAAATGGGTTCCTGCCACACAGCTTCGTAATCAGAGAAAGGGTAAGATTAAAACTGCCCTGACATACAAGGGTAAAAAGCATGATGCCTATCTTTCTCATGTGAAAGTACAGATTACCGCTTCAAAGAAAGATATTTATCTCGTACTGGTTTACGGCATTACAGAACATCCCATGATGCTTGCAACCAATAAGAAAATCAAATCCAAAGAAGACGTGGTAAATATCGCCCTGACTTACTTTTCCAGATGGCGCATTGAGGAATATTTCCGCTGTAAGAAGCAGATGTTTCAGTTTGAAAACTTCCGTGTGAGGAAGCTCGCTGCAATCAATGCCCTGAATTTTTATATTACCCTGTGCATGGCATTTCTGGCACATATGTCCATGAAACCAGAAACGCATGCACTAAAGGTTGCAATCATACAAAAAGCAGACCCTGTAAAGGAAAAGGTACATTTCTGCTATTACCGGTTAGCCAAAGGTATCTCCGGCATACTATCATATGCAAAAGAAGGCGTCAGGCTGTGGTTTCGGACAAAACGTCCGGCATATCGTCAACTCTGCCTTAAGCTGACCGCTTAGATAGATAAAAGAATACATCTCCCAAAGCCCGATTCCGGTGGGGCTTATTAAAGTGCCTCTACTCATAGAACTGTCAATCTAAAATATCAAAAAAACTGACAGATTGGTGCTTTGGGAAGATGTAATCATGTTTTGATTACATTTTGCGGAAACTCAAGGAATATAGATAGAAAAAATCCCTATAAGTATCTGATAATAAACATATACTTACAGGAATTTTAATAAAGATCTATTTTTCTTTTAATACATGGTAAAGATCTTCATCTGACCAGTCTGCGTGCATCTGGCATAGAGAATATACGTGATTAATAAAAGCGATATCTTCGTCAAGCAGGTCGGCGCAGTTTTCGGCAGGGATGTTTTTTTGAAACATGTTGTGGACGACGTGTAACTGCTCAAGACGTTTGCCTTCGGCTAAACCCATCGCTAAGCCATCCACATGCCCATCCGCATAGCTGTCCCTGCGTTCCATTTTAATATATTCATCCATATCGAATTCTTCCAATAACATACCAACGACCTCCGATCTGTGTTTGGTGAGAAAATCCTGCAAAATACCGTCCCTGATACATTCCTGTACAGCAGCATCTGCTGCCGGTTCTAATGGAATACCGTTTCTGACCTTCGAAGAAATTCTGCCGATCAGAATGGAATATTCCTCTAAAGTCCGGCATCGTGCCATCAGTTCCTGATTGTGTCCATAATTAATGTTGTAAACCCGTGCAGTGCACTCTAAGCAGGGGCGGGTGCTGATGGGGCTGGACGTATTTTGCGCAGCGGAGTCAGGGACATCAATATCAGAAACAGGCATATCAGTAGTAACGACTGGCTGTCTGGGTGCAGCATTTGTTGTCAGGTGGTTTGATTCAGCACATATAAACGCATCTGAAAGATGCAGTTCCATGTAATCTTTATCATTTTCCAACGGTTCAATTCCATTATAAAATATAACAAACTGCGGAAACGGCAGCGAAAGCAGTTTTTTCCCATAAATGTTCAGGTTATTTTGTTTGATATAGCTTTCATACTGTTTGCCGAAATAGATCAGTCCGCGGATCGGCATGTTGGGGTTTAAGGTACTCTGGTGCTCATACAGATTTAATGTGCCACGGACGATGAATGATACGTCATTTTTATATCTGAGATAGATTACATCATCGATCGTGTAAAAGATCAGTTCATCTGCATCATCGTAATCTGTCTGATTCAGGGCATTGTATAACTCCAGCAAAACTGATTTCTCATTAAAAATCCTGCGGAACAAGGCATCCCGGTACTTCTTCTGCACAAAAACATGTTTTGTGTGACTTCGTTTTCCTTTGTTTTTCCCCATGTAGTTTTCTCCTTTAATTATAAAAAATTTAAGTGTTTTTCACAATAGTTTTCTGAAATAGGTGGCGAAATGCCGGAATGAAAAGAGTGGTATTCAGAAAATGATTCTATGGAAATAAAATCGAATTGCGATAGATGTAGTATACATGGGGAGATCATAAATTGCAAGCATGATTCGTTGCTGCCATGGATTCACATAGACAAATCCAAACGAATTGTTTATACTTGATTTATGACAACATCACCCAAAAGAGGAGAAATCAATGATTTTATATTTTGTACGTCACGGAGAGACGGACTGGAATGTAAAAAAGAAAATACAGGGCAAGACAGATGTGCCGTTGAACGAGACAGGAAAGCAGCAGGCAAAAGAGCTTGCGGACATGCTTCTGGATCGGAAAAAGGAAGGGACTCTTCAGGTTGTGCGGGCATATACATCCCCACAGCTTCGTGCAGCACAGACGGCACAGGAGGCGGCGATCGCGCTTGATATTCCGTGTATTGCGGCGGATGGTCTGCGGGAAATGGATATGGGCGACTGGGAAGGCAGAAGCTGGGAAAGCATTACGCAGGAAAATGCGAAAGAGTATCAGGACTGGGATGCCAACAGGCGTTATGTCCATACACCGCATGGAGAATGTTACAATGAAGTGCTGAGGCGTGCGCTTGATACACTCGGAATGATCTTAGAACGGGAGACGGAAGATGTGTTGATCGTAACGCACAGTGGCGTACTGATGGCATTGCGGTGTTATATTGCCGGACAGACATTTGAGGAAATGGGTATCATACGGTATAAGACGAAAAATGCAGAGGTGGTTGAAATTTTTGCGGATGATGTGAAAGATGCGATCGAACGTTTTCAAAAGGGGGAGTAAAGCGTTCATGATCGTGTGAATAACGGAAAGCAGTGTGAAAAAGCAGCGATTAGTATAAATTAGATCAAAAATATAAAGACTGTCGTAAGAAACGGCTTCCTGGTAAAGAAACAGGACTGATTCTTGCGGCAGTTTTTTTGCATATTTCACAATTTTTAAAATGTTTTTTTGTGAATGATTTTGACTGATTTTGATTGACTGTGACGGAATGTGAACATATAATAGAACTATCAAAGATGAACGAAATTGAACGGTTGTGAATGAAAATGGAGGGAAAGATATGCTGACAGAAGAAAGATTTTCAAGAATTTTATCCATACTAGAAAGTATGGGGAGCGTAACCGTTCAGCAGCTCATGACAGAACTGGATGCATCAGAGTCGACAATACGAAGAGATTTAAATACACTGGATGCAAATGGTCAGCTCATCAAGGTACACGGAGGTGCAATTTTAAAAAATACCTCATATAGTACCGAGGATGACGAAGTCATGCAGCGAAAAGAACGGAACAAAGGTGCAAAAGAAAAGATCGCAAAATATGCGGCAGGGCTGATCGAACCTGGAGATTTTGTTTATATTGATGCAGGTACGACGACGGACCTGATGATTGATTTCATCACGACCAAACAGGCAGTATTTGTGACCAATGCGATCACACATGCAAAAAAACTTGCACAGAAAGGATGTACGGTATATATCCTCGGTGGAGAGTTTAAAGCGATAACTGAGGCGATCGTGGGAGAGGAGGCTGTTTCTTCGGTTGAAAAATACAATTTTACAAAAGGATTCTGGGGAGCAAACGGAATCAGCATGCAGCGCGGATTTTCAACACCGGAGTTAAAAGAAGCGCTCGTAAAAAAACGCTCCATGGAAAACTGCAGAGATTGTTATATTTTAGCAGATGACAGTAAATTCAACCAGATATCAAGCGTAACATTTGCTCCGTTTGAGAGTGCAAAAATTATCACGACAGGACTTACAAAACCGGCCTACCGGAAAAGTAAAAACGTGATTGAGATATAAAAAGATTGAAAGCCTGCAAAATCAGAGTGCAGGAAATGCAGAAGGGAGATATGAAAAATGATTTACACCGTCACATTTAATCCATCATTGGACTACATTGTGACAGTTCCGCATTTTACCAGCGGAATGGTCAACCGGACATCAGAGGAAAAAATCTTTCCGGGTGGAAAAGGTATCAATGTATCCATGGTGTTAAAAAATCTTGGACTGGAAAATACAGCACTTGGCTTTTATGCCGGATTTACCGGAGCAGAGTTAGAACGTCTGATCCGGGAAAAAGGAATCAATGCTGATTTTATTCCGGTAAAAGAAGGAATGACAAGAATTAACGTAAAGATGCGCTCTGATGAGGAGAGCGAGATCAACGGACAGGGACCGGCGATATCAAAAGCAGATATCAAAACACTTTATGAAAAACTGGATCGTCTTTCCGACGGAGATGTTCTCATTATGGCGGGAAGCATTCCGGATGTGATGCCGCAGACCATTTACATGGACATTATGAAATATCTCGCAGATAAAGATTTAAAGATTGTTGTGGATGCGACGAAAGATCTGCTCGTAAATGTATTACAGTATCATCCATTTTTGATCAAACCGAATAATCATGAATTGGGCGAGATTTTCGGTGTAAAAATAACAGATAAAAAAGACGTCATCACTTATGCAAAGAAGATGCAGGAAAAAGGTGCAAGAAATGTGCTGGTTTCCATGGCGGGTGACGGGGCAGTGCTTGTTGCTGAAGATGGAAGCGTTTTTCAGGCGGAGGCACCGAAAGGAAAAGTTGTCAATTCTGTTGGCGCCGGGGATTCCATGGTGGCCGGATTTGTAACAGGCTATTTGAAGACTGGAAGCTATAAAGAAGCTTTTCAGATGGGGGTATGTACCGGAAGCGCATCGGCATTTTCAGAAGAACTGGCAACAGAACCGGAAGTTTTGGCGCTTTTAGATAAAAACAAAGGTATATTTAAGTAGGAGGAGTAAAATCCTCTGCTCCTGCAAGGGCACATGCTATGCAAGCTATTAGGCATAGCATGCATAGCAGACATTTTGCTCCGCAAAACAAGGAGTAAAATCCTCTGCTCCTGCAAGGGCAGTCGCATTTTGCTTCGCAAAACAAGGAGTAAAATCCTCTGCTCCTGCAAGGGCAGTCGCATTTTGCTTCGCAAAACAAGGAGTAAAATCCTCTGCTCCTGCAAGGGCAGTCGCATTTTGCTTCGCAAAACAAGGAGTAAAATCCTCTGCTCCTGCAAGGGCAGTCGCATTTTGCTTCGCAAAACAAGGAGTAAAATCCTCTGCTCCTGCAAGGGCAGTCGCATTTTGCTTCGCAAAACAAGGAGGATTAAGCATGAAAATCAGGGATTTACTTGCCGTAGAGAGTATTGATTTAAATGGCAAAGTTAATGGAAAGAACGAAGCGCTTGATGCAATGGTAGCATTGATGGCTAAGAGCGGAAAGATCAACGATGTTGAGAAGTACCGCAAGGGCGTATACGCCAGAGAGGAAGAAGGAACCACAGGAATTGGTGAGGGAATCGCCATTCCGCACTGCAAGTCGGATGCAGTCAGCAGACCGGGACTTGCAGCCATGGTTATCAAAGATGGGGTGGATTTTGATGCGTTAGATGGAGGAAAGGTTGACCTGATCTTCTTAATTGCAGCACCTAATACAGAAGACAATGTACATCTGGATGTACTGAGCAAGTTATCTGTTCTTCTGATGGATGAGAATTTTACGCATGGGCTTCGTAATGCAAAGACAGTCGAGGAATTTTTAAGCGTGATCGATCAGGCAGAAGCCGAGAAAGACGCCGAAGAGGAAAAAAAGAACAGTGCAGATACGAAAGAAGCAGCAGAGGAGAAAACCACAGATAATGGAAAACTGATCCTTGCTGTAACCGGATGTCCGAATGGAATCGCACATACTTATATGGCAGCAGAAAATATTGAGAAAAAAGCAAAAGAGCTTGGATGCCGTGTGAAGGTTGAGACAAGGGGTTCCGGCGGTGCAAAAAATGTATTAACGAAAGCTGAAATTGCAGAGGCTGCATGTATCATCGTTGCAGCAGATACACAGGTTCCGATGGATCGCTTTGCAGGCAGACCGGTGATCCAGTGTAAGGTTTCCGATGGAATCAGTAAGGCAGAAGAACTGTTAGACAGAGCGTTAAATGGCAATGTTCCACTGTATCAGGCAAAAGGAAGCGGCCAGGCAGCGGATAGTGAGGAAGAATCTGACAGTATCGGACACCAGATTTATAAACACCTGATGAACGGAGTTTCACATATGTTACCGTTTGTTATCGGTGGTGGTATTCTGATCGCGATCGCATTTTTGATCGATGGTTTTGCAGTAGACTTAAACAGTCTTCCGTTTGAGGAGCGTTCGAATTTTGGTACGATCACACCTTTAGCAGCAATGTTTAAATCGATCGGTGGTGTTGCATTTGGATTTATGCTTCCGATCTTAGCCGGATTTATCGCAATGAGTATTGCGGACCGTCCTGGTCTTGCAGTCGGTTTTGTCGGCGGAGCGATCGCGGCAAACGGAACATCCGGTTTCCTTGGCGCCCTTGTTGCAGGTTTTGTTGCAGGTTATCTGGTACGCCTGTTAAAGAAACTGTTTGAAAAACTTCCGGAAGGTTTAGAGGGTATCAAACCAATGCTTCTTTATCCGGTCATTGGTATCTTTTTGATCGGAGTAATCATGACTTATATTGTAGAGCCTCCGATCGGAGCATTGAATGTCATGATCAATAATGGATTAAATAGCATGAACGGTGCAAAAGCGATCCTGCTTGGGGCATTGCTTGGCGGAATGATGTCCGTAGATATGGGTGGTCCTGTAAATAAAGCAGCTTATGTATTTGGTACAGCATCTATCGCAGCAGGAAATTACAATATTATGGCGGCTGTTATGGTCGGCGGTATGGTTCCACCACTTGCAATCGCACTTGCGACTATGTTCTTTAAAAACAAATTTACTGAGGAAGAGAGAAAGGCGGGACCGACAAATATTGTCATGGGACTTTCCTTTATCTCAGAGGGAGCGATCCCGTTTGCAGCATCTGATCCATTGCGTGTGCTTCCGTCCTGCATCATTGGTTCGGCAGTAGCAGGAGCATTATCCATGGCATTTAACTGTACATTAATGGCACCACATGGTGGAATCTTCGTATTCTTAACGGTAGGTCATCCACTGTTATATCTTGTATCCCTGGCAGTTGGTTCTGTTGTAGGATGCGTGATCCTTGGACTTTTAAAGAAGGATGTATCAAAAAGATAGGAAACGGAATAAAATTCACAGGTAAATGGAACCGCCCGAAAAGAAAATGCGGTTTGGGAAAGGAGAAAATCATGAAAGAATTTAAATACGTGATCACAGACAAAGAGGGAATCCATGCAAGACCGGCAGGGGCACTTGTAAAGGAAGCAGCCGCATTTCCATGCAGCATTACCATTGCAAAAGATGGAAAAGCAGTAGATGCAAAACGTATTTTTGGAGTTATGGGACTTGGTGTAAAATGCGGCGAGGAGATCACGGTCTGCACCGATGGAGAAAATGAAGAGGCAGCAAGTGCTGCAATCGAGGAGTTTTTGAAAGCAAACCTGTAAAAAATTGATAAAAACGGAAATAAAAATCTAAAATGGAGGTAACGGGCATGGAACTGCACGGAAAAAGTGTATTTGGTGGAATTGCCATGGGCAGACTGTCGGTTTATCATAAGACAGACAATGCAGTAAAGCGAACAAAGATAACAGATATAGAAGCAGAGAAAAAGCGTTTTGAGGATGCAAAAGAAGAAGCCAAAAGACAGCTTGGTGTTTTTTATGAAAAAGCAGTCAGGGAAGTCGGTGAAGTCAATGCGGCAATTTTTGAAATGCACCAGATGATGCTTGATGATCTTGATTATGTAGAGTCGATCACAAACATGATCGAAACCCAGCAGGTCAATGCAGAATTTGCCGTTGCTTCCACAGGAGATAATTTTGCGCAGATGTTTGCAGCAATGGATGACGACTATATGAGAGAACGTGCTGCGGATGTAAAAGATATTTCAAACCGTGTGATTTCTATTTTACAGGGAAACGGTGATGCAGGATTAAGCGGGGATGAACCATTTATCCTTTTAGCAGATGATCTTGCGCCGAGTGAGACAGTGCAGCTTGATAAATCAAAGGTACTTGCTTTTGTAACGCGGCACGGTTCCACTAATTCCCACACTGCGATCTTAGCGCGCACCATGAATATTCCGGCACTAATCGGAGTTGATTTCCCGGAAGAGGGTGTGGATGGACAGTACGGTATCGTAGATGGATTTGATGCAAAGTTTTTCATAGAACCGGATGAGGATACGAAAACAAAATATCAGAAGTTAAAAGAAGAAAATGAGCAGAAGAAACGTCTGCTTCAGGAATTAAAAGGGAAGGAAAATATCACAAAGGATGGCACAAAGATCAATCTTTATGCGAATATCGGAGGTGTTTCCGATGTGGCAAATGTGCTTTCCAATGATGCGGGCGGCATCGGGTTGTTCCGGAGTGAGTTCCTTTATTTAGAGTCGGAGGACTATCCGACGGAGGAAGCGCAGTTTGCAGCGTATAAGACAGTTGCGGAAAATATGGCAGGCAAAAAAGTGATCATCCGTACGCTTGATATCGGAGCAGATAAACAGGTTGATTATTTTGGACTTGAGAAGGAAGAAAACCCGGCAATGGGTTACCGTGCAATCCGGATCTGCCTTGACCGCACTGAAATTTTCAAGACACAGCTTCGTGCGATATACCGTGCAAGTTATTATGGAACGATCGCAATTATGTTTCCAATGATCATTTCTGTAAATGAAGTGAAAAAGATCAAAGAGATCATTGCGGAAGTGAAAGCAGGACTTGATGCCGACGGCATTCCGTATAAGGATGTGGAACTCGGTATTATGATCGAAACACCGGCAGCAGTCATGATCAGTGATCTTTTGGCAAAGGAAGTTGATTTCTTCTCGATCGGGACAAACGATCTGACACAATATACACTTGCGATCGACAGGCAGAACCCGAAGCTGGATAACATCTATGATTCGCACCATGAAGCGGTTCTTCGGATGCTAAAGATGGTTGTGGACAATGGACATAAGGAAGGATGCTGGGTCGGTATCTGCGGAGAACTTGGTGCAGATGAAACACTCACAGAGACATTCCTTCGGATGGGATTTGACGAACTTTCCGTATCGCCGTCTATGATACTTCGGATCAGGGATAAGATACGAAATACAGATCTGTCAGAGAAATAAAAATGCATCAGGGAAATGGGCATATGCAGTAAAGGTTCTGCTGCTATGCCCGTCGCTAATCCATCTTCATGACCATCCGCATAGCTGTCCCGGCGTTCCATTTTAATATATTCATCCATATCAAATCCTTCTAATAACATTCCAACGACCTCCGATCTGTGTTTGGTGAGAAAATCTTTTAGGATGCCATCTTTGATACATTCTAAAACAGCGGTATCTGCAGCCTGTTCTAAGGATGCACCACTCCTGACTTTTGAAGAAATCCGGCTGATCAGAATAGAATATTCTTCTAATGTGCGGCATCGTGTTATCAGTTCCTGATTATGGCCATAATTGATGTTGTAAATGCGAGCCGTGTATTCTAAGCAGGGACGACCGTTTACTGCTTTAGATTCATAATCAAATGCATCGGAAAGATGCAGTTCCATGTAATCTTTCCCATTTTCAAGTGGCTCGATGCCATTATAAAAAATAACAAACTGCGGAAATGGCAGTTTGAGCAGCTTTTTTCCATAAATGTTCAGGTTATTCTGTTTAATATAGCTTTCGTATTGTTTGCCGAAATAAATCACATCATCGATTGTGAAAAAAATCAGTTCGTCTGCATCGTCATAACTGGTCTGGTTCAGTGCGTTGTACAGTTCAAGCAAAACGGAACGTTCATTGACGATCCTGCGGAATAAGGCATCCCGGTATTTTTCTGCACAAAAACGTGTCTGGTGTGGCTGCGTTTTCTTTTGTTTTCCCCATAGTTTTCTCCTTTGATTATAAAAAATTAAGTGATTTTCACAATAGTTTTCTGAAATAGCAGGCGAAGTGCCGGAAGTAATAAGAAGCGTGTTCAGAAAAATGACTGAATGGAAATCAGATCGAATTGCGATAGATGTAGTATAACATGAAATGTCAAAAATGCAATTATAATGTTTGGGGAAGAAGTGTATGTTAATGAATAAATTATTCGGGGAGTTGCTGAATAAATGATGGTTTGTTGAGGCATGCGTCGCCCACCTAAATGGTGTTTCGTAGGTTTGTGAGTGGCATCTTGCGCAAAGCCGGAGTAATTTTGGTTCCGTTGTACGAAAATAAGAAAAGTCTAGGTATGCCTGATTTAGGTTTTCTCAGAGTGACGTGACCGGCAACAACGAGTCATCCATGACTCGATGCTGCCTTGTTCTGCCATCCGTGGCAGAACATCACTGTTGATCGACAGGCAGACCAAGATTTTCTAATTTTCTCCCAAGGTCACAAAATTAGCTCCGGCTTTGCGTAAGATACCAGCCTCCAGGTTGTGAACACCATTTGGGTGGGCGGTTCATCTCAAAATGGGGGGCGTAGGTGTGGATTTTTGATATTCGCACGAATGGAAATATGCTTAAAATCCTAATGTGCTGTATCATTAATATTCAGCCTAATGACTTCCCAGAATTTCCATCTGCTACATTGTATTACATGAAATTTTTCGTAAATTGCCAGACTAATAACGCAGAATATTTTTTCAAATGTGTATGGCAATAAATATGGGCATAGTGGTATATATCGAGGTTTTTCCAGTATTATCAAACCAATAATAATTTATTAAACATAGTTATTTGGAAATATTTTTTTATCAGATTCAGACACAAAACACTAAAAATTTACGCACTTCCAAGGGTGTAAAATGAGTTCCCCAGCGAAGGGTGGTTCACAACCTTGTGGCTGGCAAATCGCATCAAGCCGGGATTCGTTTTGTGACTTTGGGAGAAAATTAGGCAATCTTAGTCTGCCTGTCCGTAACACAGTGTTGTGCTGCCACGGACGGCAGCACAAGTCTTAATGCCCCCGGACGGGGCGTTTAAGACGCACACGTCACTCCGAGAAACATTAAATCAGGCTGACTTAGACTTGCCTTATTTTCGGACAATGGAACAAAACAGTCCCGGCTTGATGCAATTTGCCAATCGAAAACCCCCGGAACCACCCTACACAGAGGAACTCAACTCACACCCAAACCAGCATTTGCCGGGCAGATCATATGCAGTAATTATGGTATAATATGATTATGATCTGGGGATTAACTATGTAAGACAGAGAATAATCAGGTATAAAAAACAGGAACAGGAGACACGCACATGAGCAATTACTTATTGATCAAACAGGGAACGATCCACAATGCCATAGAGGAAGAGCCATTTGTGGCAGATATTCTGGTGGAGAATGGAAAAATAAAAAAGATCGCGCCGGTTTTAGAAGGAAAAATCATCAATGATGCGGAAGTGATCGATGCGATGGGAATCGATATTTATCCGGGGTTTGTGGATGCGCACTGCCACATGGGATTAGATGGATATGCGACCGGATTTGCCGGGGAGGATTACAACGAATTAGGGGATCCTGTGACACCGCAGCTTTCAGCGGTAGATGCAGTTAACCCGCAGGATGAGACTTTCCAGATGGCACGCGAAGGCGGTGTGACCTGTGTCTGTACCGGACCGGGCAGTTCGAATGTAATTGGCGGAACATTCTGCGCTATCAAGACTTACGGAAAACGTGTGGATGACATGCTGGTCAAAGAGAAAACCGCTATGAAGATCGCTTTTGGTGAGAATCCTAAAAACTGTTATAAGGAAAAAGGTGTTTATTCGAGGATGTCTGTTGCCGCGAAGCTGCGTGAAGCACTGACAAAGGCAAAAATATATGACAGACAGTTACAGGCGGCAGGCTGCCCGGAAGGCTGGAATGAACTTCAGATGGAACATACATGGGAACAGGCGCAGGAACAAGTGATGGATAATTCACAGAAAACGGACGCGGATATGCAGGTAGATTTTTCAAAGATGCCGGCATATGATGCAAAAATGGAGGCGCTTCTTCCTGTTATCCGCGGTGAGATGCCGTTAAAAGCCCATGCGCACCGCGCAGATGATATCTATACGGCGATCCGTATTGCAAAAGAATTTCATGTGGATCTTAGGCTCGATCACACAACGGATGGTGCCCTGATCGCAGATGATCTTGCAAAAGAAGGATATCCGGTTGCAGTGGGGCCGTCTTTTGGGCATGCCACCAAATATGAACTGCGCCATAAAGGATTCCATACACCGGCTGCACTTGCAAAAGCAGGATGCCAGGTTTCGATCATCACGGATTCACCGGTGATCGAGGAACGTTATCTGGCACTCTGTGCAGGACGTGCGGTGTTTAACGGACTCAGTGAGTTTGATGCATTAAAAGCAATTACGATCAATGCTGCAAAGCATATCGGAATCGAAGACCGCGTCGGAAGCATTGAGGAGGGAAAGGATGCGGATTTTGTCCTGACAAGAGAAAATCCATTTGCCGTGGATACTCATATTTTGTATACGATCATTGATGGGAATGTGGTGTATAAAGGAGAAAACGAATAAAGGCAGCAGAGCATAAAGGAAAGAGAGAAATTTGTTCTTTAAGAACAAATAAACCGCGTTTTATTCGTACCAGGGAATAAAAAGAAACAGAAGATTTCTCATTTCATTGACGACATTTCAGACGGATGATAATATTTGTACATGAAGAACAAACAAGTTAGCAAAGGCGCTAAGGCAGATACCTTAGCGCCTTTTTTCAAACCAGAACAACAAGTTACAGATGATGTCATGGTGTTAGCAGGTCAGGACAAAAGAACTGTGAGTAAATGCCTGTATGAAATGCAAATAAAATGGAAGCGAGGAATACAAATATGAAAAAATTTACAAATGTGAGATTAAAAGGGGAAAAAGAGCTGGTATCGATCCTTGTAGAGGACGGTAAAATTACAAAAATCGCAAAAGAAATACCGCAGGAATGTGAGACGATCGATGTGGGTGGAAATCTTGTGATTCCGCCATATGTTGATCCGCATCTTCATTTGGATTATGTGTTTACCGCAGATATGGGAGAGCAGAATGGTTCGGGAACATTGTTTGAAGGCATCCAGCGCTGGAGTGAATCAAAGGGAAATATGACGGTAGAGCAGATGAAAGCACGCATTTACAGTGGAATCCGCAAAGAGATGCTTCATGGTGTGCAGGCAATCCGTACACATATTGATGTCACAGATCCGACTTTTACCGGATTAAAGGCAGCTCTTGAAGTAAGGGAAGAGGTAAAAGACATTTTAGATCTTCAGATAGTTGCATTTCCACAGGAAGGCATGTATGCTTATAAAGGCGGCGATGAGCTGGTGGAGGAAGGACTTAAAATGGGAGCCGACTGTGTCGGTGCGATCCCACATTTTGAACTGGCAAGAGAGTTTGGTGAAAAATCCATTCATAAAGTCATCGAGCTTGCAACAAAATATGATAAGCTGATTGATGTTCACTGTGATGAGACAGATGATACACAGAGCCGTTTTCTGGAGCTTTTGAATGCACTTGCACTGATGGAAGGAATCGGAACAAGGACAACAGCAAGCCATACCTGTTCTTTTGGTTCTGCTGACAACAGTTATGCATTCCGCATGATGAAGCTGTTCAAAAAATCCGGGATCAATTTTATTTCCTGCCCGACAGAAAATATTTATCTGGAAGGCAGACAGGATACATATCCGAAGCGCCGTGGTATCACGCGTGTGAAAGAACTGAATGATAATGGAATCAACGTCTGCTTTGCGCAGGATTCCATGTCTGATCCGTGGTATCCGCTTGGAAACGGTAATATGATGATGATATTAGATCATGGTATCCATATTGCGCAGATGATGTCACCGGAGGAGATTACGAATGATCTTGATCTTGTGACGAGAAATGGCGCTATTACAATGAATATTATGGATCATTACGGAATAGAAGAAGGCAAACCGGCAAACTTTATCGTGCTGGATGCAAAGTCAGAATTTGAGGCGATCTGTGAAAGAGCAGGAATCACTGCTTCTGTAAGAAATGGAGAATTTCTGTTTCAAAAGACACCTGCACAGGTCACAGGAGCGATTGATTTACTGAAATAGTAAAAGGATGTGACAGGGGAATGTTTCAATGCAAGGATCTGCTTTCGCTTACGACAATGTCGCAGGCGAAAGTGGTTGCCGGAACCGGCGGGATGGAGCGGGGAATTCGCTGGTCCTATAAGGCAGAGAATATTAATTTTGAAAAATGGGTTCATGGTCAGGAACTTTTGATCATCAGTGGACCGGTAACCCAGCGAAAAAACTTTGATCTGTATCGGACGATTGAAAAAGCAATCGAACTTAAGATGTCCTGTGCACTGCTTCTTGTAGGAGAGAATTACGTGACGCAGATCGATGAAAAGGTAATAGATTTAGCGGAAAAGAATGATTTTCCGCTTTTTACCATGCCATGGGATGTGCCGCTTTTGGATTTCTTTGAGGAGCTTGGTCATGCGATTGCTTATTTAGATGACAGGAAAGATATTCAGGACAGTCTGCTTGCAGAGATTATTTTTGGAAACAGCATTAATGTACATAATATCGAACACAAGTGCCAGCAGATGGGACAGGACATATCCGTGATGGAACAGGTATTTGTGCTTCATCCGGAGGATCTTTCCAATGATGAGGTACGTTCTTATGCAGAAGTGTTAAAAGGACTCTTTGCAAAGAAAGAATACCCGGCGATCATTTCCTGTTATGGCGACCGCATGATAGGGTTTATGAAGGACTGCAGTGGATGCAGGCAGATCATCACAGAGATATTTGATGAATTTACCGCTTTTTTGCAAAGTGAACATGAGGGAATCTGTTATACGTTAAACATTGGAGAAAAGTGCAGCAGTCTTTCAAAACTTCAGAAGAGTTTTCATGAGACGTCGAGGACAAATGCTATTTTAGAGCATATCCACAGAGTAAATGAAGTAGTGTTTTATGACCAGATGGGATTTTACCGTCTGCTGATGTCCTATGAAAATACAGAGCCGATGAGGCGGTTTGTGGATGAGGTCTTAGGGGAAATTTTAGCATACGATAAAAAGAACCATACGCAGCTCATCGGGACAATGTGGGCGTATTTTGGCAGTGACTGTAATCTGCAGAGAACAGCAGACAGGCTTTTCTCACATAAAAATACGGTAAAATACAGACTTCAGCGGATCGAGCAGATCACCGGAAGAGATTTTGATAACCGGTTTGAAAGCCAGGAGCTTTATAATGCGCTGATGATCTATTATTATATTGAATAAACTGGATCTGCTGTCAGAACTCGAAATTATAGTGCAAACAGCAGTGATTTGTCTTTTGGAAACAAAACTGTACAAAAATATTTGTCTGTCACAGACGAAAATAAAGCTCATTCTTGATTCAAAAGGGAAAACCCTTTAAGATGGGTATAACGATAAAGGACTTTATTACATACAAAAAATGGCAAAGGGGCCGGAAGGAATACTTCCGGTCCTTTTTTATCTGTAAGCCAGAGGAAAGGATGATTGGTTATGAGCTATGGATTGATTGCTACGTTAATTGTACTTGTCATTGTGGTTGGTGCGATCACGACAAAAAAATGTGAGGCATTCCTGATTGCCGGTTCTATGGTTGGTGCACTTGTCTTATGGAAACAAAACTTCCTCACAGAGTGGGTATCCACACTGGAAGGGGTAATGAGTGATGAAGCATATGTTATTCTGATATGTGGATTGTTTGGCAGTCTTGTAGCACTGCTTACAGCATCAAAAGGAAGTTTTGGTTTTACAAAGATTGTCACAAAAATCTGTAGTACGGAAAGAAAGACGTTATTTACCACATTTCTTTTAGGAATTTTGATCTTTGTGGATGATTATTTAAATGTTTTATCGATCGGAACTGCAATGAAAGGTTCTTATGATAAGAAGAAAGTGCCGAGAGAAGCACTTGCATACCTTTTAGACAGCACAGGTGCTCCGGTCTGTGTACTGATTCCGTTTTCTTCCTGGGCAGCTTATTTTGGAGCGATTTTCCTTCAGCAGGACTGTGTTAAGAGTCTTGCAGGCGGCAGTCTGATGAAAACTTACCTGATGGCGGTTCCGTATTGTGTATACCCGATCGTTGCACTTATTATCGTATTCCTTTTCTGTATGGGCTGGTTCCCGAAACTGGGTGGAATGAAAAAAGCATATGACCGTGTTGCAGCAACCGGGAAAACATACAGTGATATCAGCAGAAAATACAACATTGGTTCTGAGTATGGCGAAGAAGAAGGAAGAAGCGTATGGTTCTTTGTAATTCCACTTGCAGTGTTAGTCGGCATTGCAGTTGCAACCGGTGATCTTGTGGTAGCAGCGATCATTGCAATTCTTGTCTGTATGGTATTATATATAGGAGCAAAGATCATGACATTTTCCGAATTCTGGGATACCTTTGTTAAAGGATTTGCGGATATGCTTCCGATCATTATTCTTTTAATTTCAGCACTGACTTTCCAGAAGATCGCAAGTGAAATGGAAATGACAGAGTTTTTTGTAGATTTGTGCAAACCGATTATGTCGGGCGCAGTATTCCCGATGATCGCATTTATCATTGTAGGACTGCTTGCATTTATGATCGCAAATGCATGGGGCGTATGTACACTGGTTGCACCTGTTTTACTTCCGCTTGGTGCAAGTGTTGGAGCAAATATCGTGCTTGTAATGGCAGCAATCCTCTCCGGATGTGCATTTGGAAACCACGCATGTTTTTACTGTGACACCACGGTTCTTGCTTCGAACGGTGCAGGAATTGACAACCTTGAGCATGCAGGTTCACAGCTTCCATATGTTTTGATCGGTGCAGCAGTATCTGTGATCGGATTTTTGATTTTAGGATTGGTAATGTGAAAATAAGCTCGATAGCTTTTTACACGCAGGAATGGAGGTATTATCATGGAAAAGAAAAAATATATTGTTACGATAGCCAGACAGTTTGGAAGCCTTGGACGTCCGATCGCAATGCGGATGAGTGAGAAACTTGGGATCGAATTTTACGACCGCGATATCGTGGAGGAGGCTGCAAAAAAGCTGAATCTTCCGGTATCAAAAATTGATGAGATCGAGGAGAGCGCAAAGAAAAAAGTAAAAACTAACAGTTTCCGGCGTATGATGTATCCGCTTGGAACGCAGACGGATGACCTTCAGAATAAATTATTTGATGCACAGCAGAATATCATCAAATTTCTTGCAGAACGGGAATCCTGTATCATTGTCGGGCGCTGTTCGGATTTTATCCTTGCAGATGAACCGAATCTGCTCCGGATCTATATATATGCACCTTATGAGGCGCGGGTTGCGAACTGTGTCAATGATCTGAATATGGATGAAGAGGATGCCCGCAAAATGATCCGTGCGGTGGACGAGGCAAGAGATCATTATCATATGCATTATGCAGGATTTCTTCCGAACGATCAGCGCTTTAAAGAGATCATGATCGACAGCAGCATGCTTGGCACAGAGGGCACAGCCGATTATCTGGTGGATGCTGTAAAAAGGAAATTTGAGTTAGATTAAAAAACGATCTATTGTATAAAATAGTCATGTCTGATATGATGAATCCATATCTATAGTACCAGGTGAAAATAAGTCATGGGGAGAAAGTGTAAAAATCCATATCATGGAAGATCTTTTATACGAAGAAATGGAGGATTATTATGACACGAAGAAAATATTGGGTGAAAAAAATATTGCCGTTTCTCACATGTGCTGGTCTTTTGTTGACAAGTCCGGTGTTTGCCGAGGCTGCAACACAGGCAGAGCGCAGTGCCTATCAGGCGGTGTTTGATGCTGATTACTACCGCAGTGCCTATCCGGATGTGGCGGCAGCATTTGGAAATAATAAAACGGCACTCTTTAATCATTTTGTAAATTATGGATTAAAGGAAGGGAGAAGCTGTTCTGCAGATTTTAATCCACAGGCATATCGTGCAAAGTATACAGATCTGCAGCAGGCATTTGATAATGATATGGCAGCATACTGTCGCCATTATGTGTCCTATGGAAAAGCAGAGGGCAGAGATGGAGGCGGAAATGTACCTGCCGGTACAGTTACATCAAATACGGCTGCATCCGGAACTGTTGTAACACAGGGAAACGTGATCGGTACCTGTACGACGGAATATGATGCAACTGTTCCGAGAGCTGTCAACGTAGAACTGGCAGCAGCCCGCATCAATGGTGTTGTGGTACAGCCGGGACAGTCATTTTCATTCAGTTCCACGATTTTACCGCGTACTGCGGCAAATGGATATGTTGTAGCACCGATCTATATCAGTGGTACGGTTGGTACCGGAATCGGCGGAGGTGTGTGCCAGGTATCATCGACACTTTATGCTGCAATGCGGTATGCAGGACTTCCGGCAACACAGCGGTATCCACATTCCCTGCCGGTTACATATCTTCCGGAGGGATATGATGCTGCGATAGCAGGAACGAGCAAAGACCTTAAGTTTACCAATACGTTTTCACAGCCGCTTCTGATCCAGGCATCTGCTGCAAACGGCGTGGTGACAGTGACATTGACATTACAATAGGAAAGAGAATACATAAGAAAACATATGCGTATTTTAGTAGTAAATGATGATGGAATTAAAGCACCGGGTATCCATCGTCTTGCAAAGATGGCTGCGGGACTTGGTGAAGTGTGGGTGGTTGCGCCGGATGCGCAGTGCAGCGCAATGTCACAGCGGATCACTGTGCGTGGAGATTTAGAAGTAAAACCATATGATTTTCCGGTTGTGGGAGTAACGGCATATAGTGTGGGCGGAACACCGGCAGACTGTGTGAAAGTGGCACTGGGCTGTCTGATGGAAGAAAAACCGGATGTTGTATTTTCCGGCATCAATGCAGGTTATAATGTTGGACGTGATATTTTATATTCAGGTACGATCGGGGCAGCAATGGAGGCTCTCTGCGGCGGAGTCCCTGCGATTGCATTTTCGGTTGCAGAGGAAGATGAGTGCGAGGTTTTAGATGCGTATTTAGAATCGGTCGCAAAAGAGCTGATTGCTAAAAAGCTGCCGGAAAATGAGATCTGGAATGTAAATTTTCCGGGATGCACATTAGCAGAATACAAAGGAATCCTGTGGAATCGTATCCCGGATCAGAACCAGTATTACAGGGATAACTATAAGCGGATGGACAGACCGGATGGAGGCATTATCTTTTCTGCCGCAGGACTCCCGGAAACAGAAGCAGCGGATGGAACAGATGCCGGAGCGGTTCTTTCGAATTACATATCAGTTGGAACGATTAAGAACATGATGATTTAAAAAGATGCTGTTTGTTGCAGGCATTAAAATACGAGCATCCCGCCAAATGCTGGTTTGTGGGTGATAGGAGTTTCCCTGTGTAGGGTGGTTCTGGGGGGTTACGATTGGCAAATTGCATCAAGCCGGGACTGTTTTGTTCCGTTGTACGAAAATAAGGCAAGTCTAAGTCAGCCTGATTTAATGTTTCTCGGAGTGACGTGTGCGTCTTAAACGCCCCGTCCGGGGGCATTAAGACTTGTGCTGCCGTCCGTGGCAGCACAACACTGTGTTACGAACAGGCAGACTAAGATTGCCTAATTTTCTCCCAAAGTCACAAAACGAGTCCCGGCTTGATGCGATTTGCCAGCCACTAAGTTGTGAACCACCCTTAGCCGGGAAACTCATTTTACAACCTTGGGGGTGCGTAAATTTTTAGTGTTTTGTGTCTGAATCTGATTAAAAAAAGATTTTCAAATAACTATATTTAATAGATTATTATTGGTTTGATAATACTGGAAAACCTCAATATATCCCATTATGCCTATGTTTATTGCCATACACATTTGAAAAAATATTCTGCGTTATTAGTCTGGCAATTTACGAAAAATTTCATGTAATACAATGTAGCAGATGGAAATTCTGGGAAGTCATCAGGCTGAATATCAATGATACAGCACCTTAAGATTTTAAGCATATTTCCATTCGTGCGAATATCAAAAATCCACACCTACGCCCCCAATTTTGAGATGAACCGCCCGCCCCAATGGTGTTCATAACCTGGAGGCTGGCATCTTGCGCAAAGCCGAAGCTAATTTTGTGACTTTGGGAGAAAATTAGAAAAACTTGGTCTGCCTGTGTAGTTACACAGTGATGTTCTGCCACGGATGGCAGAACAAGGCTTCACGAGCCAAGGATGGCTCGTTGAACGCCGGTCACGTCACTCCGCCATAACCTAAATCAGGCAGACCTAGCTTTTCTTATTTTCGGACAACGAAACCAAAATTAACTCCGGCTTTGCGCAAGATGCCACTCACAGACCTGCGAAACGCCATTTAGGCGGGCGATTTATTTCATAAACAAACCATCATTTGTAGGGCAGCTCGAAAAATTGCAGCCAGGATTTTAACACAGCATCAGCAAAAGGGAAAAACCGGTTCAGATTCCAGTAAAAGGGAGAATATTTATCAGCAGAATTAATAATTTTTATTAACGTACCTGATAGATATTCTCTCTTTTGTATAAACTGGGTAAAATTTTAGTAAAACTTTACTAAAGCTATTGAAATCTGTAAAATCGTGAAATATAATGCAGAAGAAAGGCGTGATTATATGGCAACAATCAAAGAGATTGCTAAGCTGGCACATGTGTCAGCTGCGACGGTGTCGAGAGTGTTGAATCAGGATGAGACATTATCAGTGACACCTGAGGTAAAAAACCAAATAATTAAGATCGCTCATGAGTTGAAATATGTCCCGCCTAAGATGCGTCATGCCAAACGAGACAGACAGATCGTCATCGGAGTTGCGGACTGGCATATCGTAAGAAGAGACAGGCCGGATGTGAGTATTACTTCGGCGGATAATTTATCCGGAAGTTTTGCACAGAAAGCAGATATTGTATTTTTACGTCTGGTTTACGGAGAGGTAAAGCAGGTGGACGGTATCATTGCATTTGGTTTATTCTCGGAAGTGGAAGTTGATTTTTTACGATCACTAAGCACGGAGATCCTGTTTGTTAATTCAGATAAAAAGGATTATGAGTTTGATCAGATCCTCATGGATTACGAGCAGGGATTAAGCGATATGGTGCATTATCTGATGGACGAGAAGGAGTATCGCAGCATTGGTTATATTGGCGGTATATATGAAGATGATATGGTGCGTATCGGAGCACGTCGTCTGAATGGATTAAAGCAGATCCTTCAGAAAAAAGGCTGTTATCAGGAAGGCTATTTTAAGGTCGGAGAGATCAGTCATGAGAGTGGATATTTGCTCACGAAGGAAATGCTTCTGACAGATGAAGTGCCGGAAGTTCTTATTCTGGGAAATGATGAGGTCGCAGAGGGAGCATTAGAAGCGGTCAAAGAATTAAAATACCGTATTCCAAAAGATATTGCGGTGGTGATTTACCGTGATATTGAGACACTTTCGACGAAATATCCGACGTATACAAGTCTTCGCATGCTGCCTGATATTGTATGGACGACTGCCATAAAACTTCTTTTGGAGCGGATTTTAGATGGCAGAAAAGATACGATGAAGGTGTATCTGCCAACAAAGCTCGAACTCGGAGACAGTGCCTGATCATTGGCTGGACAATTCATGAAAAGATCAACAACAAAAGTGTGCACGCCTGCATGGAAATGGATGCAGGAGAGAGAGGAGAACATTTCATTATGAAGAAAAAAATTGCTATGTTACTTGCAGCAGCATTATGCATGGGTACATTTGCAGGATGTGGAAACAGCGCATCAAATGATAGCAGCGCAGCAGACAATAATACGACAGATAATACAGTAGCTGCAACAGAGGGTTCTGACGTGGCAGCTTCTGCTGACAACGTAAAGATTGATACGTTAAACGTATACTTTGTTCCATCCAGAGATCCGGATGAGATCGTAACTGCAACAGAACCGCTTGCAAATTTAATGCAGACAGAGTTAGCAGGTTTAGGATATGATATCGGAGAGGTTAAGATCACTGTTGGTACAACTTTTGAGGCAGTAGGTGAGGCTCTTGCAGCAGGAACCGCTGATGTAGGATTTATTCCGGGTGGTACCTATGTACTTTATGATGACGGCGCAGATGTTATTTTAACAGCAACCAGAGATGGTTTAAATAAAGATTCTGAAAATCCAGCAGACTGGAATGACGGACAGCCTACGGAAGCATCGGACAAACAGGCAGTTTCTTACCGTGCATTATTTATCGCAGGTCCTTCTGATAAAGGACAGGAACTTGCTGATAAAGTAAACTCCGGCGAAGAACTTACATGGGATGATTTAAACAGTGCAAACTGGAGTGTTATGTCATCTTCCTCACCGGCAGGTTATATTTACCCGGCTTTATGGTTACAGGACAGATACCAGAAAGGTATTACAGATCTTTCTTCTGCAGTACAGTCTGATTCCTACGCAAGTGCATTTGCAAGACTTGCTTCCGGACAGATCGACGTACTTGTAACTTATGCAGATGCAAGACGTGACTATGAAGAAAGCTGGACAAGTGAATTTGGTCGTACAAAATCTATCTGGGAAGAGACAAATGTTATCGGTGTAACAGATCCGATCTACAATGATACAGTTTGTGTCAGCAAGACATCTCCGATCATGGATGACGGCTTAAAATCAGCAATCCAGACAGCACTCATCAATATCGGTAACACAGAGGAAGGTAAGGCAGTTATCTCTATCTACAGCCACAACGGATATGAGCCGGCACAGTCTTCTGATTATGATAAAGAGAGAGAAGCACAGAAACTGATCCAGGAATTAAGTGCAGCAAACTAATCGTTACTGGAACGTTTGACAGGGAGTGGACAGTAACAACGAAATAATAACAGGCAGTATGACGGGCAGCAGGAGGGCTGCTGCAGAGCCGGGAAACCGGCTTTGCGGCAGCCTTTCAATGAGTATACACCTATAAAAAACACACACCATAAAAACAGCAGGTGAAAGAAAGGTTTGGTTTAAATTTATGATCGAGTTTAAGGACGTATCGAAGGTATATCCGAACGGGGTAGTGGGACTGGACAATGTCAATTTAAAGATCGAACAGGGTGAATTTGTAGCGATCATCGGTCTTTCCGGTGCAGGAAAGTCCACGTTACTGCGGACGATCAACCGTATGCATGACATCACATCAGGAACTCTGACGGTGGATGGATTAGAGGTTAAGAACTTAAAAGGAAAAGAGCTTCGTACTTTCCGCAGAAAGATTGGAATGATCTTCCAGTCATTTAATCTTGTCACACGAACAACAGTAATCCGTAACGTATTGATGGCAAAAGTGCCGGAGATGCCTTTCTGGAGAGTTCTGCTTGGTGTGTTTAAAAAGGAAGACAAAATGCAGGCACTTGAGAGTCTGGATAAAGTCGGTATTCTGGATAAAGCATATATCCGTGCAGACCAGCTTTCCGGTGGGCAGCAGCAGCGTGTTGCTTTAGCGCGTACACTTGCGCAGAATCCGGAGATCATCTTAGCAGATGAGCCGGTTGCAGCACTTGACCCGGTAACGGCAAAACAGGTTATGAGTGATTTCAGAAAAATTAATCAGGATATGAATATTTCTATCCTTATCAATATTCATCATGTGGAATTAGCACTTGAATATGCAGACCGCATCATTGGAATCCGCGCCGGAAAGATCGTCTATGACGGCCCTTCCGAAAATGTGACACAGGACGTGTTGAACACAATTTACGAAGGAAAGATTCCGGAGAAAACGGAGGAAGCGTAATGGGATTATACGATAAAATATTTAAACCGAAGAAACTTGTGCTTGCAAACGGCAAAGTTGTGGAAGAAAAATGCTCCCGTGCACCGCTTATCATTCTTCTGGTTCTGATCGCAACATGGATCTCCGTAAAGGTTACTGGTTTTTCCATGACAACGCTTGTGACGAGAATCCGGTATTTCTTTGATATTTTAGGACAGATGTTTCCACCGAAGGTTGGTTATATTTCAAGCATCTGGGGACCACTTTTTGATACGATCAAAATGTCACTGCTCGGCTCTTTTGTGGGTGGTGTGCTTGCAATTCCTTTTGCGATTTTAGCGTCCAGCAACCTGATCAAAAATAAAGTTGTGATTGGTGTGGTCCGTGTATTTTTAAGTATCGTGCGTACGATCCCGACGCTGGTTGCTGCCCTGATCGCAACTTATATCTGGGGACTTGGTACGATGGCAGGTACCTTTGCAATCGCAGTATTTACCTTTGCTTATGTTGGAAAACAGTTATACGAGATGATCGAGACGGTCGATATGGGGGCATATGAGGCGATGGAAGCCATGGGTGCAGGAAAGGCGTACTCCTTTATTTCTGCGATCATGCCGCAGGTACTGCCGGCATACATGTCTGTATGTTTATTCTGTTTTGAGGGAAATGTGCGTTACGCAGCAATCCTGGGATATGTTGGAGCAGGCGGACTCGGTCTGATCTTAAATGAAAAGATCGGCTGGCGTGAGTATGACAGTGTAGGAATGATTCTGATCGTTCTGTTTGGTACAGTTCTTATTATTGAAGCAATCAGCCATTATATCAGAAAGAAATTAACGTAGGAGGAACCGGCAAAATGAATGAATCAATCAAAAAAATGTACGAGCAGGAACCAAAGACCTGGTACGCAAAGATCATTGTGGCTTTGATTGTTGCAGCACTTCTTGCATGGTCACTTTCTACGGTTCAGTCTACCGGATCAAACGGAAGCGGACTTTCCGTCGCAGGAAAGATCATCAGCGGAATTTTCCACCCGGATACGAATTTACTGTTTGACCTCTCCACATCCGGTGTTGCTTATCTGTTACTGGAAACCATGTGTATCGCATTCTTAGGAACGATCGTCGGTGCAGTATTATCCATTCCGCTTTCTTTCCTTGCGGCAGCAAATCTGATGCCGAAGCCGGTTGCACTGATCTTCCGTGTATTTATTATGGCAATCCGTACGATTCCGGCATTTGTATACGGACTTATGTTTATCCGTGTGACAGGACCTGGACCATTTGCCGGACTGCTTACCATGTCACTTTGTTCGATCGGTATGATCAGTAAAATGTTTATCGAGAGCATTGAGGATCTGGATACTAAGATCCTGGAATCCTTAGATGCAGCAGGATGTACGATGTTCCAGAAGATCCGTTACGGTATCTTATCCCAGTTGTTCCCGGATTTTATGTCTACTTTGATCTATCGTTTTGACATGAACTTGAGAGATGCAACAGTACTTGGTCTGGTTGGTGCCGGTGGTATCGGTGCACCGCTTATCTTTGCGATGAGTGCATACAAATGGAATCAGGTAGGAGCAATTCTTGCCGGACTGATCGTACTGATCTTAATTATTGAAGTTATCTCATCAAAGATCCGTACAAAATTAGCAAGGGGTTAGTAGTGCGAAAAATCCATATATGAAAGATTTTACGCATACAAATTTGAGTCGCATACTCAAATTTGCAGGTTATTGAAAGGGATAAAACATGCAGCAGAAAAAGTTAAAAATTTATTTTACCTCAGATGTGCACGGATATTTTTATCCGACGACTTATGGGGATATGGATGTAAAACCGGTAGGACTTTTTGGCTGTGCGGCAGATTTTAACAAGGATGATGAGACACTCATCATAGATGGCGGAGATATTTTACAAGGCTCCGCCTTTGCTTATTACTGCCGTCAGGTTGCAAACTCTCCGGAAGTGATCGCAGATATTATGAACGACTGCGGATACGATTATTATACACTTGGCAATCATGACT
Organism: Roseburia sp.; assembly: GCF_041325975.1. NCBI lineage: Bacteria > Bacillati > Bacillota > Clostridia > Lachnospirales > Lachnospiraceae > Roseburia > Roseburia sp. The sequence goes on along the minus strand of NZ_JBGLEJ010000004.1, from coordinate 1,248,245 downwards.
TTAATTACGGATTAGATTATCAGGCGGCATATCGCAATAGAAATAACGGTGTATGTGTGTGCCAGAATATCATGGATGAGGAAGGAAACACCCTGTTTCCATGGAAACTTCATACGATGAAAAACGGATTGCGCATCGGTATCGCTGGTATTGTAACGGATTATGTAAATATCTGGGAAAAAGAAGAAAACATAAAAGGAATCCATATTACAGATCCTTTTGAGGCAGCGAAGAGGGCACTTGCCCAGATGAAAGAGCGGACAGATCTTACGATCTGCATCTATCACGGAGGTTTTGAGTGTGATTTAGAAAGCGGAGCGGTGCTTTCTAAGACGACTGAAAATGTGGGTTACAGGATCTGTAAGGAACTGGATTTTGATATCTTACTGACCGGACATCAGCATATGTCTGTGCCTGGAAGAGAGCTGTTTGGAACTTATACAGTACAGCCATGTGATAATGCAAAAGAATATCAGTATCTGGAGGTCACCGTGACAGAGGATAAAAAGAGCATCAGGTCCGAATTGCGGCAGTCAGATCCCACAAAGGGGGCTGGGCTTGCAGATAAATACCGTTCTACGGAAAATTCCGTGCAGGCATGGTTAAATCAGCCAATTGGTCATTTGAGCCGTGCAATCATGCCGGAAGAAAAGGCAAAAATGGCATTGTATGGCTCACCGATCGCCGACTTTTTAAACCGTATCCAGCTTCATTTTTCGGGAGCAATGTTATCGTCCGTCGGTCTGGCAAATGAAATCGCAGGTTTCCGCAGTGAAGTGAGCACACGCGATATCATAGCCACTTATCCATATCCGAATACACTTGTGGTCTGTGAGATCACGGGTGCACAGCTAAAGACAGTAATGGAGCGCAGTGCAGAATACTTTGCATATGATAACGAAGGAAATGTCTGTGTTTCCGACAGCTTCCTGGTTCCAAAGGTGGAACATTATAATTATGACTATTATATGGGTGTGGATTTTGAAATCAATCCAAAAAACCCGGTCGGAAGCAGGATCGTGGGGCTTTCAAGAGACGGAAAGCCGGTTTTAGATGAAGATAAATTTACATTATGCCTGAATAATTACCGTTACAGCGGTGCTGGTGGATATGATGTTTACACAGAATGTCCGCTGGTCAAAGAAATCAATGTGGAGATGGTGGAACTGATCATGGATTATTTCCACGAATATCCATATATTGAGGTGTGATGTATGAAAGAATAAACTTGACAGAATGCATTCTATGAAATAAAATCAAAGAAACGCATTGAAGAGAAGAGTACTGATCGGAAATTTTAAAGAGAGAGATACATTTTGGTGTGAGTATCTTAAAATGGAACTTCAGGAAGACCACCTCTGAGCGGCCCTAATCCGGTCCGGTGATTCCGTTATCATCAAAATGAGTGATTTTCCACATGGAGATAAACGGGGTGGAACCGCGGATAAAAATGTTTATTCGTCCCTTATACAGATATGTTGTCTGTATAAGGGACTTTTTAGTTTAGGAAAAGGAGATTAATCATGGTAGATTTTAAAGAAGACGAGAGACTGAATACGCTCAACCATTCCTGTGCACATGTGATGGCACAGGCAGTAAAACACTTATATCCGAACGCAAAGTTCTGGGTAGGACCTGTTGTAAAAGAAGGATTTTATTATGATATCGATCTTGGCGATACTGCTGTCAATGATGATGTGATCGCAGCGATCGAAAAAGAGATGAAAAAAGTCTGCAAAGAAGGTAAAAAGATTTACAGACGTGAGATCTCAAAAGCAGAAGCGTTAGAGCTTTTTAAAGATGATGAGTACAAACTTGACCTGATCGATGGTTTAGAGGATGGAAATATTTCCGTATACGATCAGGGCGATTTCACGGATCTCTGCCGTGGACCGCATGTTGACAATACCAAATTATGTAAAAACTTTAAACTGATCAAATATTCCGGTGTTTACTGGAAAGGTGATGCAAATAACCATGTAATGCAGCGTATCTACGGTGTATGTTTCCCGACTGCAGAAGAGTTAGAGGAGCATTTAAAACTTTTAGAGGAAGCAAAAGACCGTGATCACAGAAAGATTGGTAAAGAGATGCACCTGTTTATGTCTGACGATCTGGTTGGACGCGGACTTCCGATGTTTCTTCCAAAAGGATACACGGTATGGCAGGAACTTGAAAATTATATCAAAGCGAAAGAGCGCAAACTTGGTTATCTTCACGTTATGACACCTTGTGTTGGTACCGTAAATCTTTATAAAACTTCCGGTCACTGGGATCACTACAAAGAGAATATGTTCCCGGCAATGGAAATGGAGGGTGAATCTTTTGTACTCCGTCCGATGAACTGCCCGCATCACATGATGATCTATGCGAACAGAATGCATTCCTATAAAGATCTGCCGATCCGTATCGGCGAGATCGCACATGACTTCCGTTTTGAGGCAAGTGGAACCTTAAAAGGTATCGAGAGAGGAAGACATTTCTGCCAGAATGATGCCCATCTGTTTGTAACACCGGAGCAGATCGAATCTGAGTTTGCAAAAGTGGTAGAGCTGATCTTTGATACTTACAAAGATTTCAATATCACAGATTACCGCTGTGTACTCTCCTTAAGAGATCCGGAAGATAAAGTCAAATACCATGATGATGATGAGATGTGGAACAATGCAGAGAATGCACTCCGTAAAGTACTTGACGATATCGGTATCGAGTATACAGAAGAGATCGGCGAGGCTGCTTTCTACGGACCAAAACTTGACGTTAATGTAAAACCGGCGATCGGTAATGAGTATACACTTTCAACCTGTCAGTTAGACTTCTGTCTGCCGGCAAAATTCAACCTGTCTTATATTGACAGCGACGGAACCAAGAAAACACCGGTTGTTTTACACAGAGCGATTTTAGGTTCTCTCGATCGTTTCATGGCATACATTTTAGAGGAAACAAAAGGAAACCTGCCGTTATGGTTAGCTCCGGTTCAGGCTAAGATCCTTCCGGTCAAGAATGAGGATGAGGAACTCAACGCATACTCTCATGACTTATACAAATATCTCGATGATAGCGGAATCCGTGTTGAGATCGATGAGAGAAACGAGAAACTCGGCTACCGTATCCGTGAAGCACAGATGGAGAAAGTGCCGTATCTGTTAGTGCTTGGTAAGAACGAAGCAGCTGACGGAACCGTAAGCTACAGACTGCATGGAGAGCAGAATTCCACCACAGTTTCCAAGGAAGATTTCCTTGCACTGTTAAAAGAGGATATCCGCACAAAGAAGATCAATCCTGCAGCATTAAAATAAACAGAAATATGAAAATGCGGTGTGTCCGGTAGGATGTGCCGCATTTTTTCAGTCAGACAGGAAACAAAAACCTGATAAATAAATTGTCAAAGATGTATATTGTAATCAAAATTAAATGATAGTAGAATGGTATTAATATAAAATCGTTTATGAGAATAAATCAGAAAGAACAAAGGAGGATATTGATGTGACCCTAAGTGGAAAAGTATCATTAAAGGTAAAAATGACGATTCTGATTATTGAGATTTTAATAATCGGATTATATGGAGTAGTTGTCGGAGCAAAAAATATGGGTACTATCCGTAATGATGCGATCACCAGCATGGAAGAATATGTAAGTGAGGAACACCCGGAATATTCCCAGGAAGAAATACAACAGGAACTGCAGCCGATATTGCAGAAAATGCAGCAGGAAAAGAAAGCAAAACAGGATCAGTTTTTCTATTTTATGGTTATTATGTGCATACTCACGGATATATGGGTACTGTATCTTACATTCGACATTACATCAGGCGTCAAAAGATCTGCGCTGTTTGCCGAAAAAATGGGACAGGGCGATTTTACGCAGCGTGTGGATGAAAAATACCTGAAACGTGAAGATGAGATCGGTATTCTTGCACGCAGCATCCGTGACATTCATCACAATATGAGACATCTGATCGGCTATGTACAGCGCGAAGCGGATACATTGGATGAAACGGTTGGAACAGCAGAGGCGGCACTGGCAAAACTTGCGGACGAGATTGACAGTGTATCTGGTATCACGCAGGAACTTGCAGCCGGAAATCAGGAGACCGCAGCAGCTGCACAGGAAGTGAATACGATGTCCGGAGAGATTGAGGAAGCTGCAAAAGGAATTGCAGAGCATGCACAGGAGGGAAACGGAAAAGTTGACGAGATCCATACCAGAGCGGCTGATACGAAACAAAAGATCAGTGCAAGCCGTGCAAATATCAGGAAAGTGCATGGGGAAATCAATGACAGCTTATCGGAAGCACTTGAAAATGCAAAAGTCGTGGAGCAGATCGGTGTTCTTGCGGAGTCCATCATGGGAATCACTTCTCAGACAAATCTGCTGGCTTTGAATGCATCAATTGAAGCCGCAAGAGCCGGAGAGGCGGGAAAAGGATTTGCAGTTGTTGCAGATGAGATCCGTAATCTTGCGGAGCAGTCGGCGAGCACGGTCGGGAATATCCAGGAAGTGACAGAGCGTGTCCAGACAGCAGTTGCAAGACTGACCACAGATGCAAAACGTCTGTTAGAGTTTGTGGGAGGAGACGTCACGGAGAGTTTTGATGATTTTGAAAAAATGGCAGATGATTATAATGAAGATGCAAACTATGTTGAAGAACTTGTAACGGATTTCAGCGCGGCATCCGAACAGCTTTTAGCTTCGGTCAGCGGAGTGGTTGCAAACATTCAGGAGGTAACGAAAGCTGCAAATGATGGTGCGGCAAGTACCGGAAGCATTGCAGAGCGTGTTACCAATGTTGACAGACAGGCAGAAGATATGCGTGAACTGATGAAACAGACGCAGGAGGCATCTTTGATGCTGAGGAAGGACACAAAGAAATTTACGGTTGCATAGACAGGATTAATCTATTGTAAAAAATATTTTGGATAAAGTAAAAATTAGGACTGCACCACCATTTACTAATTTTAAAAGTTCAAGTAAAATATAAGTAAAAAAAGCAAAATTATGCTTTGTAAGACAGGGAGACTTATATGTTACGGGAAAAGATCAAAAATTGGAAAATGGGACTGGCTGCAGTCCTTGTTTTTGTTCTGGTTTTGGGAATGATGGGGATGTCCGGCAGTGTGAAGGCGGCAGACCAGACGGATTCTAAAATGATTGATATCATGTTTGTGCATGATACACATTCCCATCTGAACAGTTTTTCAACGGTAGTGGACGAAAAACAGGAAATGATCGGCGGGTTCGCAAGGATCAAGACGCTGATCAATGAACAAAAGGAGAAAAATCCGGATACATTAGTAGTGGATGGTGGAGATTTTTCCATGGGAACGCTGGTGCAGACCGTTTTTGAGACACAGGCGGCAGAGATTCGGATGTTAGGGGCCCTGGGCTGCGAGGCGACAACACTTGGCAACCATGAATTTGATTATCGTTCAAAGGGACTTGCTAAGATGCTTGAAACCGCGGCGGAAAGCGGAGATACCGTGCCGGAGCTTCTTGTCTGTAATATCAACTGGGATGCCATGGAACAGCAGGGACTCTCAGAAGGACAGCAGCAGATCCGTGATGCATTTACGGAATACGGTACGAAAGATTATGTGATGGTGCAAAAGGGCGATGTCCGGGTGGCGCTGCTTGGCGTATTCGGAAAAGATGCACTGGCATGTGCACCGACCTGTGAACTGCAGTTTACGGATCCGGTGGAAGCAGTAAAAAAGACTGTAGCTGAAATTAAGAAAAACGAAGATGCGGATATTATCATCTGTCTTTCCCATAGTGGAACTTCAGAAGATGAGTCAAAGTCAGAGGATGAAATTCTTGCAAAAAAAGTGCCGGATCTGGATGTGATCATCAGTGGACATACGCATACAAAACTGGAGGAGCCGATTGTACATGGGGATACCTATATCGTTTCCGCAGGGGAATATGGCAAGTACTTAGGTTCCTTATCGCTGGAACAAAAGGATGATGGGCGATGGAGCATGAAAGAATATCAACTTACTCCGATCGAGACAGATATTGCGGAAGATGATGCAACACAGGAAGAAATTGATTCGTTTATGGCAACGGTAGATACAGATTATCTGGCACAGTTCGGATATACGAGGGAGCAGGTGGTTGCAGAAAATAATGTAAAGTTTGACAGCCTGGAGGATCTCTACAACATCCATACCGAGCATAATCTGGGGGATCTCATCGCAGATGCCTATGCTTATGCGGTCACAAACAGTACGGATTATAATGGCACTCCCGTGGATGTGGCGATCGCGCCGAGTGGAACGATCCGTGATACCTATACAAAAGGAAACATTACGGTGGAGGATGTGTTTAATTCGTTTTCACTTGGAATCGGTGCGGACGGTGTGCCGGGGTATCCGCTGATCGAAGCATATCTGACAGGAAAAGAGTTAAAAACCGTGGCAGAGATCGACGCATCCGTGTCTGATCTGATGACATCTGCACGTTTATATATGTACGGTTTGCAGTTTACTTACAACCCGCATCGTATGATCTTAAACCGTGTTACCGATGTGTATCTGCTGGATGCAGATGGCAATCGCAGGGAGTTAGAAGATGATAAAATGTACCGCGTGGTGGCGGATCTTTACAGTGGGCAGATGCTGTCTGCGGTGACGAAAACATCGTATGGACTGTTGTCTGTTGTGCCGAAAAAGGCAGATGGAACACCGATTGAAAATTTTGAAGATGTGATTTTGACAGATAATGGCGGGGAATTAAAGGCATGGACGGCAATCGCACATTATATGGAGTCGTTCCCGGATGAAAATGGAGATGGAATTGCGGATATTCCACAATATTATGCCGGATTGCATGAAAGAAAAGTGGTAGATGATTCGTCTGATCTCATAAAATTAATAAAAAATCCGAATAAATATGCCGTCATGATCGCAGGAATCGTATTGATCGCTATTTTACTGGTTGTTTTGCTGATACGGTTAGTGTTAAAATTAGTAAAATATCGAACAGGAAAAAGTTTATAGGTTATTGAAAGGCATGGTTATTAACATGAGTGCGCAGGACAGAACAGAAGAAATTTTAAGACAGATGCATATACTGCTTGCAGGCAGTGAGTCTTATGACGGTATTGGCAGTAAAATTATCCTTGATAAAAAAAGAATGTTAGAACTGCTTGCTGAGTTAAATAAGGCTATCTATGCCATGATGGATGAGTACGAACTGACGACACAGGGGAAAGACCGTGCCAGACGCGAGGCAGCGAAGATTGGGGAAGATATCTTAAAAGATGCCAGTGGAAAAGCAGAGGATGTGTATGCTGCGTCCGTTATGTATACAAATGAGGCACTGCGGCATGTGCAGGAGATCATGCAGAGGGCGACAGATGCCATGCAGGAGATTTATAAGGATGCCAATGAAAAGCTCCAGAAAGAAAAAGATATTGTGAGGCGTGATCAGTCAGATCTGAAAGGGCATCTGCAGAATCTTGCCGATACGGATAAATATTTAAATTTGATTGAGGATCGCAACCGTGAGATTGAGAAGGAAAGAGCGAAAGAAAAGGGTGAGATGGAGCCATCCCCTTATACTGCGGTCAAACCGGAGATCAGAATCAATCAGGAGTATTTTGAAAAAGCGGGAATTGTGCCGGAAAATGAACAGGTGGAAGAAATTCCGGAAGATACCAGAGAGGAAAGTACTCCGAAAGCGGAAGTAAATGTAAATGTCAATCTGGATGCTGAGTATTTTCACTGGAAAGAGGGCGAAGAACATTCCGGTGAAAAGAAGCCGGAAAAACATTCTTTTTTTTCAAGACATCATAAAGATTAAAAGGAGAACGTGATGTTAGAAAAGCAGGAGAAAAAAGAATCTCACAAAAAATGGGAAAATCTATATGTTTTTACGGGACGGAAAAGTGACCTGACAACGATGATTTCCATTGCAGTCATAAATCCGATGATCCTGTATGTTTTTATCGGGTATGTGGCAGGTAAAAAGATCAGCCTGTCAGCGTTGTTTCTTATTATTGACGGAGTATTGTTTTTACAATGGGGACTGCTGGTAAAAAGACGCAAAAGAAAGCTGGAGATGCCAATACAGGGAGAGGCAGAACGAATGGATGCCATCAGGAAAAAAATAGATGAACTGGATAATGACTGACAAACAGAGGGAGACAGCCTTAATGGCCGTCTCCCTGTTTATATCCTGTATTGGAAATGATCTGCTGACTGTTAGAAAGCACGGTTGCAGATGGTGTGTAATTGTTATCATCAAATAAGAACTGATGTAATTGTGTGACGTTAGAGGCAAGATCACATGGAATAACAACATCACCGATCTTATCGTATTTGTGTGTTGTTTTTTCATATGGAAAACCGGTTGTATCGCCAATGTTATAACTGAAAATTTTTGCAGCAAGGGCAAGCAGATCCGTGTTAGAAAAACTTGTCTGAATATCTCCGAAAGCTGCGTTGATCAGTTTGTTGAGTGTCAGAATATTGGATTTCTGGGCTTTTTGCATCATTGCAGTTAAAACGGTACGCTGACGTTCTGTTCTGCGGTAGTCATCACCGCCACCATAACGGATTCTTGCGTAGGCACATGCCTGTACACCATCTAAGGTGTAAGTTCCACCGGAAGCCGGTGGGGTGGAATTGTGGCCGGTCAGCTCATTTAACTCTCTCATATAACCGGTCATCAGGCTTGCCTCATCGTCTGTGATCGTGATATCCACACCGCCTAAAAGGTCGACACATTCGATGATCGCATTAAAATCGACAGTTACATAATCTGTGATTGCAAGGTCAAGATTTGTATTCAGCATGGAGAGTGCCTGTTCCGGGCCGCCTTTTGCGTATGCTGCATTACATTTCTGATAAGTACCGCTGCCAGTATCTAAATAAGAATCGCGGTAGACGGATACCAGATTGATCGTATGCTGTTTTGTATCAATGTTCGCTAACATGATGACATCGCTGTTTCCCTTGGAGAGACTGCCATTGGAACGATTGTCAAGTCCGAAGAGAGCGATCGTTTTGTAATGAGCCATCGATTCTTTTGTCTCATCGGAGAGGTCATCATTGATGGAGACATCGTTCATGTCTAACTTATTTTTTTCAATTTTAGATAATTTGGTTGTGATAAAAAGGGCAATGGCGAGGAGCAGAATGATCACAAACTCCAGAATAAGGAGCATGATCTTTTTCTGCTTCCTGCTTTTGTCTGCAGTGTGCACATTTTTTTTCATAAGAATCCTCCATTCCTGCGCTGTCTTTTTAATAAAAACAACGTTTTTATTTGCATATCAAGTTTGTGCGTAAGCACAAATCTTGCGTGTGAAAAATGTATTTTTTATACTATCCTCCATTTTGTGTAAAACTCTTTGTATTTACAGGAAGGATGTGGAAAAGTCACGGACTTCCTGTCTATACCAGTGTGGGTACGAAAGATATCATAAGGCGGTTGTACTTTTGATGCAATAAAGTATTTCTTAAATTTGAGGTAAATTTCTTAAATTAAATTAAGAAATGTGGGAAATACTGCATATGCAGCAGCAATTTAAAGGAATATTAAGAAATCCGCTCTATAACAATTTAAACTTTCCTGTTAAAATAAATGTAAAATCTGGTGTAATACTTAAAGTAAGACACAAAAAGAAGCGGAGGTTCTTATGCAGACAATTTTAGTGTGTGATGATGATAAGGAAATCGTAGAGGCGATCGAGATATATTTACAGCAGGAAGGATACCATATTTTAAAGGCGTATGACGGTGAGGAAGCATTGGAAATCTTAAAAGAGAATGAGGTTCATCTTCTGATCATGGATGTGATGATGCCGCGTCTTGACGGAATCCGTGCAACTTTAAAGATACGTGAGGAAAGCAGTATCCCGATCATTATTTTATCCGCAAAAACGGAGGATGCAGATAAGATTTTAGGTCTTAATATAGGTGCAGATGATTATGTGGAGAAACCGTTTAATCCTCTCGAACTGGTAGCAAGGGTCAAATCGCAGTTAAGACGTTATACCCAGCTTGGAAATGCGGCAGAAAACAGCGCATCTGTGTATACAGTGGGAGGATTGTCGATCAATGATGACTTAAAAGAAGTTACGGTGGATGGCGAAGTTGTAAAACTCACACCGATCGAGTATAACATTCTTCTGCTTTTAGTCAAAAATCAGGGAAAGGTATTTTCTATTAACCAGATTTATGAGAGCATCTGGAATGAGGATGCGATCGGGGCAGATAATACGGTTGCAGTGCATATCCGGCATATTCGTGAAAAAATCGAGATCAACCCAAAGGAGCCGCGTTATTTAAAGGTTGTGTGGGGTGTTGGATATAAGATTGAAAAGAACTGATTCTGGGGAGATTCCGTGCGCTGGTATATAGAATAAGACCCTGCACGGAGATGGAGACTTCATATGGAAAAAAAATCATACACATATGGCAGTAAGTTAGCAGGCATGATCCTGCATCTGTTTTTTACGGTAATCCTCACGATCGCCGTATATCTTCTGGCATCGTTGATCAGTAAAAATATTCTGCAGGTAACGGATATCGGAACAGATGATTTTTTTAATTCCGGATACTATACAAAATGTATGGAGCAGAAATGCAGTGAACTGACCGATTACCTTCATCTGTTACAAAAAGGTGATAAGCGGAGTGCGGAGGACGATAAGCGTTATCTGCAGTATACAAATGAGTTTAAGCGTGAAGACACCAATTTCTGTTACTGGTATAAACAGAATGGGGTGTGGTATACCAACCAGCCGGATTCAGTGGAAGGTCAGGAGTTTGATACACAGACCGTTCTCATGGAGGCAAAGACCATGGGAGATTATCTGCTCTATGATATGGAGAAAAAGGAATTTGGCACCGATATCCGCGGCATGGAAAATTATTTTTTTGGCAGTTACAACAATCAGATGTATCTGCCGCTTGAAAATGTGGTGCTTGTGATCGGGGTGGATACGGATCTGACGGCAAAAGATGATCTGTATGATGCCGAGGTGGAATATGTAAGACTGCATCCGTGGATCAAAGTCAGTATCGTTGCGGCATTGGTCAGTCTGATGGGATGGGTGTTAAGTCTTGTATATCTGACACTTGCGACCGGACACAGGGATGGAGAAGAAGGAGTTCATCTTAATTTTATCGACCGGATAAAAACGGAGATCGTGACCGCCGTTTTTATTGCAGCAACCAGTGAACTTATTATGCTTTTGTCCCATGTAAATAATAAAACATGGAATGTATCAGGACTTCTTGTTGCATCGGGAACGGTCAGTCTGTTAATTGATGTTCTGTTTCTTATTTTTTACCTGAGTATGGTACGCCGGATGAAGGCGGAAGTGATGTGGGAAAACAGTCTTGCATGCTGGCTTGTAAGGGGAATGGATAAGTTCTTTGAGAAGAGGACGGTAACGGTACGTGTGCTTGTTGTCTTTGCAGTTCACATGATCGTCTGTTTTGTGCTTGCCATGGGAGCATTTTATTACCACCAGGTGATCTGTCTGGTGCTGCTTCTGATCTTCAGCGGAATGGAGGCATATGCGCTGCTTCGGTCTGCGGTTGAGCATTATCAGGTGTATGAGGGCGTGGAGAAAATTACAGAAGGTGTGTTAAGCAATAAGATTGACACAGAAGGGCTGCATGGAGAAGATAAAAAACTTGCAGAGGCGATCAACAATATCGGCAGCGGTCTTTTACATGCGGTGGATGACAGTACGAAAAACGAGCGTATGAAAGCAGATCTGATCACGAATGTTTCACATGATATTAAAACACCGTTAACCTCCATTATTAATTATGTTAACCTGATTAAACTTGAACAGATTGATAATGAGCGAGTGAATGGCTATATCAGGATCTTAGATGCCAAGTCACAGCGATTAAAGCAGCTTACCGAAGATCTGGTCGAGACATCACGTATTACGTCCGGAAATGTCAAACTGGATATGCAAAAGATAGATCTGGTGGAACTCATTTATCAGACCGCAGGTGAATTTAACGAAAAATTTGAGGCAAAAGAGCTGACGATCGTTACAAAACTTCCGAAAACGGAAGTAATGATCCGTGCGGACGGCAGACAGCTGTACCGTGTGATCGAAAACCTTTATAATAATGTTGCAAAATATGCATTGGAAAAAACCAGAGTTTATGTGGATGTGCATGTGCTTGAGGAAAAAGTGACATTTTCCATTAAAAATGTATCGGAGCGTTCACTTGCACTGGAAAACAGCAATGCGGGAGATCTGACAGAGCGTTTTATCCGTGGGGATGCTTCAAGGACAACGGAAGGAAGCGGACTTGGACTTTCCATTGCAAAAAGCCTGACACAGCTTATGGGAGGAATTTTTTTTATCGGCGTGGACGGGGATCTGTTCAAGGCATCGATCACGTTCCCGCTTTACAGAGAAACACAACAGGAAAATGATATAGATGAATAAGATAGCTGCCGCCAGACAGCAATCTGTACTTTCAAATGCTTTCGGTTTAACGTGTAAAAGTACTTGATTTTTATTCATGCTGTCTATATAATTCAAGATAATAGAAAAATGGGCAAAAGAATGGAGGAAACCATGAAATTATACGATAGAGGTGTATATCTCGTAAATGGAAATGAACTGGTGCAGGATGGTGCAAATGCCATTGAAGAGGTCAGAAAAAAGACCGGTGCAGCAGTGACAAAAGAACAGGCAGCAGAAAATACGATTGCTTATGGCATCTTAAAAAATCATAATACATCCGGCAATATGGACAAACTTCAGATCAAGTTTGACAAACTGACATCCCATGATATCACATTTGTCGGAATTATCCAGACAGCAAGGGCATCAGGATTAGAGAAGTTCCCAATCCCATATGTACTGACTAACTGTCATAACAGTCTCTGTGCAGTCGGAGGAACAATCAACGAAGATGACCACATGTTTGGTTTAACCTGTGCAAAGAAATACGGCGGAGTTTATGTACCACCTCATCAGGCAGTTATCCATCAGTTTGCACGAGAGATGCTCGCTGCGGGGGGGGCTATGATCCTTGGTTCTGACTCCCACACACGTTATGGTGCACTCGGTACCATGGCAGTCGGGGAAGGTGGACCGGAGCTTGTAAAACAGCTTTTAAATAAGACTTATGATATCGACATGCCGGGTGTGATCGGTGTTTATCTGACAGGAACACCGGCAAAAGGTGTCGGACCGCAGGATATTGCACTTGCCATTATCGGAGAAGTGTTTGACAAGGGGTATGTAAAGAATAAAGTCATGGAGTTCGTCGGACCTGGTGTTGCAAACTTAAGCGTCGATTTCAGAATCGGTGTGGATGTTATGACCACAGAGACAACCTGTCTTTCCTCCATCTGGCAGACAGATGACAAAGTAAAAGAATTTTATGCGATCCACGGCAGACCACAGGATTACAAAGAGTTAAATCCGGGCAGCGTGGCATATTATGACGGAATGATCGAGATCGATCTTTCAAAGATCAAACCAATGATCGCAATGCCGTTCCATCCAAGCAACACTTACACGATCGAAGAGTTAAATGCCAACCTGATGGATATCTTAGATGACTGTGAGAAACGTGCAGAGGTAAGTTTTGATGGTGCGGTCAAACTTGACTTAAAGAGCAAAGTAAGAGATGGAAAACTGTATGTAGACCAGGGTATCATAGCAGGCTGCGCAGGCGGTGGATTTGAAAATATCTGTGATGCCGCAGACATCTTAAAAGGCGCAAGCATCGGACCGGATGAGTTTACTTTAAGTGTATACCCGGCAAGTACACCGATCTACATGGAATTAGTAAAGAATGGTGCAGTTGCATCCCTGATGGAGACAGGTGCGATCGTTAAGACTGCATTCTGCGGACCGTGTTTTGGTGCTGGTGATACACCGGCAAACAATGCATTTTCCATCCGCCACTCTACCAGAAACTTCCCGAACCGTGAAGGTTCCAAGGTACAGAAAGGACAGGTTGCTTCCGTCGCACTGATGGATGCACGTTCTATTGCAGCAACAGCCGCAAATAAAGGATTTTTGACAGCTGCAACAGACGTTGATGTGAACTTCACCAAACCGAAGTATTTCTTTGATAAAAATATTTATGCAAACCGTGTCTTTGACAGCAAGGGTGTAGCCGATCCTTCCGTTGAGATCCAGTTTGGACCAAACATCAAAGACTGGCCGGCAATGAGTGCATTACCGGAAAATATAGTATTAAAGGTTGTATCCGAGATCCACGATCCGGTAACGACTACCGATGAGCTGATCCCATCCGGAGAGACATCTTCCTTCCGTTCTAACCCGCTTGGACTTGCAGAGTTTGCACTTTCCAGAAAAGATCCACAGTATGTTGGCCGTGCAAAAGAGATCCAGAAAGCGCAGAAAGCGTTAGAAGCCGGAAACTGTCCGTTAGAAGCAGTAGAAGAGTTAAAACCGGTTATGGATGTCATCGATAAAGTATTCCCGGAAACAAAATTTGAGGATAACCATTCCAATGGTGAGATCGGTTTTGGAAGTACGATCTTTGCAGTAAAACCGGGCGATGGTTCTGCACGTGAGCAGGCTGCTTCATGCCAGAAAGTACTTGGCGGCTGGGCAAACATTGCAAATGAGTATGCAACGAAACGTTACCGCTCGAACCTGATCAACTGGGGTATGCTTCCATTCATTATTCCGGAAGGCGGGCTGCCGTTTAAGAATCTTGATTATTTATATATTCCAAATATCCGTAAGGCGGTTGAGGACAAGCAGTCTGAGATTACGGCATATGTGATCAAAGATGGAAAAGCAGAAGAATTTAAACTTGGACTTGGTGCGATGACCGATGATGAGAGAGAAATCATCTTAAAGGGTTGTCTGATCAATTATTACAGAGGGTAAAACCGCAGACTGATATTTTGGGGCATCGGCGCATGAGCACCGGTGTCCCTTTTTGCAAAATCCAGTAATTAATAAAAATTTCAGCAAAATCTGATTGCGTTACCTGTCTGCGAAGGTTATAATGAAAATATTAGATAAGACGGAGGATGGCAATTTGGACGAACAGGAGAAGATAAAAAAAACATCTCAGGAAACAGAATGGGAATTAAAACCACAGTATGTCATCATCGCACTGGTCGTATTTGTGACTTTCTGCTGTTGCATACTGTTTTTCTTTATGATCTACCGTTACAATGGATTCACAGACTTCTGGAAGAAGCTGTCTTTGATCTTACAGCCGATCATTATCGGTGTAGTGATCGCATATCTGTTAAATCCAATCATGAAATTTTTAGAGGGACACCTGTTTAAGTTTTTAGAGCCGCGGATGAAAAGCAAACGTAAAGCGAAAAAGACGTCACGGGGAATTGCAATTACCGGATCGCTGGTATTTTTAGTGGGAATCTGTGTGCTTTTGGTGGCGGCGATTGTTCCATCTATTTCTGAGAGTATCCAGAGCATGATCACATCGTTTCCACAGGAAGCAAAGGATCTGACGAAATGGGTAGACGAGGTGACAAACGGTGATACGGAATTTGCGTCCATGATACAGCAGGGCGTGGACAAAATAACGGATACGGTTGAGACCTTTTTTGAAGATGATATTTTTTCAAAGGTACAGACCTATCTTACATCGATCACAAGCGGTGTCATCTATGGAGTCAAGTTTGTTTTAAATGTGATCATCGGTCTGATCATTTCAGTTTATGTGATGGCGGACCAGGAACATTTTGCCGGACAGGCAAAAAAGATCGTATATGCACTGTTTAAACCGGTGCGTGCTAATGTCATTGTTGATACTGTCCGTAAGAGTAATGAGATTTTCAGCGGCTTTATCAGTGGTAAAATTTTAGATTCGGCGATCATTGGTGTGCTCGCCTATATCGTGCTTGCAATCATGAAGATGCCGGATACGGTGTTAGTCGCCGTGATCATCGGTGTCACCAATGTTATACCGTTTTTCGGTCCGTTTATCGGTGCGGTGCCGTCCTTTATCATTATTGTGCTGCAGAATCCGATACAGGGATTATATTTCCTGATCTTTATCGTTGTTTTACAGCAGATCGACGGAAATATCATTGGACCGAAGATACTTGGAAGTTCTACCGGATTATCGGCATTCTGGGTTGTGTTTGCAATTCTGGTATTTGGCGGATTATGGGGATTCCCGGGAATGTTGCTCGGAGTGCCGCTTATGGCAGTAATTTATTATATTGCACAGAAAACAGTGTCTTATTTATTGAAAAAACGCGGACTTACAGCAGATACATCGGCATATGTATATCTGACAAAAGTTGACAGGGAGAGCAACCAGCCGGTTTATGATAAGAATCCGACCAAAAAAGAGCTGAAAAAGCATCGCGAAAAGCATATAGAAGAGAGTAAAAAAGAAGAAAAAGATCAATGACAGAAAAGAGGGGGAGCAGACTGCAAACCCCCTTTTTTTGCGTGTATCATAGCATTTTTTCTTAGATTAATTTTTGACATCTATATGTGCGTATGATAAACTAAGAACAAAAGAAGCAGCAAAAGAATAGCGCGTTCAAAGGTGGCATAATTTTGGATAAATATGAATATAAATTAAAACTGGATCAGATGAAATCACTGACTGCCGAACATAATTATGAAAAGGCAGCAGAGATAGCTGATACGATCAACTGGAATAAAATAAAAAATGTAAATGCACTTGTAAAAGTTGGAGAAATTTATGAGAATACCGGTCGTTTGGAGGACAGCCGTGAAGTTTTGCTCATGGCATATGACAGATCACCGATTGGAAGGATGATCATTTTCCGTCTGGCAAAGGTTGCAATCAAAATGAAAAATTTTGATGAGGCGAAGGATTATTATCAGGAGTTTGTGGAGATCGCGCCGCATGATAATTTAAAATATGTGCTGAAATATGAGATCTGCAAAGCGCAGGGTGCAAATATAGAGACTCTGATCGGAATTTTAGAGGAGTTAAAAGAACAGGAATATACCGAAGAATGGGCATTTGAACTTGCATGTCTGTACCATAAAGCGGGTATGGCAGATAAGTGTGTGGAGGCATGTGATGAGCTGGTTCTGTGGTTTGGAGAAGGTCCATATGTGGAGCGTGCCTTAGAACTGAAGATGATCTATCAGCCATTAAATAAACAGCAGGAAGAAAAGTACCGGAGATTCTGTCAGAAACGTGAAGGTGTTGTTGAGGTCAGACCGGAGGAGGAACTTGATTCGGGGGAGATCGTTAATGAAACCGTGCAGATACCGGATGTGAAACTTTCACCGGAGCGGTTTAATACACAGAATCTGCAGGAAGAATTACAAAAAAGCATGCAGCAGATCATGCAGGCAACGGAAAAAGAAACCGTTACGGACAGTATGGATAATATCAAAAAACTCGTGGAGGAGATCCCTTATCTGCAGCTTCCGAAAGAAGAATATGATCAGTCCGGGGAAGATGAAAATAATCTGGCACATATAGAGTCGGATCACGAGATCGATGATTCATTAAAGATAAATTTTAAAGAGCTGCTTGCGGAAGAACATGACGGACAGCTTGGAATGTATATGCCGGAAAAAACGGCATTAGAGCATCAGATTACCGGTCAGATGAGTATTGAAGAAGTTCTTGCCGAGTGGGAAAAAACAAAATATGCTGCCGAAGTTGCATTAGAAGATGCAAAGCAGCGCAGACTTGAATCGGCAAAGGCACGCGCCCTGCAGGAAGCTGAAGAAATTATGGGACGCCTTGCTGATATTATTCCAAAACTTGATGCAGGCGTTGCTCCGAAAGATATACTGCAGGATCAGTATATAGAAGGCAAGCCGCTGGAAAATGACAGGGCAGCAGCTATGGTTGCAAACATGAATCAGATCTTGCAGGAAGAGATCGAACGGATCTCGACTGAGACGGCAAACATTGATAAACAGCTTGCAAAGGCAGCCGGATCGGCAGCGACTGAAACCGCATCGCAGATAGCCGGATCGGTGGCGACGGAAACTGCACCGCAGATAGCCGGATCGGTGGCGACGGAAACTGCACCGCAGATAGCCGGATCGGTGGCGGCGGAAACCGCACTGCAGGCAGCTGCATTAGAGGAAGAAACGTCCGGGCAGGAAGAACCATCAGAACTGGAAGTGAATGAGGATGAGATCGCAGAAGAAGTATCAGAGATGATGCAGACCCCGGAGAATATGGAAATTCCTGAGGAGGATCAGCTACAGGAATCCTGGACAGAAGAGGAAAAGGAAGATTTTTCTCAAGCAGATCAGGAAGATGAAATGCCGGATGTAAGGGCACAAGAGCAGTCGGCAGATGATTATGATGTAATTACTGCCGATACGATCGACCTTGGAAAAGTGGTAACGGATCAGACATTAGCAGAGACAGTAGAACATACTGTTGACGCGGAAAGTGTTCTTCCACAGATCAGTGAGCCTGAAGATGAGGAAGATTTTGAGGCGGTTACATCTTTGAGTGAAGAACTGCGAGGGATATTTACTTATTTTGTTTCGATAAAAGGAATGGAAGAGCAGATATGTCAGGCACTTACAGGTGCGGCAAGACATCTGAAAACAGGGAAGGATGCCTCCACCGGAAACATGGTGATCCAGGGTGGAAGCGGAAGTGGAAAAACAGTTCTTGCAACGGCTATGGTAAAAGCCTTACAGAAGGAAACCGGAAGGCCGAAGGGCAAGGTTGGAAAGATCGAAGCATCTGCATTAAATAAAAAGGATGTTGCATCGTTACTAAAGAAGATTTCCGGTGGGTGTCTGATCATTGAGAAAGCAGGCGATATTTCCAAAGAAACAGCAGTCCGGCTGTCACTTCTTCTTAAAAGTGATACAAGCGGATTATTTGTCATTATGGAAGATACACATCGTGGAATTGAGAAAGCACTTGGCAGGGACGAGGGATTTGCTTCCCGTTTCTCTGAGAAAATCAATATTCCGATATTTACCAGTGATGAGCTTGTCTCATTTGCAAAAGCATATGCAAATGAACTTGGATATACAATAGACGAGATGGGTATTCTGGCACTTTATAACAGTATCAGCAATATTCAGAAATATGACAGGGCAACAACACTCACAGAGGTAAAGGAAATCGTGGATGATGCGATCAGTAAATCTGAAAAGGGCGGTTTACGAAAAGCATTTAGTATCATCACATCCAGAAGATATGATGATGAAGATTATGTGATTCTTCGCGAAAAAGATTTTGGAATCTAAAATATACAGGCTATAATCATGACATAAAAATAAAGGGGTGTAAGGGTATGGCTAATTTTTCAGAGTTGGATCGCTATTTATTTGGACAGGCGACGCATTATGAGATTTACCGCAAACTGGGGGCACATTTTACGGATCAGTATGGAATCCGTGGTGTATGTTTTGATGTATGGGCTCCGAATGCCGCAAGAATCTGGGTAATCGGTTCTTTTAACGGATGGGATGAAACGGCAGATGAAATGACAAGGCTTGAGCCGGATACGATGGGAATATTTGAATTGTTTATTCCTGGTATAGAGGAAGGGGCTCTGTATAAGTATCTGATCGAGACGAAAGATGGCAAGCGGCTTTATAAAGCAGATCCATATGCAAATTATGCGGAACTTCGTCCGGGAACAGCATCTGCAGTCGCAGATATAGATCATTTTAAATGGACTGATGAAAAATGGATGGAAGAGCGTGCTAAGACCAAAGATGTCTATGCAAAACCTATGGCAATCTATGAGGTGCATCCGGGTTCCTGGAAACGCCATCCGGGCAGAGAGGATGACGGATTTTACAGTTACAGGGATCTTGTGAAGTATCTGATCCCATATGTAAAAGAAATGGGATACACACATATTGAGCTGATGGGTATTTCGGAATATCCATTTGATGGTTCCTGGGGATATCAGGTGACGGGTTATTATGCGCCGACTTCCCGTTATGGAACACCGCAGGATTTTGCGTATTTTATCAATGAATGTCACAAACATAAGATCAGCGTGATCTTAGACTGGGTGCCGGCACATTTTCCGAAAGATGCACATGGACTGACTGAGTTTGATGGGACATGTCTATATGAATACGCAGATCCGAGAAAAGGAGAACATCCGGACTGGGGTACAAAGATATTTGATTATGGCAAGAATGAGGTCAAGAATTTCCTGATCGGCAGTGCATTAATGTGGATCGAGCATTATCATATTGACGGACTGCGTGTGGATGCGGTGGCATCCATGTTATATCTGGATTATGGAAAGCAGCCGGGACAGTGGGTTCCGAATAAGTATGGCGATAATAAGAATCTTGAGGCAGTGGAGTTTTTTAAGCATGTCAATACGCTGATCCTTGGAAGAAATCCGGGGGCAGTCATGATCGCAGAGGAATCTACAGCATGGCCGAAGGTGACTGGCCGCGTGGAAGACGATGGACTTAATTTCAGCTATAAATGGAATATGGGATGGATGCATGATTTTCTGGATTATATGAAACTTGATCCATATTTCCGTAAGGATAATCATCACAAGCTGACCTTTGCCATGAGCTATAATGAGAGCGAGAAGTATATCCTTGTGCTTTCCCATGACGAGGTGGTACATCTGAAATGTTCCATGATCAATAAGATGCCTGGCGAGATGGAAGATAAATTTAAAAATCTGATGGTCGGTTATGCATTTATGATGGGACATCCAGGCAAAAAACTTCTTTTTATGGGACAGGAATTTGCGCAGCTTCAGGAATGGAGTGAGGCAAGAGAATTAGACTGGTATCTGCTGGAAAATCCGGATCATCAACATATGCAGAACTGGGTAAAGAAATTATTACATATTTATCAGAAAAACCCGGCACTTTACGAGCTTGACAGCAGTTGGGGCGGATTTGAATGGATCAATGCCAACGACGCTGACCGCAGTATTTTCAGTTTTATCAGAAAGAGTAAAGATGGAAAGAATAATCTGCTCTTTGTATGTAATTTTACACCGGTGGAACGCAAGGACTACCGTGTCGGCGTACCAAAACGAAAGACTTATAAACTGATCTTAAACAGTGAAGATGCGGAATTTGGTGGAAATGGTAAAGAATGTCCGGTAAGTTATAAAGCTGTTCGGCAGGAATGTGACGGAAGACCTTATTCGTTCGCATATCCGCTTCCGGGTTTTGGTGTAGCGGTATTCCGTTATTGAGATTCTGTAAAAAAGCAGGACAGAAGCTGGAATTATATCGAAAAACTTAATAAATACGCTGATGTATCCGATATATACATCAGCTATGGATGGCGCAGATATTTCAGGGAAATGAAAGTATGCGCCATTCTTTTGTCCTGATATCAGAGACTATGGGACAAATGTTTTGAAAAAACGGATACAGATGAATGAAGGAATTTACATCAGCCGGTGCAAAATGACAGAGATAACAAGGAGAGTCGGATCATGAGAATAGATAACCAACAGCAACAGAATAAGGGAGTAATGGATCTGATGCCGCAGACAGGAGCGGTGGAAGAAAAAAACGGGATACAGTTGTTTGCGGATGCGGTAAAGACGGAGAGCAGTAAAAAAGCGACAGGAACCACGTCTTTTCAGGCAAAAGAGGTTACTTATCTGAATCCGGCAAAAGAAGAGAAAAAGACGATCATAGATGAGATCGAGCAGTCAGGCTCTATGGATGCAGGGGAGAGAAAAGCTCAGATGGCAGTGCTTGCGGAGACTACTTCACCGGAAGACTATAAAAAAATGCAGGAGGAAGGTTTTTCACTGGATGATACCACAAGTAATAAGATCGTGACCGTGACGGATAAGATCAAAGCACAGCTTGCAAAAGCAGGGGTGGATATTTCTGCATTCGGAGATGATCTTGATTTTGAACAGCTTGCGCAGATCACGGGAAGCCCGGAACTTGCAGCGCAGATTGCAGACAGTCTGCGGGAGGCAGATCTGCCGCTTACAGATGATAATTTTAAACAGATCGCAGAGACAGTAGATATGGCAGACTCTTTATCGTCCTTGGATGATGGAGCCGTAAAATATCTGATTGATAACCAGTTAGAACCTACTGTGCAGAATATTTATTTTGCCAGACATTCTGCCAGCGCAGGCTATATGCCGGCAGAACAGCAGGATATTTCTTCTTTCCTTCCACAGGTGAAGAATGTGATCGCATCAGCAGGGCTGGAAGTAAATGATGATACAATCGCAACCAGTAAGTGGATGTTAGAAAACGATATACCGTTGACGAAAGAAAA
Source organism: Roseburia sp. (assembly GCF_041325975.1). Classification (NCBI taxonomy): domain Bacteria; kingdom Bacillati; phylum Bacillota; class Clostridia; order Lachnospirales; family Lachnospiraceae; genus Roseburia; species Roseburia sp. The sequence goes on along the minus strand of NZ_JBGLEJ010000004.1, from coordinate 1,226,058 downwards.
TCTTACCTATGCGCAGGCACTGCGTCAGACAGAACTTACTACAAGTGCAGAAAATGTTGCTGCACTTGCAGCGGAGGCGGTCAGTGAAGGAAAAAGCGCACAGGATGCGGTGATACTTTCCGGTTACACATGGATGGAGCAGGCACAAAATGCTGTGGATACTGTAGAAAATGCAACGGATGAAGACCTTGTTTATATTGTGGAAAAAGGACTTCCTCTCACATTAGACAGCTTAAGGGAAGCTGCGACAAACAGGGTATCAGGAAGCACAGTACAGGATGCAGACGGAAATTATACACAAAAAGGGCAGCAGCTTCTGACTGCACGCAGGCAGTTAGAGGAGATCCGTCTTGCCATGACTGCTGAAGCAAATTACCGTTTGTTAAAACAGGGTATTTCCATTGACACAGAGCCGCTGGTAAAACTGGTGGAGCAGTTAAAGGATCAGGAAAATGAATATTACAGAAATCTGTTAATGTCTGAGGGTGTGGATGCGACTAAGGAGCAGGTAGAACTCTTTGGAGAGGTTGATAAAAAAGTTACCGACATGCGTTATGTCCCGGCATATGTGCTCGGAATGAAAGATGCTGACGTGTCGACGATCAATGGTGTCCATGAGGCAGGAACGGAACTGAAGACCTCCTTTGAAAAAGCAAGCCGGCAGTATGAGACACTGATGACAGCACCGAGAGCTGATCTGGGGGATTCCATCCAGAAGGCATTTCGCAATGTGGATGATATTTTAAATGATCTTGGCATGGAACTGACGGATGAGAACCGCCGCGCAGTGCGTATCCTTGGATATAATAGTATCGATATTACGCAGGATTCTGTGCTTACGATGAAAGCGGCAGATGAAGAAGTGCAGCGTGTCTTTAAAAACATGACACCGGCAGTTGTTACACAGATGATAAAACGTGGAATAAATCCACTGGAAATGGATTTTACATCGCTGAATCAGGAGGCAGAGAGTATCAAAAGCGAGGAGCTTGGCGGGGAAGATAACCGTAAATTTAGTGAATATCTCTGGAAAATGGAACAGAATCATGAGATCAGCGAGGAAGAACGCAGTTCTTATATAGGAATCTATCGTCTGATCAGACAGGTGGAAAATACGGACGGTGCAGCGATCGGTGCATTGATACAGCAGGGAGCACCGCTTACCATGAAAAATCTCCTGACAGCTGTGCGTTCCGAAAAACGCAGCAGTAAGATGGATTATTCCGTAGATTACAATTTCGAGGGTGTATCCGGTACATCGAAAGGCAGCTCTATTACGGATCAGATTGAGGCAGCATATCAGAATAATTGTTTAAAAGATGCATCCGAATTACTGACGCCGGAGCGTGCAAAAGTTCTATTTGAGCAGGATATGGAATGGGAGAATATGACACCGGAGGAATTGAAGGCAGTACTGACACAGGCAGGTGAACAGGCGGATGAGAGCAGTATCGATGCGGATTACGCAAAAGAGCAGCTTGCACAGTTAGAACAGGCAGCAAATGCAGATGAGAGCATTTATCGTATTCTGGATAAATATGATATCCCAAATACCGTGTCGAATGTACTGGCAATGGAATCTATGCTGAACCAGCGAAACCAGATGTTCCGGAAGATTTTTGGAAGCAGTACGTCAGACCACAATGGGGATGATCAGGTAGATGCAGAGGACTTAGAGGCAATTAAACAGGAGTTGTTGGAAGAATTTGGAGAGGCTGTTTCGGAACCGGCAGATATGGCGGTTGCGCAGGAAAAGCTAGGAGAGCTTGCGGAAAATGTGATGAAAACAATGATAAACAGCGATCATGTGACAAGCCTTGATGTACGGGATATGAAAATGCTTTCTGCACAGCTTTCTGTAAACAGTATCCTTGCAAAAGAAGAACAGTATGCTGTTCCGGTGATGGTCAATGATGAACTCATGAATGTTTCTGTTAAGATCGTGCGCGGCGTGGACAAAAAAGGTATTGTCGATATCATGATGGAAAGTGAACTGCGCGGAAAAATTGCGGCGACATTCCAGGCAAAAGAAGATGGCATACATGGACTGATCGCCACAGATTCAGAGGAGACGGCAGAACTTTTTAAGGGACAGACACAGGATCTTTCGGATTTGCTTGGGGGAGAAAATGATGATGTCACAGAGTTACATTGTGCGCATATTCCGGATCTTGATCTGAATCATTTTTCCATGGGGGCATTTGGAGTCGATGCAAAGGAGGAAACGCAGCTTTCCGATTCTCAGAAAGCTGAGAACCGTGATACTTATCGTGTGCAGACTTCACGTTTGTATGGAATTGCGGAACATTTTATCAAAGCGGTAAAAGGAACACTCACAAAAGAAGTTTAGAGATAGATGCAGGATCGATGCTATTATTTTGAACTATGTTGATTCCGACAGATAATTCTGTATACCGTTATATATGGCATCGACAAGCTGATTTTGATAATCATCTGTCAAAAGAAGATCCGCTTCTGTCGGATTGCTTAGGAACCCACACTCTACGATAACAGTAGGTGTGGGTGTTTTTTTGAGCAGATAATAACTTTCATTTGCCTTTGCAACGCGGTGATTATCGGGATCAACATTTGAAATCAGACTGTCCTGAATCATATCGGCAAGTTTTTTTCCGTCCTGTGACTGACCAAAATAAAATACCTGTGCACCGCAGACTTCCGGAGAGGGGTAGCTGTTCTGATGCAGGCTGACGGTAAAAATGGGTGAGGCATCTGAAATGATCTTACAGCGGGTTTGCATATCTTCCGCTTTTTTGTTTGTACTTCCCTCAGAATAAAGACCGGTGTCAGAGTCACGTGTTAAAATGATCCGGATGGAATCCTGACTGAATTTATCGCGCAGTTTCAGTGCCAGTGCAAGGTTGATATCTTTTTCCAATGCATCATTAATGCCGACTTTGCCGGGATCGATACCTCCGTGTCCGGCATCGATCACGATCGATAAACCATCGGAAGATGATTCATTTTGCCCGTTTCCGGCAAGTTCTGTATCAGAAACGGAATCTGTGCCTGGCGTATCGGGTAGTTCTCCTGTGTCCGCGTGACTGTTTTGTACCAGTATGGCACTTTGGCTTCCAAGAAAAAAAGCAGCAATCACCAGACAGACAGCCATTATAAGTTCTATCTTTTTTTTCATAAAAAATCCCGGAGTATCGTTTTTATAAAATATTCACGATCTCCAGGGTTTATGTCATGATCTCATGTATGTATTTAGTTTATGCATTTAGATCATATAGTTCATGCATGTATTTAGTTAATATATTTTATAACAGTGTCCCATGTAGAAGGCAGCTCTAAACCAAGTTTCCAGAAAGAACCACCGGCAAGCTGGTTTTCCTGAAGAACTTTTAACTTCTCTTCCAGGGAAGCAGCATCCTCCACCCATATTTTGTAAGTGACCCCATTGTTTTCATACTGAACATAATATTGACCATCTGCATCTGACCATACCGGCTCGGCTGCATTGGCACTGATCAGTTTTTGGATCTCTGACATACCGGTTGCATAGGAGTCTAATGTAAAGAGCTGATAACTGTCAGCATCTGTAGTGTCGTCAGCATCTGTAGTGTCGTCAGCATCTGTAGTGTCGTCAGCAGGTGTCTCAGACCATACACGGGCATAAAACGGCATACCTAAGATCAACTGATCTGCAGGAACTTCTTTTAAGGTATTGGCAACCCCTTCTTTTACAAAATTGATGGAAGCTACAGATCCTGCTTCTTCAGAACCGGAATAGTGCTCATCGTATGCCATGACAACAACATAATCTGCAAAAACCGCCTGCTCTGCACGGTTATAGAACGCAGTATAGCTGGTAGGAACATAATCATCCACGGAAAGGACAATTCCGTTGTTTGCACATTTCAATGAGAGTTCACGGATAAACTGAATGTAAGAGTCGCCGACTTCGGAACTTAATGCCTCGAAATCGACGTTGATACCGTCAAAGTTATACTGAATGGCTGCGGAGATCAGGTTATTAATCAGATTTTCGCGTTTGGAAGTATAAGTTAAAACGGATGTGGTATCGACATCTTTGTTTTCCAGATTGCTTACAAGTGCCCACACTTCAATACCATTCTGGTGGCAGTAATTTACATAGTCGGAGCTTGCAAGAGAAGCAATATTTCCGTTATTGTCATTCAGATAGAACCAGGTAGGGGAGATAACATTGATCCCTTTGGTATTCTGGAGCACAGATGCAATGGTTGTATTGGCATCCGCATTTGTGATCTGATGCCAAGCCATGTTGATCTTAAAATCCTTTTTAATATGTGTAAATTCTTCTGAAACGTAATCGCTGGTCAGTGTTTTGGCAGATGTGGTGCCAAGTGCTTTTGATTTGACGTATCCAATGATGCCATCTGCGGTGGATATTTTTGTCCAGGTATCACCTGTCTCTAAGACAGTAACTTCTGTATTTTTGTCGATATCTGCAAGGATTGGACTCTTAATGCCGCCTTTTTGCCGGACCTGCGTTTTTTGTTTAGCCGGTGCAGTTGTGTAATCGCCCCAGGCGGTCGTAAGAATTACACGGTTTGGAGACTCAAGTACTTCATATGAGAAATCAGAGTACAGTTTTAAAAAGTCAATTGCAATATATGCAGTCTGTGCATCTGCCTTGACAACTGCATGATCTAAGGAATGGGAATCCTTTGTTACATAGTAACTGGTGCTGTCTGCATCTGCAGAAATGAGATCTGTCGCAGTTGTATAAAGAAGTTTATTTTCGTTGTGATCCCAGTAAAAACGGTCATTAAGATTAGAACGTACTGTTTCATAATCAAGATAGACAGTTCCGTTAAGGAGTTTTCCTTTTGCATCAAGAACCTGGTTATTCAGGATCAGGGCTACGTCCTGTTCACTGGACAGATTATAGTAATCAGATAAGTTCATATGTTCCTTGGAAGGTGTATATTTTTCAATGATGCTTCCGAGAAGCATAAAACAGATAATGACGACGATCAGAGCACCGGCAGCTAAAACAGGGACAAATTTTTTTTTCATATAAAGAACCCTCTTCTTCTTAAGAATTATCGTATGTGCCCCTATTGTAGCATAATGATATGTAAATTCAAAGTTATTTGCTTTATTTTAAGGAATCATTCATTTTATTTTAAAGAATTAGAATTTTTAAAAAACTGCCGTAAGGAAAAACTCCCGCATACGGAAGGCTTTCCTTACGGCAGGGTTTATGTTCGGTAAAACCCTGCCGTTTCTTTTTTTCGGATTTGTATGTTGCCTTAGATAGTCGTTTTATATTCTGACTGGGTGGGCATTGAGGTACTCCATCCCTGTCAATTATTCAGATCATCATATATTTGTTTTTTTGATTTTATCAAAATGTAATTCTGTAAGCACCCCCTCGTTGAATACATAATCTCTCATATAAGAATTTTCTTCTGTGACAGAGAGCTCCTTTGTGACCTCTTTTGAATTGCTTGGCACACCTTCAAACCAGATGGTTGTTCCCATATGTTCTAAGGAAGAGAGCTCTAAGTAAAGCTTTTTCATATGTTCAGAATCCAATATTGTTATCCCCCGTTTTCAATTTCTGTATGACAAAGCGGATTAAAATCCTTTATTCCCAAAAGGAAATTCGCTGGTTGCAATTGTGTGATATATTATAAAATAATTTCTGCAGAAACTTTTCAGCAGATAAATTTCTGCAGGATGGAAAAATGTTCTTTTTTTATATAAAATGGATCCGGAATAAACGGAATACTGCTTACAGAAATCTGGTAAAAACGGGAAAAATCACGAATCTGTTTTGGACTTTCCGTTCGTGTTAGACAGTAAAAACCTTCCCCAAGGTTTGTATAGTGACTGAGCGATTCTAATAGATCCCGATATTGCCTGATATTCCATGGTGCGAGACTTCCGATGACAAGCTTTCTGTCACAGCGTAGAAATTCATGGATACAGCACTCACCAAAATTGCCAAAATCAAAGAGCAGGATCTGATATCCCTGATTATACAGACCCGGCAATTCGTCCGGTGTCACATCCGGATAGTAATCCACTCCGTGAATGTTAAAAATGGTACGGCTGTTCATAAATCCACATCTGCACGGGAGCGTGGTTTCAGAAGGAATCGTTGAAAGATTTTTCCTTTTATGAAGCTCTAACAGTGCAGTTTTTTTATGCAGCTTTGAATGACTCAGGTTTGAAAGCGCAATTGCAAGGTGCGTAACACCGGCACCGGCTGTACTGCCTGAAATGCCTATGGTAAGTCTCTTATTTAAATCAGTTTTTCCGATGTTCCGGATGATGTATCAGCTCCTTTCGTTGTAGGATTTGCATAATGAGACGTTCCTTCTCTAAAGTCACATGAAAAGGATCAGTGTCTTCAGGAAAACAATAGACCGGATTTTTCAGATACCTGGCATACTTTCTGGCAGCATTTTTATTGCCATGATTACAGATATATACGTGAGTGCCGGCACTTTTCAGCTGGCTGGTAAAAGCAAGTGTATCTGCAATATCCCATGGACTGCCGCTTAACAGGATAAATGTCAGGTCAAAGTGACCGAAGTCAAGGTATTCACTGGTATGGATACCGAAATCCCTTACCCGGATTACAGATGGTAAAACAGGATCTTCTATTCCGGGACCGTAACAGGGAGTGGCAGAAAAATTTTTTGACTGAAATATGCCCTGATTTTCTGTGGGCAGAAAACCTGCCTGTGTCATGGATATAAGGTTGTCAGAATGATCCATTGGTATATAACAGCAGGGAATATGTTTGTGATTCAGAGTGTTTACCAGTGATACTGAAAAAAATGTTGCACCGGCACCGGAACGGCTGCCGATCACGGCTATGTTTTTTATGAGATGTGTAAAAGAATGACACGCAGAATCTCTTTTTTTGAATGCCTGTCTGAAAATAAAATTTTTCCTGGCTGGAGTTTCCTGACCAGTTGGTTCTGACAGTGCAGACATAAGATCAGTGGCTGTCTGATATCTGGTGTTTGGATCTGGATCAGCAGCTTTTTCTATAATATGCGTGAGTGCTTCGGAACAGTCTGGTGTGCATGTTCTGGAAAGTATTTCTAACACTTTCCCAAGAGAATAGATATCGGAAGCAGTAGTTACAGTATTTCCATTAAGAGCTTCCGGGGCAGCATATCCATCTGTTCCGTATAACTGGAAATTTTTACCAAAAACGGTAATAAATGAAGCGATTCCAAAGTCGATTAATTTTATCTGATTTCCACATAATATAATATGCTCCGGTTTTAAATCCTGATACAGGATAGGGTATGGAGATAGATGATGCAGGTAATCAAGAACGGCACAAATCTGCAGTCCGTAATTTATTAATTGTTCCTCTGGAATTATTTCCTGATGGAGAATAAAATCCTCCAATGAATCACCCTGAATAAATTCTTCTATCATATAAAAAAAATGATCATCTTCGTCGATATCATATATGAGGGGGATGCCAGGATGATTAAGATTCTTCAGAAGGCAGGCCTCTTTTAAAAGCTGTTCTTCTGAAAAGTTGGAAGTGTTTCGTGCAGTGTCTTTGGGGATACACTTAATGGCACGATAAACTTTCAGTTTGAGATGTTCGGCAAGATAGACAGTGCCGCTGCTGCCGGCACCAAGAGTCGAAATAATGCGGTATTTGCCAAACAATAAATTGGTATCTATGCGATATCCGCTCCTTTCCGGGCGTGTCATATTCGCATCTCATGCATAGTTTATATCATGAATTGTTTTACATTGCAACTTCTTTTGTAATGTTTGTGTAATATAGACAAAGATTAATGCTTATAATACAGCATATGTTACAGAAAAAAGAGTTGTTATTCATGCGTAAAAGGTCGTTATGGTTTTAGAAAGTTTTAATAATGGTATACTTTACATCGATATTGCATTTGTTTATAATAGATGTACAGTTTACAGGGTTTCCCGGATAAAAGGAAGTGATTGTATGAAAATTGAAAAAGTAAATGATAATCAGATTCGTTGCACACTGACGAGAGAAGATTTAGCAGAGCGCCAGATTAAGTTAAGTGAGCTGGCATACGGTACGGAGAAGGCAAAGATGCTGTTCCGTGATATGATGCAGCAGGCTGCATACGAGTTTGGGTTTGAGGCAGATGATATTCCGCTGATGATAGAAGCGATTCCGTTGTCGGCAGATACCATTATATTAGTCATTACGAAGGTAGAGTATCCGGAGGAGCTTGATACGAGATTTTCCAAGTTTTCTGATCCGGATCCAGAGGATTTATATGACGATGCCATTGTTGGTGCGAATGCTCCGATTTCCGAAGGAGCAGATGATATACTTGGAATATTTAAAAAACAGCAGGAATTAAGAAATGCAGCAAAAGCAAAGCAGAATGACAATTTCGTACCGTCAGATGGCGGTCAGAAAGAAAAAGAAGATCCGGTCAAAGTCCTTGTAGACATTACGAAATTATTTATGTTCCAGAATCTTAAGGAACTCTCAAAACTTGCTGCTGTATTAGGTGATTTTTATAAGGGAAAAAATGATCTGTACGAGGATGCTGCGACACACAGATACTATCTTCTGGTAAGTAAAAGCAGCCAGTCACCAGAGGAATTCAATAAAGTCTGCAATATTTTATCTGAGTATGGAGCACAGCAGGCATATTCACCTGCGACAGAGGCATTTTTTGGTGAACATTACAGACTGGTCATAAAAGGAAAAGCATTGCAGATGCTTGCAGCATTATAAATGGCAGATTGTACTTTCCCGGGTTGCAGATTCGGGTTGATATCAAAAAGGATCGTGAAAATGATGACATTTTCGCGATCCTTTTTGAGTGTTTTTCCCGGAAGTGGGAATGACTATGCAAGATCTTTTGCAAGGAAATCATTGATCTCTTTTACGAGAGCATCCGGCTCAATTCCGTGAACCATGGCAGCTTCTTCGATGGTCTCCATCTGGGAAGATGGGCATCCGAGACAATGCATACCGATATTTAAAAGAATTGGCGCGATGTTTTCGTCAATCTGAAGCAGTTCGCCGATCATAGTAGATTTTGTTACCTGTGTCATATAGTCCTCCTTATAAAAATAGGTTTTTTTAGTTTTATCACAGCTTATTATGCCTGGATGTGGTCATTATAATACGAATTGGCGGGGATTGCAATCAGTTCGGGGGGAAGTATGAAAAAATAAACATGGAAAAAAACAATTCGCTCTTTAGAGAAAGAGTGTTGAAACCGATATATACAGCAGAGAATTGGGACATGGAGTGTCGGAAATACAGCATGGATGCTGACAGAGATGGTAGAAGGAGAATGTGAAATGAGAATTAATTACAATGTGTCGGCAGCGATTGCGAATAAACATTTACTTGGCATTGAGGATAATTTAAGTGCATCGATGGAACGTCTTTCCTCAGGACTTAAGATCAATCATTCCAAGGACAATCCGGCAGGAATGGCTATTTCCAATAAGATGAAAGCACAGATTGACGGTTTAAACCGTGCTTCACAGAATGCGTCGGATGGCATTTCTGTAATTCAGATCGCAGATGGTGCTTTAAATGAAACGACCAGTATTTTACAACGTATGCGAGAACTTTCCGTACAGGCGGCAAACGATGCAACATTGACACCTGCAGATAAAGAGGCGATTCAGCAGGAGATCGATTCTTTAAAGGATGAAGTTGACCGTATTTCAACGGACACGGAATACAACAGCAAATCACTTTTAGACGGATCATTAGACACCAGGGTTTATACCAAAAACGCAACAAGAGTGGATATTTCAGATCATGTGAAGGCTGGACAGTATGAGCTTTCCATTGATACAGCGGCAACACAGGCAGGACCGGTGACAGCAAATCAGAATTATAATTCCACAGCAGCGATCGGCGCATCCGGAACGATGAGTATTAATGGTTCTAAAGTAGAGATAGAGGCAACTGACACTTATGCGGAGGCTTTTGAGAAGATCCGGAATGCTGCAGAGACGGGAGAGACAGCGGTAAAGGTTGAAACAAATGGAGCACTTTCCTTTACTTCAGAACGTTATGGAGCATCAGCTACGTTAGAGATAGCATTTGACAATCAGCAGATCGTTACAGCACTTGGATTTACAGGCGTGGTGGAGGATCCGGAGAACAAAGGAAGTTATGTATATGGACAGGTTCAGAATGGCAAAGTAATCGTGCCTTCCGGTACAGATGCTGAGGTAACACTTAAAAAACCGGGCGATGGAACAGGTTTTGGCGATACTGCTACCTGGAGAACGGATGGAAATAAGATTACAGTTACGGACAGAGCTGGATTTGAAATGTCATTTCTTGCTGATGCAGGTTATACGGGAAATCTGGATTTTGATGTTACAGATATTGGAACAATGGCACTTCATATTGGTGCAAATGAAGATCAGGAAACAAAAGTGCGTATTCCGGAAGTATCCTGCAAGAGTCTTTATATTGATGATGCGGATGTAACAACTGTAAATGGAGCCGGCAGAGGTATTACACAGTTTGATGATGCTATTTCAAAGGTCAGCGAAGTGCGCTCAAGACTTGGTGCATACCAGAACCGCCTTGAGAGTACAGTATCAAGTCTGGATACTTTTGAGGAAAATATGACAGGAGCCCAGTCACGTCTGACGGATGCGGATATGGCGTCAGAGATGACAGATTATACACATCAGAATGTATTGAATCAGGCAGCAATTTCTGTTTTGACACAGGCAAATGATCTGCCACAGCAGGTATTGCAGATTCTGCAGTAACAGGAGGGATCTGTTTTGAAAAAAGAACAGATAATGGATTTTACAAGAAGGATCAGCCAGAGTAACAGAGGCGGCCTGGTCATTGTAATTTATGATATTTTTTTCGCGTATATTGAAGATGCAAAAGAGGCATATGATAACAAGGAATGGGAAAATTATAAGACGGCATTACGGAATGCCACAAAGGCTGTCAGCGAATTGATGTCGTCGCTTGATTTTTCTTATGAACTTGCGGGAGAGTTATACCGTATTTATGTATTTTGCAGGGAAACACTTGCAAAAGCAATGTATAAAAGGGACTTGAAAGAGATCGAACTTGCAGAGAGCCTGATGAACAAACTTTATACGGCATTTGCGGAGGTAATGAAAGAGGATACCTCCGCGCCGCTTATGCGTAATACACAGCAGGTTTATGCCGGATATACGTACGGAAAAAATGATTTGGTTGAGACTTATCAGGATTTAGATACTTCCAGAGGATTCTTAGTATAGGAATCCTCTATTTTTTTTATGCTTGCAAGTAAAAATTTATAGCGCATTTGCACAGAATATAGTTCATAGATGCAGCAGTCGATCATATCCGGATCAATTACATTTTCTAAATTTCGGTATGCATCCTGCAGATCCTGCGCAGTCTGATGGAGGTCATTCATTAGCACCGTATAATGCGCATCATTTGTTTTTTCTGGTTGAAAAAAACGAAACATAGTATTCCTCCGTCTGAAATATTCTTTATTCTTAGTATAATCACAAAATTTCCATTCTATACAAAAAACGGAAAAATTGTAAAAAACTATTTGCATAAAATGTGTCTGGATGAATAAATTTGATAAAAAGAAGAGACAGCCTTTGAGAGCTGATCGTGCTAAAAAGGAGAAATATATATATGTCACAGATACAGGGAGAATGGGCAATTATAGGGGCACTTGGAATTGTACTTTTTATCGTTGTGATTGGGAAAAAAATGCAGATGTTACTAAACTTTATGATTCGTGTTGTTTTAGGTGGAATTGGAATTATTTATGCAAATGATTTTCTGGCGTCGCAGGAAATTGCAATTAGTGTTGGATTAAATCCGGTCAGCCTTTTGACAATTGGAATCCTTGGTATAGGCGGGTTTGCGCTGCTTTACGGAATTTTGGCATGTAAATTTTTGTGAATAGTCTACAAAGATAGGCTATTTTTGAGAAAAGTGTAGACAAATAAAAAGAGCGTTGCTATAATTCGACTTACAAACTACGAAAGAGGTGATGAATTGGGGGACTAATGAATCTTACATTGCTGACGCATCTTACGATGGCGGTGGTGATGGATTTCGGAAACGGCAGGATCAGTAACCGGCTGATTGTTTCCGGATTAATTTGGGGACTTGCATTTCGACTGCTGGGGGAAGGAAGTGCAGGTGCAGTTCATTTTCTGATGAATATTTCTATTCCGGTTATCTTATTATTTCTTTTATTTAGTCTGCACATAATGGGGGCAGGCGATATCAAGTTATTTTCCATTGCAGGAGGTTTTCTGACACTGACACAGCTTTGTTATCTGATACCTGCAGCGTTTGTGGTAGGGGCTGTCATAGGAGCAGGAAAGATCGTTTATAAAAAATTAACGGTTGGTTATGCAATTGGAACAAAGACATTCATGCATTTTTCAACAGCAATTTTAATTGGATATTTTATCGTGGTCTGGGGGTGGGCTATTGTATAAACTTGATGTGGCATTCTGTGATACGAATGAAACGTATGGGGAAAGATTTGCTGCATATCTGATGGAACATAAGGCAAAAGAATTTACGGTTCATTTATTTCGGGAGCCGGAACTGTTTTTACAGAAGGTAAAGAGTGAAAAATATGATCTGGTCATACTTGGAAGTGGCTTTTTGGAACTGGGAGAACAGGCAGAGCTTTTGGAAATGGCAGTACTGATTCTGTCAGAAAATATGCCGAAACAGTTGGCAGAGGATAATACTTATCTGCAGCCGGGAAAAAAGCGGACTGTTATTTTTAAATATCAGCCGATGGAGATGATTCTTCATGAAATAATGGCAGTGACAGGAGGAAAAAAAACAGGAAAGGAGATATTTACAGACAGGTTTGGCAAATTGGAGATCATAGGAGTATATTCTCCTATCCGTCATGAAATGCAGATGCCGTTTTCTATGGTACTGTCTTCTATACTGGCAAAACAAAGGAGAGTATTGTATATCAATCTGATGCAGAGTACCGGATTTTTAAAGCTGTTTGACAGTCAGGCAGAATACGATATGGGGGATTTGGTTCTTCGACTGAGAAAAGGGATAATAGAATCTGGACAGTTTTTGCGGAATGTATATGAAATGGGAGATTTTTCATATGTTGCACCATTTCGTAATCCGGAACAGCTTGGGGAGTTTCAGATGAACGATTACCTGCAGTTGTTGGAATATTTGGAAGAGAACACGGAGTTTGATACGGTTGTGTTTGATCTTGGAACCGGGGTTTATTCCATTGCAGCTTTTCTGGAACATTGCAGCAGCATTTATTGTCCGGTAAAAGAAGGGTATTTCTATGAGTGTCAGAAAGAAGAATTTGTTCATTACCTGGAACTGGCAAAGAAAGGAGAACTGTTCAAAAGATTGCAATTTGTAAATCTTCCTTTTACTGCGAAGGGAATCCGTGGTGGTGGAAATATGTTGGAACAGCTTATATGGAGTGAATTTGGTGACTATATAAGAGAATATCTGGCAGGGGATGTTTATGGAGAAATATAGGTGGAGTGAAGAGATATTTGAAAAACTGAGGTCAGATATCATGGCTGCGCTGGACTTGTCCAGAGAGCAAAATGATGAAGAGATTTACCGGTTTATTGAAACAGAAGTGGAGGAATATTCCAAAAATAACCTGCTGACATTGAAAGAAAGGGAGCAATTAGAACATTTACTATTTAATTCTTTGAGAAAGTATGATGCAATCCAGGAATTATTAGAGGACGCAGATGTAACGGAGATTATGATCAATGGAGCATCAAATATTTTTTATGAAAAAAAAGGAAAATTGTTTCAGGCACAGACACATTTTTCATCCGAACAGAAATTGAGTGATGTGATACAACAGATGGCGGGAAACAGTAATCGTATGGTAAATGAGGCATCTCCGATCGTGGATACAAGATTAGCGGACGGATCACGTGTAAATATTGTTCTTTCACCAATTTCCATAGATGGCGCCGCTGTATCTATCCGGAAATTTCCCAAAACGCCTATTCTGATGGAGGATCTGATACGGATAGGGTCGATTACAGAGGAAGCTGCAGCATTTTTAAAGGTGCTTGTGGCAGCAGGATATAACATATTTATATCAGGAGGGACAGGTTCTGGGAAAACGACATTTTTAAATGCACTGTCACAGTATATTCCGCGGGAAGAAAGAATCATCACAATTGAAGATTCTGCAGAACTCCGGCTTGTTGATAAACCCAATCTGGTAAGACTTGAGACAAGAAATCAGATGTTTGACGGGGTTAAGCCCATTACGATACGGGATCTGATAAGGACGGCTCTTCGAATGCGTCCCGAGAGAATTGTGGTTGGTGAATGCCGGGGAGAAGAGGCACTTGATATGCTGCAGGCAATGAATACCGGGCATGATGGAAGTTTATCAACAGGGCACGCAAATTCATGCAGGGATATGTTGAGCCGGCTCGAAACAATGGTGCTGATGGGAATGGAGTTGCCACTTGCTGCGATACGAAGCCAGATTGCATCAGGGTTAGATATTCTGGTCCATCTTGGAAGAATGAGAGATAAAAGCCGTAAAGTGCTGGCAATTACAGAAGTGATCGGCATGCAGGATGGGGAGATTGTGTTGAAAGACCTGTATCGTTATGTGGAAAAATCACCGGATGTGGAAATGGCTTGTGGAAAATTACAGCAGATGGGAACACTATTTAACCAGGAAAAATGTAAAAGGGCAGGAATTACGCTTACAGATACGGGGGAATAAATGGATTATCGTAAATACCAGTGTAATCTGTGGGAACGACTGGGGTGTGTTGTAGCGGGAATAATATTAACAGCAGCAATTTCATGGCTGTTTTACCGTTCATGGTATGGCATGGTGTTAGTCATACCTGTAAATTATCTGATCGTTTCATATTACAAAAAAAAGAAAAAAGATGAACGCGCAAAAAAATTAATGATAGAATTTCGGGATGCAATTCAGTCTGTTGCAGCAGCACTGCTTGCAGGATATTCCATTGAGAATGCATGGAAAGAAGCAGAGCGGGAAGTTATGGGGCTGTATGGAAAAGAGGCAATGATCACACAGGAATTGATCCGGATGAATACAGAAATTAAATTGAACCGGAATGTGGAAGAAATTTTACATGATCTGGCAACGCGGAGCGGGGTGGAAGAAATTGAAAGTTTTGCAGAGATTTTTGGTTTTGCGAAAAGAAGTGGAGGAGATTTTGCAGGAATTATAAGGACGACTGCAATGCGGATCTCAGCTAAAATAGAAGTGGAGAGGGAAGTGGACACAGTTATTGCCGGGAAAAAACTGGAAGGAAAGATTATGAGCGTAATGCCATTTCTCATTCTTACATATCTGAACCTTGCATCGAAAGAATTTATCGATCCTTTATATGGAAATCTGTCAGGGGTATTTGTCATGAGTGCAGCATTATTGATTTTTGCAGGGGCAATGGCAATCAACAGACGAATTTCAGATATTAAAGTATAAGGAGAAAAGAATGGTTTTTTATATTGGAGTCTTGTGTGCAGCAGTTTTTGTGGCAATTATAGGGGGAAAAAGAGCATCGCCTAAGACAAGCCGTGCAGCAGGGGTGATGATTTTGGTATCTGTCCTGGCGATTTTTGTGCATCTTTCAGAGGTGATGGATGAAAATAGTGATGTAAAACCAGAATTTGTGCGTCCGGCATATGGAGAAGGTGATTATGAGGAAGAAATGACCCTGGATGTAGAAGATGTGTTAGAAGAGTATTCCTATCATGTAGTGGTTCCGGAACAGATACTTTCAAAGCAGGATGAGCAGAGACTGTTAGAGGCTGCGCAGCAGGAGATTGATGAAGAATTTGCAAAAAACAGTGCCAAAGTGCAGGAAAAAGTACAAATTCAAAGAAGTTATCAGGAAGGAAAGGTAAGTGCAGAATGGATATTTGAACCGTATGATGTAGTTGATGATGAGGGCGTGGTGGTTGCAGAAAATATACCAGATGAGGGAATTTTGGTAAAAGCTGAAGTGACGTTAAAGTGTGAATCTTCGGAGTGCTTTAGTGAACGGTATTTCCGGGTAATGCCAAAGACTCTTAATGAAGAACAGAAAATGCTTCAGGAAATTGGACACTATCTGCAAAGACAGACAGAGAGCACAGAAAATATACTGAAACTCCCAAAACAGATTGATGGGAAAAAACTGGTCTGGAGCACGAAAAAAGAGTATTTGCCGGAAAAAATCCTTTTTCTTGGAATCGTGATTGTAATTCTTCTTCCATTTGTAGATCAGTCGCGTGAAAGAGAAAAAGAAAAGAAACGGAAAGCAGTACTGGAATTACAGTATGCGGATATGGTAAGCAATCTGGCGCTTCTGTTGGGGGCAGGAATGACTGTTTCTTCTGCATGGAACAGACTAACAACGAATTATTTTAATGAGCGGCATAAAAAAGCAATTTATAAAAAAGAAATCTATGAGGAAATGCAAAAAACGGTATATGAAATAAAAAATGGAATGGGGGAGGAACGTGCATATGAGCGTTTTGGAGAGAGGTGTGGAGGATACCGCTATCGCAAATTTGGTAATCTTCTGGCACAGAATTTAAGAAAAGGGAGCAGAGGATTGACAAACCTTTTAGAGCAGGAAGCAGAAGAGGCATTTGAAGAACGAAAAAGTATGGCACGCAAGCTGGGAGAGGAAGCGGGGACAAAAATGTTGTTTCCAATGATTCTGATGCTTGGTGCAGTTATGTTGATACTGGCATTTCCAGCTATGCATTCTATAGAATTATGACTCTATAGAATTATCATTCTATGGAATTATGATTCCTGCAAATAGATTCGTGTTTGCACATAAACTTGGATCGCGCAAAGTACAGCGCAGAAATGGAGGTTTTTATGAAGGGACTTAAAGATTTTTTCAGGGAAGAAGAGGGAGTAGCTATTATCGAGATCGTGTTGATACTGGTTATACTGATCGGACTTGTAGTTGTGTTCAAGAATAAGATTACGATTTTAAATAACAAAATTCTTACTAGGATCACAACGGAAAGTAATAAGATATTATGAAAACAGAGGCAGAAGGAAGTCTGACAATATTTTCTGCTTTAAGTCTGCTGCTGATCTTATCGTTTCTGCTTGCACTATTAGAGGGGGCGAGGGTATCAGGATTAAAGATGATGGACACCCTCGCGGCAGAAACAGGGATGGATTGTGTTGCAGCAGAATATCAGCCTGTGTTGTGGAATAAATATCATCTGCTGTATCTGGATGGTGCATATGGATCAGAGCAGTTTGAGGAACATAAAGTGAGTTCACGTGTAATGGAATATGTTGCTGGAAATTTGTCAAAATCCGGAGAAAACAGCATGTTTCGGACAAAGTTATGTGAGGCTGCGCTGATGGAATATATGTTGGCAACAGATAATGAAGGAACAGGGATGCTGCGTCAGGCGGCAGCATACATGAAGCAACATCTGCCTGAAGACATTGCAAAGAAAATGTATCAGCAGTATCAGGATGGACAACAGGCACAGGAGAATGGAAAAACAGATTACAGTGTGGAAGATGCGGATCAGGCAATCGTAAATGCAAAAAAGGAGAAGGAAGAAGATAACATTGTACAGGATAAAGCGAATGAAGATCAGGTACAGGATGCAGAAAAAGAGAAAGCAGAAAGTCCTATTCAGGTCGTTTTGCAATTAAAGCAGAATGCTGTTCTTGGTATGACGATACCGGATATGTCATCAGTGTCATCAA
Source organism: Roseburia sp. (assembly GCF_041325975.1). Taxonomy (NCBI): domain Bacteria; kingdom Bacillati; phylum Bacillota; class Clostridia; order Lachnospirales; family Lachnospiraceae; genus Roseburia; species Roseburia sp. Next base: position 1,208,338 of record NZ_JBGLEJ010000004.1, on the reverse strand, counting down.
ATGCGGTTGAACTAAAAGATACAGTTTCGAAAAGGCAGTGTGAAACCGGAACGTATCACGCAAAAAAGACAGAAAAACTTAATGTTTTTGACCGTGTTATGGTGTTGGAGTATATTGAAAAGTATTTTTCAAGTTATACAGAGCCGGGGAAGGGAGATCTGGCATATGAAATGGAGTATATTCTGTGTGGGAAAGAAACAGACAGACAAAACTTAGAGTCGTCAGTGGAACGTCTGATGCTTATGAGGGAAGCCGCAAACGTTGCTCACATTATAGCAGACAGAGAAAAATTAAATCAGACGTTAATTATTGCAACATCACTTGCCGGTTTTTCCGGTAATCCGGTGATCGTTAAGATTGTACAGATCGGTGTCGTGGCTGCATGGGCATATGTAGAAAGTATACTTGATCTGCGCACACTTCTCTCTGGCGGGAAAATTGCACTGATGAAAAGTTCATCAGAATGGAATGTTGATATAAAAAAGATTGGAGAACTCGTGACTGATGGGGGAAAAGCCAAAGAATGTAAAGATGGACTGAATTATCAGGGCTATGTAAAGCAATTGTTATTTGCAGTGAAAGAAAAGAAAATAGCATACCGTATGATGGATATCATGGAATTTGCCATACAAAAGGAAGAGAATAGTAAAAACGCCAGAATGGATCATATGATAGGGAACATGACCTGTGAGATGCGATTTGAAGCGGAGCCTTTGTTTGCAAAAAGCAATTTGCATGGAGGGCAGAAATTAGGCAGATATACTTTTGTTAAGCACCAGAAAATGTCATATAGCAATGAATAAGGAGGGGATGTGGCGGTGTTTCTTACTGAGAAAGAGAATATAAAAAATACAATATACAAAAAAAGATCTCTCCCGGAAAATGATAATATTCTTTCTCATCAGGCGGAGGCCTGCCGCTGTCAGGAGACACCGCCATGTTCCTGGCTGGAAGGCTCATTTACGTTAGAGGCGGCTGTGATACTGCCGGTTATGACATTGTTTTTTATGATGATTTTAATGTTTTTCCGGGTTATGCAGGTACAGATGGAAGTCCAGAAGGCATTAGATGATACCGGGCGCAGGATGGCAGTACTGGCTGTTCTGGAAAATGAAGAAGATGTGGCAAAGATTGGCATTGCTGCCGCGAATGTTCTTTTTAAGAAAAATATAAAAGAAAATGATAATATTAATCACTATGTAGTTAATAAAGCGGCAGGTATTAGTCTGGCGAAGTCAAAATTTACAGGAGATCAGATAAATCTGGTAGCATCTTATCGTATAAAAATACCAGTGTGGATGTCTGGAAAATCACAACTTAAAATCAGCCAGCATGCAGTATGCCGTAAATGGACCGGGTGGACGGGAAATAGTGCTGATCAGGAAGTATGGGTGTATGTGGCAGAAAGAGGGAGTGTTTATCATACATCAAGAGAGTGTACATATTTAGCATTGTCAGTATCTTCTGTTAATTGTACAGAAATAGAGAAAAAACGGAATAAATATGGAGAAAAATACCGCGAATGTGAAATATGTGCGGAAAAACAAAAACAGGACACCGTGTTTATTACCGATCAGGGAAACAGATTTCATTATGATCTAAATTGCAGTGGAATTAAGCGCACGATTTATATGATACGTTTATCGGAAGTGGGAAACAGGAAACAATGCAGTAGATGCATAAATTAGAAAACAGGAGAGGTAGGGGAAAATGCTGCAAAATACATTAATGCTGGGTATTTTTTCAATATCTGCATACCAGGATTATAAAAAAAGAAAAATAAATACATATTTTTTACTGACAGGAGGCATTATAGGGCTTTTACTTCATTTGTATAGCATGAAGTTAGATATAGTAGAGATTTTGTTTGGCATGGGAATTGGAGTTATGATCTTATTTTGGGGTTTTCTGTTAGGTGGGGGTGTTGGATTTGCAGATGGAATGATCCTGGTCGTTAGTGGTATATTCCTTGGATTTGAAAAAAATATGGAGGTATTTTTTGCCGGCTTATTTTTAATAGGAATAACGTCATTATTTTTATCGGTATTCAAAAAGAAAGGACGAACGTACAGGATTCCTTTTGCACCTTTTTTGCTGGTGGGTTATCTGTTCGTGATGGTAATGGGATGAAAGAATGGGAAGAAGCATCTATTACTATTGAGGCTGCAATCATTATGTCAATGGCGATGCTGTTATTTTTGATCGTCATGAAACTGGGATTGCAACTGTATGGTGAGACAAGAACACTTGCGGAAGATGTGATAAAGGAGGAAACTTTAAATGCACTAAAGTTATTTTATGAGATAGAAAGGGTGAAAGGATTATTTTGAGTATTCAGATTAGCTACTATAGAAATATTCATTCCAGCCATATGGTTTTAATGCCGGCATTGGAAGGAGAACAATGGGAAAAAGAAATGCTCTGGAGAAATACACCCAAAGGTCTGATATTACCAGAATGTAATAGTAAAAATGGGCAGTTACAGCTATGGTATGACATAACTGGAAAACAGGCGGTAGACATGTTGGCAGAATTATCAGATATTGGTCATGATATTTTTATGAAAATATGTGAATCTGTTGTTACAATGTCGGAGATACTCGATGGGTTGTTAATATCCCCTGATATATTGTTACTGCGACCGGAATGTATTTTTTTCGATAATCAGACCGGAAATATCAGCTTTTGCTGTTACTTTGGGAATGAAAAAGATATAGGAAAATCGTTTCATGAGCTGTTAGAGTATCTTCTGGCAAAATTAGATCATAAAAGTGCAGATGGGGTTCAAATGGCGTATGAGCTATTTGAATATACCAGAATGGAAGGGTACTGTATTGCAGAAATAAAAAGGATATTAAGGAAGTCCGAATATTTAGAGGATGTACCGGAAAAGATTCCGGATACAATGTGGCAGGAAGAGGAACAGGAACAGGAAGAGGGAACATTACCTTTAGAAAATAAAAAAACAGGGTTTAGGTATTTATGGAGCGGAAAAAAACGGAATATGGTTGAAAAAATGCGAGATTTATTACGCGGGGTGAAAAAACAGGAAAAAAAATTGGAACCTTTTGTGTTTGAACCGGAACCAGAGATTGCCGTACATCAGCAGAATCCAACCGTTTTACTTTCTAATCTTCCCAAAAAGGAATATGGAATATTAAAATATGAGGGAAATGGTGCGTGCAGTGAGCTTTCAATAGATCATACTCCATATATTATAGGAAGTGAACCGGATTGTGACGGTGTGATACCAAGTGGAACCGTAAGCAGACATCATGCGAGGATTACCAGGAAAGGGGAGGTTTACTTTATAGAAGATCTGAATTCTTCCAATGGAACCATGGTAGGTGGGGAGTTGTTGAATTGCAGGGTAAAAATGAGTCTTCAGACGCAGGAAACAGTTATGTTTGCGGATGAGAAGTTTAGATTTATTTAAGAAAATAAAGAGGCATACATATTTGCAATCTTATTTTGCTACGTTATAATGAACTTTGACGAGTTCATATTATGTGCAGAAATCCTGCACAACAAACACGTTATAATCAAATCAGAGGGCAAATATATGAACAGAGAGATAGAACAGGTGATACTTGCACAAGGTTATCGATTTTGTACGGTGCAGCCGGAGAATGTCGGAGTATTTTATAAATATTATCAGCAGGGATTTCATGTTGTGATGATGATATCATTAGACGATACAAAAACTTTGACCATAGAACAGCATCAGGTAATGCAGGAACGAGTTATGGATCTTTTTTATCATCCGCAGGGAAGGCTTGCAGATTTCCCGGAAGGTTATCCGGTTTATCATGTGGAACTGCTTACACTGCTGGCTGGAAGAAATACGGATATGATGCATCAGTTATGCAGTGTACAAAAGAATGTATGGGGGTATGAGACGAAGCAGGGGAGACTGATAATTTATGAAAATCAGCCGGGAGATTTCTGGGGACTCAAAAGTGTATTGGAGAATTGCAGGGTTGATTCTAAAGTTACCCGAAATATAAATACCGGTTTTGAATGGAAGAAACTTTCCTATACGACAATAGCGATTGCTGCCATAAATGTGATCGTATATTTGATATTGGAAATTTTGGGAGATACGCAGGATCCGTTTTATATTGCATCACATGGTGGGATGTATCCGGAATTCCTACAGGTCAATCATCAGTGGTGGCGGATCATTACGGCGATGTTTATCCATTTCGGATTGCCGCACCTGGTAAATAATATGGTAATATTCTGCTGTGTTGGATCGAGACTTGAGAGGGCAGTCGGCCATTTAAAGATGTTTGTAATATATATGCTGTCAGGAATAGGTGGAGGAATATTGTCCTATTTTATGATGCTGTATAGTGGAGATTATGCTGTATCTGCAGGCGCATCAGGTGCAGTGTTTGGAATGATTGGCGGTCTGATCTGGGTAGTGATAAGACACCGGGGCAGATTTGAAGGTTTAACAGTAAAAGGGATGATGCTTATGGCAGCGTTAAGTTTGTATTATGGTTTTTCCACAATTGGAATTGATAACTGGTGTCATGTAGGTGGAATCCTTACCGGATTTCTTGCGGCAATGATTTTATACCACAAAAAAGTGGAAAATTGTTGATTATAAGAATAAAAGTTTATATACTGAAAACAGTATTTGGTGAACATGCAGGAAGAGGTAGAATATGAAAGTAAACATTTATTATGGTGGACGGGGATTGTTAGATGATCCTACATTATATGTGTTGAATAAAATGGAAGAAGTATTGCAGGAACTTCGCGTGACGGTGGAGCGTATTAATATCTATGAGCATAAAAACGAGATTGCCACGCTTCCGCAGACGATGAAAGATGCCGATGGTATCATTCTTGCAACAACTGTTGAGTGGCTTGGAATAGGTGGCTATATGCAGCAGTTTTTGGATGCCTGCTGGCTGTATGGCGATAAGGAAAAGATAAAAACAACCTATATGCAGCCAATTGTTATGTCTACGACATATGGAGAACGGGAAGGTGAACTGACATTAGAGAGTGCCTGGGAGATCTTAGGTGGTCAGCCATGTCCGGGACTTTGTGGTTACGTTGAGGATCTGGTCAGTTTTGAGATGAATAAAGATTATACCGTTTTAATAGAGAAGAAGGCGGAGAATCTTTACCGGACGATTTCACAGAAAGTAAAATGTCTTCCGACCAGCAATCAGGCGGTAAAGCAGACAATATTAAGAACTCCGCAGTTAGAACTTACACCACAGGAGAGCGAGCAGTTGTCAAAGTATGTGTCAGATGATACGTATGTGAAAAAGCAGAAGGAAGATATCGAAGAACTTGCAACAATGTTTAAGGGGATGCTTGGAAAGTCAGAAAAAGAAGATGAAGAGGCTTATATTGAGATATTCCGTGAACAGTTTGCTCCGCAGCCTGAATTTAAGGCACGATACCTGTTTATCATAGAAGGCAGAAAAAAGCCATTGTTTTTAGAAGTAAATGAAGGTGAACTTACAATTCACTATGGACAGGAAGAAAATATTGATGTCTATGCGAAATTAAAACCGGAAGTTATGGATGGTATCGTAGATGGAAGGATGACATTTCAGAGGGCATTCATGACAGGAGAAATGACGGCAAAAGGAAATTTTAAGATTCTGCGTATGTTAGATACCATGTTTAAGTTTACACATTGATATAGAAAATCTGCAGGATGTTGTAGTAAATATGTCGATTGCGCAAATAAAAAGGAGTGCAAATGCACAGAAAATGGAGGATAATATGAGAGACGAAAATTGTATTTTCTGTAAAATTATTGGAGGAGAAATTCCATCCAATACGATTTATGAGGATGATGAATTCAAAGTGATTCTGGATGCGAGTCCGGCATCAAAAGGACATGCATTGATCCTGCCAAAGGAACATTATGCAGATATTTATGAGATCGATGAAAAGACAGCAGGACATGCAATGCAGCTTGCGAAGAAACTTGCAAAACATATGACGGACGTTTTAAAGTGTGATGGATTTAATATTGTACAAAATAATCATGAAATTGCGGGACAGACGGTATTTCATTTTCATATGCATCTAATCCCACGTTATAAAAATGCAAAAAATAATGATATTCTGATCTGGGATCATGAGGAGTTTACACCAGAAGAAATGGCAGAAATCAGAGATTCTCTGAAGATGTAGGGAATGTTGCCGGAAAAGCAGCTTTTTAGCTTATAATCACAAAATGAAAGAGGAACAGATATTATAAAGTACATATCCGTTCCTCTTATATCAGAAATTATTTTTTAGATGCGTCTAAGATCAATCCGATGATCGTATCAATGGAATTACGGCTGTTGCTGTTTTCCATTGCCTTAATATATTCTTCCTTTTTCTGGAAAACATGTTCAATTGCTTCAAGAAGTGTCGTATTTGACAGCTCTTCTTCCTCTAACACATAACTAAATCCCTGGGAACGAAATGAATTTGCATTCAGAATCTGATCTCCACGGCTGGCAGCGGCAGAAAGAGGAATTAAAATATTTGGTTTGCGCAGTGCCAGAAGTTCGCAGATTGCATTTGCACCTGCACGGGAAATAACAAGATCTGCAAGAGCAAACATATCGGAAAGCTCTTTGTTTGCGTATTCAAACTGTGCATATCCGGTCGTTTCGGTTAATGTTTCATCCAGATTGTCTTTTCCACAGAGATGAATAACATTGTAATTTTTCAGAAGTTCAGGAAGCAGACCACGGATCGCTGTATTTATTACACGGGAGCCTGAGCTTCCGCCAACGATGAGTATTGTCTGTTTACTGTGATCTTTAAAATGACAGAGTGAAAAAGCATGCTCAGCATCGCCTGTTAAAAGCTCCTGACGGATTGGGGAACCGGTCAGTACAGCTTTTTCTTTCGGAAGATAAGAAAGTGTTTCAGGAAAATTACAGCAAACTTTTGTTGCGCTTGGAATAGCAAGTTTATTTGCAAGTCCCGGAGTCAGATCTGACTCATGTATAATTGCAGGAACTTTACAATGTTTTGCTGCTAAAACTACCGGAACAGAGACAAATCCGCCTTTGGAAAAAACTACATCTGGTTTTATCTTCTTTAAAAGCCGGATCGACTGTGTATACCCTTTTAATACTTTAAATGGATCTGAAAAATTCTTAGGATCAAAATAGCGTCTTAATTTTCCAGAAGAAATGCCATAGTAAGGAACACCCTGTTCCTCAATCAGTCGTTTTTCAATCCCTTCATATGAACCTATATAAGAAATTTCAAAACCTTCATTACGCAAGGCTGGCATTAATGCGATGTTTGGTGTGACATGCCCTGCGGTACCGCCCCCGGTCATTACGATTTTTTTCATAGAATAATCCCTTTCCTGTAACATTTTGCACTTCCCTATTTATAATACCCTTATGCATAAAAGTCAAGAAAAGACTTATAAAATAGAAAACAGCAGACAAAAGGGGCATAAAAAGCAGGCGGGTAAATGACTGAAAATGTCAAAAGTTGCGGTCAAAAAACAGTCAGAAGACCTTTTCAAACGGACTTGTTCTTTCTATAATTAATAAGAAAAAGGACAGTATGATCTATCGATAAGTCCGGAAAAGAGAGGTGGTATACATGGAACAGATAGGAATCTTTATAGCAGAATATGCAGAATGGCTTTATATAGGAAGCGGTATACTGATGCTGATCCTGCTGATTTATGTATTACACAGGATAAAAAAAGTGGAGCGGAAAAGCTTTTTGATGAACGAAGAAATTGAAAAAAAACTGCAGAAGATAGAAAATGATAGATGTGTGAAACAAACAGAGAAACAGGCAGAAAAGCAGATAGAAAGCAGGGCACAAAATACATTAGAAAAGGAAAAACAGGAAAGTGATCAGGATGCTGAGTCCGTGACAGTAATCCGTGATGTTATAGAGGAGGTTTTTTCTTAAAAAAGGAAGAAAATGTCAAACACTTGACATTTTAGTATTGCTTTGCTATAATCCACATTGTAATAAATCCGTAATAATTGTAACAAAGATGAATAAAACGAAACAAAGGTGTAATACTATTTACATAAGATGGTAAACACTGATGGAGGTTTTCTATGAATTTAAGAAAAAGAGCAATCAGCGGAATCATGCTTGCCGGTTCTATGGTAGTGATGTGCGCGATTGCAGATGCAGCCAGTACAGTTTCAGCAGAAGCAGTATCGGTTGTAGCAGACACAAGGACGGACTTAGCTACAGATGGGACAGCAGGTGTTGTTGCACAGTTAAATCAGGTAAGTACAGATGCAGTAGAGATGGCAGCAGCAGGAGTTGAGAACTCCCAGACGATACTTGTTGCTTCGGCAGATGAGGAAGCGCAGGTAGCAGAAGATACAGAAGAAGCATCAGCAGTACAGGAAGAAACAGTATCCGTAGAGAAATCTGCGCAGGCTGATTCTAAGGAAGATGAAACGACGCAGGAAGCTGATGCCGTAGAAGATGTGCAGAATGCAGATGTGGATAGTGAAACAGACACTGAGAATACAGTGGATGTAGAAAATACAAAAGATATAGAAAATACAAAAGAGACGGAAAATATAGAAGATACAGAAAATATTCAGAATACCGAAAATGCCGAGTGGCAGAATCGTCTGATGGCAGATGTTGATGAATTTTTATATGTCAGAGCATCTGGGGATGCGGATGCAGAGATTATCGGTAAATTATATAAAGGTGATGTGGCAGATGTCGTTGAGAATGGAGATACATGGATCCATGTCGTATCCGGCGATGTTGATGGATATGTAAACAACGATTATTGTGTATCCGGCGAGGATGCACTTGCCTATGCACAGGAAAACATTGAGACAGAGGCACAGGTTAATACGAATGGACTTCGTGTCAGAAATGCTGCATCGGAGGATGCATCTGTTATCACTGCTGTTTCAGAGGGAACAACATTGACAGTTGATACAGACGCTGAGACAGAGGATGGATGGGTTGCTGTTAAATATAAAGGACAGACTGCATATGTCAGTGCGGATTATGTTACCACAGAACTTGCACTCGGTGAGGCAGTTACGATAGAAGAAGAAAAGGCGGCATTAGCAAAGAAAGCTGAGGAAGAGGCAGCAGCAAAAGCAGCACAGACGAAAGAGACAACTACTGTGCAGAATGCTTCAGTTTCAGCATCTTATGATGATGTAACACTTCTTGCAGCACTGATCCAGTGTGAAGCAGGTAACGAACTTTACGAGGGACAGCTTGCAGTTGGAGCAGTTGTTATGAACAGACTTCGTTCAGGTGCATATCCATCAAGTATTTCCGGTGTTATTTACCAGAGCGGACAGTTCCCACCAGCAGGGCAGGGAATGGTTGCAAGCATTGCAGCAAACGGACCAAAGAGCAGCTGCGTACAGGCAGCACAGCAGGCATTAGGTGGTTCCGATAATACAGGCGGTGCAACCTGTTTTTCAAGAGCAAGTTCTGGACGCGCTGGTGTTGTGATCGGAAATCATGTATTTTACTAAGATATAGATATTTATTTTCAGGCAGGTATTTTAATGAGATACCTGCCCTTTTTAATTCATAGGAAATTATGTCCTATGAATTAAAAAGCCCTCCGGGCAGCTCATGAAAATCCCTAAAAGGGATTGACAGATCAGAGAGAACACAGTATTATTTAAAGGAACTTCATACTGCAATGCTTTAAAGCGAAAAAGAAAAAGCGGCATGAAAAACAGATTGCAAGTTTTACGGGCAAAACTAATGTGAAAAAAGTAGTGCGCAGATAACAAAGAAGTCCTGTGAGGATAACAGTGACATAAAAGAAGATAGAGAAGGCGCAGAAACGGAGGATAATATGGAAATGGAAATGGAGTTCTTACGGAAACTTCCGACACCGGCAGAGCTGAAGGAAGAGTATCCGGTAAGTGCACAGGTCGTTGCTACGAAAGCAGAGCGTGATGATGAGATCCGCGCAATATTTGAGGGAAAAGAAGATAAATTGATTCTGGTGATCGGACCGTGCTCCGCAGACAATGAGGATGCGGTAATTGATTATATATCAAGACTTCGTAAAGTGCAGGACAAAGTTGCTGATAAGATTTTTATGATTCCGCGTATTTATACCAATAAACCAAGAACAATTGGAATCGGTTATAAAGGTATGTTGCATCAGCCGGATCCGGAGAAAGAGACTGATATGTTAAAAGGAATCATAGCCATCCGCCAGATGCATAAACGTGCAGTGGAGGAGACAGGATTTACCTGTGCGGATGAGATGTTATATCCGGAAAATCACAGATATTTATCAGATCTGCTTTCTTATGTAGCAGTAGGTGCACGTTCTGTGGAAAACCAGCAGCACAGACTGACAGCAAGTGGTGTGGGGATACCGGTAGGTATGAAGAATCCGACAGGCGGTGATATTGCTGTTATGATGAATTCCATCATTGCGGCACAGAACAGCCATACATTCTTATACCGTGGCTGGGAGGTAAAAACGCAGGGCAATCCATATACACATGCTATTTTAAGAGGTTATGTAGATAAATTTGGAAGAAATATCCCGAATTATCATTATGAAGATCTGCAGAACCTGTTAGAGCATTATGAGGATGCAAACTCATCCAGCAATCCGCTTGCCAATCCGGCAGTGATTGTTGATGCCAACCATTCTAATTCCGGCAAGAAATTTGAGGAGCAGATCAGAATCAGTAAGGATGTACTGCACAGTTGTAAGATGTCTGCTGATATTCATAAACTTGTCAAGGGACTTATGATTGAGAGTTATATAGAGGATGGAAATCAGAAAGTCGGCGGGCACTGCTATGGAAAGTCAATTACAGATCCTTGCCTTGGCTGGGAGAAAACAGAAAAACTCATTTATGAACTGGCAGAACTGTGGTAAAAAATATGTATCGGATTTTGATCGTAGAAGATGATGAAAGTATAGCACGAAGTGTAAAGACCCATCTGGAAAGCTGGAATTATGAAGTATGCTGTGCCGAAGATTTTTCAAATGTGACCGGCACATTTGCGGCATTTGATCCACAGCTTGTTCTGATGGATATCAAACTTCCTTTTTTTAATGGCTATCACTGGTGCAGTGAGATCCGTAAAGTTTCAAAAGTACCTGTTATTTTTGTATCGTCCGCATCGGATAATATGAATATTGTGATGGCGGTCAGTATGGGTGGAGATGATTTTATTGCAAAACCATTTGACCTTGAAGTGTTGACGGCAAAGGTGCAGGCGATGCTTCGGAGAACTTATGATTTTACCGGGCAGAGTGCTGTTTTAGAGCATAAGGGAGCTATGCTGAATCTGACAGAGGCAGCATTGTTTTATGAACAGAAAAAAATAGAATTGACCAAAAATGAATTTAAGATTTTACAGGTGCTTATGGAAAATAAGCAGAAAGTCGTTTCAAGAGATACTCTGATGGTAAAATTGTGGGAGAGTGACAGTTTTGTGGATGAAAATACACTTTCTGTTAATGTCAACCGGTTACGGAAAAAGTTAGAATCTGTTGGACTTTATGATTTTATTGTAACGAGAAAAGGAATCGGGTATCAGATCGGATGAGAGGTATTATTGCTTATATAAAAAGAAGTATTGGCTGGCTGTGCATTGTCATTGTGTGTGAAGTGATCATGATCGCAACGATGATGCTCAATGAAATAGCATTTGCAGAGATCCTCTATGGGATATTTATCTCGTTATTTTTATTGCTGATCCTTCTGGTCTTTGATGCAGCAAGGTATTACAGGCATTATCAGAAAATAAAAGAATTGGAACATAGCATCATGCTTTCCACAGATGGAATGCCGGAAACTGCAGATCTGTTGGAAAATGAGTATCAGAAGCTGCTTCGGATACTGGCAGATGAATATACAGGACTGCAGAGTCAGGCGGCTGCCAGACAGAAAGATATGCAGGAATATTATGCCATGTGGGTGCATCAGGTCAAGACGCCGATCGCTGCGCTGCGTCTTCTGCTTCAGAATAAAAATGAAGATGGAAAGATGACAGAGGAACTTTCCGAACTGTTTGATATTGAACAGTATGTGGAAATGGCATTGCAGTATCAGCGTCTCGATTCAGAAACAACGGATTTTGTATTTGAAGAGACGATCATACGGGGGGCTGTAAAAAAATATGCAAGACAGTTTATTGCAAAAAAAATCAGTCTATGTTATGAACCGGTTGAAACAAGCGTAGTTACGGATAAAAAATGGCTTTCATTTGTTATAGAACAGGTAATATCAAATGCAGTTAAATACACAAAGACAGGAAGCATTAAGATTTATCTGGAAGATGGAGATGGAACCATGTCGGTGCCTTTGCCTGAAATCGCCCATGCAAAAAAGACAGAAATGGGAAACGGCAGTACAAGTTCGGTTTGCCTTGTCATCGAAGATGCCGGAATCGGAATCCGTGCAGAAGATCTGCCCCGTATCTGTGAGATGGGATATACCGGATGTAATGGACATGAAGGGCAGCATTCGAGCGGAATCGGTCTGTATCTGTGCAGTCGTATTTTGAAAAAACTGGGACATACATTTGCGATCACATCAAAAGAGGGTGTTGGGACAGTCGTAAAAATCGGTTAAAACTATTATTTCAAAAAATAAAGCAGTATCATATAACAGAAAATGCAATCTTACGATAATGTAAGATACAGCAGGGAAATGTAAGCTGATTCGATAGCTTGCATTTCCCTCTTTTGTTATACTTGATACAGTCCTTAAGGAAATGAAACAAGACTGCTGTGATAAAAATAATGATGACTGCAGGAACAATCTGAGCATAGAAAAGACAGGGAGGAGTCTGAAATGGCACTTTTAGAGGTAAACAATTTAAAGAAAATATATACTACGCGGTTTGGAGGAAACCAGGTAGAGGCATTGAAATCCATGAATTTTTCTGTGGAAGAAGGAGAGTATGTGGCGATCATGGGAGAGTCCGGATCAGGGAAAACAACACTTCTTAACATTCTTGCCGCACTGGATAAACCGACTGCAGGAGAGGTCCTTTTGAATGGAAAAAATATCGTAACGCTTCGCGAAAAAGAAATCTCTGCATTCAGAAGGGATCATCTTGGATTTGTATTTCAGGATTTTAATTTATTAGATCAATTCTGCCTGAAAGATAACATTCTGCTTCCACTGGTACTTGCAGGAGTAAAACCGGAGCAGATGGAGCCGAAAGCATACCCTCTTGCAAAAAAACTTGGGATTGAAGAACTTTTGGAAAAATATCCATATGAGATTTCCGGCGGGCAAAAACAGCGCGTGGCAGTTGCACGTGCACTTATCACAGATCCGCAGCTGATCTTAGCGGATGAACCGACCGGGGCACTTGATTCAAAAGCGACAGACAGTATTCTGTCATTGTTTAATCAGATCAATGAGGACGGACAAACGATCCTTATGGTGACACACAGCATCAAAGCGGCAAGTCATGCGAAACGTGTGCTGTTTATTAAAGATGGGGAAGTATTTCATCAGTTGTACAGGGGAGATATGAGTATCGAAGAACTTTATGCGAAAATATCTGATACACTTACCATTTTAACGACAGGTGGTGAGCGTCATGAATAGACTTTATCTGAGGCTTGCATGGAGCAATCTGAAAAACAGCAGACAGTTTTATCTGCCGTATGTGATCGCTGGGATGCTGTCAGCCATGATGTTCTATACGATGTGTGCGATCCAGGGAAATGATGGACTTTCGAAAATGCGCGGGGGCAGCAGTGTCCAGATAGTTCTATATTTTGGTGTGGTCGTTGTCGGTGTGTTTGTCAGCATCTTTTTATTTTATACGAACAGTTTCATTATGAAACGCAGAAAAAAAGAACTTGGAGTTTATAATATTCTTGGTATGGAAAAAATCCACGTTGCCAAAATTATGGCGTGGGAAACAGTATTTTCCTTTTTGATCGCAGTTGGCGGAGGTCTGATAACTGGAATCGTATTCCAAAAATTACTTACCATGTTTTTATACCGGCTGACCGGTCTTGAGGCGGCGATTCCATTTTATATTTCAGGATGGGGATGCCTTCATACCGCTGAGATGTTTGGTGCTATTTATGTGTGTATCCTTCTTTATAACCTGATGCAGATCCGGCTTTCGAATCCGGTAGAACTGCTTCACAGCGGAAACACTGGAGAACGTGAACCAAAAACAAAAATCATTCAGGCGGTTCTTGGAATTTTATGTATTGTAACCGGTTATTATATCGCGATTACAACGGATAATCCGGTAAAAGCGGTCAGTCTGTTTTTTGTGGCGGTTATGTTAGTTATTGTCGGAACCTATTTCCTTTTTAATGCCGGCAGTATTGCATTTTTAAAATTGCTGCGGGAAAATAAACGTTATTATTATCAGACCAGACATTTTACAACGGTTTCCGGCATGATCTACCGGATGAAGCAGAATGCAGTGGGACTTGCCAATATCTGTATTTTATCTACAATGGTACTTGTTGTGATCTCGATGACAGTGTGCATGTATGCAGGAATCGAAGATGAGTTGAAAACACAGTATCCGGCAGAGCTTGAACTGATATTTTATGATCCGGATGGACAGCAGGATGCACAGACATTTAACCGGATGGCAGATGAAATTGAGCGTGTGATAAAAGAGAATGGAAGAGTTATCACAGGAAAACAGAAAGGAAGCTATGTAGGAACTGCGGTGGCGATGACCGGAAATAAAATTACGGCACTGGATCGATCTGCTATGGATTTTTCTAATATGTATGTACTGGAGATTATGACAAAAGACGGCTTTGAGGAATATATGCAGGAAACGATCCCGGATATACCGGATGGAAGTGTGGCAGTGATGATGGATTCTGTATATGAGCAGGATACGATCGTAATGGGAAATACAGAGTATCCTGTGGAACAGTCCATGAAATTTCCAATAAGAGATGCAGTGTCAGAATTTGTGGGTGGTTCGGTTATCCTTATCGTAAAAGACGAAAACGCGTTGGAGAATATGCGAAAGCAGCTTGCGGCTATGGAGACAGAAGCATATGGGGAAGAGCGGACTGTGGATCTTACTTATGTGATGAACTTTGACATGAGCGGAACAGGAGAAGAAAAAATCGCCTGCGCCAATGCTGTGCGGGAGCGTGTCAGTGAATGGCAGAATGATGAGACGAATCCTAAGACCATGCGATTGGACTGCAATGTAATATCGAGAGCAGAGGGACATATTGATTATGAGACGAGCAATGGCGGATTACTTTTCCTGGGGCTGTTTTTAGGAAGCATGTTTTTAATGATCACAGTACTTATTATTTACTATAAACAGATATCAGAGGGCTATGAGGATAAAGAACGGTTTGCCATTATGGAAAAAGTCGGAATGAGCAACGAAGAGGTAAAAGCGACGATCCGTTCCCAGGTGCGTATGGTATTTTTCCTGCCACTTGCTACGGCGGCATGCCATCTTGCAGCCGCATATCCGATGCTGAAAAAACTGCTTGCTCTGGTGTCATTGTATAATGGAACTTTATTTGCATGGTGCTTAGCCGGTACGGTGCTGGTATTTGGTCTGATCTATCTGGCAGTTTTTATAATTACATCAAAAAGTTATTACAAAATTGTGGGAAATCAGGTATAACTTATAAGTAAGAGAAAATTACAGAAAATGAGGATGATCATGAAACAGGTAAAAAATATCATATTTGATGTGGGAGATGTCCTGCTTTCTTACCGGTGGAAATATATGCTGATGGATTACGGATTCACAGAGGAAGAGGCAGTGCGTATTGGAACGGAAATGTTTGATGATCCGGAAGGATTGTGGGGACTGCTTGATCTTGGGACAGTTTCACAGCAGGAGATCATTGAACGTTATTGTAAAAAATATCCAAAGGATGAAAAAGTGATCCGCTGGTTTATCGGACATGGAGAGTATATGCCTGTGGCAAGGCCGAAAGTCTGGGAACTTGTGCACAAACTTAAAGAACAGGGATATAAAGTGTATCTGTTATCGAATTATTCAGAGGAATTATTTAAAAAACACACAGAATATGCAGATTTCATGAATGATATTGATGGACTGATCGTTTCCTATATGATTCACAAGGCAAAACCGGACCGTGCAATTTATGAGGCACTCTGTGAAAAATACAGATTAGAACCATCAGAATGTCTGTTTTTTGATGACCGTCTGGAAAATGTGCAGGCAGCAGTAAACTACGGTATGCAGGCAAAGCGGGTGTTGTCAAAAGAGGGACTTGTGGAGGATCTGGAAAAAATAGTACAGGGATGTGAGATCTTTTAGTATCAAAAAAGCTGTGAAATGCATGAAATAAGCACTTCACAGCTTTTATTAAGCAGACAACGGGAATCGCAAGTTGTGATTTTACATGATTTTTGGTCTATTTCTGGATGAAAATCATATAAATAAGGCTTGTTTTTCCCGTTATTTTTTTGTCTGTGCAATTTTTTAGTATCATTTTAGTATCACAAATATGTGTTGTCAGCGCATAATTTTTCTAATCTTTCCGCAACCTCAATCTGCTTGGATGGAAACAGGTGCGAATAGATGTTTAATGTGGTTGATACATTTTCATGTCCAAGCCGCTCCGATACCAGAAGGGCAGAAAATCCCATTTCAATTAAAAGGCTTGCGTGTGAATGTCTTATATCATGAAGCCGTATGCGCTTGATACCGGCTTGTTTGGTGTGATCTTCCATCTGACGGGCATAGGTCGAATGTGATGCCGTGAACAGGCGCATATCAGCTTCTAAACCGTATATGCGTTTTTCATATTCCCGGATAACAGCAGACAGGAACGGGGGAATGATAATTGTTCGGTTGGCTTTCTGCGTCTTTGGAGTTGTCACAATACCTTGACCATTGATCAGATGATAGGTTTTATTAATAGTTATGGCGTTTGTGTCCAAATCCACATCGGCAGCAGTGAGAGCCTCCAGTTCCCCGATACGCATACCGCAATAATAGAGCATCAGGAAAGCAACGTAATAAGGGCTTGACTTCTCAAAGGTACCTATGAATTTATCAAATTCTTCCTTTGTCCAGAAGTTAAGGCTGCGCGTTTTCTTGCCTACGGTATTACCGGCAATGTGGCAGGGATTGACAGCAAGCCCATAGAAACGCACTGCAAAATTAAAGATGCTTGACAGCTCCATGACAAGATTCTGCATATATCCGGCGGACAAAGGTTCATTGTTGGCATTCTTAGACTCTTTTAGAGTTGCCTGCCACTTCCTTATGTCTGGCGCACTGATCTCATTGATCGGCTGTGTGTTGAAGTATGGAAGAATCCATGTGTCAATCCGGTTCTTCTTTGTTTCATAGGTTATTTTCTTTGTGTGAGCCTGCTTGTCCTCCAGATACAGATCAGAGAGCGTTTTAAACGGCATAGATGGCTGTGCCGCCTGTTTGGTAATAAATTCCCGTTCCCACTCTTTAGCATCACGCTGTAGCTTAAACCCGCGTTTCAGTTTCTGTTTTTTCGCCCCTGTATAGTCTGTGTAATAGGTCTTTACATAGAATGTTCCTCGTGCTTCGTCTTTGAATACTGGCATATATTTTACCTCTTTTCTATATCTCTGGCGGCGATGTAGTAAAAGAGAAATATTTACTGAGGACCATTTGGCGCTGAGCGACCACAAAATTGTGGTGAGCTGAAAAGTCAGCCCGTTGAACCCGTACTTTTTTATTCGGGGTTTCGCTCAAATTTGAGCGGTTCCACCACTTAAGCCCGTTTGGGTGTGAGTAATTGTCACATCCGGCAAAAAAAAAGGGGGGATAGTACACATGCCCTTCCCCTCAATCCGGGCAGCAGTTCCCAATAAGTTGGGAAGCGATGAAAACTCACTTTTGAGCTGTCCGATAAAAGGACACCCGGGCAGCAGTTCAATAATATTGACTTGGTGTGCTTTGTCCGAATTTCGGACGAAGATACTAAATCATATTGATTTGTCGTTATGAACTCGTCGAAAGGTCAATTTGTCCGGTTGTGGAGCTGACCGAACGAATCGTTCTATCAGGGCGTTCCAGTTCGTTACGCCCCTTGTGACTGACCCAAACTGGACAGTCAGACCTAGGGAAGATTCCCCGCGTTGGCAAGACCGATTATTTCAGTTTTGCCGGAGCCAGTTTTGGTTGCGGCTGATTTGAACCAATCCAGTTTATGTCTGAGTATCCCCAGCGCAAGATTGAGCCCGGCTATTCTGCATGATCTGCATCTTTAAAGTTGTATTTACCAACTTTCGACGAATACCGTCGGAAAGGTGCAGAAATTTGAGTGGCTTCCACTGTCGAAAGTTCGACGGTGCGTTTTCTAAATTTTTAGAAAATCCGGTGGTGCATGGTTTGCACTTCTAAAGTTGGGATTAGCAACTTTAGAAATTCTCGTCATCCATTATATCATTCTCGGAAGTATCAACATTATCTGGAATATCAATATCTGTTCGTGTGTGTGCTGCATTGAGTTCCGGTGTGTCTGGAGGATAGTATTTATAATCTTGTTTCAATTTTTCATCTGATACGGTTTCTAACTTCGGTTTATCACGTTTTCGAGTGTATTTTTCTAGTTCTGTCATTTCTGAAACGCGTTTCAATGCTTCACGTTGACCTATTTTATTCATATTATCATAACAATCAATAAATTTTGCCCTATCGGTTAACTCTATAGTCGTTTCTGTTTTCTCGTATCGGCTACCGTCTGCATTTTCAAAAATTGTAGTATTTGTTATTGCTTTAAAAGTATCATCTCCATTTAGTAATTCGTGCATAGTGCAACCAAGTGCATCTGCTATCTTATGCAAAGTTTCTATTTTAGGATTTAGGTTACCAGATTCATAACGTCTGATTGTTGATTCGGCAATATGGCATTTTTCGCCCAATTGTTTTTGCGTAAGCCCTTTATTTCTGCGTATTTCTTTTATTCTAATTCCTGTCGGCATTGTTTCACCCCTTTCATATAAAGAACTATAACACACTTTGAAAATAATTGCAGTAACAAAAATTACTTTTTTGCACTTGACAGTAAGCAAAGTTACTGATATATTAAAAGCACAGCAACAAAAGTTACTGAAAAGAAAAGAGGTGAGTAAATGAAAATCAACACAAAGAAATTAAAAATTGCAATGGTGCGCAAGTGTATGAGTTCCAGAGAACTAGCGGAAGCGGTCGGCTGCTCATATGAATCTATTGTGCAGATTCTAAGCGGGCGCAGGAATGCACCAATGAAAAAGCTTGGAGAAATTTGCAAAGCACTGGAAGTGGATCCAGCGGAACTTATTGATTAAAGAGCCTGGCGGCGATGTAGTAAGAGAGAAAGGAAGGAAAGAGAATGGCACAGGTAAAATTTAGAGATTATGCAGAGGTAAACGCGAAAATTTTAGAGGGGTACACAGTGACAGGGGTTGTAACTGCAATCAATGCAGAAGAAACCGGTGTGATGATTTATCTTGAAAGAACCGTTGATAATGTGGTTTTGGGAATCACTATGACTTATAACCCGGATGCAGATCCAGAAGTAGACGAAACAGAGCTGATGATCTCTGAGGAATACGTTAAAAGAACGGGTAGGGGGAATGTCTATGAGTAAAGAAGAACAGGCAAAGATCATTTTAAGAGAGCTTAATAAGTTCTATTCCGTGCCAACGTACATGGAAAAGTATGCAATTAAGGGAATTATATCTGGACTGAATGAGATCGCAGCCAAGGAAGAGAAAGGAGCGTGAAAGCATGGCAGAAGAAAAGCGGTTCTTATCTGCTGCTGATGTATCGCAGATCATGGAGTGCAGCACAAGTCGAGCATATAGCCTGATACGCCAGTTAAACGCGGAAATGACCGAAAAGGGGTTCATTGTCATGGCTGGCAAGATTAATGCGAAGTACTTCTATGAGCGCATTTATGACGGAAAGGCGAGCGTATGAGTGCACCAAGTAAAGAGGAATTCTATCAGAGCCTAAACGCTGATACCTGGTGCGGCTGGGACTGGTGCCGGAAGTTATACGGCTATTCCGTCACAGATCAAGCGTTCTTAGAACGTGTATTTGTCCGATTGGATGAGTTAAAACGCGGCAGGGTAAAAACTATCTACGGCTTTTATTACAAGACACAGCGAACCTATGAGATAGAACAGGAGCGCGACGCTGGGGCGTGGCTGGTAGAGCAGACACATAAAGATTATGAAAGGAAGGTAAAAGAATTACAGTGTCAGAAGAAGAAAAAAGCGAGCAGGTCACAGAATTATGCGATAATATCGCAAATGCTGGGCTTCAAGTAGGAAAAAGCGGAAGTGTAGCGCAAACAATGAATAATTGTATGAAGGCTTTGCTATATGATGAAAAAACGCGAAAAATGTTTCGTTATAATGAAATGTCAAGAATGATAGAAGTGTATGGTGCATGGTGGAAGCGTGAACAATCACCCAATATCACAGATAGTGATGTCAATTTTATTCGTTTATTTTTGGAATCGCAATACGGATTGACAAGCGAAAAGGGAATCCCGAGGGCGATAGAATGCATTGCAAGACAGTGCAGTTATCACCCAGTAAAAGACTACTTGAAATCATTGCGTTATGATGGCAAAAAGTATATCGAAACGCTATTCCCGAGGTTCTTAGGTTGTGACAAATGCGATTACACAACAGAAGCAACAAAGTTACTGATGATTGGTGCAATTCACAGGGTTTTTCATCCTGGTTGTAAATTTGAAATCGTTGTGTGCTTGGTAGAACCGAAGCAGGGCGGCGGAAAATCAACAATGGTTCGGTATATGGCGCATGATGATGATTGGTTTACTGATGAGTTAAAAAATCTTGATGGTGAAAACGCATACAGATATATGCAGGGGCGATGGATCATAGAATTTTCTGAAATGCTCGCAACTGCAAATTCTAAAAGCGTCGAGGGGATAAAGCAGTTTATTTCAAGACAAAAAGATGTGTATAAAGTGCCGTATGCGAAATATCCGGAAGATTACCCTAGGCAATGTGTTTTTATCGGAACGACAAATAATATAGCATTTTTGCCAAGTGATAAGACTGGAAATAGGCGTTTTATTCCTCTAATGGTTCATTCAGATAGAGCAGAACTCCATCCGGTAAAATATGAAAAAGAAGCCCGGGAATATATAGAAAAGGCATGGGCGGAAGCAATGCACTATTATGATAATAATGATTATTCGCTTGTATTTCCTGAGCATTTGCAAATGCAGCTAGATGAAGTTCGGAAACAGTTTGAGCCAGAGGATCCTAAAATAGGAATTATCCAAGAATGGCTTGACAATTATGAAGGCGATACGGTTTGTACTTCAGTGATTTATAGTGAAGCACTTGGAAAAGATTGCGAGCCAAAGAGATATGAACTAACAGAAATCGCGCAGATTATGGATATAAATATTGTGGGGTGGGAACGTCATAAATCAAATAGTCAGAAAAGAAAATTCAAAAAATATGGTATTCAAATTGCATGGGACAGGTTGCCTGATGTGGTTGCTAAAGATGGATTTTTAAATATTGGCATACAAGAAGAACTGCCGTTTTCATGAAAAAACAGTGCAAAGAAACCTACTAAAGATACCCCAAAGTAACCCATAAAGAAACCTTAAAAAGCTAAAAAATATAAGACCCCTCATGATTTATTTCTTTGGTTGCTTTATTTCTTAATTAAAAAAAGAAAAATAAGTAAATATACAGTAAATACGCTTAAAAAGGTTAGTTGAAGAAAATAAAGGCTACCAAAGCAACCGCACAAGGAAAGGAGAAAAAAGTATGAAATCAGAACTCAACAAGGAAATTGAAAGGGTTCACTGTCTGTTGGAAATGAACCCGCTAGAAAGAGAAGTAATGAAAAACTATATGATTGATTTGGATTTGCGCAGAATAGCGGATGCATTAGAGAGAATAGCATGTTCTCTGGAGAAAGGCGAATCATGACAGAACCAGAACTTAAAAACATATGGAACTTATATGCCGACCTCTGGAAGATGTTTCTGCAGCACCACACCGCCCGGACGGATGAAGAATGGGAGAAATTGACAAAGAGAGCAGCGGAGATAGTGCAGCAGTACGGCGAAGATGTCCGATCATTGGTACTGGACACGCTGGAGCTGATAGAAAAGAGGTGTAAGGGATGAACTACGAGGAATTAAGAAAAAAGCTGATGTTGCTTGATGTGGAAGAAATAGCGCGGTTTCGTGATGAACACCCAGGAAAACCCACGCTTGCAGTATTTTGCAATAACATAATCTCAGATAAGAAAGATATGGAAGAACTGGCAGAACTCAACAGGGAACTTGATGAGATCTTAGCAATGAAAAACGCCCCGGACGGTGCGGGAACACCATCACAGGGCAAGTAACCAACAAATCAGCACGAAAGCCGATTACATCTGCATTGTAGCAGATTCCGGCGGAAAGGAAAAGATATGGATTTAAAAAAATTAATAGAAGAGGTTATGGATGCCTTAGCAGAAAATGGATTTGATACATATTTGCAATTCAAATTAATGGTTAAAGCGAGTGCAGCAGAAAACGGACATGAAACAGTGATTCGGTTATGGGATAAGATATTTGCTGAAGCAGATAGCAAAAGACCACTGTTATTAGAAATGAAGTAGAGCGGCACGCTCCGAATGAAACAAGCCCTAAACCCATTAAGACCTACACCACGACATTGTAGAAATACAGTGTCAGAGTGTGGGTCTTTTTGGTTGCGGAGCGTTTCAAAAGCGTTTCACATATCAGCAAGGCGAACGTTTCAAAAGCTGGTGGAAAATGGTGGATGAAAGCGAACGTTTCAAAAAGCGTTTCATAAGGCGAACGTTTCATTGTGGAAAATGATGGAGAGTGATGCACAAAAAAGGGTGCACACAAAGCGAACGTTTCGTTCGGATTGAAAGCGAACGCTTTGTTGATTCTATGTGCCTTAGAGCCTAAGAAAACCCAAGGTTTAAGCCTTGTAAAATGTGGTAAATATAGGAAATTTATAGGAAGAAAATGTAAGGTAAATACAAAGAAAATGCAAAGAAAATGCAAAGAGAAAAAGCAACCAGAACCACACTAAGATTTACTAAGGTGTTGTGATATATAGAACTTGACAAAACTTGACATTTTAGCCGGTAATAGTTGCATTTGGTGGCATATCTTGAGGATATAGAAAAGAATGTTGCACGCTGACATATTGGCACAAAACATGCGTGCGTGTATGGTAGACTGGAATCATCGGAGGAGAAGCGGATGACAAATAGCAGATGTTACATGAATGCGTTGCAGAAAAAATGCAGAGATATGACGAATAGTGAATTACGGGAAATGGCGAACGATGTTGATTCAGATATTGGATCATTACTGTACTTTTCATTTATCAATAAAGCATCATTCGAGACAGTAGAAAAGCATGCTGCATTACGTGGTGACAGTGTACCAGTAAGCCGCCGCAGTTTCTATCGAAAGCGAAAACAATACATTGACATGATAGAGCGGAGACAGACCGCCGCAGGAATAGCGTAAAATCCACCCACACGCAGGGAAAAGCGGAATAAGCCTATTTCGGGCGTAAAACGAAAGGATGGGTAAATCATGGGAGATTTACAGAACACCTCGGCAGAGGGAACACAGACAGGCACAGAGGGAATGCAGCAGAATGGTAAGACATTTACTCAGGACGATGTGAACCGAATTGTGCAAGAAAGACTTGCAAAAGAAAAAAGCAAGACACAGACCGCAGATGAAAATGATGCGAGAATGGCAGAACTTGACAAGAGAGAAGCCGAACTGAAAGCGAAAGAACAGAGATTTACAGTATTAAGCGCAGTGCGTGAAGCTGGTTATCCGGACGAACTGGCGGACGTGATCCGGGGCGATAATGAAAATGATCTGAAAAAATCGCTTGAAACCATTAACAAAATTATTGAAGAAAGAACCCCGCGTGGCTGGAGTAAGGAATTGGAAGATAAGCGGTCAAGGATTGTATTTACTGCACCGATTCATTCATTACCCAATGATACCGGCATCCGGTCAGCTATGGGGCTAAGAGGATAATAGTATGGCTATTAATTTAGTAACGCAGTTTCAGCCTTATGTGGATGAAATTTTTGCAAAAGAGAGTAAGAAAGAGCTTGTAACCAATCAGGATTTTAATTGGACAGGTGCACACACGATCAAGGTATATAAAATCAGTACCGGAACAATGAATGATTACGACAGAGCAGGAACAGGAAGTGGAGCAAAAGGCAGCCGTTACGGAGCAGTGCAGAGCCTTGACGCAACAACAGAAGAATTCACTTTGAAGAATGATAGATCATTCACGTTCGCGATCGATAAACTTGATACAGACGAGACAGCACAGCAGCTTGCTGGAGCATCTGCCCTTGCAAGACAGCAGAGAGAAGTTGTTATACCTGAGGTTGATTCTTATGTGTATGGAGTTATTGCAGCAGGCGCAGGAACAAAACCGGCAGCAGTGGCACTTACCCCGGAAAACATCTATGACGAGATCACAAAGGCAACAAATGCCCTTGATAATGCAGAAGTGCCAGACGAGGGGCGTTTTATTATCGTATCGCCGGATGTATACCGCATTATGAAAAAGTCAAAAGATATCGTGATGGAAACCGACGTGGATACACAGTTGCGAAAACAGGGCGTTGTTTCCAATCTGGACGGTGCATCAGTTATCAAGGTACCGGCGACGAGACTACCGGAGAATTGCGGTTTCATCATGTGCCATCCGTGCGCAACGGTAGCACCTACCAAGCTGGAAGATTATAAGATCCATCAAGATCCGCCGGGAATCAGTGGATCACTTGTTGAGGGGCGTATTTGTTATGATGCGTTTGTACTGGATAATAAAAAGACAGCAATATATTATCAGGAGCTTGTGAAAGCCTAAATGAGTTATTAATCAGGAGCACGCGCCTGGTTGATATAGTAACCTGCCGGAGTGATCCGGCGTAACCTTAAATTTAAGCTGCATATTTATGGTATACATTACCATTGCCCCGCATTGGCTGTCTGGTCGGTGTGGGGTATTTTCTTATGAGGTACGACAATGAGCAATGAAGAACTGGTTGCCCGGATAAAGGCGGGAATAGATACGGCTGATAACATGCTTTTACTATGGGAACAGAATAAGGGGATGATTTGCAAGATAGCACGTAAATACAGTGCATATGCTGATATAGAGGATTTACAGCAGGAAGGCTATCTTGCATTATATCCGGCAATAGACGGATTCAATCAGGATAACGGGAATAAATTCTTATCTTATGCCACGCCTGTGATAGATCAGAGACTCAGACGCTATATCAGTGATAGCGGTAGCCCTGTAAGGATTCCAGAGCATGAACGTGTCAAGATATACGAGTATAAGAAGATGGTCAATGCGTTTCAAACATACCTTAATAGAAAGCCCACACGGCAGGAAATAGCCCGCAATATGGGGTTATCTGATAAAGTAGTAAGGGAGCTTGAAAAGTCCGTCAGAATGGGGCAGATCGCAAGCCTTGACATGCCATTGAAAGACGAGGGCGGTACCGATACACTGATTGATATGATACCGGATGAAAACAATGCTATGTCAGCCGTGATTGATGATATGCAGCAGGAAGAATTAAAAGCTGGGATCTGGGATATCGTAGATTCTCTGCCGGAGGATCAGCGGGGTGTGATTCATGACAGATATGAGCATGGGAAGTCATGCAGGCAGATAGAAGTGGAAACGGGCATTGACTGGGGAAAAGTATGCCGGATTGAAAACAGCGCTCTAAGGGCACTTGGAAGTGGCAGGAATGGGCGAACCTTAAGACCGTTTCTTAATGATGGTTTATACAATGCTGCACTGCATGGATCAGGCGTAGAGCACTTTAACCGTACCTGGACCAGTTCCACGGAGCGGGTTGCACTGGAATTATAATAGTATCATTTGAGTATCAAAAAAGCTATGAAACACCCAAAACAGGCACCTCATAGCGTTTATAAAGCAGACAACGGGAATCGAACCCGCTGAAATAATCTTACAAGTATTGAAAAACCAACATGTTTGCAGAAATGTGGAATGTTTTGTGGAATACTTTTATAGATTGATATGATTATCATCGCAGAATTTTAAGAACTGTTTTTGGTTTGTTTTGGTATCTTTAAGATCAAATAACTCCAGCCAATGATGATATTTCTGTTCTTTTTTCTGTTCAGAAGCATTTTTAAAAAGGGTATCCTGCATATATTGATCAATCTGGTTGTCTATTGCAGTACGTTCACTGGAGAATGTCTGCATATAGGTACTTTTCATGATATGATCAGTTTTCCATCCTCCGCGTTCCTGGGCGTATTTATCCGGAATACGGAGGATCGCCATGACGGATGCGTTTACATGCCGAAGATCATGGAAAGTCATGTGTGGAATGCCTGCTTTGTTAATAAGGCGGTTAAAACGTTTTGATAAAGCTGTTCCAGATAAGGTTACAAGCTGATCTGTTTCTACTTTGTCAATCAACTGTTTCAGATATTCTGGCAGTCGCAGTGTGCGATCTCTGGTTGGCTGTTTTCCTTTATTTTTTACGACAGCATTATTGTACTCGTCTTTTACAATCACTTCTTTTATTGTAATATAGCAGCCATCAGAGGAGATGGATTTTGATTTTGTAAGTCCAAGAATTTCTGATTCAGTTAAAGATAACCACATAGCAAGCAGAACAGGAAGTTCGATCGGTGTATCTTTTACAATCTGGTAAATCACGTCTGGAGTAGAAATTTCATGTTGATTATGCTCGATCTGTGGGAGCTTTACAGTACAGTCAAGAGCTGGAGCATAAGTATTAATAACGGCAGTGATAAGACCGTATTCGTTAATAACAGTTTTTGCCTTTATCTGTCGTGGATTTTTCTTTCCGGTGGTTCGTTTGGATTCAGCATTAACGGCATCACGTAAAAGTTCTGTGGAAAGCTGGGAGAGTTTACAATACATGATGCTCTTAAAAGCATTGCGCTGTATGGTACGGTAACCGCGTATTGTTGCGGGTGAGAGTATAGCATCAGAGGATTGGATATATTTGTCGATAGCTTCGTATAAAGTCAGATTAAGAGGACGCTTCATAAGCTGCTTATTTGCCATGATCTGAGCTTTTAACTGGTTTGCTTCTGCGACAGTTTCTCCAGTAACGGATATATATTTTTTAATTTTCTTTTGTCGCCCTGTTTTTGGATCAATAATAGGATTCCCGTGTTCATCGAAGCAAAGTTCGGAATGGTCGTAAACTTTTTTGCGTATATTTCCGCTGGGCAGTTCGCCTTTTCTCTTTTTTGGCATAATGAATACCTCGCTTGAGTTGAATGAAGATTAAAATCATTTTGTTAGGATAGAATTTTGCGAGAAATAAGGGCGCAATGCTTCCAGTATTTTTTGATAATCTTCGCGATGAATTGTATTAGTTGGCAATTCGTGCCGGATGAGAGGAATCGTAAAATTATCTGATAAGGCGTTTTTGAATGCATCGCTTTTTTGCTGTTGAAACAGTGCTTTTTCTCCATAATATTTCGGTGAAAAATGTGATGTACCATCTAATTCTATCATTATAAAGGGCTGATATTCATAATAAGTTTGTTTGTGTTGTGTGCTTCCTGATGTAGAAAAATATCTTTTTTGACATTTGCAAATAATGAAATCCACATTTTTATTAAGTAAGAGTCTGCGTGCGGTATCAAGTTCTTCTGGATGATCCTGCAGTTCTTCTGTGCGTATTTTAATAAAAGAATGTAAACTTACCTGCGGAAAAACGTAAAATGAAGAGCGCTCATTTGGATTAGCAATTAATTTGTCCAGTGCTTTGTTAATGTAATAAAACATTCGCGTCTCATTGGAATTCATGATGGAAGATGTTTGTGTATAAAACGCACTTGGATCATTCATAATGCTATTAACAATCTCATCATCAAGTGGTTGAAGAGTTTGAGTATTGGTCTCGATCTGTTGCATATCGGATGTTGAATCATTCTGTAAAGTGTTGCTTTGAGAATTCTGCATATTAGATGAATGATGTCTGTTTTTAAAGAATGAATAAATGGCATATATTGATATGGCAAAAATTATCAGACTTACAATAGGATTCATAGGCAAGTGCAGATAGTGAGAACCGATCCAATACAGTAATACAAGTAAAGCAGATGTGCAGATGATAGCTTTTAAAGAAAAGCGTTTGTATATACAATAGACTGCAAAAAAGAAAAAAATCATACTAATGAGTTGCTGCATAAAAAACTCCTTTCGTGCTATGTGCATTTGTTTCGATTTGATTGGCATCGTTGAACTGAAAATCGCAGTTTAGAATATGTTTCATTGCATGGGAAAAAGCAGACTGTTGTTCTTCACGTGATAACGAAGACTCTATAAATATCGTGTAACTATCATCTTCATTTAAAACAACAGCTTCTTTTGTAGTACTATTGGGGAAATGTATTAATTGAACCTGGTAATCAATCGTCAATATTTTTTCGTTCCTTTCTCTTTAGGGCAAGAATCATAGTGTGAGCAGCCTCCAGATCTTCAGGGGCTGCATCTCGTGCAGCATCAAAAAGCATTCGTAGTTCTTTGTTATCAAAAATCTCTTGTGCCATTTTAGCAGTTTCGTCATTTAAGTAATATTGTGGGGCTTGGTCTCCATATCTTAAGTAGTCGACAGATGTGTCAAGAAATAAAGCAATTTTTTTTAATTTTTCATCCTTTGGAATACTGCGTCCGTTTTTCCAGTCTGAAAAAGTGGATTTTGTTATGCCGGTTCCTTTTGCAACATCTGAATCCCTATAACCGAGAGAATCTCTTAATTCGCAATATCTTTCATACATGCCGTTTTACCTTTCTTATGCAGTTCTGAAATCAGTACAAAAAGGTATTGACAAATTCTGAAATCCGTTTTAATATATAAAAGGGTTCGGAAATCAGAACAGAATACTTGTTTATATTATAATTTGTCCGCAAACATATTATAACTGATTTCCGAACTTGAATCAATATAAAATTCGGAAAGGAGAAGAAGTGTACAGTAAGTATGTTAAGTTGAGAAACGATAAAGGTATTACAGATTATCGTGTGGCAATAGATACAGGAATTAGAAGATCTACTTTTTCAGATTGGAAAAGTGGGAGAAGTAAACCTAAAACGGATAAGCTTAAAATTCTTGCAGATTATTTTGGTGTGTCTGTTGATTATTTTTTAGAAGAAAATGCGGAGTAGGGGTGAGAGGGAAAAGGACATTATGAAATATTCAGTAAAAAATATTCCTATAAATTTAAAGAAATATAGATTGGAGAATCATAAGAAACAGATAGAGATGGCTGTTTCTTTGGAAATGAATTATCAAAATTACTCTAAAATGGAAAGAGGATGTTATAAGCCATCTCTGCAAAAGTTTGTGGAAGTTTGTGAAAAACTTCATGTTGCACCGAATGATTTGTTGAAAAACTGAAAACAGCTAAAAATTTTTTTCTAAAATTTTTTGATACAATTCTTTGTGAGTTTTATCGGAAAATTTGCGGATATAAGAATTGATGTAATCGTAGTAGAGGGTGTCTATCATTTTTCTATAATTGATGTTTTCATCATCGGTTTTAACCAGAGCATGAAAGATAATGTCTAAGGATAAACTTTCAGCTTTGTAATTGCCTGTAGCGTGAGCATAATCTGCCTTTGCACGTTCTTCTTCGATAATGTGTACTATATCGAGAAATTGGAGCAGTTCATTATCAAATTTTTCGATATATTCCTGTTTATATTCATCAAAACTGCGTCCTTCTTGTAAAAGATCGTTGGGAGTAAGCATAAGAATATCGCAAATTTCTAGAAGCTTGTCAAGAGAAGGCTGATATACGCCGCGTTCCATTTTGGAATAATTTTGATAATTCATTTTTAATAGGTCAGCCATTTCAGTTTGTTTTAGGTTGTGAGATATACGATATTCTTTGAGATTTTGAGCGATGTGAGTGGTTTTTGTGTCTCTTAAAAACATAATTCCTCCAAAAATAGAACAAAAAGACCTAAAAATATATTGACAAATAGGCTCTACAGTTCTAATATGAAAATGTGATAGTTAAACTTAATATTTAATACTGATTATAAGCTAAATTAGCGTATGATTCAACGAGATTTTGAGAAAAAAATAATTGCGACGTCGCAATAGCGGAAAGGGGTGTTTATATTGCCAAAAACAAAACTGTGTGAAGACAAGGAAAGTGCACGTTGTGATTTTGTTGCTGGAATGATTGTAGGTGGTTTGCGTCGCAATAATATGTCAACAGATATTGCAAGCAGGAAAGCCGGGATGTCGGAACGGACTTTACGAAATAAGCTGCAGAATCCTACCAGTATCAAATTGGGAGAACTTTATAAGTTAGCAGATATGGTTGGGATCAGTATTAATATTAAATACAAGGATATTCCAGACTAAAGGAGGCAAAATTTATGAACAACATTGTCTTTGATGAAGAGAATCCTGTAACTTCTGATCAACTCATTTGGGCTTTATTTGGAAAGAGTACAGAGGATGTGGCAAGGATGTTCCGGGATGGGAAAAATGGTGAATATGCGTATTTATTTAAAAAGAAAGACGCAACCAAAGAGAAGAAAAAGGTTGAGTAAGTGTCAATGATATTAGAAAGCAGGTGACAACATGGATCGGGACAACAAACGAGAGATAACAATCTCCATTCCGGAACCTATTTATGAAGAACTTCAAAATGCTGCAAAACAATTATCCGGATGGGAACATGAACAGCTTCAGGGAACAGAACGAGAGATATCCGATTCATGGGAACCGGAGGATGTGGTGACAGCGGCTGTGATCACGTGGCTGTCGGAGAGGAGAGGATGAAATGAGTAGTTGTGGATATTATTCATGTAATAAAGGAAAACCAAAGTGTAATCATCCTACTTATGGAGAAATGTATTCGTCATGTTTGCGCGGAGCATTATACAACAGATGTGATAGATGCAGAAGAGAATGTGGTGGAATATATCCAAGCAACATTCCAAAAGAGGACATTTCAAATTGCAAGATAGATATTATAGATAAAAATGGAAAAGTTATTGAGTACTGAATCAATTATAGGCATGGGAGGACCTCCTTTATATGAGAGAAATTATTATTATTACAGTAAGCATCGTGTTTGTAATTATCGTGCATCCAATAGTATACCCTGATCGGTCAGTCATTTTATATTTATGTGGTTTGTCAGAGAAAAATGCAGGACAGAAATACAGATATCAGGTATTGTTTAAATTACGCAGTTGTAAGGATGTCGAACTGATTCTGTATTCGAACCAGTTGTATAAAAGCATGTCGTCAGTTTTCTTTATAAGACACATAGAAAATCATAGAGAATATTACAGATTTAGGTACCAGGACAAAACATACACGATTCCAAAAGAAGAAGTTGAGGCAGTCGAATTTGCAAAATCTTGGAACATAGGCTGGTGGTAGGAAGAAAGCTGGTTATTGCGGTGTGGTAACTGTAGCTGTGATCACATGGTTGTCGGAGAGGAGACAGTGAAATGAGTATTTTAACTATTATGATCATAGTAATAATTGTTAATTTTGTTCTTGGAATTATTGCTGGGTGGATTAGTAAAGATGGGCGCGTGGCGATAGGAGCAGCAATTATTGCTGATATAATATTGTTTGCATTGTATGTGTTTTTGTAGACATGGGATGAATACGAATTATAGGCGGTGGTGATATGGATTTAACAACAGACATTGTATTTGGCACTGATTATTGCGGGGATGAAGTAAATGAACTTGCAGTTGCTTCATTTAACTATGTGAAACAGGACATAGCGGATGTCAAAAAAAGATACATAAGTTTAGGGTTTCATCTTCATGAGATGGAGCTGTGCGGATACCATGAAGAATTAGGATATGACAATTTCTATGAGTGTATTGAAAAGAACTTTCATATGGATAAATCTGCAGTATCGCGTGTGATCTCGGTATGGAATGAATTTTGTTCAAAAGATGATGCGGATTCCAGAAAGATGTGGATCGATGACAGATATGAAAAATATTCCTACTCCCAGTTAGTAGAAATGCTTCCGTTAAAGGAACAGGAACGCCGCAGAGTTACTTCTGATATGACAGTATCGCAGATCAGAAGTTATAAGAGATCACTAAAGGAAAAAGCGAAAGAGCAGAAAAGTTTGATTGACACTTTAAATACCTTAGTTACTTTGGGACAGGCATCGAAAAAGAAAAAATCTGTTGCGACGTCGCAAACAACGCCGGAAAAAAAGGTGCTGCCGTATGAAAGAGGCTGCATTACAGGCAAGAATCCAAACGGAACATGTGTATGCTGCGGCTGTAACGAAACAGTAGAATGTTGCGCTGACTGCAAGGAAGACTGTAATGGAAGATGCGGATGGATAGAGGATAAAGAACCCGTTATAACGCAGCCGGAACTTCCAGTCATGAAGAACATGACACAGAGAGAAGATTTTATAAACAGTTATAAGTCTTGGAATATCTGGTGTAAGAATGAACACACAGAAGAAACCTTTTATCGCTATGATCTGCCGGATGGCTATGCAATCGTGGTAAAGAATTATCCGTACTATATAGAATGGACGAAAGAAGAAAGTGAAACAGAAGAATATTATCTTCTTGATTCTGGATATCGTCATTTTGCAGATTGTAAAACAAATATGACAGTGTTAAAAGAGCATTTAAAAAACATGAACAAGAAATAACAACCTGTCTGCACGGCAGCTTCACGACCGTAGCATCAAAGCAATGCAGACAATCGGCTCCTGTGTAAATGGGAGTCAGAAAAAAAAGAAGCCCTGTGACGGCAATCACAAGGCTTCCGGGAAACATTTCTTAGAAATGCCACCAAAACAACAAGTTTATTCTACGGCATTTCTAAGAAAAGTTCAATCTGAACAGATGTTTCCCTTTATTAATTTTTATGGAACCTTGATAACTGAATGGACTTGTGCGGGTGGAAGTGTGAAATTTAGAACTTTCAGAAAGCCCCATTGACGGGGATAAAACGTAACAGCCACG
The DNA here is from genome assembly GCF_041325975.1 of Roseburia sp. Lineage (NCBI taxonomy): Bacteria > Bacillati > Bacillota > Clostridia > Lachnospirales > Lachnospiraceae > Roseburia > Roseburia sp. The sequence continues at coordinate 1,175,324 of NZ_JBGLEJ010000004.1, read as the reverse complement.
AAAGAAAGAGGAGGAGACCGTGATGGGGCTGACAGGCTCTTGGCAGTGTGCGGTTATAGAACGCTGCTAAAAAATAAGGGACGCAAATTTGTCCCTTATAAGCACAGGAAGATTATATATTGTTGGAATGTTACGAGGTGATGACTCTTTTGTTAGTAGTTACAATTATATGCATAGTATCAATAACGATTCTATTTATTCATTGCTATAAAGTCAGGAAAGTGCAACGGACTGCTGACAGAAATAGAAGAATATTAATAGATCATGCAACGGTACTTCTAATAAAGCAGGAATATTTTATATCTGCAATATGCAATGGAAATATACATGATCCAAGGTTTACCATAGAGATTTCACATTTCCTGACAGACTATGTTTTTAAGTGTATTTTAAACGGCACTTTTGAAAGTGACGGAATGGAAAAGGCGCATTTATGGCTGGTACTGAAATATCCTGAATTGTTTAAAATTTACAATACGATGGAGAATGCAACAGAGCTGGCTGTTAGAATGCGACAGTGGGATGATTTGGAAAGAGATAAAATAAAAAACTTTGAATCGAAAAATGGAAATGTATGGGAGAAATATGTAGTGTGGCGAAAAAGCATGGAAAAAGAAGGAAAAATGCCGTATGAGACAGATTGCATTTTTGAGGAAGTAAGAAGTGCGTTTTCTATATGGTGCCATTTAAAAAACAGAATACCTTTTGAGGTTATGCTTTTTTATGAAAGGTATTATGAAAAAATGCAAAGAGGGGTGGCAGAAGTAAATACAATGGATGATCTAAAAATATTTGAAGAACAAAACGGATCTCTCCAGGAGAAGTACAATGCCTGGCGAAAGAATGCAGAGAAAGAAAATCTGCCACAGTACAAAATGGATTGTGCATTTCAGGAAGCAAGAGAAAATTTTTCCGTATATTGCAGTCTGAAAGAGACAATTCCTTTCCTTGTTATGTGTCGCTATGAATTGATATATAACCTTTTGGAAGGAACGACGATGTGATAAAGCATTCCTGTGTTTATAAGGGATTGATTAATCCCATACAGATTTGACCTGCAGGAGAATCGAGTAACGATGGAGGGAGGTAGATTCCAATGAAACATTTCATGGAGCATTTTGGCGATATGTCGATAAGCGGCATTACATTTTTGGCACTTGGTGCATTGGTTGTGGCTCTTTGTGTAGCAAATCCGGATGGATTTGTTTATAAATTCTTCACGGATGGATTCCAGAGCTTTTTTACAAAGTTTAATGCACTTGGTTAAGCAGAAAACGGGCGGCTGCAGTTGTTTTGTTGGTCTTTAGCAACTGTGGCCGCCTGAAATTTTAGAAAGAAAGGGGAAGTAAAAAAAATCGTGGGAGAAATATTTGAACCAAGTCCAGAGCAGTTCGGTGTGTTTTGGAACTTTTTAATGCAGCCGGATGTGACGGATGTAGATTTCAACGGGTCTGCTCTGTGGATTACTGATCTGAAAAAAGGTAAGTACAGGGCAAAAGAGGCAGAAGAAAAGGTAACAGAGAGCTTTTTGGACTCGTTCACACATAACATTGCAAATTGTGTGGATGCGCAGTTCAACAATGCAAATAAAGTTTTAGAGGCAGATACGAAAGAACTTCGTATCAGTATCATCCATGATTCTGTGGCGGCAACCGGGACAAGCGTCTGTATCCGCAGATCACCCTGTCTGGTAAGAAACACGATTGATGGAATGTTAAAAAGTGGTTTCTGTGAAGAAAAGGTGCTGCACCTGCTTTTAAATTGTGTGAAAGCGGGTATGAACTTTGTATTTGGCGGAGAACCCGGCGCGGGAAAGACGGAGACTGCAAAGTTTTTTATGCAGTTTATTCCGAAAGAGAAGCGTGTGATCACGATCGAGGATTCGTTGGAAATTCATTATTCAGAGATCAATCCTGGGGCAGATGCGGTAGAGCTTCGTGTAAAGGATAACTTCTCTTATACAGATGCGATCAAAGCATGCTTAAGGCAGAATCCGGCATACCTGGTTTTGTCAGAGGCAAGATCTGTAGAAGTGACATCTTTGTTGGAACAGTGGAGCACTGGCGTGAACGGATTTACAACGATCCATCTGGATGATGTGAGAAAGCTGCCGGATCGTATTCAAAGTATGATGAACAATGTAAATGATGCACAGCGTATGGAAAACAGAATTTACCGTTATGTAAATCTTGGACTTTTGATTCGGAGAGAAACCACTCCGGATGGAGAAATCCGGAGACATTTGGATCAGCTTTGTTTTTACAGCAGGGAAAACCACGAAAACAAAATCTATATGCTGGTAGAGGATGGGGAGCTGATGTCACAAGAGATACCGGGAGAAATTCTGTTGAAATTTGAGCGTGCTGGGATCAAAGAACCTTTCTTTTGTGAAAGCTTTTACAGATACCGGAAAGAGGGCAGATAATGGCAGATTTGAGTAAAGTTCAGAAAAGAGAAAAAGGAAACAAAAAAGAAAGAAAGCGGGAAAAACAAGGGAAACAGACCCAAAAAGAAAGCCGTATCACAAAGAGTCTGCTACTTTTAAATCCTGGAAACCTTTCAAAAGAGGTTTATAACTATGGCTATCACTTTTCCTGGAAGACACACTTATTTGTGATTGGGGTGTGTATCGCCGGAATGGGAACAATCGGATTATTATTCCAGTTAAGATGGAATCTGCTGGTCATTGTACTGATCGCAATGTTCTTATCGATACCGGTATTTATCCTGGACACCTACAAGAAGATGTATGAGCAGAAGCGTTTTGCAGATGTGGCAGCATATATGGAGCAGATGTTATATGCATTTCAGAAAACAGGGAAAGTGTTATCCGCCCTAAAGGAAACAAGAGAAACCTTTGAGTCGGGACATATGCGGGATGTAGTAGATAAGGCGGTCAATCATCTGGAGGAAGGACACTCAAAAACAGGTAAAAGCGTTTTGAGAGAATCGCTGGATACTGTGGAAAACGAATATGAATGTCGGAAGATGAAGACGGTACATGATTTTTTGATCAGTGCAGAAGAGTATGGAGGCGATGCAGTAGAATCAATAGAATTGCTGCTAAATGATATTGAATTGTGGAAACGCCGGGGATATCTTCTTCAGAAAGAGAAAAAAGAAGCTCATGCAGACAACATTGTATCGATTGTTGTGACGACCGTATTTTGTGCATTGATTTTATATGCGTTAAACAGCATTCCTGGGATGTTTAAAATGCAGGCACCTTATAATGTGTTTAAAGCGGGACTTGTGCAGATCACATCGTTTGCCCTTTTATTGTGGATGGTTTTCTCATACGCAAAAAGTGAGAAGTCATTGACCAGGAACTGGCTGACAGAGGAAAACGGGAAAAGGGAAGAAAGGGTGTTGCGCGACTATTATGATGTTGTAAATTATGATGAAAAGAAAGAAAAAAAAAGAAGTCTGATGTGGACGCTGCCGTTTTTGGTATTGACGGTATTTTTTGTCATAAAAGGATCCTGGGTTGCAGTTCCAATGGCGATTCTTGCAGTCGTGATGACACAGCAGCATAGATTTGACAGAAGTATAGCCAGGAACAATGTATCAGAAGAATTATATTCAGCTTTTCCGGAATGGTTAATGCAGATGGCGCTGTTAATGCAGCACAGCAATGTACAGGTTTCGATTGCAAAATCAGTGGATGAGGCGCCAAAGGTTTTAGTGCCGGAGCTAAATGCTTTGATGAATAGAATAAAAGAAAAACCTAAAATATTGAGTTCTTATACAGACTTTTGTAAAGATTTCGATATTCCAGAGGCTGCAAGCTGTATGAAGATGCTATATGCAATTTCGGAATCGGGAACAGGAGACGCAAGGGTGCAGATCCAGAACCTTTTAACGCAGATGCAGGAAATGCAGAGCCATGCGGCAGAACTAAAAAATGAAAATTCAGTATTTAAAGTACAGATCCTGTATCGATATCCGATTATGGGGGCTTCTGTAAAAATGCTTGGTGACCTGGTTGTTGGAATGGCATTTTTGCTTGAAATGCTGTCAAATATGGGAGGGGCGTAAATGAAAAACATCATTAATACATTTACAACGCTGCTGTTTTATCTGCTCTGTGTTTTGGGCGGGGCAGCATTACTGACAGCATCGGCACAGACAGCGGCTGCAAAAGAGTATAAAGCGGATGTGATAACAGAGATCGAGAACAGTGATTTTAACCAGACTGTGATTACAAGCTGTATCTCACAGGCACAGTCAGCAGGATACACGCTTGCTGTAACACCTTCTGCTGATGCAGATGGAGAGACAGTGTCTGCAGATGTAGTGTTGTCCTATAGTTATAAAATACCGATTTTTGGTATTGAGAAAACGCATATGACAAGGGGGATCGCAAGATGAAACAGATTTTGGAAACATTGGGAGAAATGGTACTAGAATCAATTCCCGGACTTACAGTTCTTGCGCTTATGCTCGGCGTGTATTCAGCTGCAACAGCATTTTAAAGGTGGTGTTTAAATGAAAGAAATTGTAAATGAACTGGGAAGTGTTATGCTGTCCGGTGTAATCTCCGTAGCAGCACTTGGATTGATGTATGGTTCATATTCTGGATATTTTAAGCAGATGGTGGAAACATTTTTCATCGGTATATGCGGGTAGGGAGGATGATATGAAAGAAATCATGAAACAGCATGGCGGCTTTTTAACAGCTGCCCTGGTAACGTTAGGTGTCCTTACGATCATATTTTCTGCCGTAACAGATTCGGATGGAAACCGTGGAATCGTAAAGATCATAGCAGCGCATATGAATACGGATGGGACTGATTACAATGCTTATGTAGACTATGGTGCGTATCAGACAGAAATCGCAAAAGATGCACCGGTGATTGAGTACCAGGGAAGCGGCAGCCTTGCACCGGGAACAGTGAATATAGCAGATTATGTAAAAGCACATGACTATAACGGACAGGAGCTTGCGGTAAAACTTTTAAAGTTTTGTGATAAAGATGGAAACGAACTGACAGACCAGATGGATCAGGCATCCGGAACGATCACATTTTCATCTGCCGGAAAGTATTCTTTTACGGTAAAAGCAGTGGATTCCGGTAATCGGAAAACAACCGTAGTGATCCATGTTCCGGTCATGTAGAAAGGGGCGCAAATGAAATTAATCATCAGGGCGATTGTCACAACCTGTATTGCCGGAGTGATCTTTTTAACGATCATGGCGGTATCGGGAAGAATGAACCGGAGCATGGAATTAAAAAGCAATTTACCGTCTGCTGCAGAAGAGACAGCGGAAAATCTACTGGCAAAGAAATATGATGTTGTAGATAAGAACCAGTTGGAAGCTGATTTTTTAGAAACACTTGCATATGCGATTGATTCTGATTCGAATATCCGGTTAAAAGTAAATGCAGCGGATAAAGAGAAACAGTTGTTATCCGTAAGCGTGACAGAGGAATTTAAACACCCCAATGGAAAACCGGGAACCGTGTCATATGACAGGACGGCGGTTGTAAATAAACTTCAGGAAGAAGTGCCGGAGATCTGCCTGGTAAGATATTATTTATCGGATACGGACTGTTATAAATGCTATGAGGTCCTGAACGGTGATGTAGTTCCGGTTCCCCAAAATCCGGTACAGGAAGGAAAAACATTTACAGGATGGGCAGATGCAGAGGGAAATGCTCTGGATCAGAATATGACGATGACACAGGATGCAGCTTATTATGCAGTCTGGAATTAAGGAAAAAGATGAAAAAGATAAGAAAAAACAGGATGTTAAATATCCTGATTATTGGGATGGGAACATTTATATTTGTGGAAGTATTTTTATTTGCGGCAGTGACAATTTTTATTGCTTACTGCCTTGGAATTTAAGAGAAAAAGGTGTATACTATAAGTATAGAAATATCAGGGAAAACAACATGAACAATGTTAAAAGATAAAACAGGAGGTAGTTATGAAGATGAAAGAAAAAGGATGGAAAAAAGCAGTCGTGCTCATGCTTGCACTTATCATGTGCATCAGCAGTATCGTAGTACCACAGCCGGAGGAAGTATCGGCAAAGCAGGCAACATACATTGATTACTTTGGAGAGGATCAACCAAAGAATCAGATCGTGTTTGCAACATCAGATGATGCCAAATGGCATAAAACGCAGGAACATTGTTGCAATATTTCTACATACAGACATTATCACTGCATAAAAAAGAAAACTGTTTATGCAGGAGAGAAGTTCACGATTGTTCCGGTTGCCATGTTTAAAAATGGAGTGGTAGTAGGATCAAAAAACAGTAAAGAAGGTATCAAATCCGGTGAACTGAAATACAAATCCTCGAACACCAGCATTGCAACAGTAAATGCAAAGGGTGTTGTGACTGTAAAGAAAAAAGGAAAATGTAAGATCACTGTGACATCCATCTATGATTCCAAAGTAAAAGGAACACTGAGTCTGACGGTAAGCAAAGGAAAGCAGAAAGCAAAGATCACTTTAAAAAAGAGCAAAGAGAGTATCATTGTTGGAAATACAACCACGATCAAGGTAAAATCGTTTAAAGGTCTCAGCAATAAGAACCTTACCTTTTCTTCCAGTGACAAGAAAATTGCAACGGTATCATCCAAAGGAAAAGTAACCGGAAAGAAAGCTGGTACAGCTACAATCACTGTAACTTCCCTAATCAACAAGAAAGTAAAAGCTGTGTTTAAGGTAACAGTAAAAACGGCGGATATGATTGACACGGACTATTCCGAAAAAGGAAAAGGTAAGATCGTCCTCGAAGAAGATAACGTGGTTCTGTACCCGGAAAAATCTTTCCATAAGATTTATAATCATTGTGGTGATGCACACAGCCTTGAATTTTATACCGAAGATCACGAGAGCATGGATCAGTTTATTGGAGAACAGCTTTTAGTACAGAAAGAAAAATACGGACAGGCGCAGATCAAGGTAAAACGGATCACCGGTGTAAAGAACAGTGCTGTTTCCTATAAGTCCAGCAACACAAGTGTCGCAGCCGTTTCTTCTACCGGTTTTGTTACACCGAAAAAGGTAGGAACCGCAACGATCACAGTTACATCCAAAGCCAATAAGAAAGTTAAAGCTACTTACAAGGTAACTGTCAAGAAAAATGACATGGTACTGGCAGTGGGATTTGATATGTATGATAATATCAAATACTATGTGAAAAAACATGAGGATGGAACGATTGAGTACAGACGAACGCCTGTAAACCGAGAAATGTTTTCTTCTGATAAAAAAGTTGCAACGTCTAGCTCGCTTGATATAGGATTTATTATGACCAGTAGTAATGAAAATGTTTTAAAGGTAGAGGATGACGTTTATCTTGATGTGAAGGGAAAAGGATCTTCTGTTATTACTTTAAAAACAGTCGATGGACGTTGGAGTTATTCTTGGAAAGTAACCGTAAGCGATAAACAGACTTCTTTTGCTAAATATAGTACAGGTTTCAAAACAGGAAGAGGCATGGATGAAGCTAGGGAAAAGGATGGCTGGGTAACTGAGCTTTAAACAACAAGTAAAATTGAATAAGTATGAAAACTATCAAAATTAATTTTGATAGTCAGAAAATGAACTGCTTGGAATCTCTGATTACCTTGCAGTTCATTTTTTTACCACGGTATTTTCAAAATGAAAATATAAATACACAGGACGGAAAGTCGAAAGGAGATCTATGAAAGAAAAAATATTGAAACTAAGCAGATTTTTACTGCTCTGTGCAGTAATGGTTCTAATCACCATGATCCCACAGAACATAAAAGCGATCACGGTAGAAGAAGCAGGAAATGTCTATATGACAGATTCACAAGCAGGAAAAGAAACCCCGCTGTATGGGCGGCTGAATATTAACTATACCGGAAATACGAACTATGATACATGGGCTTATGATATCGTTACGAATTATAATACCTATGATAGTAAAAAAGACCAGTATAAAGCTGCGGAAAATGTTTTGAAAAATGCAGATAATTCAGTGATCGGAAAGAAGATCAAAAACAACCGGTCTGCAAAGCTGACAAAGTCAGAAGGTGCGGATGGGACGATCCGTGCAGCATATCTGGTATGGCAGGCAAGGACAAGTATCAAAAGATCGGACACAGATGCGAAAGCACTTGCAAAATCAGAAATCGCTTTTGTACTGCCGGATGGAACGGCAAAACTGATAAAGGCACAGTATGCAACTTATGATAACAGGTCAATTGATTATAAAAACCAAAACAAAGAGGAAGGAGTGAGGCAACAGTACACCTTCGTAAACATGTATGCGGATGTGACGGATATCATTAATAAAAGCAGCAAGATCTATGGAACGTATTCGGTATTCAACATTCCGTATTATGAGCATATCGGCGGTGGCGAGGGCGCCGGTGGATGGCAGCTGATCATTGTGGAAAACTGTGATATGTCAGTTCCGATGAGGGCAGTGCGTCTTAGAATGTCCGCGGATTTTAATATTGATGATGTTTCAAAGCATAATGGAGAATGGGTAGAGAAAGACATTAAAACCGGAATGGTTACAAGTGTGAGATCAAAGGCATACAAGGCAAATGATAAAGTGCCTTTGACCGGACAATATCTGATGATTTTTGTGGAGAGCACTAATAGTAATTCCAAATTTACCAAAATGAACCTGTATGCACAGAAAGCGTCTGAAAAGTTTGATAAAAACAAAAAGATTTTCGGACTGTCAAAAGATGTAAGTCCGTATTTATCGATCAATGGAAATGCACTGTACAGTAAAGCAACGACAACAAGAGGAGATCTGGTCGATTTTACAATTAAAAAGGAAAGTACACAGCCTGCCTATGCAAATCAGTATTATACTTTGCAGACCAATACCGGAGATTTTACCAAATGGGTTACCATGTTTGTGACAGGTATTGCGATAGATATCTCGGATAACTTTGCAGAAGGAAATCAGGTCACAACGGTAAAGAGCCCTACCACAGTTAACGTTTCACAGAAGATCACCAATAAAACCCTGCAGACAAAAACAGGTTATTACAATGGAAAACTGGTAGTCACATTAGATGAAGCACTGACTCCGACCAATACGAAACCGGAATTGACAGTATATAATAAAGAAGCTGATACAAAAACAACAATAAAAGGAACATGGAATGCAAAAAATCATACGGTAACCTTTGCGGTTGATACACAGGGGGATGAGGGAACATTCTATGAAAATAGTAAATTCATAAACCCAAGCAGAGGCAGTTATATCAGTTACAGTATCGACTGTACATATGAGAAAAATTCCGGAGTGGAAGAGTTTAAGAATGGATCTAGGCTGTCCGGTGATTTGAGATCACAAAATGTTGCAACTGGTACTACCATTGATGACATATTAACGAAAGAATCAGTCGGAGTTCCAATCTATGTGCTTACTGTTAAGATCGACAAAACCACGGTCAATAAAGCTGTAACACAGGTATTTAATAATGGGACGGCGATCACTGGTGCCGGTGGCACAGTAAACAGTAGCAGCACGGTATCCGGTGATTATTACATGACATCGTATGAATTGCCGTGTAATGCAAACATTGTTTCCACACCGACCTTTAATACCGGCTGCGTGTTCAGCATGTGGACGGATCTCAATGAAAAGACTGGTGTTTCGACAAACTGTAAGGTCACATCGGATTATGTGAATGATAAAACCTATGCCTATGAGAGAAGCATGCCTGCTTATAACATGACCTTAACTCTTACCGGAGTGTTAGATGAAGCTGTTTATACCGTTCATCACTGGAAACAGAAAACAACCGGAATTGCTTCCACACATGATGATAAAAATTACGAGCTTGCCGAGACAGAGACAAAGAAAGCACAGATCGGAAGCAAGGTTACGCCTGCAGTAAAGACATACATCGGTTTTGACAGCCCGAAAACGCAGACGAAAGCGGTCACTGCGGATGGAAAGATGGTCATTGATTATTATTATGAAAGACACCTTTACAATGTGACCTTAAATGCTGGGACAGGCATAGAAAAGACGATCGGAGCAGGACCGTACCGTTACGGCCAGAGCGTAACGATTGATGCCAATGTAAAAGAAGGCTATCACTGGCTGAACTGGACTGGTAATTATACCGGAGGTTCCGGTGGAGATCAGACCGTGGATACAAAGAAATTTACATTCACAATGCCGGCCGGAAATGTCACGATGACAGCCAATGCAGAGGCAAATAAATATACGATCCATTTTGATCCGAACGGCGGAGCCGGACATATCGATGATATTGAGGCAACGTATGATGAAGATGTAACGCTGCCGGATGTATGGAATGCAGATGGAACAGCAGCCTATGTGAAATACACACTCGATGGTCAGAATGTGACAGATGGTGTCATTTCCGGGGCAATTCCAAAAGCCATGATGGCAGGATATGAAGAGGAAGAGGAAGACACTGAGATCGAAGACACTGAAATTGAAGATGCTGAAACCGATACAGATATGGCAGAAGCAGACACGCCGGATGATATGGACGAAACAGAAGAGGATTCTGACGCTGCAGATGAAACAGATCTCAGCGGAGATGCTATGCTGAAAAAAAGGACAGAAGATGATGCAGTCGATATGGATGCTTTAAAAGACGCAGATCTGGATAAAATTGAGGAAGATAAGAAAGCCGAAGCACCAAAGAAAAAGGTGTATGCATCCATTTTTATGGGCTGGGCTTTGGAAGATGGCAAAGATACCTTTATCCCGAAGTGGAAAGCCGGAGATATCGTGCAGAACCTTGTAACAGAGGACGGCGGTGAGATCACACTTTATGCTGTATGGGATGATTGTCCGTGGATTCAGGCGCAGGATCTGTATTACACTTTAGAACAGGCACAGAGCGGATTTATCACGGAAGAAGAGATTTTAAGCCATGCAACAGCGATCGACCGTGAGGATGGAAGCCCGATTTTACCGGGAACAAACCCGGCTCCAAGTGATCCGGAAGTTTTCACATCCTTTACGATCCCGGACTATCAGGCAGGTGAGTTTACAAACCTGCAGCATGATTTTGCAACATCCGAGAATCTGACTGTAGTTGACCATACAGGAAATACTTATGTGAAACAGATCATGGTGTATGTAGTTGACACAACGCCTGTTGTAGAAAAGCCAGAAGGAAAAACCAGATTTATCAGTGAGAAATATTTTAAATTAGATCATGAACATGGCGGATTAGAAGAAAATTCTATCTGGATGACGAATCCGGAATATCACGCCGCGCTGCAGAGGGCATTTGATAATTTGAAAAATGACACGCCGGAAGATGAGTTTTTAATTCCGCATGAAACGATTCTTGAAATGAAACAATATGTCCAAGATCACGGGATCGGAAACAGTAAGGAGCCTGGAGCATTGACAGAATTTTACAATCGGTTTATGGCGCCGAATAAAGTAAGATAAAAATTGCGGTGTCGCAACACAGGGAAGATGATACATGAGCATCTTCCCTATTGTATATTGTAGGATAATAAGTGATGTGCTATGATTTGGAGGAAAAGATGATTGTAATTTTGATTATATTGATAATTTATACGGTCTTTTCAAATATGACGTTGCTGTTCTTTTATAAAGAGTACAGGCTTTGTAAGCTGGAACTTGATTTGATAAAACGGACTGTGGAATGGAGTGCGTGTGAAGAGAGAAAATATTTTAGATAAGACATCAAAAGAAAACAGTGAAAAGGCAACAGAGCAAAATGCAGAATATATTGCTATGTTGGATAAATCCATGGCAGAAGCAGAAGCGGGGAAATTTATTACAAAGACAATAGATGAGTTGGAAACATATGAATGAGAAAAGAATATTGGAAAAGGTAATAAGAATGAGAAAAGAGTATGATATTAAAAAATTAAATCCCAAAAAGAATCCATATTCAAAGAGGATTGAAAAGCAAGTGAACATAAATATTGCGAGCAGTGTAGAAGAGGACTTGAGAATAAATGTTTTGACAGATCAGAAACAGTGTGATAGTATGAAGCTAGAAAAGGGTACTGCCGATAGACGGCTAATCCAAGTAAATTAGTATGACAAAAATTGCCGCTTAGTTTACCAGACGTGGGCGGCTATTTTTGTGGCTTATTATTATCCTTACCGAATGTGTATCCGGCACAAAAACAGGTTAAGCCGAAGCTTACCACTGCAATGAAATCCACAATACTCATGGCTTAGCCCTCCTTTCCAGGAAGTCAGTGACTTCTTTAGATTCCGTTTCAGGTTTCTATGTAATCAGAGGGTCACAGTCCCTCTGTTGAAGGACTAACCGCCTACCGTTATGGCAGTACCCGTAAATGATTGTAACAGGTAAGAATAGAGTGTGCAATAATAAAATGACGAATAAAGTTGAAAAATAGAATAAGCAATGAATGTAAAAAGGAAGATGACAAAAGAGCATCTTCCTTTTTTGTTGGCTGAAAATTAAAATGTTTTTCCAGTCTCCCGATCAACAATCTTGACGTCGCAGCCAAGAGTAAGACAACAAAGAAAAATATAATAGTTGCTACATCGATATGTGGATCACAAGGAAATCTCATTCGAGAAACGGAACAGATTACAGAGGGCATCATTATTATGATGATGGCACCATATAACCTTATTCATGATAAGGCAGCACTTAGGCTGGGGTTGGTATTAAAAATAAAATATTAGTGAGGAGCATATGAAGATAGGAATTATTGATGCTGATCTATTAGGACGGCAGAAACACCGCTTTCCCAATTTAGTATGTGAAAAATTGTCAGCATATTGGAAGGAAAAAGGTGCTGAAGTTGAACTTAAACTTGATTATGAAAATTTAAATGAATTTGATCATGTATATATCGCAAAGGTATTTACAGATACATGGGTTCCAAAGTGGATTCAGGAAAGCGTTAATATGGATACAGGAGAGGCTAATCTTCCTGAGAATATTCACGTTGGAGGAACGGGATTCTTTTTTGCTAATGCTCCAAATTTAGACGATGAGATAGAACATCACATGCCTGATTACAATTTATATAATGATTGGATTGATAATGAGGTGAGAAAAGCAGAGCAAGCGGCAGGGGAAGCTGGAAAGAAGTTTAATAAACGTACTTTTATGGTTCAGTTTAAGGAATATACAGATTACAGTATTGGATTCATGACAAGAGGGTGTTTTAGAAAATGTCCATTTTGTGTAAATCAGAAATATGACAAAGTTTTTCGCCATAGCCCATTGGACGAGTTCTATGATCCGTCAAGAAAGAAGATTTGTTTGTTAGATGATAATTTCCTTGGGTGCCCAGAATGGAGAACAATTCTAGAAGAGCTAAAAGCTTTGAAGAAGCCATTTAAGTTTAAGCAAGGAATGGACGAAAGGCTGCTTACAGACGAAAGGTGTGAAGTATTATTCTCAGCGTCATATGATGGAGACTATACGTTTGCATTTGATAATATTTCGGACTATGACCTGATTCATAGAAAATTGCAGCTAATTAGAAAATATACAAAAGCGACTAACATAAAGTTCTATGTGTTGGTTGGATTTGAGAGTACAGATGTACAAGATATCATAAATATGTGGAGAAGAGTAGCCCTGTTAATGAGATATCATTGTTTACCATATATCATGAGATACCAAAATAAGAATGAAACACCTTGGAAAAAGTCAGAGTACAGAAGTTTTTACATTACTATGGCAAGATGGTGTAATCAGCCTGGATTTTTCAAGAAGAAAAGCTTTAGACAGTTTTGCGAGGCAAATCAGGCTCACCATAAGACAGAGGGGACATTATGTTCAGCAATGAAAGCATTAGTTGATTTTGAGGAACGATACCCTGAAATAGCGAAGGAATATTTCGATTTAAGATTTGACCAATTTGAATTGGAGGGATAGAGTATGCTTTTTCATAATGTAAAAAGGAAGATGGCAAAAGAGCATCTTCCTTTTTTTGTTGAAAAGAATTATTTTGTAGTATCGGCATTAGTTAGTTCATCTGGAATATATTCTAGGATATCGCCGGGTTGACAGTCTAAATATTGGCAGAGGCTGTTAATTGTTCGAGTATCAATATGACCGCCTTCGTGGATTTTTTTCCAGGAAGCTTGCCCAATGATTTTATCGCGTTTTACAACATAAGAAGTTATATTTTTTTCTTCAAAAATTTTAAGTAATTTGCGATAACTAATTGACATATATACACCGCCTTTCTAATTTATATTATCATGAAAAACATCACAAATAATAGTGACAAAATGCATAAAAATATATCTCTAAAAATAGTGATGTTTGTCTGTTTTGCCAATTGTATATCACTAGAACTAGTGATATACTAATATCATAAAGAACAGAAAAACAAATCACAGGAGGACGAAAACATGATCTATAGAATTAAAGTTGAAGGAAAGGAATACAACGAAAATTACACATTCGAGACACCAAAGGAAGGGGATATCCTGGATGAGTTGAAAGCGATTGTTGAGGACATGAAAGAGGGAAATATCAATAAGCTGGAAGTTGAGAGGGAGGCATAGGAATATGAAAAAAGTATTTACACCAGATGGAACATTTTTAGGAAGGGCGTTAAAAATTGAAACTACCGGGAACGGCGTTGAGATAACGATGCCGGGCGATTTTCCGGGGATGGCAGAGAAAACAGTTATATATGTTGGCGGCTCTATCGTTTATGAAGATGAGAACCGCGTGTATATAAAATATTAGCCGAAACGCTCCACCCTGGAGCGTCAGCCGCGGGATGATCTCCCGGCTCTGATGATGGCAGATCAAAGAATGGAGGAAGAAGGATTTGATGAGAGAAATTTATGCAATCTACAACAGTAAGAAAATACATATAGGAACAGTTAAATATTTTTCTGACAACGGCGAAGAATTTTGCTTAATAGAAAGTCCTTACAGATTTTCACAAGTATGTTGTAAAGAAGATTTAGAAAGTACATTAAAAGAGATGAACCCGAATTATAAGATAGCATAGGCAAGCGGTGGCGTTTACCGGGGTTCGATTCCCCGGCTTGCCATTTCCGGAATGACCGGAAAAATTTAGAAATGGCAGATCAAAATGAATGGAGGTAGGAAGATGGCGAAAGTATACCGCGTGCAGCTTGAAATATTATTGACTGCTGATGAAAAAGCGTTACTTGACCATTATGTGAAGGAACAAAATCAGAGATATAAAAAACGCGGAGCAACCCGGAACTGGTGGACACTGGAGAAACTGTTACAGTGTTTATTAAGCGATATAATTTACCAGGCGGTAAAGTATCGCAGCGTTAGGGCTGTTTGGCAGAAGCTGTCGTGATTTGTCCTTGCCTTGTTTACAAATTCACACAGCGAAGGCGCTTGAATGTCTGGCGTCTTCGTCACAAAGAAAAGATCCTTTTTGTTTGTTGATCAAAAAAACAAAATAAGAGGATACCAGCAGACCTTAGTCGCAGTGAAGAAAAGAATGATCGAATAAGAGGGAGAGAAGAGAAAATGAAAGAAACAGGAAGAATAAAATTAAAAGAGATACCGTTTAGTCGGACGTTTGAAACGGGGAATGGGGAAGAGCTGTGCAATGCTACTGGTTATGCGGTGCAATTTGACAATGAAAAAACACCTTTAGGTTTTCCATTGTTCTGGAATGAGTTTCAGGACCGAGAAGGTAATTTGTATTATGGCAATTAGGATCAAAGATATGAAATCATCGGTTATATAGAAGATTAGCGTAGGAGGGGATAAGATGGCGAAAGTATACTGTATGCAGGTTGAAATATTATTGACTGCTAGCGATATAACCTACCAGGCGGTAAAACATCGCAGTGTCCGGGCTGTCTGGCAGAAACTGTCGTGATCTGTCCCTGCCTTGTTTACAGTTTCACACAGCGGAG
Organism: Roseburia sp.; assembly: GCF_041325975.1. Taxonomy (NCBI): domain Bacteria; kingdom Bacillati; phylum Bacillota; class Clostridia; order Lachnospirales; family Lachnospiraceae; genus Roseburia; species Roseburia sp. Next base: position 1,159,479 of record NZ_JBGLEJ010000004.1, on the reverse strand, counting down.
GCGCTTGGATGTCTGGCGTCTTCGCCACAAAGAAAAGATCCTTTTTGTTTGTTGATCAAAAAAACAAAATAAGAGGATATCTGCAGACCTTAGCCGCAGGGTGGAGTTTGTGGATAAGCTGCTGTTTATGGAATCGTTGGTAACTGGGTGGGGAATGTGTGGGAAAATTGTGGGAAAGACGGTTTTCCTTTTCCATGATTTTTCCATGCATTATCCACGCGGTTATCAATGATGGAATAGCTGTTTATCCATAAAATCCACGCTGTTCTTACGGTGTTGCAAGACGGGGAGAGCGGCCGCTGTCCTGAAGGGTTTAGTGCTGTTCCGGAGGGGTGTCCCGCGGCGCGCGGACGGAGTGTAAGCAGCGAAGCGGGGCGCCCCTCCGGGGCGGCGCTAAGCCCTTCAGGGCTTCTGCCGGGCGCGTAAGCGCCCGGCTTACCCCCGGATTGTAACACGGGGGTATAAATGCGATAGGCGACTCTTAATCATGGGGGCACAAATGCCGGAAATACGGCAAAAAACGCTACAAAAACCCTAGTTTACACATTGCCTACTAAGCCCCCGAAAGTAGGCATGATGTAAACTAAGCATAAAACACAAAAAAATAGCCTGCCTGCATATGGTATTGCAGGAATCACATGTGTTTTGAATTTTGAGAAAAACAAAACAAAAAAAGAATCTTTTAAGGAGGTGGAGAAGATGGCACAGACAGAAAAAAGTGTTACCGCTTATGATGTGGAAGACTGGAAAAACAAAGGTGGGGTGCAGATGCCACCGGCAGATCGTGAAAACTGGTTAAATGAAGGACAGCTTCTTTTAACCGATTATGCAGAAGGAATCGAACGGGAGTGGGAACTGATTAAATTTTATGGGCAGCTCCTTGCGGCGGTGGCAGACTGGTGCGTCGTCTTTTTAAAAGGCGCACACGGGCCGAAGTGGACGGACGGACAGGAACTTAATTATAAGCGCAGACGGATCGAATATCAGCAGGAAGAGATGATTGCGCACGGCTTTTTTATTCCATCCGAGTTCGCAGATCTGCCGCCGGAGATGGATGTAAATTATATGCGTGGCAGGGAAAACATAAAGAAAAATGCAAAAGCAGCATTAAAACAGATTTTGGAAAATCAGGATTATCAGTTTGTTGCAGATCATGAGAGTTTTCTAGGACGGATCCAGACGGCGTGCATGCGTGTGCGACCGGATGAAGTGACCGGAAGAGTAAGAAAACTGCAGGAAGCGATTGAAAATAATGATTTCCCAGGAATGCGGCGATATGCAGATTCCGATCCGGTCATTGCAGCGGCAGCCGTCTGCAGGGCAGAGATGGAACCAGCGTTAGAAGATTTAAACCCGTTTTAATTGTGATGATGCAGAAAAAACAGGTTATGTGGTGGGAACCTTATCTTAAGATAAGGCAGCGACCAAAAACAGTGTGATCATACCGGCTGTTTTTTTTGGTGGGTGGAAGAAAGAAAAACACACAGAAGGGAGGAATGTACATATGGGTGTGAGAGTTGTGATCCCGAACATGTCAAAAACCTTTGGGGCATTGCACTATGCCGGTGAAGGGGAAGCAGTTACCTGGAACATCTGCGGGGAAGACGTAAAAGGAAATTTTTACACGTTCTTTGCTGACGCGCTTCGCGGGGAAGTCGTAGAGGCTTTAGTGGTCGGTGCGAATGGATCGCAGCCGTTTGAATTTGGCGAAGCGGTTATTTTGGAAAATCCAAGCATCATTGCAAGAACCCACGAGACGCGGAGCGATGGAATGAACAGCCTGCTTTTAATGGCAGATGGCATCTACCGGGAAGCGGATGTTTGCTTAGAAGATGAACCGGATGATGGCAGCTTAGACGAGCTGGTAGAAGAATATCTGATGAAACATGGGTACAGCATTGTAAACCGGGATGAATAAGAAAAGGCAGATCAGAAAGACAAGTAAAAACATGTAAACAGTAGGAGGAAAATATCATGGAATTAAAAAATGTATTTATTGATGCAAAAAAATCATTAGGAAACATCACTTTTGCCGGAGCGGGCAGAGAAAATCAGCAGCGTACAAATGGCAGATATGCAGTTACGTCAAGAACTTACAGTCTCTATTCTGATGTACAGCGCGCAGATAACGTTGAGGTTATCATTCCTGGAAAGGCAGGGGTAAAGCGTTTTGAATATGAGGAACCGGTGGCGCTGGTAAATCCCCGCGTGGAAATTGAAGGGTATGCGATCAATAATAAGGGGTATGTGAATTATAAAATTTATGCGGATGATATCATTTCTGTGGATGAGCTGGAAGATGCGGGAGTAAAGCAGTGATCCGGTAAAGGGAATTATGTGCAGCACAGCAAATGAAATAAAAGAGAATGATTCAAAAGAAAAAAATAAAGAAAAAATAGAAAGATGGAGGAATAAAATATGAGATTTCCAGAGGGATTAGTTGTTGATACAGAGAAAACATTAGGAGAATTAAAGTTTGCGGCATTGCGCAGAGAAAACTACGCGCAGGACGAGGAAGGAAATGTGACCGATGAGATAAAAAAACGTACATATGACCTGAAATGTCAGCGCCAGGGGCACACGATCACAGTCAGCATTCCACCGGAAGCCGGAGAAAAAGATTTCCCATACAATGCAGTAGTAACGCTTGTGAATCCGGTCGTAAGTGCAAGAGCGGATGCAACGTTCGGAGGAAGGGCAACGGCAGACTGGTACATCAATGCGGAGGATATTGTATTGGCAGATGCTGCAGGAAAGCCTGCTGATCAGACAAAAGCTGCTGGAGCGGACACGTCGAAAACAGCAGATCAAAACAAAACATCTGATAAGACAGCAGATAAGACCGGAACAGATGCGAAAGATGGAGGAAATAAAAAATAAATAACCGGATGGGAGAGTGGAATAGATGAACAGATTTCCAATCTGGAAAGGAAAATGCATCGGGCGTTATGATGACAGGCTGATTTTAAGGTCTGTCATTTTTTTTGCCCTGACTGTTGCAGCATTATCCGCTTTTGTGATCCGGCTGACAGAAGGAAATATCCTGCTTAGGGTATTCCTTCTCTTCCTGATCGTGGTTTTATACCTGCTGGATATGCTTTATAAATGGAAAAGCGGCAACATGACAGATATCCGCAACCGCCAGGCAATGGCGCGTATGTTATTAGAAAACCGGTGGTTTGAGACAGAGCCGCTGCAGCGTTATAGATCAGGCGGCAGAATGGAACGGATCACGTATTTCCCGGCGCTTTATTACAGAAGGAAAAACAGACATATTTATGTGACAGTCAAGATCACTATGGGAAAGTACCAGGATAAGCTGCTTCATCTGGAGGAGAAGTTAGAAACCGGATTAAATTGTGAACTGGTAAAAAAAGATACAAAGGATATCTGGGTCAGATATGAATTTTTAACAGGTGTAGAAAAGAGCCGGATCGATATTCAGGATGTAAAAGCAGAAAATGGAGAACTGAATCTGATGCAGCATATCTCATGGAAATATGATAAATTGCCGCATATGTTGATTTCAGGTGATACGGGAAGTGGAAAAACGATCTTTCTTCTGATCGTGATAAAAGCATTGTTAGAATCTGGTGCGGTGCTGCATATCTGTGATCCGAAGAAAGCAGATTTATCTTTCTTATCCAGGATCATGCCGGATGTGCATTACGATACAGAAAGCATAATGGAATGCGTGGAGGCTTTCTATGAGGGAATGGAAGCCCGTTATGATGAAATGCAGGAACATCCGGATTTTCGGATGGGTGCGAATTATGCGAAAGTCGGTTTGACGCCGCATTTTCTGATCTTTGATGAATATGTGGCATTTATGGATACGCTTGCAAAAAAAGAATGGGAAGAGGTTATGAAGCTGATCCGGATTATTATCATGAAAGGCAGACAGGCAGGATATTTTATTATTCTTGCGTGTCAGCGTCCGGATGCAAAATATCTCGGAGATGGTGTCCGCGATCAGTTCGGTTTCCGTGTTGCGCTGGGTAGTATGTCTGCAAGCGGGTACACCATGATGTTTGGCAGTATTGATAAACAATTTAAAGAAAAAGATATTGCGGGGCGCGGCTATGTAAACACCGGAAACGGTGTTGTAACAGAGTTTTACGCTCCATATGTAGCTCCGGAATATGATTTTTTTGCAGAGCTGTCGCGAATCTGTGAGAAAAGACAGCAGGAAGGAGAAGCGTGTGATCGAATGTATGAAAACGGCAGCGAAACTGCCGGAGAGGAATGAAGAAAAGGTAATTGAAAAAAAAGCGAACAAAAAACAGACGGAACATATTTATATCAGCGGACCGATTACCGGAACATCGGATTATATGGAACGTTTTGGGAAAGCAGAAAAGGAATTAACCGAAAATGGATATTCTGTAATCAATCCGGCGAAAGTCAATGCAATGCTGCCGGAAGATGCGACGTGGGAGGAATATATAAAAGTATCATTGACGCTGCTGTCGATCTGTACCGGGGTGTACATGATGCCGGGCTGGAGGGAGAGCCGTGGTGCAGTGCTTGAGTTTATGCAGGCAAGACGTAATGAAATGCAGATCTATGAGGATATCCCTGGGAGACTGCAGAACTGAATTATAAAATGGGATGGTGGCAGATGTGGAAAAGAACCAGGAGACGTTAAAAGAGATTGAGAAAAAACGCAAAGAACTGGGATTATCCCAGGTAGAACTTGCAAAACGCATTGGTTTTTCAAGAGGCTATTATAACATGCTGATACACGGGAAAAAGCCGGCCAGTGATAAGCTGATCGATCAGTTGCAAAATGTGCTGCAGGAATACCGGAAGGAAAAAGAAAGTGGTTATGTAGTACAAAAAGAGACAATTCTGGCAGATAATTTCAGAACGGCAGATGATGTATTCAGTGCCGGAGAAGTAGTGCAAAAGGCGACAGAAGAGATAATAGAAGGATGCATAGAAGAAAACGAAGATTCCATTGCGTTTGACCCGGTGGAATGGATCACGAACCTGGAAGCCAGACGGAAAAGATACGGCGTATCGCAAAGCGAATATACAGAAACGGCAGGGATCAGCAGAAGTTATTACGGTATGCTGCTGATTGGAAAAAAACGGGCAACAAAAAAGCTGCTGGAGCATCTGGAAATGGTTCTGGAAATTTTTAATCCGGACAAAGAAATGGAAATTTTATTTGACTATGTAAGGATCCGTTTCGCAACCACAGACGAAAGACGTGTGATCGAGGATGTCATGAACATCCGGATGCAGTACATGATTGAGGAAGCGCACAGTTTTTATGGATACGGGCGTCAGTATATTTACGGAGATATCATAGTCATGGTATCGCCGGAACATGAAAAAGGCATCCTGCTTGAATTAAAAGGTAAAGGGTGCAGGCAGTTCGAAGCGTTTTTAAAGGTGCAGAAACGTACCTGGTACGATTTCTTCCGGACTGCAAGGGAGATGGGGGCAGTATTTAAGCGGATCGACATTGCGATCAATGACCGTGCCGGAATTTTAAATATCCCGGAACTTGCAGAAAAATGCCGCCGGGATGAATGTATCACGATTTTCCATAGTTTTAAGGATTACCAGTCCGGGGAGCTGATAAGGAACCGGGAAGAAGATGCGGCAAGCATGGGAAATACATTGTACCTGGGATCATTAAAAAGTGAAATTTACTTCTGTATTTATGAAAAGGACTATGAACAGTATGTAAAAAACGGCACTCCTTTAGACGAGGCAGAGACAAAGAACCGTTTTGAAATCCGGTTAAAAGATGAGCGTGCGGAATGCGCCATGGATGATCTTTTGGAAATGGAAGACGTTGCCTGTACTGCCTATTCTATCATCAATCATTATGTAAGGTTTGTAGATGCAGATCCGGAGCAGGAGCGTAGAAACTGGCCGTTAAATGAACGCTGGGTATGGTTTCTAAACGGACAGTACCGGAGTATTAAATTAACGACCAAACCGGAGGAATACACTCTTGACCGGACGCTTCTCTGGCTTACAAGACAGGTTGCACCGTCTCTTAAGATGGTACAGAAGCTGGATGACCTCCGCGGAACACGTCTGGCAAAAGACATGATAGAAGAAGCGAATTTATCCCAGCATCACAAAAAGATATTAAAACAACAGCAGGCGGTATTAGAGGATGTTATCACAGTGAAACAGAAAGGAAGGCACTGGATCGATGATCTTAGACAGGAATATATGGAATCCTGAAATTGCGACGTCGCAATTTTTAAAGCGCAAAGATGGATGCGTTATGGAACATGCACCATAAAGAAGAAATAAAAAGAAAAAATGTAACAGTAAACAGACGGCAATAAAAAAGCTGTCTTTTTTTATGCGCAAAATGCGCGGAAAGGAAAGAGATATGAACTTTGGACAGGGAATTTATACGTGGCTCATGACGAATATACAGCCTCTGGTTTTAGGAGGGATTATTATCGTTGGTCTTGTGCTTTTATTTAAACACAAAATTGCAGAACTGATTGTTTTTGCAATTATCGCGGTCATAGCGGTCGGTTTCGTCTTTAATCCCTCTGGGACAAAAGACACGATGTTAAAGATCTATAATGGCACGATCATCGAGGGCGGTGTTGCAGATGACGGAGGGGAATGATCCCTGATAAAAAAATAAGGTGCGGGGCGGGATGCCCTGTGCCTTGGATAAATGAAAAGGATGAAGAAAACCGCCGGACAGGCAGAAAGGAAAGAAAGGGAAGAAATGAAACAGGTAAAGTCATATACAAGCATCTGGAATGTTGAAAAAGTGATTCATGCGGTCGGGGATTTTAATCTGCCGTTTCCGGCGACAATGACACAGATCGGGTATTTTACCGGGACTGCAGTTGTGTGTTTTATGATTCACAACCTGCCGCCATTTGTGTATATAAAAAGTTTCGTTGTATGGGCCGCGATATGCGTAGGAAATGCGTATCTGATGTCAAAAAAGAGTTTTGACGGTAAAAATCCGTATCGATTTTTATGTTCCGCATTTAATTATCTGATACGTCCGAAGGAAACTTATGCAGGAAAACGCGTGATATACCGTAAAAAGACGGTAAATGAATATATTACCGCAGTGAGGAGGGATATATATGTTCCCGATTAAGTACATCGAAAACAACATGATCTTAAACCAGCAGGGAGAATGGTGGGCATATTATGAATTGATTCCGTACAACTATGCTTTTTTATCTCCGGATGAAAAGATGGCAGTACATGAAAGATTCCGCCAGATCATGACGGTAAACAGGGAAGGTAAGATGCATGCGCTCTGTATTGCCACAGAAACATCGGTACGGGACAGACAGGAAAACTGCAAGAAGCATTTAAAAGGCAGCTTAAAAGAGACGGCGGAAAAAGTGATCGATCTGCAGACGGAAGGGCTGATTGCTTCCATGGGCGGCATGGAAAATGAGGTTACTTACCGTTTCTTCCTGGGATTCAAACTGATCAAGGGAGAAGAGGAGGTCAGTGTAAAGAAGGTAAAGGAAGATATTTTAGCCGTATTTACAGACTTTATAAACAGTGTCAACCATAACCTGATGGGTGATTTTGTCAGCATAAACAGTGCAGAGATAGAGCGTTATGTGAAGCTGGAGGATTTTTTAAGACAGCGTGTAAAAGGAAAGTTTTCCTTAAAGCGTCTGGAAAAGAAAGATATCGGATATATCGTGGAACATATCTATGGACAGCAGAAAACGCCATATTATAAATATGAGTATTCATTCCCAAAAGAAAAGCTGGAGAAAAAAACGTTAGTCCGCAAGTACGACATTCTCCGCCTGACGCGCTGTGTGTTGCAGGAGCATCAGAAATATATCCGGATGATAAGGGAAGAGGGAGAAAACTATGTTGCATACCTGACGATCAATGCTTTAATCGGGGAACTGGAGTTTCCATCGTCAGAGATCTTTTACTATGAGCAAGAGCGTTTCAGGTTCCCGGTAGACGTCAGCATGAACGTTGAAATCATGCCGAACAGAAGCGCATTGACGACGGTTAGGAATAAGAAAAAGGAATTAAATGACTTAGACGAGCATGCATATGAAGCAGGTGCCGATACAGATAATTCCGTGGTAGAAGCTCTGGTGGATGTGGACGAGCTGGAAAAGGATTTAGGCAGAACAAAAGAATCCATGTACAAATTAAGCTACGTTGTCCGGATTGCTGCAGAAAGCGAAGAGGAGCTGGAACGTCGTATCGCAGAGGTCAGGGATTATTACGAGAATGATTTTAACATTAAACTGGTACGCCCGTTTGGTGATATGATCGGATTCCATGAAGAATTTATTCCTTCTGGATCAAGATATGAAAATGATTATATCCAGTATGTAAAAGCAGATTTCCTGGCAGGACTTGGATTTGGTGCGGCGCGTATCTTAGGCGATCCAGATGGAAGTTATATCGGGTATGACACAGAAACCGGAAACAATATTTATATAGATCCGTCCCTTGCATGTCAGAACGTAGCCGGGAGTGTTACCAATGCCCTTGCTGTTGCGTTTACCGGAACGCTTGGCGGTGGTAAGTCAATGTCTGCAAATAACATTATTTATCAGGAAGTTTTACACGGTGCAAGGGCGCTGATCCTTGATCCGAAGTCGGAACGCGGGAAATGGAAAGAAATGCTTCCGGAACTTTCGGATGAAATTAACATTATCAACCTGACCAGTGATGAGGGCAATAAAGGAATGCTTGATCCGTATGTGATCATGCAGAACAAGAAAGATGCAGACAGCCTGGCGATGGATATCCTGACATTTTTGACTGGTGTCAGTATTAAAGATGGAAAACGTTTCCCGCTTTTACGTGATGCGGTAAAGGCAGTTACAAAAAGATCGGATAGCGGACTTTTATATGTGATCGATGAGTTAAATGAGATGGAGGATGAAGAAGCGCATCTGCTTGCAAGCCACATAGCAGCGTTTACCGATTATGATTTTGCGGGATTGCTGTTTTCAGATGGGAAAGTGACGCGTAAGATCAGTGCAGACAAGGCTTTAAACATTTTGCAGGTGCAGGATCTGATGCTGCCGGATTCTGAAAAAAATGTGGAGGAATATACCAGCATCGAATATTTAAGTATTGCGGTTATGATCGCGATCGGAACTTTTGCATTGGATTTTATTTATTCAGACAGGAAAATTTATAAAATCGTTGCGTTAGATGAGGCATGGAGTCTCCTGCAGGTAGCGCAGGGAGCAGCTTTGTCGAACAAACTTGTACGTGCCGGACGTTCGATGCAGTCCGGTGTATTTTTTATCACGCAGAGTTCTTCCGATCTTCTGGACGAAAAAATCAAAAACAATATCGGTTTGAAGTTCGCTTTTCATTCCACAGATAAGACGGAGATCCGGAATACATTAAGATTCTTTGGGCTGGATCCGGATGATGAAGAAAACCAGAATGCGATCATGGCATTAGAAACTGGGGAATGTCTGATGCAGGACATTTACGGTCGTGTTGGAAAAGTACACACGCAGATATTGTTACAGCATGTATTTGATGCATTTGACACCAGACCTCCAAGAAGGGAGGAAGCTTCATGAAGAAAAAGTGGAGAATGAAAACGAAAAGACCGCGAAAGCTGCACAAACGGATCCTGTCAGCATTTCTTGTATGCATGCTTCTGACAGGATTATTTTTATCGGCTGCCAATATGGAGGTATCGGCAGCTTCCGGACTGGTAGACGAAACGATCGATACCGGAAATCTGTATAGTCAGTATTCATGGAATAATTATCAGCTTGACTTTTACGTTGATACTTCCTGGGACTGGCTTCCATGGAACTGGCTGGATGGCATGGGGAATAACCTGTCGTATGCATTTTATGGTTTAAGCAATGCGATATGGGAGATCAGTGTTTTATTAAGCAGCGGAACAGGTTATATAGTACAGCAGACGTATGCTCTGGATTTTATCAGTGATATGGCTGACAGTATTGGAAAAAATATTCAGGTTTTAGCGGGTATGAGTATGGGGTCGAAAAGATTCAATGCGGATGGTTTTTATACCTGGATGCTGATATTTGTCGTATTGATCGTAGGCGGTTATATGGGATATGTTGGATTAATGAAAAGGGAAACAACGAAAGCAGTCAGTGCCGCGGTAAATATGTTTGTGATCTTCCTTTTAACGGCAGCATTTATTGCCTATGCGCCACAGTATATAAAAAATATTAACGATTTTTCATCAGATTTGAGCAATGGGGTATTAGAACTTGGAACAAAGCTTGTGATGCCGGGAAATGATGAAATGGGAAAGAAAGCAACAGATAAGATAAGGAATAACCTGTTTGCGGTACAGGTTTATAAGCCATGGCTGTTACTGCAGTTTGGTACAACGGATGAAAATGCCATTGAGTCAGAACGTGTTGCGGCTGGAATTGATGGAAACCGCATAAGATCTGTTTTGTCGGTCAGTCCTCTGGCAAATTTCGGGGAAGACCGTCAGGCTGCAGTAAAGACAGAAATTGAAACTTATAAAAATGCAAATATGACCGTGACAAATGTGGCGAGCAGATTTGGAATAGTTATTTTGATATTTTTTTTGAATCTGATCATCAGCATTTTTGTGATCATAATGTGCGGAATGGTTGTATTTACGCAGCTTATGTTTATCATATTTGCATTATATCTGCCGCTGAATTTTATTTTATCCATGCTGCCGACTTATAACGGGCTGTTAAAAAAGGCAGTGTTAAAACTGTTTAATACGATTTTAATGCGTGCAGGATTAACGCTTCTTATTACGATCGCGTTTTCCTTATCCGCAATGATCTATTCCATGTCGGGTGATTACCCGTTTTTGATGGTTGCATTTTTACAGATCGTTGTCTTCGTAGGAATATATTTAAAAATGGATGAAATTTTATCCATGGTTGCGTTAGGGGATGGCAGTGGTAATAAGCGTGGTCGTTTCCTGCGGAGCATGGGAAGATATATGGTCATGAGAAAACTGTTTGGACGAAGATATTCTTCGGGCGGAAGACGTGCTGCAGTAAGCAGGAATGCAGGTGCCGGCAATGGAACTGGCGGTGGAACAGGTGGAAATACCGGAGATGGTTCTAAAGATACAGCAGCACCTTCAGGTGAAAGCGGTACACAGAGGGCATCATCACATACAAATAATAGTGGCGGCAAGCCTGTAAGAAAACCTGTGGGAGAATCTGCAAACGAACCTGTAAGGAATCCATTTGGAAATAATGAAAATGCGTCTAAAAACGACGGAAGAAGATCGGAAAGTGAATGGACTACGATCTACCAGGCTGATAAAATGCCGTCGGCAGGTACAAAAGCCGGAAAACGTGTCGGTATGGTTATGGATTCTGGAAAACGCCTGAAGGATCGTATGGATCTGGTAAAGGAAAATGTAAAGAATACACCGACTGAAATAAAATATCAGGCAGGACTACACCGGAAAGCAATGGAGCAGAATGTAAAAGACTTTAAAGAGGGCATAGCCGGAGAACGGAACAGAAGAGAAACGGGACGTCTGCAGGAACGAAACCGGATTCAGGCAGATGCAGGAAGGAAACGCCGTGAGATGTATCTTGCAAAACGAAGAAGTGAAACTGCGCTAAAACGTTATGATGGAATTGACTTCCACCAACGGATTCCGGTAAATGGAAAAGAACTGGATAAATACCGTGGTGTGGATGGCTTGAACCGCGGCGCAAAAGCAGGAAGAAGTTTTATTGACAGCAGAGGGCAGGTGCGGAAAGCATCAGATGAAAAATTACAGAACATGGCAGGAAGTGAAGAACGGATCAGGAAAAATGACCAGAAGGCAGAGCGCATAGGAACGCCGTTAGAGGATATCCGTTATAAACAGAGTGTGACCCGTCTTCCGTATTCAAACAGGGATGTAAGAAAAGAACTTGGAACTTATGGAACGATGTTAAACAGTGCGGATCAGGAAAAATTCATGGAAGGCCTGCATCAGCAGAAAAATGAAGATCTTAGACTGCAGGAGAGAAACGGTGGACAAAGCGTAAGAGAAACAGGAACAGGGACAGGGTCTGTGCCTGGTAGAACTGTCATAAGATCCGGCGGAAATGCAAAAGATTTAAGAAATGATGTGTTGACAGAGCGGAGAAGAATAGGAAGTACTGAAAGAAAAATGGAGACAGAAAATGCTGATCGGAGGAACGGGAGGAAGTAAAGAGAGATGAAACGTGTAAAACGGATCATATGTACTTTATGTATTTTATTTCCTGTTTTACTGTTTTCGATTTGTGGTGTGCTGCTGATTGGAACCACGGGCGATAGTGACGGTGGAGACCCGAAACATGCGTCCGGTCTTGGGTTATCTGACAAAGTAAGGGAATATGCAGCGTTTGTTGGAGATACGGCGGCGGAATACAACATACATGAGTATGAAAAGTATCTGCTTGCGATCATGATGGTAGAATCCGGGGGAGAAGGGAATGATCCGATGCAGTCACTTGGAAACAGTGGACTGACAGAGGAAGAGAAAACTCCTTCGGAATCCATCAAAGCTGCAGTTGCGTATTTTGCCATGTTGCTGCAGAAAGCAGACACGTTAGGTTGTGATCTTGATACTGTGATCCAGGCATACAATTATGGAGCCGGATATATTGATTATGTATCAGTCAGAGGAAAGGCTCATGCATTCCAGCTATCATGTGATTTTGCCAGCAGCAAATGCGGCGGCAGAAAAGTAAAATATGATAATTCGGTTGCGATCGCACAGAATGGCGGATGGAGGTATGACTACGGAAACATGTTTTATGTATATCTTGTAAAACAGTATCTGGAGTCAGAGCCGTTACCGGCAGATACGGCGAATGCGGTTCTTGCGGAAGCTTATAAATATCAGGGATGGAAATATGTCTGGGGTGGTTCAAGTCCGCAGACATCCTTTGACTGCTCCGGGTTAACGCAATGGTGTTTTGGACAGGCGGGAGTGTCACTGCCGAGGACAGCGCAGGAACAGTATGAAGCCGTGCAGCATCTGGAGCTGGAGGAAGCGCAGCCGGGAGATCTGGTCTTTTTCACGAAAACATATAAGACAGACAATTACATCACGCACGTTGGGATCTATGCCGGAAATGGAAGGATGTTTCATGCCGGTAACCCGATCGGCTTTGCGGACTTAAATACAAGCTTCTGGAAAGAGCACTTTGTATGTATTGGAAGAGTCAGTACGCCGTCAACATAAATGCGATGTCGCAACGGCAGAAAGGAAAAGAAATGGAAAAAGAAAACAAAATGGGACAGGAAAAGAAAGTACAGATAAAAGTAATGATCAAAAAAATAAAAAATAAGGTCTGGCTGTTTTTAAAAAAGATATATACAAAACTGCCGGAAAAGATGAAAGTACATATCCGGAAATTAAAACCAAAAGAAAAGATAAGGGGTGAATATAAAGGCAGTGACCAGGCAGAAGAAATGCCGGTTTTAAAGGTATCTCCCAACAGGGGATGGATCCGGTTATTCTGGATTTTACTTGCAATCAGCATTATCTTAGGAATTTATAATAATTTCACATCGGTTGATACGGTCACGGTTGAAAAAGAGACTGTGATCGAGGAAAAACTGAAAGATACAAATGCCCTGGAGAGTTATGTAAAGGATTTTGCAGGTGTATATCATGCCTGGGAAAATACAGACCGGGAGATAAACAAGAGAGAAAAAGCACTGGAGAAATATCTTCCGGAAACGCTTCAGCTTATGGATCATGGGATGATAACGACAGATTGTCCGACTGTGGCAGAAGTTGAATCCGTAGATATTTGGTCTGTGAAGGATCTTACGGATACAGAGTACGAAGTAACGTATTGTGTAAAGCAGCGGATATCGGAAGGTGAGCAGACCGCGGAGCAGAGTAATGTGTATCAGGTAACGGTTCACAGGGATGAAAAAGGAAAGATGTTGGTTGTAAAAAACCCGACAGCATATGCGCTGCCGGGAAAATCTTCTTATGAACCGGAAGAAAAGGAAACAGACGGGAGCATTGATTTAAAAACACAGACGCAGATTGAAGATTTTTTAAATACATTTTTCAAACTTTATCCCCAGGCATCAGCGAAAGAACTTGTCTATTATGTAAAGGATGGTGTTCTTCCGGCGATTGGAAAGAACTATGTATATGACGGACTGGCAGGAAAAGCATACTATATGGAAGGTGGTCAGCCGAAAGCAGAAGTTTATGTAAGATATCTGGATCAGGATCTAAAGATCACGCAGATCATGCAGTATAAGCTGACGCTGGAGAAGGGGGATAACTGGAAGATCGTGGAGGTGGAGTGATGAAAGAAAAGATAGAAAACTTTATCATGAAATTTTCATATCGGGAAGTACGCAGGCGGAAAATGCAGGCTTTTAAATGGAGACTTGAGACATTAAGATCTATGGAAAAAGAAGCCCTGGAGTTTGAATATGTAGAACAAAAAGTGAGATATGAACATAAAAAGAATATTTGTGAAATGCTGCTGATTATTATTTTACTTGGAATCATAATGGGTGTCTGGAAAGAATTTTTTAGTTTTATGAGAACTGCGTATCAGTATGTTGTAACTTCCGGGTATAATGGTATGGAAGAAATAAACGTTTGTTTTTTGCTGTCTGTTATTTTAGCAGTGGCGATAACACTGGCAATATTGCTGCCTGTATGTGATGCTGTTGAAGAGATAAGTGCTGCAAAAAGAGACTTGGCGATCATTGAGATTGCAATGAAAGAAAAAGAAAATGAGAGATAGAGAAAAAGGCTTCGCTTCGGTATAATGCTGGGGTGAGGTCTTTTTTTGTGTAAAAAATCTATTTTATAAAATAAAACAAAGCAAGAGGGGGTTAGCAGATCTTAATCGCAGGGTGGAATTTGTGGATAAGCTGTTGTTTATGGAATCGTTGGTAACCGGGTGGAAAATGTTGTGGGAAAATGGTGGAAAAGAAGTTTTCCTTTTTCCATGATTTTTCCATACATTATCCACTCGGTTATCAATGATGGAATAGCGGCTTATCCATAAAATCCATGCTGTTTTTAAGAATATGTATTATTTACGAAAGATGGATAATATTTTGTGGAATACATTGTGGAATACTTTGACGTAAAAAATATACTTTTTGAGATAAAATTTTTCTGAATATGAAAATTTCATACATATAAAAACCCAGTAAAATCAAGACGTTGCCGATTTTACTGGGTTGTGCTGATTAAGCAGACAACGGGAATCGAACCCGCCTCCTCAGCTTGGGAAGCTGATATACTACCGATGTACTATGTCTGCCCATAATGAAATAACTACTAATTATTATAGCAAAACGAAAAAAGATTGCAACCGTTTTTTCGGCGGTGTAAACTGAGAAAAAAGAAATTGGAGGATACGATAACAATATGAAATATCCAGAATTTTTACCGGAAAACGGAACGATTGGCTTTGTGGCACCGTCTTTTGGATGCAGCATAGAGCCGTATTATACAGCATTTTTGAATGCGCAGAAAAAATTTGCCGAAATGGGGCATAAATCAGATCTTGGACCAAACTGTTATGCATCAGATGGAATCGGTATCAGCAATACACCGGAGGCATGCGGGGCGGAGCTGACCGAATATTACTGCAGTGATAAAAATGATATTTTAATCTCCTGCGGCGGTGGAGAGCTGATGTGTGAGATTTTAGATAAGGTTGATTTTGACAAGATCAGGAAGGCAAAACCAAAGTGGTATATGGGATTTTCAGACAATACCAATATGACATTCCTGCTTACGACATTGTGTGATACTGCATCGGTGTACGGACCGTGTGCGGCAGCTTTTGGCATGGAGCCATGGCATGAAAATCTGTGGGATGCTTATCATCTTCTGCGCGGACAGCAAAACAGTGTACATGGTTACGCATTGTGGGAAAAAGACAGCAAAAAAGACGAGGAGCATCCGCTTGAAGCGTATAATGTGACAGAAGAGAAGAGACTTATGGTATATCTGCCACAGGAACAGAATTTGGAACATAATGCTGCACAGACGGGCGGCAAATCAAAAATCGAGGTGCATCCTGCAGAAAATCTGCAGAAGAAGATAAACATGCAGGGAAGACTGCTTGGTGGCTGTATGGACTGTCTGGTCAATCTGCTCGGAACAGAATTTGATAAGGTAAAGGAATTTACAGAGAAATATCAGGATGATGGGATCATCTGGTTTTTGGAATCCTGTGATCTGAACGTGATGTCTATCCGCAGAGCGGTCTGGCAGATGAAACATGCCGGATGGTTTTCGCATGTAAAGGGATTTCTGATCGGAAGACCGGCGGTATTTGGACAGGAAATGATGGGATTAGACCAGTATCATGCAGTTACAGATCTGCTTGCGGAATATCAGGTACCGGTCATTATGGATGCAGATATCGGACATATTCCACCAATGATGCCGCTTGTCTGCGGCAGTTATGCAGATGTCAGCATCATTGGAAATCAGTTAAATGTAAATATGACGTGGAAATAAAAAGAATCGTTATAATATGACATTTACATTTTTGCCTATGCCTGTGTTTAGTAATGTATTCAGATCAGCAGTTACCGATGTGACAGATGCAATATTCAGAGCATTTGTGGCAGTCGTACCGGTATCTGCGGAGCTGGTGTTATCTGTGGAAACAGAAGAGGATGCCTGATTTCTGGCATTGCGCTTTGCAAGTGCATCATTGTATTCGATCTGTGTCAGGATATTGCTTCTGTTTTCAAGGCGTCTGGCATAGGAATTAACACGCTGCATATATTCGGAATCTGAGGAAAACAGAGATTCAAACTTTGAAATATCGGCAGAGCCAAAAAGGGAGCTGCGGGATTCAAGTGTTCCGTTATCTTTTACGGTAATACCGATCTTATCGAGCTGGTCAGCGTATTCAGCGGTAATATTTTTCAGACTTTTCTGTGTGTTTTTGATGGTACGGTCGTCTGAATTACCGGAAGAATTAAGCATATTATTATAAGTGCTGATAAATGCGGAAACATTGTTTCTTATATTTGCAGCGTTATCGTCATCATATGTAAATGAGCCAAGGGAACGTACTGCACGGCGCAGTGCATGTGCATCGGCACCTGTCAGTGTGGAGTTGGACAGGTTGCTGCGTGAAGTAGTGGTACGTGCATCAGCATTTGAAGCATAAAAACGGCGCATATAATAAGACGTACCAAGTGTTGTTCCGGCTCCGACATAAGCGGTATTGGACATAGGACAGCCCTCCTTAAAAATCATCTGATATATGTTTCGGTCGAAAAGCGTAGATAATTAACCGTGGCATTGAAAAATTATTTGCGATATACTACTATAGAAACAGCAGAAATTTTATGACAGGAGGAAGAAAATTATGGAGATAATGGTTTGGCTGGCATTGATCGTATTTTTTGTGGTATTAGAGATCGCTACCGTTGGACTGACTTCAATCTGGCTGGCAGGAGGAAGCCTTGCAGGATTAATCTGTGCAGCATTTGGAATGGGGATTGTGGGACAGATCATCGTATTTGCAGTGGTATCATTTGTACTGCTTTATTTTACAAGACCATGGGCACTGAAATATTTGAAACCGCATCTGGTCAGGACAAATTATGAGGAGGCAGTCGGGAAAAATGTCTGTGTTACGGAACAGATCAATAATGTAAAAGGAACCGGAACGGCTGTTATGAATGGACTGGAATGGACTGCCCGTTCGGTGGATGATGACAAAATCTTTGAACCGGGAGAGATCGTTACGGTAAAAGAAATCAAAGGTGTCACTCTCTATGTGACGGAGAGTAATGAGATGCCTAAAATGCAGAAAAGTGAAAAAAAAGAGGAATTATAAACATAGAAATAGAAAATGGACAGGATGATAAAGACCTGTTGCCTGGGACATAGAATGGAGACAGAAATGAAGCTTGGAATGGTATTTGAAGGTGGTGCAAACCGCACCGTTTTTTCCTGCGGAGTAATGGATAAATTTTTAGAAGAAGATATTATGCCGGATTATTATATCGGTGTTTCCGCAGGAATGGCGTATGGATTGTCATATCTTTCAGGGCAGAAAGGGCGCAATCTTGAACTGATGGAAAAATATATGGCAGATAAGCGCTATATGGGAATGCGCCATCTGTTAAACCGCAAGGAACATGCGTATTACAATACAAAATTTGTATTTGAGGAAGTACCAAATGAACTGCTTCCTTTTGATTATGATGCGCTGGCACGTTTTCCGGGAGAGATTGAGGCAGCAGTCACAAATATTCATACAGGCAAAGCAGAATATATGGAAGTGCCGCGTGGAAAAGATATGAGAGATCTTCTGGTTGCGACCTGTTCACTGCCGATCCTGTTCCAGCCGGTAAAACTCGGCAGACATTATTATTTAGACGGTGGACTTGCAGATTCCATTCCGTATGAGCATGCCTTAGAAAAAGGATGTGAGAAAATTGTTGTGGTTCTTACGAGAGAACGCGGATATGTAAAGAAAAAAGAAAAAGCTGCGGGAGTCATGAACCGTCTGTATCAGCGTTATCCGAAAATTGTGGAAGATATGAAACTGCGTGCGGAGCGTTATAACGCCTCCATGGAGAAACTGATGCAGCTGGAAAAAGAGGGAAAAGTATTTGTGATCGCTCCGGAATCGACTTATGGAGTCGGCAGGACGGAGACAGATACCGTAAAGTTACGCAGACTTTATGATGAAGGATACCGTATTGCTACGGAACAGACAGACGCCCTTTACGCCTATCTGAATAAATAATGCAAAGGAGAAAAAAGATGAACATTGTATTTCTGGATGCAAAGACGATCGGGGAAGACATTGATCTCTCCGGATATGACAGACTTGGAACTGTTGTAAAATATGGATTTTCCACAGCCGAGGAGGCAAGAGAGCGCACAAAAGATGCGGATGTGGTAATTGTGAATAAAGTGCAGATCAATGAGGTGTCGATCGGTGAGGCAGAACATTTAAAACTGGTCTGTGTCACCGCAACCGGAACAAACAATCTGGATAAGACATATCTGGATGAACATGGCATTGCATGGAGAAATGTTGCCGGATATTCCACGGAAACTGTAGCGCAGCACACATTTGCCCTGTTATTTTATCTCTGGGAAAAATTAAGATACTATGATGATTATGTCAAATCAGAAAAATATGTCGGAGATATCACATTTACTCATTTTGACAACGTATTCCATGACTTGAATGGCAAGACCTGGGGAATCATCGGACTTGGCGCGATCGGACGCAGAGTTGCTGATATTGCAAAAATGTTTGGCTGTCATGTGATCTATTATTCCACGACCGGAAAGAATAACCAGCCGGGGTATGAGCGTGTAGAGTTTGAGGAACTGCTTGCAAAATCAGATATTATATCGGTACATGCACCGCTGACGGAACAGACAGAGGAATTAATGAATGCAGCGGCATTTTCAAAAATGAAACCATCTGCCATCTTCTTAAATCTTGGAAGGGGACCGATCGTGGTTGAGAAAGATCTAGCAGATGCACTGGAAAATAAAACGATCGCAGGAGCAGGACTTGACGTGCTTACCGTAGAGCCGATGAGTGCAGAAAATCCATTAAAACGGATCAAAGACAGTAACCGCCTGATCATCACACCTCATATTGCATGGGCAAGCCTTGAGGCACGTACCAGACTGATGAAGATCATTGAAGGTCAGATCCGTGATTTCTTCGGTGAAGATAATAAATAAAAGAAAAGGTACGATTTGTGAACCATCAGTCGTCATGAATAAAAATACCGCGCAGATCTGCGCGGTATTTTTATTCAAAGATTTTGTCAGCTCCGAAAGACTTTTAAAAATTGAACTGGAAAATTGCACGATCACTACTTCTGGCATTCAGCTTGGAATCGTTGAACTTAATCCGCTGTGGAAAGAAAGATTTCCATATTCTTCTAAGAATTTCTGTATGGCGGCATCCTGCTTTGCTGAATCGGCACCGGCATGAAGTGCAGTGTGCAGTGAGAGGATGCGGGACAGATACAGTTTTTTGGATCGGTTATATAAATCAAAGAAGCTCTCATGGGAAATAAGGGAAGAATCCCATGGGTTTGTCCATTTCGCATGTCTCAGATTGAATGGATCTGTGCGGAAAAATAAAGTGTCACTTGGAATCAGCGGTGAAAATAAAGGATATCCGAGACAGATCCGTTCGGTCAGCCGGACAATGGCTTTTTTCTTACCGGAGTCGTCGTGCATGAGCCACAGACCAAACTGCATGGAAAAAATGGCAAGATACATGGTGTATTTGCGGAATTCGACATCCGGGAAAGCATAACGGTAAGCGTAATAGAGCATACTTGCAATAACATACTTCTGGCGGTGTGTCAGCCGGATCGTGTCCTCCGGATGGAAATTACATGGCTGACGGTGCAGTTTCATGTCGAGCAGTGCAGTATCAATATCCGTTTCCAGATAGGCATGCCTTGAAAAATATGCTTTTTCCTTTTTATCTTTAAAATGCGTCATAGCATAAATATATGGATGACATATCGTATCTAAGGTATAGTGTCCGAGAAAACCCATCAGGTAGGCTTCTGCGATATTAAGATCTGTGCAGGACGAAAACTGGCTGCGACTTTCGATCAGACCCTGGAAAAAAGCACCGGTTTCGCAGACATGGGCAAGTGCACCGATATTATGACCTTCCAGTACATAAGAAGGAAGGTAATAAAAGAAAATATCAGGTCCCTGAAGTCCAAGACCATAAGCAGTACGATTATAATAAAGATTCTTTTTTAAAGAATTATTTTTCAGGTTATGATAAACCTCTCTTCCGAATATATAATGGGTAACATATCCAGGCATGATCAAAAATCTCCTTTCCATGAAATAAACCACCGTTATTATAACCAGTTTGGAAAGAACTGTTAAGCATAGCCGGAAAGATTTAAGAAAAAAGTAATAATCGTTGATTGACAAATTCATTTAAAATAATATAATGTTACGTAGTTATTAATACTATGTAATGTAGTATCAATGCTATGCAAATATTGTCTGATGTAGTCGGAAAATAGACAAAATTGCAAATTTGTATATTAGATGGCTACATTGAAAAGTCATTGCATATTTAAAAAAGAGTGTATTTTTTTTATACTTGCTTCTAGTAAAAGAATGTGAAAAAGATAACGGAGGTCGGAGTTATGGCAAATTTAGCACTGACAGTAGAGAGAAAAGCATTCAGCGTCGCAATCGATGCTGCATTAAAAAGTTTGAACAAGGATCGTGAGAAAGGATTATTACAGATCGTAGATCTTACAGAGAAATTTATGGGAGATAACTTCCGTAAAGAGGCTTATGACGGTGTAAGAAAAATGATTCAGAATCCGGATCACAAATGGATGCGTTATGTAAACCGTCTGTTAGATGAGACAGATCCGCATGTTGCGAAGATGACGGCATTAAACCTTGGATTTCAGGCTGCATTTTATGGAACAAAGACCATTCGTAAAATGAGAGAGGTTCA
This sequence comes from Roseburia sp., assembly GCF_041325975.1. Lineage (NCBI taxonomy): Bacteria > Bacillati > Bacillota > Clostridia > Lachnospirales > Lachnospiraceae > Roseburia > Roseburia sp. The sequence goes on along the minus strand of NZ_JBGLEJ010000004.1, from coordinate 1,138,024 downwards.
TGGCTGCAATATTCCATGGCTGATCTTAATGGATCCAACTAGTGCATGTAACCTTCACTGTACCGGATGCTGGGCAGCTGAATATGGTAATAAATTAAATCTTTCTTTTGATGAACTTGACAGTATCGTAACACAGGGAAAAGAACTTGGTATTTATTTTTATATGATGACCGGTGGAGAGCCATTGGTTCGTAAAGCAGATATCATCAAACTTTGTGAGAAACACAATGACTGTGCATTCCACTGTTATACAAACGGAACACTTGTAGACCAGAAACTCTGTGATGACATGAAACGTGTCGGTAACCTTTCCTTATCCATAAGTCTTGAGGGATTTGAGGATGCAAACGATTTCCGCCGTGGAAGTGGTGTATATGGCAAAGTCATTCGTGCAATGGATCTTTTACATGAGAACGGATTGATTTTCGGAAACAGTGTATGCTATACTAGCAAAAACATGGATGCTGTTACATCTGACGAGTTCTTTGATCTTCTGATCGAGCATGGAAGCCGTTTCGCTTGGTATTTCCATCTGATGCCGGTAGGTATGAAGGCAGCTCCGGATCTGATGCCGACCAAAGAACAGCGTGAATACATCTATCACAGAATCCGTGAGGTTCGTGCGATGGAAGGTGGAAAAGAGATCTTTGTTATGGACTTCCAGAATGATGGAGAGTTCGTAGGCGGATGTATCGCAGGAGGAAGAAACTACTGCCACATCAACCCGAAGGGTGACGTAGAGCCTTGTGTATTTATTCATTACTCCGGTGCAAATATCCGTGAGAAATCACTGTTAGAGTGCTTAAAACAGCCGTTATTCATGGCATACAGAGATAACCAGCCGTTCAATGAGAATATGCTTCGTCCATGCCCGATGCTTGAGAATCCTGAGATCTTACAGCGTATGGTACATGAAACAGGTGCACACTCTACAGATGTTGAGGAGGCAGAGCCGGTAGAACATTTATGTGGAAAATGTGAGGCATATGCATGTGAATGGAAAGAGACTGCAGACAGACTCTGGAAGGAGCATCCATACAAACAAAAAGGCTACACCAATTTCAAAAAGAAATAAGTTTTGTTCACAGTTGCAGTGTGAGCAGCAATAATAAGGGGCGATTGTTATCAGTAAAATACAAAAGCAGCTTTTAAAATGGGGACTGGTTCTGGCAGTCATTGGTATTATCGTGTATACTTTCCGTGATTCGGCAGGACCGATTTTAGAACAGCTTACGAAAACATCACCAGCCGTTGTCATTGGCATTTGTCTGATGGCAGCGGTATATCAGATCATAGAAGGCATTATCACGACCGTGCTCGCAAAGCAGTATCGGTCGTCTTTTGCATATAAAAATGGTATTACGAATGCGTTCCTTTGTTCTTTTTACCGGGTGGCAACGTTAGGAAGCGGTTCCGGAGTTGCAGCGATCATTTATCTGGGTGAGCATGGAATTGAATATGGCGGGGGATTTGGACTGTATATGATACAGTATGCGCTCCACAAAATAAGCATTGCATTGTTTTCTGCAATCTTTTTTGTGATGAACTGGGAATTTATGAGAAACTGGTTTGGTGATTATGCGGGACTTTTAGCTGCCGGATATGTGCTTACACTGGTGATCACACTTGGGTTGTTTTTATTCTGCTGTTCGAACCGGTTTCATCATCTGATCTGCCGGCTGCTTGACTTCGCAAATCAGAAGTTTCATGGAAAATTTGAAATAATGGCAGAAGAGATCAAAAGGCAGTGCATGATGCTTGAGGATGCTTCGAACCATCTGATGAAAAACAAAAAAGTTACCACAGAGGTGATCTTTCTTTGCCTGTTGAAATGCTGTTTCTGGTACGGAATACCGTATCTTCTTTTTAAAGGTGTCCGGTTTCAGGAAAATCCTGCACTGACTCTGGCGCAGGTGCTTGCGATCACGTCACTGTCTGTCATGCTTGCTGCGGTTATTCCGTCTCCGGCCGGGATCGGTTCCACGGAATTTGTATTTACAACACTTTTTGCAGGAATCGTCGGCACTGGTATTGCCGGATCTGCGTCGCTTTTATACCGGTTTGGCACATTTGTATTTCCATTTCTGGTGGGGGCTGTTGTTGTGCTGGTAAGGCATTTCAAAAGAAAAAAATTATCTTCAGGAAGCATATGAAAAGATTAGTTGTAATCTCAAAGTAAATATAGTAATATGAATAAAGGCACAAAACAGATAGTATACTGTATTTAAAATTGAATTTAGGGAGGAGTTTCGTATGCCAGGAGTAATTGTAGCACTTATTATTTTAATTATCGTAGCACTGCTGATCGCAGTATCCTGTGTTAAGATCGTTCCGCAGGCAACTGCATGCGTGGTAGAACGTCTGGGAGGTTATCTTGCAACATGGTCTGTAGGTATTCATTTCAAAGCACCGTTTATCGACCGTGTGGCAAAGAGAGTTGTGTTAAAAGAGCAGGTGGTAGATTTCCCGCCGCAGCCGGTTATCACAAAAGATAACGTAACGATGCAGATCGATACTGTTGTATATTTCCAGATCACAGATCCAAAACTTTATGCATATGGAGTGGAAAATCCGATCATGGCGATCGAGAATCTGACAGCAACCACACTGCGTAACATCATTGGTGATCTTGAACTTGATGAGACACTGACATCGAGAGAGACAATCAACACGAAGATGAGATCTTCTTTAGATGTTGCGACTGATCCATGGGGAATCAAAGTCAACCGTGTTGAGTTAAAGAATATCATCCCGCCTGCAGCGATCCAGGATGCGATGGAGAAACAGATGAAGGCAGAGCGTGAGCGACGTGAAGCGATCCTGCGTGCAGAGGGTGAAAAGAAATCAACAGTCCTCGTTGCAGAAGGTAAGAAAGAATCTGCAATTCTTGACGCAGAGGCAGAGAAACAGGCAGCAATTTTACGTGCAGAGGCAAAGAAAGAGGCAACGATCCGCGAGGCAGAAGGTCAGGCAGAAGCTATTCTTAAGATCCAGCAGGCAAACGCAGATGGACTTCGTATGATCAAAGAAGCAGCACCGGATCAGAACGTGATCCAGTTAAAGAGCTTAGAGGCGTTTGCAAAAGCAGCAGACGGAAAAGCAACCAAGATCATCATTCCATCTGAGATTCAGGGAATCGCCGGTCTTGCAAAATCTGTTACGGAAATTGCAGTAGATCATAAATAAAATTGGACAAAAGTTTATCAGAACGGATGGTGCGCATGGTGTACCATCCGTTGTGGCATAAAAGAAAATATGCACAGCCATGCAAAAGGAGATAGAAAGACATGAATTTAAAAGGACGTAATTTTTTAAAATTAATGGATTTTACACCAGAAGAGATTACATATATGATCGACCTTGCAGCGGATCTGAAAGCAAAGAAAAAACAGGGTATTGCGCATGATTGTCTGACAGGAAAAAATATCGCACTTATTTTTGAAAAGACAAGCACCAGGACACGTTGTTCTTTTGAGGTGGCAGCCCATGATCTTGGCATGCATGTAACTTACTTAGATCCTTCGGGTTCCCAGATCGGCAAAAAAGAGAGCATTCCGGATACCGCTCGTGTGTTGGGACGTATGTTTGATGGTATTGAATATCGTGGATATGGACAGGATATCGTGGAAGAGCTCGCAGAATATGCCGGTGTGCCGGTATGGAATGGTCTGACCAATGAATTTCATCCGACTCAGATGCTTGCCGATATGCTGACGATCCGTGAGCATCTTGGCAGATTAAAAGGCGTGAGACTGGTTTACATGGGTGATGCCCGCTATAATATGGGTAATTCCCTGATGGTGACCTGTGCAAAACTTGGTATGGATTTTGTTGCATGCACAAGCAAAAAGTATTTCCCGGATGCAAAACTGGTAGAGTACTGTGAAGGTGTTGCAAAAGAGACAGGAGCAACCATTACACTGACAGAGGATGTCAAAGAGGGCACAAAAGACGCAGATGTTATTTATACGGATGTATGGGTATCCATGGGTGAACCGGATGAGATCTGGGAGGAACGTCTTCATGATCTGATGCCATATCAGGTAAATGCGAAAGCTATGGCAAATGCAAAACCGGATGCCATTTTCATGCACTGTCTGCCTGCATTCCATGACTTAAAGACCAAGATCGGCAAAGAAGTTTATGAGAAGTTTGGTTACAGTGAATTAGAAGTAACGGATGAAGTATTTGAGAGTAAACAGTCTGTCGTATTTGATGAGGCAGAAAACCGTATGCATACGATCAAAGCAGTCATGTTTGCAACACTTGGTGGAGAACAGTGTGAAAAATAAGTGTATCAGACAAAAATGGAGGACACTAGATGAGGACGCAGCTACTAGCGGCATTAAAGGAAGCTGATGATTATATTTCCGGACAGGAACTGTGTGAGCGTTTCGGCGTATCGCGCACTGCAATCTGGAAAGCGGTAAAACAGTTAAAAGAAGCGGGATATGTGATCGAGGCGGTGCAGAATAAAGGATACAAGATCGTGTCGACACCGGATTGTCTGAATAAGGCAGAATTGGAAAGCATTCGGAAAACAAAATGGGCAGGACGTGAGATCTTTTATTTTGATACGATAGATTCTACCAATACAAAGGCAAAACAGCTTGCAGAGGAAGGTCATCCGACCGGTACACTGGTCGTTGCGGAGAAGCAGGAAGCCGGACGCGGCCGCCGTGGAAGAGGATTTGAATCTCCGGCAGGAGTCGGAATATTTATGACGCTGGTGCTCAAACCGGATTTTGCCCCTGACCGTGCTTCCATGCTGACACTGATCGCAGCACTTGCGGTATCGAAAGCGATATCGGAGAAAACAGGCGTAGACGCAGGTATTAAGTGGCCGAATGACATTGTGATGAACGGCAGAAAAGTCTGCGGAATCTTAACGGAGATGAGTGCACAGTTAGATTACATCAATCATGTTGTCATTGGAATCGGTATCAATGTCCGGAATCAATCATTTCCAAAAGAGATTGAACAGATAGCAACCTCGATCCTGATGGAGACCGGTTTACGTGTGAACCGCGCAGAACTGATCGAGGCAGTATTAGAGCAGTTCGAACGATATTATGAGATATTCTTAGAGACGGAAGATTTAAGCGGCCTGGTAAAAGAATACAATGCGCACCTGATCAATATGCAAAAACAGGTCAGAGTGTTAGATCCAAAAGAGCCTTATGAGGCGAAAGCAATGGGAATCACGCCGCATGGCGAACTGATCGTGGATACTTGGGAAGGCAGAAAACTGGTATCCTCCGGCGAAGTTTCCGTGAGAGGAGTATACGGATATGTCTGAGAGAGAAGAAGTGGTGCTCTGCGGAGCGAGCGCTTACAATAAAAAATTTTATCTGAATCAGGATTTCAAGGGACTTCCGGATTCGATCAAAGATGAATTAAAGATCATGTGTGTTCTTTTTACGGAAGATATCGGTGGTATTTTTCAGGTAGTCTTTGATGAGGAGGGCAATCTGGAGTTTCGTACTTCCAGTGATGAGAATGATCTTTTATATGATGAGATCGGCTGTGGGTTAAAGATACGTGAACTGCAGCGTACAAAAGAAGAACTGCTTCGTGCTTTGGAAATGTATTATAAAGTGCTATATATTGGCATGGACGAATCAGAAATGTAAAGAAAAAGGTAGGAAAATACGATGGTAATCACGATTGACGTAGGAAATACAAATATCACAGTGGGTGTATTCCGTGGGGATGAGGTAATGGCAAGTTTTCGTATCACGACGAAGATGCCGCGTACATCGGACGAGTATGGAATGCTTTTGTCAAATCTGTTAGAGCAGAATAAGATCAGACATGATGACATCGAGGATGCAATCATAGCTTCTGTTGTTCCAAATGTTATGCATTCCTTAGAGGGTGCGATCATCAAATATTTTGGTATCAATCCGATCATTGTGGAGCCAGGTACCAAAACAGGAATCCGCGTGGTAACCGAGAACCCGCGGCAGATCGGTGCAGACCGTATCGTGGATGCGGCAGCAGCATATGAGCTGTATGGCGGACCGGTACTGGTACTTGATTTTGGCACTGCCACTACTTATGATCTGGTCGATAAAAACGGAGCATTTGTTTCCGGGGTAACTGCACCGGGAATCCGCATTTCTGCAAAAGCGTTGTGGGAAGATGCGGCAAAACTGCCGGAGATCGAGATCCGCAAACCGGAGAGCATTCTTGCAAAAGAAACGATCTCAAGTATGCAGGCAGGACTGGTATATGGACAGATCGGACAGACAGAATATATTGTAAAAAATATGATCAGAGAGGCTGACATGGGAGAGGTCAAGGTGGTCGCAACCGGCGGTCTTGGACGTATCATTGCAAATGAGACAGATGTGATCGATGTATACGATCCGAACCTGACTTTAAAAGGAATGAACCTTATTTATAAGAAACAGAATCGTAAATCCGGTAAGATCAGGAAATAAGAGATATTTGATCGGGAGATTCAGGATACCTGAATTGGATATGAGAGAGTAAATTATTTAGGAAAATGGTGGTATGGGAGAGATCAGACGACTTAAGATTGGAAATGTAACGTTAGAAAATAACCTGATACTAGCACCGATGGCAGGCGTAACAGACCTGCCATTTCGTTTGCTTTGCAAGGAACAGGGAGCAGGGCTGCTTTGCATGGAGATGGTGAGTGCAAAAGCGATTCTCTATAAAAACAGAAATACCGAAGAGCTGTTAACGATCGATAAGCGGGAAAATCCGGTGTCGCTTCAGCTGTTTGGTTCTGATCCGGATATCATGAGTGAGATCGCGAAACAGATCGAGGACAGACCGTTTGATATTTTGGATATCAACATGGGCTGTCCGGTGCCGAAAGTAGTCAACAACGGTGATGGTTCTGCACTGATGAAAAATCCAAAACTTGCCGGAGAGATCATTGAAAAGACAGCGCGGGCAATCAAAAAACCGGTTACAGTGAAAATCAGGAAAGGTTTTGATGAGGAGCATGTCAATGCGGTTGAGATGGCACACATTGCACAGGAATCCGGTGCAGCGGCAGTGGCGGTCCATGGCAGGACGAGATCGCAGTTTTACTCCGGAAAAGCCGACTGGGATATCATAAGACAGGTAAAAGAAGCGGTCTCGATACCGGTCATCGGAAACGGTGATATCTTAACAGCAAAAGATGTGATCGCGATGCAGAAACAGACCGGCTGCGACGGCTTTATGATCGCACGCGGCGCCGAGGGCAATCCGTGGATCTTTGCACAGATCCTTCATTATTTTAAGACGGGGGAAGAACTCCCGAAACCGACTTTTGAGGAAGTGACACAGATGCTCCTTCGGCATGCCCGTATGCAGCTTGAATTTAAAGGCGAATATACCGGTATCCGTGAGATCAGGAAACATGCCGCCTGGTATACAGCCGGCTACCGTAACTCTTCTAAGCTGCGGGGCAGGATCAACGAGGTGGAGACATATGAGCAGCTCGAGGCATTGTTCCAGGAGGTCTGCGGTTTTATGGCATGATCCGAGTGCCAAAAGGCGATTCGTGACTTAGCGACTGGCAGAAAAATTCAATCCGGTAAAGTTAAAATGAAGGAAACAAAAAAGACATAAGTAAAATTCCGGAAAAAGTACTGAATCAGAAAATGCTGTCATAAAGATGGAAAAAGGAATATGACGGAGAAGCGCGATGTACTTTTCCAATGAATTTTTATATGATTTTAAACCAGTGTACGAAGGCATTCTTGCGGCAAAAAGTGTGAAGCCGGAGTGCGCGATTGTCGAGGTGATCGATGAGGAACCGGATGGAGCAGGGATGTTTGAGCCGGCAGGGACGCTCGATGTGCTGGAGCAGATCGGGGATGAGCTTAATGCGCTTACAATTTATACAGACCGGCCTGCATATTTTCATGAGTTTGCAGAGACAATGTATGAGAAGACCGGACTGGTTTCACTTATCGTATCGAAAAAGCGTCTTGGATTAGCAAAGAATAAGGAAAAAAACAGCAGTATTTTTCTGCTTGATTTTGAATGGAACAGTGCTCTGTATGAAAAACAGATCGCATTGGGAAAACATTATATTCCAATCCATAAAAAAAACTGGCGAACAGCCGAAAATCTTGACATAGCAGTACCTATCGGTTATAATACTGTGATTGTTAAGAGACCAAAAAAGAAAACGGGGGCGCCGTGGCAGGACAGATTTGAGAAGGCTTTTTATCGTTCATAGCGTCTGGCGCAAGGCTTTGTGCCGCCGTATACATGAACCGAACAATAATTATTATAAAGAAGGGTAAATGCAATGGACAAGAAAAACATTCTGACTTACGAGGGACTCAAGAAACTGGAAGACGAATTAGAGAACTTAAAGGTTGTAAGAAGAAAAGAAGTTTCACAGAAGATCAAAGAGGCAAGAGAGCAGGGAGACTTATCTGAGAACGCTGAGTACGACGCTGCAAAGGACGAGCAGAGAGACATCGAAGCACGTATTGAAGAACTTGAGAAAATCTTAAAGAATGCAGAAGTAGTTGTCGAGGAAGAGGCTGATCTTGATAAAGTAAGCATCGGATGCAGCGTAAAGATCCTTGACTGCGAATTTGATGAGGAATTAGAGTATAAGATTGTTGGTTCTACCGAGGCTAACAGCTTAAAAGGCAAGATTTCCAACGAATCACCGGTTGGTAAGGCACTGCTTGGCAAACAGGTAGGTGATACCGTTACTGTTGAGACACCGGCAGGAGAGTTTTCATACAAAGTGCTTTCAATTCACAGAGCAAACTAAGAGATATGATAGTCGGGCAGAAAGACTGTCCGGGGAATAAAACAAGTGGAGGATAAACATGGCAGAGCAGAACAATAACCAGCAGGATTTAAACCAGCTGCTTCAGGTACGTTATGACAAGCTGCATGAACTGCAGGAGAACGGAAAAGATCCGTTTGTCATCACAAAATATGATGTGACAAATCACTCAACCGATATCATCGACAATTTTGAGACAATGGAAGGCAAACCGGTATCGATCGCCGGCCGTATGATGTTTAAACGTGTGATGGGAAAAGCATCATTCTGCAATATTCAGGACTTAAAGGGACGTATTCAGGTATATGTTGCAAGAGACAATATCGGAGAGGAAATCTACAAAGATTTCAAGAAATCTGATATCGGCGATATCTGGGGCGTAAAGGGATATGCTTTCCGTACCAAAACAGGTGAGATTTCTATCCATGCTGAGGAGATGACACTGCTGTCAAAATCATTACAGATCCTTCCAGAGAAGTTCCACGGACTGACTGATACAGACATGCGTTACCGTCAGAGATATATCGACCTGATCATGAATCAGGAGAGCAAGGAAGTATTCATCAAACGTTCCAAGATCTTAAAAGAGATCCGTAACTTCTTAGCTGACCGTGATTTCATGGAAGTTGAGACTCCGATGCTTGTATCTAATGCAGGTGGAGCAGCAGCAAGACCGTTTGAGACACATTATAATGCCTTAAATGAGGATGTAAAACTGCGTATCTCTCTGGAGTTATACTTAAAGAGACTGATCGTCGGCGGACTTGAACGTGTATACGAGATCGGCCGTGTATTCCGTAATGAGGGTGTTGATACCCGTCATAACCCGGAATTCACGCTGATGGAACTGTATCAGGCATACACAGACTATGAGGGAATGATGGAACTGACAGAGTCCATGTTCCGTTATCTTGCAGAGAAAGTCTGCGGAAGTACAAAGATCAGTTACAATGGCATCGAGATCGATCTTGGCAAGCCATTTACACGCATGACCATGAACGATGCGATTAAGAAATATACCGGAATTGATTTCGATACTGTAGAAGATGATGCTGCAGCGAAAAAACTTGCAGATGAGCATCATATTGCATATGAGGAGCGTCATAAGAAGGGTGATATCATCAACCTTTTCTTCGAGGAGTTCTGCGAGAAAGAGCTGATCCAGCCGACCTTCATCATGGATCATCCGATCGAGATCTCTCCGCTTACAAAGAAGAAACCGAGCGATCCTACCAAGGTAGAGCGCTTCGAGCTTTTCATCAATACATGGGAAATGTGTAATGCATATTCTGAGCTTAACGATCCGGTCGACCAGCGTGAGCGTTTTGCAGCACAGGATGCAAATGCTGCAGCCGGTGATGATGAGGCAGAGCATACAGACGAAGATTTCTTAAATGCATTAGAGATCGGTATGCCGCCAACAGGTGGTATCGGATACGGAATCGACCGTCTTGTGATGCTGCTTACAGACAGCGCAGCAATCCGTGACGTTTTACTGTTCCCGACGATGAAGTCTTTAGATGGTGTAAATAAGAAAAATGATGTAAATAATACAGCTTCTGAAGCACCTGAAAAAAATGTAAAAACTGAGTCTGAAAAGATTGATTTTTCTAAGGTAAAGGTAGAGCCTTTATTTGAGGAATTTGTTGATTTTGATACATTCAGCAAGTCAGATTTCCGTGCAGTAAAGGTTAAAGAGTGTGTTGCAGTACCGAAGTCAAAGAAACTGTTACAGTTTACTCTTGATGACGGAACAGGCACAGACAGAACCATTTTAAGCGGTATTCATGCTTACTATGAGCCGGAAGAACTGGTTGGAAAGACTCTTATTGCTATCACAAATCTTCCACCGAGAGCTATGATGGGCATTGACTCTTGCGGTATGCTCCTCAGTGCTATTCATGAAGAAGAAGGCGAAGAAAAGCTTCATCTTCTGATGGTAGATGACCACATTCCAGCAGGTGCAAAGCTCTATTAAGATGATGTAAAGATGTACCGTTTCACCAAATAGACGGGACGTACTTCATTTGATAAAAAACTAAAAAAACAGCGATTTACATCAAACTTACATCAATTGATGCAGAAATCGGTGCAAGCAAGAAAAAATCGCATAATTAGTGCAATGAGTGGGCAATTCCAATCGGAGTTGCCCATTTTTAAAACAAACAGAAATACAAATCGATATTTGTGGAGGTAAAGAGTGTATGAAAAAGGAACTGCGTATTCTGGTTATTTTAATTGCTGTGTTATTGGTAGGAACAGTAGGTTACTATTTCATGCCAAAGAAATTCGGTAAGAATGTAAATCCTTCTGAGGTAGACCATATAAATGTGTTCGATGGAAATACAGGAACTGGTTTTACTATCACCGATTCAGAAGATATCGAATATATAGTGGCGAATATTCAAGGTATTTCAATGAAAAGAGATGGCATTTCACTTGGAAGAACGGGATACAGTTTTAAAATTAGTTATATAAACAGCAACGATAAAGATATCATACCTGTATTTATTCTCAATAGTGATAATACAATTTGTAAAGATCCATTTTTCTATAGATGTGATGGAGGATTATGCTTTGATTACTTAAAAGCATGTGAAGAGAAATATAGAACTAATGTAACAGAATCTATAGAAGAAAAATAACTTATTGCTGATAAATGTTTTGATGGGGCGATGGTTTTTACATTGATAATAATGGTAATTATTTTATTGGTTTTGACACCTGTAGGAATTGTTGTAGATAAAAAGATTGAAGCTTATTTTGAAAATAAAAGAGAACCTTAAATTCAAGTTTGGAGAATTGAGAAAATCGAAGATTGTGATGGTAGATAATATGGAATGGTTTAATGTTTTTGGGCTGATTTTTATTGCAGTCATTATGATACCCAATGTTGTATTTGCGATTAAGTGCAAAGATGGATTTGATAATAAGTGGAACAATAAATATGTTGAGGTCACAGAACAAGTAGGGAGATTGGGTTGTTTCGGATTCATGATAATCAATATTCCGGGAACTTGGTTCGGGTGGTGGTCTGACGAAGCATTTGTACTATATTTGATTGTAGATACCATATTGGTAATGCTTTATTGTGCTATTTGGATTATATGTTTTAAGAAAAACAGCGTTTTCAGAGCATTAGCACTTTCTATTATTCCTTCAATGTTGTTCTTGTTTAGTGGGATTATGAGTAGGTCAGTGCTATTGATTATTGCATCAGTATTATTTGCACCAAGTCATATTGTGATTTCATATAAAAATGTAAAATGATATTTACAACTTCCAGTTTGCCAACCTGCCCTTTGAGAGAGGAGAAATCCTTTTCTCAAAGGGCTTTTTCTATTTATACAGATATTCGCAAACTACAAGATAAAGCCAAAACTTCATATACTCTAAGCACAAGGAGGTTGAGGTTTGGCTATGAACAACAGTTTAGCAGAAGTACACCCGGAGCTTGTTTCAGAGTGGTCGGAGAAGAACTTACCGCTTATCGTGGAACAATCTCGACTTCTTGGAGGTCACAGAATGAAGCGGCAGCAAAGGCTATTGATGCAGACCTGAGCGGACCGGAGGAAGAAAGAGAAGCTGATGACAGAATGGAATCTGCAGCAATTGTAGCAGAGGATAAAGGTGCTTATCAAGCGGACAGAGAGGGCAGAACACGATAGGAGAGTGAATAATATGAGCATAAGAAAAGTGGTCGCAGGACTACTGATTACAGCAGGGATTGCCATTATGGCAGTCCCTTTTTTCTGGCGGGCAACCGGAGAAAAACAGACAGAACAGCTCATAAGTGAATTTGAGCAGACATTGGAGGATGATTACGATGAAGAAACAGATGTGGAGGAAGAGCAAACCTCCATTAGTAAAGAGGATGAAGCCATTCTTAAAGAAGGCGGTGTTATCGGCATCATTGAGATACCGGGCTTAGATATCAGGTATCCGGTAATGGAAGGAACCACAAGTAAAGTGCTTAATGCCGGGATTGGTCATATAGAAGAAACAGCAGGGATTGGGGAGAGTGGCAACTGTGTATTGTGCGGTCACAATGGCAGCAGATATGGCACATTTTTTACACCACTAAGTCAGATATCCATAGGTGATGAAGTAATGATAACCGACAAAAATGGGCTGAAGCATATCTATGAGGTAACAGAGACAGAGGTAGTAAATCCGTATGATAACAGCATCAAGACACAGGGCGATGAAAAAGAACTAACTCTTTTTACCTGTTCCCAGAAAGGAACCATGCGTTTTGTAGTCAGGTGCATTTATAAGGAGGCGGTGATGGATGAATAAGAGATACCGGTTAGGTGAGATAGAAGAGGCAGTATCGGAAATGGAAGAGCTAATTGACATCGAGGATGATATTGCAGAGATTGATGATGAATTTCAGATAGTCGTAAGCGGCTGGTCTGTGTATGTCGAAAGCCTGAATCTGACACTCAGACAGGGAATAGCCTGTGTATGGGATGCAGAGGAAGGATTATTTATGCCTGATTTTGATGTGACCATCGTGTATGAGGGGAACATTGAAACACAGGAGTGGCTCTACTATGAGCAGGACGGAATGGTCGTTACACTTGGCAACTGGTTAAATGGCAGATTGTCTTGTGAACAGATAGAACAGCTTTGGTGTGAGTTTATCATACCGGAGCAAAACAAAGAACAAAAAGAAAGCGAGGAATAGCATATGAAGTATTCAATTAAGGTAAACGAAGTAAGGGCAAAAGAGGGCAGCAATATCAAAGGATTTGCAACAGTGGTATTCGGTGATTCATTTAAGATCACCAATATTGCAATCCTTGAGAATAAGGACAAGGGAGAGCTTTTTGTATCAATGCCTAGATACCGCTCCAATGAGCGTGATGAAAGCAATGGTGTGATTTATAAGGATGTGTGCAATCCTATCACAGCAGAGTTTCGTGAGGAACTCTATACCAATATCCTTGATGCCTATGCAAGAATCAGGGAACCGGAGAAAGAGGAGACACAGAAGCGGGACAGAATACAGGAAATGCCTGAGTTTTCCGTAACTGTGACACCTTATGAGAGGGAAGGCAGTAACATCAAGGGACTTGCACGCATTTACTTTGAAAACAGTTTCATCGTAAATAACATCAATATCGTGCAGGGTAAAGAGAAAATCTTTGTATCAATGCCTTCTTATAAGACAAAGCAGGTGGATGAGCAGGGCAAGCCAATCTATCAGGATGTCTGCTATCCGGTCACAAAGGATTTCAGGGAAAAACTCTATAATGAGATTATCTCGGAATATGAGAAAGCAAAGGATAAGAGCAACGAAAATGCAAGAGAGAGTGCAGAGAAACATCATGGCAATCCCGATAAAGAGAAGGACAAAGAGGCGACGCCCTTTCGATAATCAGTAATCAGAGTACAGGGGCGGCCAAGGCTGCCCCATTTACAGAATGGAGGAAACAGAATGGATATGGAAGCAGGAAAAACACTTACCAATGAGGAGGTCATAAGAGAACTTCTCGACTTATTAAAGAAAAATGCCATGAAAGAGCAGGCAAACGATGTATTTGAGATATGCAGCTATGTGGATGGACTGGAGAAAAAGATTGATTCCATGACGGAAGAACTCACCAATATGCAGAACCAGATCAAAGAAATGCAGGAAGATACTCTTGTCAATAATGCTAAAAAGGGCTTGACAAATAAAGGGTTAAGGAATATAATTAGATTCAGTTTTATACAAGGAGTTAATAAATATGCGGCAAGGTATTCTTAAATAAACTGTCAATTTGATAGTGGGAACAAAAAGTAGCAGTCCCGTTTCACTTTTAATATGGGGCTTAGTTTTTTGTACCCAGTTTAAGAATACTTTTATCATGTAATTTTATATGCCCGAAAACATATAAGTGTTTTGGGGCTATTGGAGTTATTTACCCAGTGATAGGAGTATTTATCACTGGGTATTTTTATGCCCTTTTTTGGGTGTTGATAGGAGGAAAATCACATGAAAATAATTAACTTAGGCATTCTGGCTCACGTTGACGCAGGAAAGACAACATTAACGGAAAGTTTATTATATACCAGTGGTGCAATTGCAGAACTAGGGAGCGTAGATGAAGGCACAACAAGGACAGATACAATGAATTTGGAGCGTCAAAGGGGAATCACTATCCAGACAGCAGTGACATCTTTTCAGTGGGAGGATGTAAAAGTCAACATTATAGATACGCCAGGCCATATGGATTTTTTGGCGGAAGTATACCGTTCTTTATCCGTTTTAGACGGAGCAGTATTATTAGTTTCTGCAAAGGATGGCATACAGGCACAGACCCGTATACTGTTTCATGCACTACAGACAATGAAGATTCCGACAATCTTTTTCATCAATAAAATTGACCAAGAGGGGATTGATTTGCCAATGGTATATCGGGAAATGAAAGCAAAGCTTTCTTCGGAAATTATAGTGAAGCAAAAGGTTGGGCAGCATCCCCATATAAATGTAACGGACAATGACGATATGGAACAGTGGGATGCGGTAATTATGGGAAACGATGAACTATTAGAGAAATATATGTCAGGGAAACCGTTTAAAATGTCAGAACTGGAACAGGAAGAAAACAGGAGATTCCAAAACGGAACGTTATTTCCCGTTTATCACGGAAGCGCTAAAAACAATCTGGGGATTCGGCAGCTTATAGAAGTGATTGCCAGTAAATTTTATTCATCAACGCCTGAAGGTCAATCTGAATTATGCGGGCAGGTTTTTAAGATTGAATATTCAGAGAAAAGGCGGCGTTTTGTTTATGTGCGTATATATAGCGGAACATTGCATTTGAGGGATGTTATTAGAATATCTGAAAAAGAGAAAATAAAAATCACAGAGATGTGTGTTCCGACAAACGGTGAATTATATCCATCCGATACAGCCTGCTCTGGTGATATTGTAATTTTACCAAATGATGTTTTGCAGCTAAACAGTATTTTGGGGAACGAAATGCTGTTGCCGCAGAGAAAATTTATTGAAAATCCTCTCCCTATGCTCCAAACAACGATTGCAGTAAAGAAACCTGAACAGCGGGAAATATTGCTTGGGGCACTTACAGAAATTTCAGATGGCGACCCTCTTTTAAAATATTATGTGGATACTACAACGCATGAGATTATACTTTCTTTTTTGGGGAATGTGCAGATGGAAGTCATTTGTGCCATCCTTGAGGAAAAATATCATGTGGAGGCAGAAATAAAAGAGCCTACTGTTATATATATGGAAAGACCGCTTAGAAAAGCAGAATATACCATCCACATAGAAGTCCCGCCAAATCCTTTCTGGGCTTCTGTCGGGTTGTCCATAGAGCCGCTCCCTATTGGAAGCGGAGTGCAGTATGAAAGCAGAGTTTCACTTGGATATTTAAATCAATCGTTCCAAAATGCGGTTATGGAGGGGGTTCTTTATGGCTGCGAGCAGGGGCTGTATGGATGGAAAGTGACAGACTGTAAAATCTGTTTTGAATATGGATTGTATTATAGTCCTGTAAGTACCCCCGCAGACTTTCGGCTGCTTTCCCCTATCGTATTGGAGCAGGCTTTAAAAAAAGCAGGGACAGAACTATTAGAGCCATATCTCCACTTTGAAATTTATGCACCGCAGGAATATCTCTCACGGGCGTATCATGATGCTCCAAGGTATTGTGCAGATATTGTAAGTACTCAGATAAAGAATGACGAGGTCATTCTGAAAGGAGAAATCCCTGCTAGATGTATTCAAGAATACAGGAACGATTTAACTTATTTCACAAATGGGCAGGGAGTCTGCTTGACAGAGTTAAAAGGATACCAGCCAGCTATTGGTAAATTTATTTGCCAACCCCGCCGCCCGAATAGCCGTATAGATAAGGTTCGGCATATGTTCCACAAGTTAGCTTAACAGCTTGCAAAAGTCATATAAAATGAGATTTGAAAGGATTAGAGACTAATTATGATGAAATGCGAATGGATATTGTGTCCTGTTTGTGGGAGCAAAACCCGTAATAAAATTAGGAAGGACACTGTTTTGGAGAATTATCCCCTTTATTGTCCAAAATGCAGACAAGAAAGATTGATTAAAGTTGACAACTTGAAGATAACTGTCATCAAAGAGCCAGACGCTTAAGACGCAGAGCCGATTATTTTTGTAATATATTAGAGCATCTAGAAGAAACTATTTATCAAATTTTATGAAAAGGAATGAGCATATGTTTGGAGAAACATTGCATTGCGGTGAACTTATAAAGAGACTTAACGATGCACTTGGAAGAAAGGCTAATAATACGTTGATGTGCAATGATGTCACCCTTTCGCAGATTAAGGTCCTCGCAACTATCAGCGAGGCAGCCGATGAGACGATAACGCTAAAAGAACTTGAAAAGCATTTTGAAGTTAAACAGGCAACGATGGCAGGAATTGCTGCACGTCTGGAAAAAAATGGGATGATAGAGGGGTTTTATGATTCAAATGATAAAAGAATCAAACATGTAAAGCTCACGGCAAAAGGTGAGGAGATATGCAAGACGGCAAGAGCTTCAATGGATGAAAATGAGAGGGAACTTTTAAAGGCACTTAATGATGATGAAAAAGGACAGCTTAGAAATCTTTTGCAGAAAGTATATGACAGTATCAAGTCATGCTGACTGTAGACTTATAAGGTGAATTTAATCGAAGGGAGAATGATAAAAATATGATAAAAACATTAGCAAAATGTATGGGCAAATATAAAAAAGAATCAATTATAACGCCAATATTTACTGCAGTTGAAGTTTTTTTGGAAATTCTTATTCCATTTATAACAGCCTCAATAATTGATAAAGGAATACAGGCCGGAGATATGAGAAAGGTTGGTATTTATGGTGGAATAATGCTTATTATAGCATTTTTGAGCCTTTTTTGTGGTATACAGGCAGGAAAGTATGGGGCGGCAGCATCAACAGGATTTGCGTGTAATCTGAGAGAGAAAATGTATGAAAATATACAGACATTTTCATTTTCTAATATTGATAAATTCAGTACAGCAGGTCTTGTAACACGTATGACAACTGATGTAACTAATGTACAGAATGCTTATCAGATGATAATAAGGAGTGTTGTGAGAGCACCTCTCATGATGATTTGCAGTATTACAATGTGTGTAATAATAAGTCCGAGATTAAGTATTATATTTCTTGTTGCACTTATATTTTTAGGATTTGTACTTTTCTTTATTATATATAAAGTAACACCGGTTTTTACATCAGGTTTTGAAAAATATGATGAACTCAATGCGAGCGTTCAGGAGAATATTTCAGGAATCCGTGTTGTTAAGGCATTTGTACGTGAGGAGCATGAAAATAAAAAGTTTAATAAAGCGGCAGATAATCTTTATAAAACATTTGTTAAAGCCGAGTCATTTCTTGCATTTAACAATCCGACTATGATGCTTGTTGTATATGGATGTATTGTTGCATTGTCATGGTTTGCTTCACATTTTATTGTGTCGGGTTCAATTACAACTGGTAATCTTACATCAATGTTCAGTTACGTAATGAACATGCTTATGGCACTTATGATACTTTCAATGATATTTGTAATGGTTTCAATGAGTGCGGCAAGTGCAAGGCGTATTTCAGAAGTTCTTAATGAAAAAGCGGACCTTGCCAATCCGGAAAAACCTTATGAAGAAGTGGAAGACGGAAGAATCGATTTTAATCATGTTAATTTTTCATACAGAAAAAACAGTACAGAGGATACTTTACATGATATTGATATTCATATTAATGCAGGTGAGACAATTGGTATTATTGGTGGTACAGGATGCGGAAAATCAAGTTTTGTGAGCCTTATAAGCCGTCTTTATGATGTTACTGAAGGTTCTGTATGTGTTGGCGGAAAAGATGTAAGAACTTATGATATGGATGCACTCCGTAATCAGGTGGCTGTAGTATTACAGAAAAATGTCCTGTTTTCAGGAACAATACTTGACAATCTCAGATGGGGTGATGACAATGCTTCATATGAAGATTGTGTTGAGGCATGTAAACAGGCATGTGCTGATGAATTTATCGAGAGAATGCCTAAGAAGTATGATACATGGATAGAACAGGGCGGTACTAATGTTTCAGGTGGTCAGAGACAGAGACTCTGTATTGCGAGAGCATTGCTTAAAAAACCAAAGGTTCTTATTCTTGATGATTCGACAAGTGCTGTAGATACTGCAACAGACGCAAAAATCAAACAGGCATTTGCCCAGAAAATTCCGGGAACAACAAAGCTTATAGTTTCGCAGAGAATTTCAAGTATTCAGGATGCCGACAGAATTATTGTTCTTGAAGATGGAAAAGTCAGTGGCTTTGATACACATGAGAATCTTATGGAAAATAACAAAGTTTACCGCGAAATCTGTGAAGTTCAGATGCAGGGCGGCGGCGATTTCGACGAATCGGCAGAATAGTGAGAATAGGAGGAAGACATGAAAAATAAAAATGAGAACAAAGAGAAGAATCCGCTTTTATTATTAAAAAGACTTCTTTCTTATATAGTAAAAAATTATAAATTGGCATGTTTCATGGTGGTCGTTTGCATATTGGTTTCGGCACTTACGACATTATGTGGAACTTTATTTATACAGAAACTTATTGATAATTACATTGTGCCTCTTACCCAGATGGCAGTTCCTGATTATTCACCGCTTGCACAGGCTCTTTTAAAACTTGTAGCAATATTTGCAGTGGGTGTTTTATGTTCCTACGGATATAACAGAATTATGGTAAATGTTGGTCAGGGTACTATGAAAAAGCTCCGTACAGAGATGTTTACTAACATGGAATCACTTCCAATCAGATATTTTGATACACATGCACATGGAGATATAATGTCGGTATATACAAATGATATTGATACATTAAGACAGCTTATAAGCCAGAGTATTCCACAGGTTCTTAATTCACTTATAACACTTGTATCAACATTTGTAAGTATGATAGTTCTTGATATACCACTTACAATTGTATCTGTTATTATGGTTGCAATTATGCTTTTTGTGACATCAAAGCTTTCCGCTGCATCTGGCAGATATTTCATTGAACAGCAGAAAGATATCGGTAAAGTAAATGCTTATATTGAGGAAATGATGGAAGGGCAGAAGGTTGTTAAGGTATTCTGTCATGAGCAGGAAAGTCTTGAACAGTTTAAGCAGATTAATAACAAGTTAAGAGAAAGTGCCAACAATGCTAATAAAATTGCAAATATTACAATGCCTATCAATGAAAATATAGGAAATATAAGTTATGTTTTGTGTGCACTTGTAGGTGGTGTGCTTGCATTAAGCGGCTTTTCAGGACTTACAATTGGTACACTTGTAGCATTTCTTTCATTAAACAAGAGTTTCACACAGCCTGTAACAGAGATAAGCCAGCAGGTAAGCAGTATTGTAATGGCTATGGCAGGTGCCGGCAGGGTATTTGACCTTTGTGATGAAGTACCAGAGACAGATGAAGGTGATGTTGAACTTGTAAATATATGTTATGATTCAAATGGTGAAATCCATGAAACTGAAGAACTGACAGAGATGTGGGCATGGAAAAAACCAAATGCTGCAAACAAAGATGAAATGTATACAAGACTTCAGGGTGATGTTACATTTGATGGAGTTGATTTTGGATATAATCCTGACAAAATCGTGCTTCACGATATAAAAATGTTCGCAAAACCTGGTCAGAAGCTTGCGTTTGTAGGTTCTACCGGTGCCGGAAAGACAACAATTACCAACCTTATTAACAGGTTTTATGATATACAGGATGGTAAAATCCGTTATGATGGAATTAATATTAATCATATTAAAAAAGACGATTTACGCCGAAGCCTGGGCATTGTTTTACAGGATACCAACCTTTTTACAGGCACGATTATGGACAATATCAGATATGGAAGACTCAATGCAGCTGATGAAGAATGTATAG
The DNA here is from genome assembly GCF_041325975.1 of Roseburia sp. NCBI lineage: Bacteria > Bacillati > Bacillota > Clostridia > Lachnospirales > Lachnospiraceae > Roseburia > Roseburia sp. Next base: position 1,117,300 of record NZ_JBGLEJ010000004.1, on the reverse strand, counting down.
CTGCCGCAAAGCTTGCTAATGCTGATGGATTTATAAAAAGACTTCCTGATGGTTATAACACAGTGCTTACCGGCGGTGGTGCGAACCTTAGTCAGGGACAGCGTCAGCTTCTTGCAATAGCGAGGGCGGCAGTTGCAGATCCTCCTGTTCTTATTCTTGATGAGGCGACTTCTTCTATTGATACACGTACAGAAAAACTTGTACAGCGTGGTATGGATGCACTTATGACAGGAAGAACTTCATTTGTTATCGCTCATCGTCTTTCTACGGTACGGAATGCAGACTGTATTATGGTTATGGAACAGGGAAGAATTATTGAGCGTGGTACACATGACCAGCTTATGGAAGAAAAAGGCAGATACTATCAGCTTTACACAGGAAAGTCAATCAGTGCGTAAGATTTTGATTAATTGGTATTAAATAAACATTTCAAAAACACGGGGTATAAAAATATGAAATATGCTTATATTAACGGAAAAATACTTGACGGAACCAAAGATATGCAGGTAAAAGAGGGCTTCGTCATACTTACGGACAATGATAAAATTGAGGATATTGTCAAGGCAGGCACGGATTTGAATGGATATGAAAAAGTTGATTTAAAACGCAGATATATTATGCCCGGTCTTATAAATATGCATGTTCACCTTGCAGGTAATGGCAAGCCGCAGAAAAAACAGCGTGATAATGAGAAACTTGTAAAAATACTTATGGGAAATGCACTTATGCGTTCAATTGCATACGGTATGGTTGCCGGATTTGCAAAAACAGAGCTTATGAGCGGTGTGACAACAATAAGAACGGTTGGCGGACTTGGAAGTTTTGATACAAAATTAAGAGATGAGATTAATGCAGGAACAAAGATGGGACCTAGAATACTTGCCGCTAATGAAGGGATTTCCGTGCCTGGCGGACATATGGCTGGCTCTGTTGCTGTTGCGGCGGACAGTATAGATACAGCCTTAAAACATCTGGAGCAATCGGAAAAAGAAAAGGTTGATTTGATAAAGCTTATGATTACTGGCGGCGTAATGGACGCAAAAGAAAAAGGTGTTCCGGGTGAACTGAAAATGTCTCCGGAAATGGTAAAGGTAGTCTGTGACAAGGCACATGAAAATGGCTATTTAGTTGCTGCACATGTCGAATCTCCGCAGGGGGTGCGTGTTGCTCTTGAAAATGGTGTTGACTCAATTGAACACGGTGCAAAAATTGATGATGATACAATTAAGTTATTCAAGGAAAGAAAAGCATTTCTTTGCACAACAATTTCGCCTGCACTTCCGTATGCATTGTTTGATCGTTCGATTACCAACGCAACTGAAGTTGAACAGTTTAACGGAAATGTTGTGTTTGAGGGAATAATTGCATGTGCGAAAGCGGCACTTGAAAATGATATACCTGTCGTTCTTGGCAATGATGTCGGATGTCCGTGGATTACACAGTATGATTTCTGGAGAGAATTGTATTATTTCCACAAATATACGGGCGTTTCCAATGCGTTTGCACTGTATACGGCAACCGCAAGAGCTGCCGAAATGGCGGGAATCGGTGATATTACCGGTACGCTCGAAAAAGATAAATGTGCAGATATGATTGTAACCGAGGAAAACCCACTCGATGACCTCAGAGCATTACGACATGTAAAAATGGTTGTCGCAAGAGGAACGATTATGGAAAATCCTAAAGTTAAAATAAATAAGCGTGTCGAGACTGAACTTGATAAATTCCTATAAAAAAACCCCGCTGCGGCGGGGCTTTTTTATTCATAAAACACATATAATTTGTCAAATACTCTGTTATAATTTCTCCATAATAATTGTTCATCTGCAATTTCGCATAGATAAAAGGTTTTAATAAATAACGGATTATGATACATATAACAGGACAAATAAAAATCCAGTTTTTATTAACTAGGGATGTTGCCACTCCTTTACTCCATTGTACTGGAATTTCTGTCGGCAACTTAGAATAAGACAAAGCCCCAATAATCAAGCATAGTGCGGTAATCATAGTCCAGGTAAGCATACTTCCCCATATATACAAAAAGCTGACTGAATCCAGTTTGAAAACAGTTCGATTATCTTTCCAATAGTCATGAAAATCTGTTACATACTGTTCTACCTGTAATTTTTCATAACTAATACTTCCTTCATCCAGCATTTTTTCGCACATGAGTTTCGCCTTATTCAAATCAGTAATCTGATTTTTTAATACTTCCTTTTGCTTCTCAAGCATTTCCTGCAATGTTACTTTTTCGGATATAATATTTCGTATATCTTCAATAGAAATTCCCAATGTACGTAGATATGCAATCTTCTTTATATTTTCCACATCATTTTTAGAATAATCTCTATAACCATTACTTTCATTTCTCGAAGGCTCAATAAGTTTTTCCTTTTCATAAAAACGGATATTAGAACGGGATAAACCTGTTCGCTCTTCTACGTCTTTTATAGTCATATTATGCCCTCCTTTCGAGCAACTCTATTTTACTTAATAATAAGCTATAAACAAGGTTTACAGTCAAGCATTTATCAAAAAAACTATAGTTGTTGATAAGGACATGAAAAGCTGTCCAAAATAGAAGGTGAACCGGATTGCTGCTCCGACTCAATCTTCCACATGGAATACATCTTCCACCAGCATATTAAAGTACTTTGATATCCGCAGCATAAATTCGGCAGATGGGGTGCTGTCCCCACGTTCTACCCTGCTGACAGTTTTGGTGCTGAATCCGATAGCAGCGGCAAGGTCATTCTGGTAAATGCCACGCTGTTCACGGATTTCTCTGATATTATTTGTGACCACCATAAAAAATCCCTTCTTTCAGTTCTATAGATATTTTCTTATTGTCAATTATGCAAAAAAATGTGTCCAATAAAAAGGACTTGCGTTTTTATCGGCAATGATCGGTAAGAGCAGAAGCATCAGATTTTCCAAGAACTTTTCCAAATATGTCTAAGCGGTCATTTTCTCCAACCTTGATAGGTGCATACTTTTCGTTGAGTGAGATAAGGAAAATTCCGTCTTTGTCGTCCTTTAACTTCTTGATATAGGCTTCTCCGTTCAGAGCGAAGATGCCGATTTCTCCATTAGCAACAGATTCCTGTTGCAATACCCATGCAATCTGACCATCGTGGAATTCAGGTTCCATACTGTCACCACTAATGCGTACACCGAAAGTTGTATCTTCCGGCAGAATAGATTCATCTATGCGTACAGTCTCTTTAGGTCCGTCTACGAGAAAGTTACCGGTTCCGGCTGATACTGCATTTTCAAAAATATCAATGCTTCTGAATGGAATTATCTTAGCAGTTTGCTTTTCATACATTCCGGATGCGTGGAGCAGATTGATATAATCCATAGCCTTTTCCCTGCCTTCATCAGTAAGTGATGAAAAAGGATCAGCAGGATTTACTCCAAAATATGCTTCATACATATTAGTGATACCAAGGATTCTACACACTTTGTAAAATATGGTAACGCTTGGTTCAGCAAGATTTCTCTCCCAGTTGGATATGGCTTTATAGGAAATCTTGATGCCTTCTTTTGCCAGTTCATCAGCGAGATCCTGCTGGAGCAAGCCTTTCTTTTTTCTATATGTTGAAATGATTTCTCCGATTGAGTACATACATACGCCTCTTTTCTTTCCAATTAGTTGATTTCTAATGTCTCTTTTCACTCCATAGTATATAGCAATAGTACCAATTATTCAAGTTAAAAATCCAATATAATGAGAAAACAGACACATGTGTCCGTTGACAGTCGATTATTCTTGGGGTTATACTATGCCCTGTAAGGAACATTACTCATATACTTGGACTAAAGGTTATGGTAGTGATAGATTAAATGCAGGAGGTTATGCAGATGGGAGACAGGGTAATACTTCATTCAGATATCAACTGTTGTTATGCTTCGATTGAGCATCTGCATCATCCGGAGCTTGCAGGAAAGCCACTGGCAGTAGGCGGTGACCCGGAGGCAAGACATGGGATTGTCTTAACTGCTGACTATATTGCCAAGAAGTACGGTGTGAAAACAGGAATGGCGCTCTGGCAGGCAAAGCAGGTCTGTCCGGACATAACATTTGTTTCACCAAGAATGGACTTATATCTTCGGTTCTCAAGGATGGCGCATGAGATATATGCAGAATATACGGACAAGCAGGAGCCATATGGAATTGATGAGTGCTGGCTTGATGTGACAGGGAGCAGCTCCCTTAAAGGGGATGGATTGCTCATTGCACAGGAAATCAGCAAGAGAATGAAGTCAGAGCTTGGCATCACAGTGAGTGTTGGTGTTTCTTTCAATAAGATATTTGCAAAGCTTGGTTCAGATTATAAGAAGCCGGATGCAATCACAACTATGTATAAGAGTGAGTTTAAGCAGAAGGCATGGGCACTTCCGGTAAGTGATCTGCTATATGTCGGAAGGAGCACGAATCAGAAGCTTGCAAAATTCGGTATCAGAACCATAGGTGATCTTGCAAGGGCAGATGAAGGGATGCTTAACAGCCACCTTGGAAAGATGGGCAGCATCTTATGGTCATTTGCTAATGGCTATGATGAATCACCTGTCAAACTGGAGAATACCCACGCTCCAATCAAATCGGTGGGAAACAGCACAACGACACCAAAGGATTTAGTATGCGATGAGGATGTAAAGATTGTTCTTTATATTCTGGCTGAGAGTGTTGCAGCAAGACTTCGTGAGAATGGATTCCGGTGCAGAGTGGTTGAGATAAGTGTCAGGGATAATGAGCTATTCTCTTTTACCCGTCAGAAAAAGATTGACCACGCAACGAATATCACCGGAGAGATAGTTGCATACGCTTATCAGATATTTAAGGAAAACTATAACTGGAGCAAACCAATACGCAGTATTGGTGTCCGAGGTGCAGACTTAGTAACAGATAATTATTGGGAACAGATTGATTTGTTCTCAAGTGTGGAGAAGCGTGAAAAGCAGATGAAGATGGATTCAGCGGTTGATGAGATACGCAGAAGATTTGGATTTTACAGTATCCAGAGGGGACTCATGTACCGGGACAGGATTCTATCGGTAGTCAATGCAAAAGAAGAACACACAGTACATCCACATGGGTATTTTGGATAAAGAGGGAGGCGGAACATGAGCGAAGCAGCAAGAATTGATCTGGTAGACAGAGCACCATTGACGGAGAAGCAGCAGAATGTGTATGAAAGTATTATGCAATATCAGCGTGTGAATGGTTATGCTCCTACTATCAGGGAGATATGCAAGATGGTAGGGGTGGCATCGACTTCAAGTGTTTATGCACATCTGAAAATATTAGAAGAAAAAGGCTATATAGCAAGGAAGATGGATGCTTCCAGAGCAATAGCGATCTTGTAAGGAAGGTGATTACATTGAGCAATAAGGTATATGTTGATGTACTTGCAGAGTTTTCAAAGGACGGACTGCTCATTCCCAAAGAGATAACATGGGAAGATGGCAGAAAGTATGAGATTACACGAGTAAAAGACAAGCGCAGAGCTGCCAGTACAAGGGCTGGTGGAGTTGGAGAGCGTTATACCTGCGTGGTAGATGGAAAGGAAATATTCCTTTTCTATGAAGATAACAATATGTGGTTTATGGAAAGAGCCGGAGCCTGATGTGATTGTGTGCTGACAGCACAATTCATATCAGTTGGCTTTAGATCAGCAAAGCCGGGGAATGTGCAGACATTCATCGGAACTCCCGGCAAAAGGCTTGCAAAGGTGATTTCCCTTTCCTTTACGAGTACAGAATTGTAGATTGATGATTTTGTATGAATAAGGAGCGAACTGAATTGAACAAAGAGTTAAAAGTTATAGATTTTTATTGTAAGAAGTGCAAGAAGAGTATGAAAGTTTCATACATGGTTACAGGTAACAGAAATTATCCGGTACTGCCAAGAGTTATGATGAAATGTCACCATTGTGGCAGAGTAATGACCTTGAAGAATTTCAAGGAAGGCGAGTTGCTGGATAGAGTAGAACAGGATAAGTATTATATCTGATACATACAGTCAGACATCAGATGCTGCGGCAGATATTTGGTCGCAACAGGATAAGACAATTAAATTAGTGGTCATCATGATATGGGAGACACCTGCAATAAGCGTAAGCTGATGATACGCAAAGGTGCCATCCTAAGGACGCATGAAAAATTAGAAACCAGTTTGAGGACTGGGACTGTTTTTCATGTGTCCTTTTTTATTTGCAGAAAATTACATATCTTGGGAGTTATTGTCCGTCCTCAAACGAGTTAACGGTAACAAGTTTTAAAGGATGGACAATATGAACAAGGAAATAAGAGAATATGATAAGAATGTACAATTTGAAATAGGGCAGAGAATACAGGAAATGCGACTAGACAAAAATATGAAAAGCATTGAGTTGGCAACGGAATTGGGAATAACAAGGAACCAAATGTCACGAATTGAAAATGGTAGAGCAAATTGCACTATTTCGCAGTTGTTTATATTATTACAGATATTAGGAGGTTCTGCGGACTATATTTTATTTGGGAAAAAATATGAGCATGAAATTAAAATAACGAAAGAACAAAAAGAGGTTTTGATAAATTTGATTAATGCATTTAATGAATGATTATAAAAATATGTTGCGTAGATATTGCTTTCACGCAATAGATGTGATATCATCTATTGCATGGAGGTGGCGTTCATGCAACAAAATGAGACAATTAAGAATTTGTTCCCAGGATATTATAGAAAACATGATCAAGATATGGAGACCTTGGCTGATTTGACTAAAAGAGCTAAAGGGGATGAGAGGTCAATTAATGAATTCGCTAGAGTTTGTGGAGTTAGTCCATCTACAATATCTAGATTAATAAATAAAAAAAATACAACACCAAATAAGGATTCACTTATTAAGGCAATTGCAGATAATGCAGTACCTGAAGGCGGCGTAACATTGGATATGCTATTACAAGCACATGGACTGGAGAAAATAAGCGTATATGAAGGAAAGGAAAGAAAATCTGAAAGTGTATTAGAAGATATCGTTATTGATAGATTGCTTTGTGATATTACGCAGCTTGGGTATAAGTGTGAGATTGAAAAAGAAAAAAATATTATTTATACTACGGATGAAATTAGATTTAGAGCGGATTTTGTTATCAAAACAGAATTATTAAAAGAGTATGGAATAAGGGAATGGGCTTTTGATGTATATGTTGGACCACATAGACCAGTGATGCAAAAACTATCTTGGTTTTTCGGCTGCTGTTATGTGAATTCTTTAAGAGATAATGGTACAAAATTAAGTCTTGTGCTTAGCAATAGGGATGAGTTTGATGCTGCCAAAAGAAGACTTGGTACAATTAAAATCCACGACATAATATCAATTATTTTGATAAGCGAAGAAAATTGGGAGCTTGAAGAAGAGTTTGTTATACCAACTTATGATAAAGTAGATATGCCAACATTGGGAGGTGCAACATATGGAAGATAAAATTCATCTATTATACCAGCAGATACTTTACGCAACTAAAAATGGTCATGATGCAGAAGTGCGCAGAGATAAGGATGGAAATTTTGTGGTTTATTCCGTAAAAAAACAGCGGGCAGATAAAATACAAGTTAAATAATACATCAGCTGAATTGGCAGTTGATAAGGGCAAAAGGGAGCCGATATCGTTCAATATTTGAATGATAGAGGCTCCTTATTTTTTTGTAAGGGAGGTGAGCAGAGTGATCCAAGAGATAAAAGAATATGATTCTGATACTTGTTTGGAAATCGGTATACGAATTCAAGATATACGAGAATCAAGGCATATGAAAGCTATAGAGTTGGCAAGCTATCTTGGCATTGGTAAAAACCAGATGTCTCGAATTGAAAGTGGAAAAGCAAATTGTACGATACCACAATTATATTGCATTGCACAAATCTTGGATTGCTCTGCTGATTTTTTATTGTTTGGAGAAGAACACATGAATTATTCGCCGGAGATGGTGGAATTAGTAAACAATTTAAAAATGGTGACTGGAAGAATAGAGGGAGAAATTAAAAATAGTCTTTTAAAGACTACAAATCAGAAAAGATAGTCTTTAGAGTGGGCGCATAGTTTTTTTTAATAGAGTACCATAAACATGTGCTAAAGAACAGCACACCACGAGAGTGGAGGCGCCAAAACTCTCCAATACGAAATCGTAAAGGAGATAACAAAATGAAAAAAAGAGATTTTAACTTAGTAGGAAACGAAGGTACAGATAATCAGGAGCTTGCAAAGGGTATTGCATTTGTAAAGTCACGCAGAGCGGAACTCAATGTAGTCCAGATGGTTGAAAGTATGCGTGATCAGGCAATACCTAATGGAGTAATAATAAATGATGCGTATTGTGATCGCTCAATGACAAGGGACTATGACAGAGAAGCACTGAATGCTTTCTTTGCAACACTTAAAGAGGGATATTTTGAGGTTGTAGTAGTCAGAAGCCTGAATGAGATCACCGATGACATTTATGATCTGGAGGAATTTGTGAAGACCATCACAGATATGGGCATATGGCTCTATTCTCTTGAAGTCGGTCCGGTGCCAATTACTGTATCTCATGCAGAGGACTTTGGATGCTAATGGAGTCCTTTGGTAGATCGACAACAGAAAATCATTCCGGTCGGGACAAACAAGTCCCGGCTGTGAAGGATTGCAGATTTACGCAGACTGCATTCGGAACAGTAGTACATGATTCGAGAGGGAAGTGGCTTGGTCAGTATGAAACAGAAGATGCAGCTGTAGAGATGTTAAGAGAAATGGCAAAGGACGATGGAGGATATAGCGATGAAATATGATGGTTATCAAGTTGGAATCGTGATTAAGTCGTTACGAATCCAAAGAAATCTTACAAAAGAAGCCCTTGCTGCTGAGCTTGGTATTAGTGAGTCAACTATCAAAAAGTATGAGAATGGAGAACGTGCATTAAGTATCACAAATCTATTTAAGATAATTGATTATTTCAAAGTAGATGCCAATACAATCCTGAATGTGGCAGAGGGTAAGAAAGAAAATTCAATAGACTCTAGGTTGGAATTAATGGATTATAGCAGGAAGGCATATTTTCAAAAGATATTTAACGAGATGCTTGATAATGCAGAGATGCTTGTTTCATAGGAGGTTTGGCTATGAGAAGAAAGAAAAAGACGATTGAATGTATAGAGTATCTGTCAGTAAGTGCACCATTGGATAAAGTGGATCGCTTAGAGGACAAGCAGAGTAAATATATTCATGAGTATGTAAAAAATAAAGAATACATGATTGTTGGCACTGAACGCCGACATGGATTTTCACAGAATGATGTGGACAGACAGTGGCATCAGATTGTGGATAAGATTAGAAAAAAGCAGGTAGATGGTGTAATAGTCGCAAACATGAGTGTTATTACAGACAACCTTATTGATGCATTTATAAAAATAGCACAGGTTCAGGATGCAGGAGGAATTATTGTTACAGTAGATGATGGCAGACTGGCTATGCAGTTAAGGGGGTTTTAGGTTATGAATAAGAATAAAAAACGATATGACAAATATAAAAAATTTGACGTTGTATATGCAGACTTTGGTCGTAACCCACATGGAGTACAGGGCGGAATCAGACCTGGAATTGTGGTATCGTGTGATGCAAGTAATCATGGTGGTGCACCTCAGATTTCAGTTGTTCCATTATCATCAAAATTGAAAGATAATCCTGTGCATGTGATAGTTGAGCCTTCAGAAATAAGAGGGTATGCATTGAGCAATAGATCTGATTTTATGCCGGAGGATATTCAGACCTTGAATAAGGGCTGTGTTCGTTTTAAGTCGGGATATATTCCGGGAGAATCAGAGATTAGGGAAGCAATGGATAGAGCAATGATTATGCAGTTTAATCTGTTACCAGTAGCACGTAAGATGGTATTAGAGGAATTGGAGATGAAACAAAATGGATAGCAGAACAAGGAAAACAAATAATAAGAGATTTGTCAGATATCCAGAGGGTGCAGAGATGTACTCAATGAGTTTATCAAAGTTCCAGCAGTTAGCTAAGGATGCGAAAGCATGTTATAAGATGAATAGACTGGTGCTTGTGAACCTTGATATTCTTGATGAATATCTGGAGACATTTCATATAGAAGACGAGGAATTCTACAAATAAATTGAAAAGAATATGAAAGAGTATGCATTAATATACTTGACTTTATGTCCGACATAAAGTATACTATGTTCAGATGGAGGTGATATATTGGCAAAGATGGGACGACCAAAGGCTGAAAATCCTGCTGATAAGAGGATTACAATCAGACTGAATGGTGAAGAACATGAATTGCTGCTTGAATACACCAAAAATCATAACATGACTATGACGCAAGTAGTTAAAATGGCAGTGTTAGAGAAACTAATGGCTGACCAGAAGTAATGCAGGCTCTTTTCTTTTTGAGAAAGGAGAAAAGATGGCTTGTAGAAAAGATGGTAAAGGAAGAGTATTACGAAAAGGAGAGCATTATCGTAAAACTGATGGTAGGTATTCATATATTTATACTGATCCATTGGGAAAACAAAGGACGATATATGCGAAATCTCTTGTAACACTTAGGCAGAAAGAAGACGAACTTGTTCGTGACCAGATGGACGGGTTAAATGTATATGTTGCTGGAAGTGCAGATGTAAATTTTTTGTTTGATAGATATATTTCTACCAAGACGGAGTTGCGAAGCACTACAAAAGCAAATTACTTATATACATGGGAACATTTTATCAGGGATACTTTTGGAAAGAAAAAGATTAAGGATGTAAAGTATTCTGATGTCTTATTTTTCTATACGGATTTGATTACGAACAAAGGATTGCAGGTAAATACTTTGGAGAGTATCAATACTGTATTGCGACCTACATTTGAGCTGGCAGTACGAGATGATATAATAAGAAGAAATCCTGTAGATGGAGCTTATGCCGAGGTGAAAAAAAGAAATGGTGGTGCTAGAAAGAGTCGAAGAGCACTGACAGTAGAGCAGCAGAGAGAATTTATTGATTATGTTGCGAAGAATCCGTTTTTCTTCCATTGGTATCCGTTTTTTGTATTTCTGCTTGGAACTGGATGCAGAATCGGTGAGGCAATAGGCATCAGATGGGACGATGTTGATATGAAGAAACGAACAATCAATATTAACCATAGTCTTACTTATTACACAAGATCTGACAATTCATTCAAGTGTGAGTTTAGGGTTTCAGAACCTAAAACAGAAGCAGGAATAAGGACAATTCCAATGATGGGACCGGTGTATGAAGTGCTCAAGTCTGAATACCAGCGTCAGCAGGAAGAAGGTTTTTGTGTTGCAGAGGTTGATGGAATGACAAACTTTATATTTACTAATCGGTTTGGAAATCCACATAATCCGCAGGCAGTAAATCGTGCAATCAAGAGAATCGTTGATGCTCATAATGCCGAAGAAGAGGTAGAGGCAAAGAAAAAGAAGAGAGAACCTATAATGTTGCCCAGGTTTTCATGTCACATTTTTAGACACACATTTGCTTCAAGGTTTTGTGAGAACGAAACCAATGTAAAAGTTATTCAAGAAGTAATGGGACATGCTGATGTCAGCACAACCATGAACATTTATGCGGAGGCAAATCCAGAGGTTACTAGAGAGGCTTTGGAGAAACTTGCCAAGAACATGGATGTATTTTAGAAACAACGATATAATATAGAAAAGAGTCCTCTGATTTGAGGACTAGGCAATTGACCAAAAAAATTTAATATGACTAATATATGACCAAAAAAGACTGCAAATTTGGTTATTTTAGTACAGCTTGCTAAAGAAAATATTGTAATGATTTAAAGAAATGTAAATCATCTTACAGCTCTTTACAGCAGGAGCGAAAAAGCTCCCAACAATGAAGTCATTAGGCTCTGATAAGCAGGAAAATAAGGCATCTAAGAGCACTACAACCGAGAATTGCGACCAGATTGCGACCGTTGAGGAAAAGATTGATTTCTCAAATGTAAAAATTGAGCCATTGTTTGAGGAAACAGTTGATTTTGATACATTCTCAAAATCAGATTTTAGAGCAGTTAAGGTTAAGGAATGTGTAGCAGTACCAAAGAGCAAAAAATTATTACAGTTTACTCTTGATGATGGTACAGGTGTTGATAGAACAATCCTTTCTGGAATACATTCATATTATGAACCAGAAGAATTAGTTGGAAAAACATTGATTGCTATTACAAACCTTCCACCAAGAGCAATGATGGGAATTGAATCTTGTGGTATGTTACTTTCAGCAGTAAACAACCTTAAAGATTCGGAGGATGAAGAACTTCATCTTATTATGGTTGATAACCATATTCCTGCTGGGGCAAAACTCTACTAAAATTAGTTAGTGGTATTGTATAATGAATTAAATCCTATGACCAATTTACGAGAAAAGTTTATAAAGAGAGCACGTTCATAGAAGTTAATTGTGAAGCGGTTGAACTTATAAAAAGTTTGACCGCTTTCTTTCATTTTCTGGTACAATAGTTTTAGCACAATATAGAAAAGGATAGAGATATGAGAGAAAATAGTGGATTGACGGCGGCAAAGTCAGCAAAAAATGATGAATTTTATACGCAGTTTGTAGATATTCAAAAAGAAGTAAATGCGTATTTAGAATATAATCCAGATACATTTAGAGGGAAAACTGTATTGTTACCATGCGATGACCCAGAGTGGAGTAATTTTACAAAGTTTTTTGCTCAAAATTTTGAGATGCTAGGATTAAAAAAATTAATATCAACGAGTTATGCATCAGCAAGTAAGAAAATAGAATATCATCAAATAACGCTTTTTGAAATGAATAGTCCTCAATATGATGAAAAAAAGACAGATACACATGGAAAGATTTTTGTTTTGGAAAAGGATAGTGATGCTTCTGGAAGAATTGATATAAACGATTTAGAGTGGTCTTATTTAGAAGGGGATGGAGATTTTAGAAGCGAGGAAGTAAGAAAACTTCGTGATGAAGCAGATGTCATAATAACTAATCCACCATTTAGCATGTTTAGAGAATTTCTTTCATGGATTATTGAAGCAAATAAGAAATTTTTAATTATTGGAAATATTAATTGCATATTATACAAAGAAGTTTTTCCATACATTATGGATAATAAGATATGGCTCGGAAATGGTATGGGTCGTTGGATTTCTGGTTTTATTGTTCCAGATAATTATGAGTTATATGGAACAGAAGCGAGAATAGAAGATGGAAAAAGAATTGTTGCTACAAATAATTGTTTGTGGTTGACAAATCTTGACCATGGACGTAGGCATCAACCATTACAGCTTATGAGTATGGCTGATAATATTAAATATAGTAAGCACAAGCAAATTAAAGAAAATAAGTATCAAAAGTATGATAATTTTGATGCAATAGAAGTTCCGTTTACGGATGCGATACCGAATGATTATGAAGGAATTATGGGAGTGCCGATTACTTTTTTAGACAAGTATAATCCAGACCAATTTGAAATAGTAGGCGAATTTAATCATGGTAAAGATGGGGATTTTGATTTAGCAGTACCGACAATAGATGGAAAATTGGTTTATAAGCGTATTGCAATTCGCAGAAGGGAGAATGAATGAAAACAACATTAAGAACGGATATTACAGTTGAAGATATTTGCAAGGGATTTGTATATAACGATTACGAAGGAAAAGGATTGTTTGGATTGTCTGGTAAATTGACAATTCAACCAGAATATCAGAGAAATTACATCTATGCAGATGGTAAAAAGGATGTTGCAGTAATAGAATCATTATTAAAGGGCTATCCGCTTGGACTTATTTATTTTACAAAAGTAGGGGAAGATAAGTATGAGGTTCTTGACGGACAGCAAAGAATAACGAGTTTCGGAAGATTTGTGACAGGAAAATTTGCAATTAAAGATAGCAATGGTATGGAACAGTATTTTGGTGGACTTGCAGAAGATAAAAAACGCAAAATATTAGATTCTCTATTAACTATATATATTTGTGAAGGAGAGGAAAGCGAAATAAAAGAGTGGTTTGAAACAATTAATATTGCAGGAGTACCACTTAACGCACAAGAACTTTTAAATGCAATACACTCTGGAACATTTGTTACAAAGGCAAAAGAGGAATTTAGTAACAGTCAGAATGCAAATATACAAAAGTGGAGTGCATATATATCTGGTAGTGCAAATAGACAGGATTATTTACATACAGCTTTACAATGGGTTAGTAAAGGTAATATAAGCGGATATATGAGCCAACATAGATATGATGATAATATAACGGAACTAAAGACGTATTTTAATTCAGTTATAGATTGGGTATCAAGTGTTTTTCTTGATGTTGCTTCATCTATGGTCGGTCTTGATTGGGGAAGATTATATGAGACATATCACAGAAATGCATATAATCCGCAAGAGGTGTCAGAGAAAGTACAAGAATATCTTGCAGACTATTTTGTAAAAGACAAAAAGGGTATATATGAATATATTCTTGGTGGTTGCGTAGAAACAAAATTACTGAACATTCGTATTTTTGATGAGCCGACGAAAAAAAGTGTGTATGCACAACAGACAAGTGCAGTTAAGGGAACGGATAAATCAAATTGTCCGCTTTGTGCGTTAGGTTCTGACAATAACCATGGTCGTATCTGGAAGTTAAGTGAGATGGATGCAGACCATGTATCGGCATGGAGTAATGGCGGTGCAACAGATATTAGTAATTGTCAAATGCTTTGTAAAACACATAATAGAGCGAAAGGAAATCGTTAATGAAAGAGTTGATAACATGGATGAATAACAATAATGGATTTGTTATGGCAGTACTGACATTTGTATATGTTATTGCAACGATATTTATATGTATATTCAATGGAAAGTCTGCATCAGCTACAAGAAGGCAAACAGAAGAAGCTCAACGACAGTTTGAAGAAAGTAACAGAGCACATGTAATTCCTCGTTTTGTAACATTAGAGGGACAATTATATTGTTTGGCATTTCATAATATTGGAAAGACAATGGCGGAAAAATTAATAATAAATATTTCGGCAAAGTGGTTAGAGTGTTTAAGAAGCACAGAAAAAAATTCAAGTGTTGCAGATACATTGCAAAAATTAAAAGATATAGAAATATTTCTCCCTGCGGATGATAAATATGTTTACTCTATTTGCGTACCAGCGGACGGAACAGGCGATTATATGAAATTGTGTGAGAAACCGCTAATAATAGATATTCAGTATTATAGTAATGGCAAGATGTATAATGAACAATTTGAGTTACCGATGAAAGGTATAAACTGTATAATAAATACTTCTGATTATGTTCGTATGGAACAGAAAAAGAGCTATAGTCTTGATAAAATAGAAAAGCAGTTAGAAAAAATTGCAGGAAAGGATTAATGGAGAAAGCAGATGATTTGATTCATCTGCTTTTTTATGGTCAATATCAAATTAAAAGCCTGTTTCTTCAATACCTAAATTATCGGAAAGTGAGTTAAATGAAAAATCAGTATGTAGATTTTTCATTAAATATATAATAGCTAATTGATTCCTTGAGGATAGAGAAGAAAAAAGTTCTGGAGCACATAAGTTTGAAAAATGGCATGTAGCAATAATATTTTCGTCTATTTCAAGATAGTCTAAAACCATCTTGTATGGGATACAAGGATAGTCCCACATTTGTTGATTTCTGGAATAACTGGCGGTTCAAAGACCGTCAGTTCCCAGATGATTGTTAATCAAATACTGGATAACAATGTAGATATTTCCATCTGTGATTTCAAAGCAGGTGGAGATTGGGACAATATCGTACCAACATATGCGGAGTATACAGAATGTGATGACTTGTTAAGAAAGTTTTATAATTCTTTTGTTGATACTATTCGTAATAAAGGATATGACGAGAAGTATTTATTATTTGATGAATTTTCTAGTTATGCGTTGTCAAAAGATACAAAACAAATTAAAGAAATAATGTCTATGGTAAGTCACATAGCATTTATGGGGCGAAGTTTTGGTTATCATTTAATATTTATGGGAATGACAAAATTTCAAGAAGTGGCTAAGGATGCCAAGGCTTGTTATAAAATTGGTCAGCTTGTACTTGTTAATACAGAAATATTGGATAAGTATCTTGAAACTTTTCATATTACAGATTCTGAGTTTTATAAGTAGGTGATGTTATGGTAAATACATTGAGTGGTTCAGTTTGTGCCTATAGAAAAGAAATTGTAAAACCAAGATTTATTCGTATTGATGAGGTAATGGCTTTATTAGATGTAACACAAGATGAGGCAATGGATATAGCGTTGGCTGCTGGAGCAAGATATCAGCTTGCAAAGATTATATTAGTACATAAGGAAAGGTTGATGAAATTTATGAAACATTCTGCAAGAGTTCCTAGTTCAAATAAAATTGTGGAAAAGAAGTTTGTGAGAATCGGAGAGGGTTCAATGACTTACAGCATAGGACATCATAGATTTATCGAAATGGCTAGAGCAGCTGGAGCTGTATATAAGATAGGCGAAGCAAAAGGAAATACTATTCTGATTAATCTGGAGGTGTTTGATGAATATATGGAGCAATTCAGAGAACCGCCAACAGAAATGAAACATCCATTGCCAAATGTGAAAGGAGACTGATGAATGAGTTACTCATATAAGTGCTATTCAGATACAAAGGATTTTATGAAAAAATTTGTCAATGCAGAGGAAGGAGCGATTATTTACGGGATAAGTAAATCGAGAATCATAGTAATTGCGAGAGAGGCAGGAACAGTCTATAAAGTCGGTAATTCAGCATTAATCAATACGGAATTATTTGAAAAATATCTTGAACGATTCAGAGAGCCGGCAAGAGAACTGCCTAAGCATACATGGAACAAATTAAAGGAAATGACAAATACACCAAAAACTGATGAAAATTCGTAAAAATACACCAGTGGTGTCACTTCCGTAAAATTAAAGTGCATTGTAGAATATCAATTGTCCAAGAGAGATTGGACATAACAATTGAATAATTAGTTACAGATTTGCAAAGTAGTTTGCACTACAGAATTTCTGTAGGTAGTAAAATTACGGGGCATGGTTTATTCCATACGAGAATAAAAATAGAGTAGACGAATTATTTAGCAATCTTCATCAAATCTTTATTTTTTTCTGTTAGGTTATATTTCAGTAAGAAATGAAATATAGAAGGAGTGTCATGCTTTGCGTACCTGTCTGGAATGGAGATAAGGTATCTTATCTTTCTGTTCCGCTTGGTTATCGTATGTGGCAGAAAAAAGAATCCAAACTGGAACTGGCAGCATCCATGATCCGGCAGGTTATGCCTGAATTTCACAGCAGGGATCATGTCATCATCCTGTGCGACAGCTGGTATACAAAACAGAACCTGGTATCAATCGTTGATGAATATCCAAACCTGGATCTGATCGGTAATGCAAGGATTGATTCTGTCATGTATGATCCTGCACCTGCACGTACCGGTCGGCGGGGACGTCCTGCCAAACATGGAAAACAGCTTTCTGTTGAGACAGATTTTACATTATCCAATAAAAAGATCGGGGATTATTATACCGGTGTCCGTCGGGTTCTGACTAAGATCTTCGGCGACAGAGAAGTTCTTGCCTATGTCACTGTCACTGAAAAAGAACATGGTACAAAACGACTGTTTTTCAGTACCGTTTTCCCGGAAGATCTGCAGATTTTCTGCGCATGGCAGGAAAAAGCTCCATTAAACCAGACTGGAAGTGATCGGATGAAATACATACCGCTACTTTTGTACTCATTTCGCTGGAATATTGAAACAAGCTACTATGAGCAGAAAACGTTCTGGTCTTTTTGCAACTATATGGTGCGAAGCTGCAAAGGGATTGAAATGCTGGTCAATTTGATCAATATCAGTTACTGTGCCATGAAGATTCTGCCTTATCAGAACGAACATTTTTCTGAATACCGCACAAAAAGTGTGCAGGAGTTTCGGTTTGAATTAAGTCAGGGCATTCGCAGCCAGATATTTTTTGCCACTTTCGTGAAAAATATCGAAACACATATAAAATCAAATGCTATGACAAAGGCTTTAAAACAGCTGATTTGTCAGCAAGTCTATCATTTATAAATTTGTAAACTGGTGATTGACACATATAACACCTTACAATATAATAAAAGCAAATATATAGCTTATAAAGGAAGTTCCTTAATGACGAAAAAAATAACCGCAATATTCTTGGCATTGTGCATGGCAATTTCCGTTTTGCCGATGACCATTCAGGCGGCATCAAAGCCCGATATTAAAGTTGGCGACTATGTTAAAATGGGCGCGTATAACAATGCCTCAATTCTTTGGCGATGTGTAAGCATTGACAATAACGGACCGCTTATGCTTGCAGACAAAATTGTTGACACCCTTGCATATGATGCCAAAACAAATGACAACAGCAATTCAAAATCACACAGCAGAAGCTATAAGCGTGATGATTACGGTTCTAACTATTGGAAAGACAGCAATATGCGTTCTTGGTTAAATTCGACCGCAGCTGAAGGCAAAGTCGATTGGCTTTGCGGCAACCCTCCGAAAGACGGATATGTAAGCGGTGTGGGAGCGTACAACGAAAAAGCGGGTTTTCTCAACGCTTTTTCAAAATCTGAAATTGCGGCAATGAAAACCGTTACCCAGCGTTCTCTCGTTTCTCATCCCGAATACAACAAGGGCATAGTTGATGGAGACGCAAATTCGGATTTGTTATACTACACCGATATCTCGGAAGCGGTGGCAAACTACGACAGTTCATATTTTGAAACTACAACCGAAAAGGTTTTTCTTCTTGATGTAAAGCAGGCTAATGCCGTGTGGAAAAATCTCAAAGGTTATTATGTTGCGTATAATAATGACGGTATGGCTTGGCCTTATTGGCTTCGCACTCCTGTTACCGATTGCAATCACGATATGCGTTATATCAGTTCATCGGGTCAGGTCGGTCGTTATGCTCCGTGGTATTCCGATTTGGGTGTAAGACCTGCATTTTATCTCGATTCCGAATATTTTGTTACAACTTCCGGCAGCGGCTCACAAAGCAGTCCTTATATCGGCTCTGCTCCAAATAAGCAAGAGGATGATTATACAATTTCGGAACCTGCCGAGGACGCAAATCCCGATTGGAATGTCAGCACCGAGCAAAGCATTCAGCTCACCCTCGGCCCGTGGTATTCAAATGACGGAAAATATTCTAATCCTACCATCCCTGTTTATACCATCCAAAAAACACGTAGCGACACGGAAAATATGGTTGTTGTCGTTTGCGGCGAGGGATACACAAAAAGTCAGCAGGGCAAATTCATCAATGATGTCAAACGACTTTGGCAGGACGCTATGAAATATGAACCGTATCGCAGTTATGCCGACAGATTCAATGTTTACGCTCTTTGCACAGCTTCCGAATCGACTTTTGACAATGGTGGAAGCACCTTCTTTGATGTTATAGTCGACAAATATAATTCGCCTGTTATTTCTAATAATCTCCACGGAAGTCAGTGGAAAAATCATATTTTTGAGAGATGTATCGGTCCTGAATTTATCGAGAAAATTCACGATGCTCATATCAAAAAAAAGTGTGATCCAAACACAATTCCGTCCGGTTCGGAATATGAGCCTTATTATTATGTTCACGATTATATTGCTCAGTTCGCTATGGTTGTAAACACAAAATCAGATTTCGGCGGTGCTTATAATAACCGTGAATACGGCTTCCATTATTTCATTTCGCCATCAGACAGTTATCGTGCGTCAAAAACTTTTGCACACGAGTTTGGACACGGTTTGCTCGGTCTCGGTGATGAATACAGTGACGGATATTTGCTTGACGATAAGGAACTTAAATCACTCAATCTTTCCTCGGTTGAAGACCCGGAAAAGATAAAATGGCGACAGCTTTTAGGTTTTAGAAACACATATACCTGCCGCAATGCTTACGGCTCAAAAATGCTTGTTTCAAGTTATGAGTGCATAATGAGAGACACAAACTATCAATTCTGTGAGGTTTGCCGTTTGCAGGGCTTCAAGCGAATGTCTCAGCTTGTTAAGGATGTAGACCTTTATGTTGCAACTCCCGAGGTTAAGGAATATACGGGCGCTTATTCAAAGCCGTCTGATTTTACCGACCTTGAAACAAGTTCATATTATAATTACACATATAATCGCAATGACCGACTTTTGAGCGGCAACAGCAAAAGCAGATTTAATACTAATATGAACGGTAAAAAAATCGAGCTTAGAACTGTTATTCAAAACATTTCAGATAAAAATGCACGACAATTAAAATTCAAAATGTGGATTAAGCACTCCGACGGAAGCGTTGCGACCGATTCATCGGGGAATCCGCTTCAAACAGTACAAACCTTTGACATTCCTGTTTGGAATGATAAGGCGAATTTCTGGCCGCTCGGTGCTTTGGATCACATCAAAAGCGACTTTAATTCAGGCTTAAAGAGTTGCTCGCTTATTTATCAAATTCCGTCTGATGCACAGCTTAAGAGCGGCGATACCGTGGCATTTCAGGTGCTCGATGAAAACGGAAATGTGCTTGCAGACGACAATACGGAAACACAGCGCTACACAACCGTTTCAATTCAGTATAAATTTGAGGACGGCTCTGAAATTCCAAACACTGCCGGCGGAACATTTACCGTGCCATACGGCACAAAGCTTGATTTAACACCGGCAAAAACACTTTATGATTATGAATTTATAAAGGTTGACGGCTTGAATAAGCCTATTGTTTCGGACGGAACGGTTGTTACATATTATTACAAAAATAAAAACGAAGAACACACTCACAATCTGACTTTGGTTGCTGCGAAAGCTGCCACCTGCACTACTGCGGGCAATTCCGCATACTACACCTGCGATGGCTGTGACAAGTGGTTCGCAGATGCAACAGGATCGGTAGAAATTACCGATAAAACCAGTGTGAAGATTCCGGCTCCCGGACATACCGCAGGCACAGAATGGAAGTCTGATGATACTAACCACTGGCATGAATGTTCTCGTTGCCACGACAAAAAGGACGAAGCGGCTCACGATTACGGTTCTGACAATGTTTGCGACACCTGCGGATATTACAAAACTGTACCGCACACTCACAATCTGACTTTGGTTGCTGCGAAAGCTGCCACCTGCACAGAGGGCGGTAAGGAAGCATACTACAAGTGCGAAGGTTGTGGCAAGTTCTATGAAGATGTACTCGGTACAAAGGAAATAACCGACCTTGCATCTTGGGGCAATATTGCTAAGATTGCCCACACCACAAAGCAAACCGTAACAAAGGCATCAAGCATAAAGCTTAAAGCAACATCATTAACATATAACGGAAAGGTTAGAACACCTAAGGTTATTGTTAAGGACAGAACAGGAAAGACACTTGTTAAGAATACTGACTATACTGTGTCTTATGCAAAAGGCAGAAAGTATGTTGGCAAGTACGCAGTAAAGATTACCTTTAAGGGTAAATACAGCGGAACAAAGACGCTTTATTTCACAATCAAGCCAAAGGCAACAAGTATTTCCTCACTTAAAGCAGGTTCAAAGAAGTTTACAGTAAAGTGGAAGAAGCAGGCTACACAGACAACAGGCTATCAGGTACAGTACAGTGCCTCAAGTAAATTCAGCAAGGCTAAGACCGTAACAGTAGGCAAGAATACAACAGTATCAAAGAAAATTTCAAAGCTTTCGGGCAAGAAAAAGTATTATGTAAGAGTTCGCACCTATAAGACAGTTAAGATTAACGGCAAATCCATAAGGATTTATTCAGGCTGGTCAAAAGCTAAGGCTGTTACAACAAAGAAATAAAAACTATACCGTAACCTTTGATTCTGCCGGTGGCTCTGCAGTAACGACTCAGACTATCGAAGAAGGTCAGAAGGCAACCAAACCTGCCGCTCCTACCAAGTCTGACGATACCACCAAGCCTTCGGATGATGTTCAGAATCCGCAGACCGGCGACAACAGTATGAGTGGCTGTGGATCGCTCTGCTGTTCGTCAGCGGCTTCGGAGTTGTGACAACTACTGTTTATACTAAAAAAGAAAATCTGTGAAATAACAGATAGCTAACCATTTAAGGATGGCGGTAGCGGAGCTTCCGCTGCCGCCTTTTCCTTACGAAAAGGATTTCTTCGGAAGTCCCTTTCCGAAAGGCGGCAAAAAAAGCGCTTTGCCGATTTTCGGAAAGAAATCGAACAAGGAGAAATCAAATGGACGAACAAGAAAAAGAAATTGAAGAAATACTCAGAACATTTGACAAAGCACCTTCGCCTTCGTCAGAGAATAGTGTTCAAAATCAAGCATAGCAAAACAATAAGCAGCCTCGGCAAATTTCCCAAAAACCAACTGACACCGAACGGATTGCCCGCACATCAAATCAAACAGAATACAAAAGACAAGCTCAGTCAAGCAAAGGCAGGTATCTCTCCCCTACACGCAAAACCGCAATAAAGCGAAGAAAAAGGCAAAGAGCTGTGATTGTTTCGTTATTAGCACTCCTTTTTGTTGTTCTGATTATTGTGCTGATTTGTAAAGGCTGCTCCGGCAGAACAGATGCGCTTGCCGGCAAATGGGATTTTGATGGGACTACTGCCTATGAATTTGACGGCAAAGGCAGCGGTGCAATGCTCCTCACCCTTGCAGATTATGATTTTACCTATGAAATCAAGGACAATCAGCTATATATCGACTTTGTGAACGAATCGGCACATGACGCAACCTATGAGTTTAGTGTCAAAGGCGATACCCTCATCCTCATCGGCGGCGAAGGAACAATCGGCGGCACTTATGAGCTGACTAAGGTGCATGATAAAAAAGCAGACAAATAAGGACGGTGTTACGCTATTAAAAAGGTATGGAAAATCCTGATTTTATCTGTATGTATAACTGTTTTTTCTTTATCTGCATATCACATTTATGATTATTGGAAAGAAACACAGGACAGTCAAAGACAGAATGATGTGCTGATTGATAAAGCGGTAGAAACCGCACCACAAACACAGCAAACGGAGAATGGACAAACAGAATCTGCGATAAAGCCTGTTTCTGAAACTGCACTAATTACGGTAGACTTTGAGCGTTTGCAGGAAGAAAACAAGGACATTATTGCTTGGCTCTATTGCCCGGATACCGAAATCAACTATCCGGTAGTACAGAGCAAGGATAACGAGTATTATCTTCGCCGACTGCTTGACGGTACTTGGAATATAGCGGGAACGCTTTTTATGGATTACCGAAACGCCGCCGATTGTTCTGATCTGCATACCATTATCTACGGTCATAATATGAAAAACAACACGATGTTCGGCTCTCTGCCTAAATACAGTAAGCAGGAATATTACGAAGAACATTCTGTTTTGTATCTGCTCACACCAAAGCAGAATTATAAAGTGAAGCTGATCGCCGGATATGTTACACCGTCAGATTCAAAGGTGTATGAATTTGAGAAAACGAAAGAGGAACGCAGCGGACTGCTGAAAACAGCGCTGGATAATTCCTTGTTTACCTCCGGGACAACTGTATCCGATGAGGACAGACTGCTTACACTGTCTACCTGTTCCTATGAATATGACAATGCTCGTTTTGTACTGATGGGTATTTTAAAAGAAATCGGGTGAAATTTACTGTAATTTGCGGTGAGTCTGTTCGAGAAAGGATAAATGTATGGAAGCAAAACCAAGAATACTATATCTACTGAAAATCTTGTTGGAGCGTACTGATGAAGAACACCCGCTTTCTACAACGCAGCTCATCGGGATTTTGAATGAGGAATATGGGATTTCTGCTCACAGGACAACCATAACGAAGGATATAGCAGCTCTTTTGGAATATGGACTGGATATTGTAACCATTCATTCGACGCAAAGCAAGTATTTTGTAGCCAGCCGAAAGTTTGAACTGCCGGAGCTGAAACTGCTGATAGATGCAGTAGAGTCATCGAAGTTCATTACAAAGAAGAAAAGCGAAACGCTGATTGAGAAGATACATACGATGACCAGTCCGGGGCAGGTGGCAAAGTTGAAGCGTAATAACTATGTGGTCAATCGCATTAAGCCGGATAATGAGCAGATATATTATATCATTGACGCTATAAACGATGCCATCAACGCAGGTAAACAGATTTCTTTCCAGTATTACGATTATACCGGATTAAAGAAAAAGGTTCTGAAGAACAAGGGCGAAGTGTATAAGCTCAGTCCGTATAAACTTCTCTGGTGTGGGGACTATTATTATGTTCTCGGATATTCAGAGAAGAAAAGCAAAGTTATCAATTTCAGGGTAGACCGTATTGCTTCCAAGCCGGAGATATTGGATAAGGACATTATTCCTATGCCTGATGATTTTGATATTGAGAATTACACAAAGGAAGTTTTCTTTATGTTCTCAGGCGAAAAAGTCCTTGTGGATTTACGGTGTGATAACAGCCTGATGAAAACAATGGTTGACCGTTTCGGAGAAGATGTGACAACCCTTGCGTATGATATGACGTCTTTCAGAGTACAGACCGAAGTATCAGCCAGTCTAACCTTTTTCGGTTGGGTGTTTGGCTTTAATGGCAAGGTACAGATACTTGCACCGGAAAACTTGAAAGAGCAATACAGACAAATGCTTACAAAAGCTACTGAAGATATGAAAGAGAATGAATAGTGCAGATTTGCATTTATGTAGATGGTCTGCATAAAGCGTAAAGTCAATATTAAAGAATGGAGAGGTGTTAGCAAATTGCGACACCTCTTTTCTTTTGCGAAAAACCTACTTGAAAATTTCTTCGTATCATGTATAATAAAACTATCGAAAGCAAACTGCTTCCGATAGAAAAGAAAGCGAGGTGCAGGTATGAGAAGCAAGAGTCCTGAACTTATGAGTGAGATAAAAAAGTACATCGAGGATTATTACCTGCAAAACAGACAATCCCCATCGACTACAAAGATTGCTGAAGCGGTTGGTATTGCCAGAGGTACAGCATATAAATACTTGGTAGAGATGGCTGAGAAGAATATGATTGAGTATGACGGGCAGGAGATTCGTACCAATGTGACCCGTAAGTATAGTGGCGAACAGACACAGACACCGATTGTAGGTTCTATTCCTTGTGGCAGTCCTCAGTATGAGGAAGAAAATATTGAAGAATATGTATCACTTCCTACTGCCATTTTCGGCAAAGGAGATTTCTTCATATTAAGAGCAAGCGGTCAGTCTATGATTGAAGCAGGGATTGATGACGGCGACCTTGTGGTTGTTAAAAAGCAGGTAGAAGCCAATGATGGCGATATAGTAGTTGCCCTTGTGGATAATCAGAATACATTGAAACGCTACTTCCGAGATGATGAGAATAAGAAAATCATTCTCCACCCGGAAAATAAGAAGATGAAAGACATCATTGTAGATGAGTGCTGCATTCAGGGTGTGGCTTGTCACATCATCAAAGAACTATAACAGAGGACAGACGAATGAGAACACTTGAAGGAATTCGCTATCTAATCAATTTGGATAGTGCGGAAATACAACAGAACTTTGCCGGAGGAGTTGCACCGCCGGACAAGGTGGAGTCGGAGATGGACACAACTTGAGTATTTATATGTCAAGAGCCGAGTTGGAAGAAATCAGCGAAGGCTTGATAACAGCTTATGCTAATAAGTTTAGCAATCGAGTGATTCAATCCATCGACATAGAACATTTCATTACAGAATTTCTTATGTTACGAATTGAATACGCTTCTTTCGCAGAAGATGATGCAGGCAGGATTGGCTTTCTGGCAGATGGAGCAACACCACTGTTGGTACATCAGGACGGAAAAATTATTCCCTTTGTTTTCCCGAAAGATACCATCGTACTTGATAAATTTCTTCTTGCTGAAAAGGAGCAGGGACGTCGCAGATTTACAATGGCACACGAAGCGTCACATCATATCTTACATCTATTTTACATCATTTGCCCGCAAAGTGACTCAAAGTAGAGCAAAAATATGAAGTATGGGGGATAATTGGAATATGGAGAATTTAATAGTATTAACACCAGCTTGGTCGAGTATGAAAGAACCACAAAAAGGGTCCCGACAATGAAGTCATTAGACTCTGACAAGAAGTCTTCTAAGACTTCCGAAGCAGCTCCTGCAGCAAGTGAGCCGACAACAAGTGTGTCCGCAGAGAGCGTACAGCTTGATCTTTCAAAAGTAAAAATTGAGCCTCTTTTTGAGGAATTTGTAGATTTTGATACATTTGCAAAATCTGATTTCAGAGTCGTAAAGATTGAAGCCTGCGAAGCAGTGCCAAAGTCAAAGAAGCTTCTCAAGTTCACATTAAATGATGGAACTGACAAGAAACGCACGATTTTAAGCGGTATTCATGAGTACTATGAGCCGGAACAGCTCGTTGGAAAGACATGTGTAGCAATCACAAACCTTCCTACCAGAATGATGATGGGAATCCCATCAGAAGGAATGCTGATTTCAGCAGTGTACGAGTATGACGGACACGAAGGACTGAATCTGCTTATGTTAGATGACGCAATTCCTGCTGGAGCTAAGCTGTATTAAGAGAATTAAATTCATCTAAATGGATAGGTTACAATTAACTGGACAGATTTTTTAAGGTCATATAATCTATAATAAATACACGAAGGAGCACTCTTTATGACCGAACAAAAACAACGACGAAAACCTCGCAAATATACAGATGAATTTAAACAGCAACTGGTGGAACTATATCGTTCCGGCAAACGCAGATGTGATATCTGCCGTGAATATGACATTGCTACTTCCCTGTTTGACAAGTGGGTAAAGCAGGCATCCAATTCCGGTTCTTTCCATGAAAAAGATAACCGGACTCCGGAGCAGGAAGAACTGATCCGGCTTCGGAAAGAAAACCAGCAGTTAAGAATGGAAAATGATATTTTAAAACAAGCGGCGCTGATCTTAGGACGAAAGTAAATGTGATTAAAGCAAATGCCCACAAATACTCTGTATCAGCAATGTGCCGCGTCCTACAGGTAAACAGAAGCACCTATTATTATGAAGCAGCAGCAAAAAAAGATGAATCAGAACTCACTGCAGACATTCAGGAAATTTTTAGAAAAAGCCGGAACTATTATGGTACACGAAAGATCAAGAAAGAATTGGCTGATTGCGGGAAACAGGTATCAAGACGCAGGATTGGACGGATTATGAAACAGGAAGGTCTGGTTTCAAGCTATACTACAGCACAGTTTAAACCGCAAAAAGACAGATGTAATGAATCAAAAGTAGAGAATGTGTTGAACCGACAATTTCAAAACCAGCCATACCGCAATGTAGTGGTAAGTGATTTGACCTACGTAAGGGTAGGAAATCGCTGGAATTATATTTGTGTACTGATTGATCTTTTTAACAGGGAGATTATTGGATACAGTGCAGGAGAACATAAAACAGCAGAACTTGTAAAACAGGCATTTATGAAAGTAGACGGAAATCTGTCGGAAATCCATATTTTCCACACAGACCGTGGAAATGAATTTAAAAACGAGACAATTGAAGAACTGTTAGAAACGTTCCATATGGAACGCTCCCTGAGCCATAAGGGATGTCCTTATGACAATGCAGTGGCAGAAGCTACGTTCAAGATTATAAAAACAGAATTTGTATGGAATGAAACATTCCATACGCAGGAAGAACTGAAGATAAAACTATGGGATTATGTAAACTGGTATAATCATCACCGCATACATTCTTCCTTAGGGTATCAAACGCCTGTACAATATCGGAAAAATAACCTAAAAAAATTTGTCTGAAAAAGTGTTGACAATCCAAAATTTGATTGGTCAAGGTCATTTGACCAAGTTTTGACCAAAAAAACTTATAGTCAAATAAAGGTCAATACACGTTAGTACAGATTGCTTAGTCTGAAAAATTAAAGATTGTATTACTTAGAGGACATTTTCTAAAGAAATTTAGAAGATGTCCTCTTTTTGCGTTATAGGAACAGCTGAAATAGCGAAAGGAGATTAATATGGAACACACAAAGGCGTATCAGGAATTTAAGAAGAATGGTAATACAAAGTTTGTAAGATATAGCGAAGGAGCAGAAATGTATCATATGAGTGTATCAAAGTTTATGCAGATGGCTAAAGATGCCAAAGCAATCTATAAGTTAGGTCAGCTAGTACTTGTGAATTTAAAAATATTTGATGAGTACCTTGAGACATTCCATATAGTTGATGATGAATTTTATAAGTAGGTGAAAAGGATGGTAACACAATTACAGCCGGATATTAGGGCTTCCCTTGCAAGTTATGGGATGCAGGAGAAAAGGGACTTACATTATCTGCTTTTGAATGGGAGAAGGATAGAAAAACGCTGATATATGGGCAGGTAGACTATATGTATGGAGAAGCACTTTATAAGCCTGAAATGAAAGAAGGAAATCCTATAAGGTTATATAGTTTGGATGAAATCACGGAGATATTCGGTAAATTAGGACTTCGTATTTGTAACAGCTTTGCTGATTTCAGTGGAAAGCCGAGTTCTGATAATGATATTCAATTGATGGTTTATTCCATACGGGAATAAATCTTCATCAAATCTTTATTTTTTTCTGTTAGGTTATATTTCAGTAAGAAATGAAATATAGAAGGAAGGATAGTAAAGATGGAAATGATGTTGCAGACACAAAATTTGTGTAAATATTTTAGAAAGCAGAAAGCGGTAAATAATGTTTCACTTAATATAGAAAAGAAACAGATTTATGGACTGCTTGGACCGAATGGTGCGGGAAAATCTACCACATTGAAAATGTTGACTGGTATGATGAAACCAACTGCAGGAAAGATTTACTTTGATGGAAAACTTTTGGATAGGAAAGATTTATCAAAAATAGGAGCGTTAATTGAAAATCCGCCTATTTATGAAAATCTTTCCGCCAGAGAGAATTTGAAGGTAAGACAATTATTGCTTGGTACAGATGAAAACAGAATTGATGAGGTCTTGCAGATTGTATCACTTACAAACACCGGAAAGAAGAAAGCAGGACAGTTTTCTTTGGGGATGAAGCAAAGACTAGGCATTGCAATGGCATTGCTTGGAGAACCGGAACTTTTGATATTGGATGAACCTACGAATGGATTAGATCCAATAGGCATCGAGGAATTACGAGAGCTGATCCGGTCTTTTCCGGAACAGGGAATCACTGTAATTCTCTCCAGTCATATTCTCTCAGAGGTACAGTTACTTGCAGATAAAGTCGGGATTATTTCAGGTGGAATCTTAGGATACGAAGGAGCATTAAAGCAGGGAGATAATCTTGAAGATTTGTTTATGAATGTGGTAAGAAAAAACCAGAAAGCAGGTGAAATCCATGGTTAATATTATAAAAGCAGAACATCAAAAAGCCAAAAGAACCATGCGAAAAAAGTTTATCTGGGGATTTCCTCTTCTTACATTTGTTATGGCATTTATACTTACTCTTGGGATGACAAATGCTTATGCAGAAAGTGTTTGGAACTGGTGGTATACACTTTTGCTGCCGGGGATGATTGCCCTATTTTGTTATCTTTCTGTGGCGCAGGAGAAAAAGATAAAATACTATCATTTAACGACTATTCCCACAGACAGAAGAAAATTGTTGCTGGGGAAAATTATTTATATTGGGTACATGATTTTGTTTTCTAATGTGATTGTGTTTGCAGGAGCAACGCTTGGAGGCTTTCTTCTAACGACACATGTTCCAGTTGGAGGAGCGTTGATTGCAGTATTGTTTCTGACGGTTTCTGAGTTATGGGAGATTCCGGTAGCTTTATTTTTAAGTGAACGATTTGGAATGATTGTAAACCTGTTCGTCTGCCTGTTTATTACCGTCAGCGGTGTGGTAATATCACAAACCAGAATCTGGTATGTACTTGTTTCTGCAATCCCTATGCGAATGATGTGCCCGTTGCTTCATGTTTTACCAAATGGACTTGCCGCAGAAGCAGGGAATCCTCTTTTGGATACGGGAGTCATTGTTCCGGGAATGTGTCTCTCAATCATCTGGTTTGTTTTTGTAACGGTTCTGTTTTTGAAATGGTTTGAGAGAAGAGAGGTGAAATAAGATGATTGGAAGATCTCTTAATGCAGACTTGCGAAAGATGAAAGGAACATCTGTGATTCTGGCACACTTACTGATTCCGATTATAACCAGCGTTATATTTTTAATATATTACTTTTTTTCACCATGGAATGAAAATATGAAAGTGATTGCATTTTATCAGGCAATAGGAGCAGGACTTCCGGTACTTATTGGAATTTTTACAGCAAGTGTGATGGAACAGGAACAAAATGCAGGTGATTTTCAAAATCTGTTGTCTTTACCGGATAAACCTGCAGCATTTTTATCGAAACTGTTGATGCTACTGGTTTTGTGTCTGTGCTCTATCCTATTGACAGCAATCATATTCGGAATTGGATTTGGAAGAATCGCATCAAGCGATATCGAAATCATGAAAGGATGTATATTTGCAGCATTGCTGCTGTGGGGAAGCAGTGTTCCACTTTATCTGTGGCAGCTGATTCTGGCTTTTCAGTTTGGAAAAGGGGTATCCATTGGAGCAGGGATTATATCAGGACTAATTAGTGCATTGATGCTTACCGGACTTGGAGATTATGTGTGGAAATATGTATTTGTCTGCTGGACGGGTAGAGTACCATATACTTATCTGCAATCTGTATTGGGAGAAACTAGTGTAGGTGAATGGTTGTCATTCATACCAGGTTGCTTAATATTTACAGGGATTAGTATGGTATACTATTTTTGGTGGGTAAACCACTGGGAAGGAAACAGAATATCGGAATAGAATCGAGGGAAACTATGGCAAAAATACTGGCAGTTGATGATGAACCGGCAATTTTGGAAATGATAGAAAGCATTTTGAATAAGGATGGACATCTGGTTACCAAAGTAAGTAATCCACTAAAAATTAATATGGAAGAATTACATCGTTATGACCTGATTTTACTGGACATTATGATGCCTGGAATTGATGGCTTCGAATTATGCAAAAGAATCAGGGCACTTGTGGATTGTCCGATTTTGTTTCTTACGGCAAAAACGGAGGAAAACAGTCTGGTAAACGGACTTTCTTTAGGAGCAGATGATTATATTTCAAAGCCATTTGGAGTGATGGAACTTCGGGCAAGGATCAATGCACATCTTAGAAGAGAGCACAGGGAACATTCTGTCAGGATGGTTTTGGGGAGGGTCTGTATTCAAATATCTCAAAAGAAACTATTGGTTGATGATAAGGAACTTCCTCTTACGAAAGCGGAGTACGAAATTTGTGAATTCCTGGCTAAAAACAGGGGACAGGTTTTCTCGAAAGAACAGATTTTAGAAGAGGTCTTTGGTTTTGACAGTGAGAGTAATGACAGTACCATTATCACGCATATCAAAAATATAAGAGCAAAATTTGCGGATTATGATTATACACCGATAAAAACAGTCTGGGGGATTGGATATAAATGGGAAGAGTAAAGAGAAGCAATGCACTCAGCTGGATTTTTATGAGATATGTACTGGTCATGCTTGGATCATTAGTAGGTTTGGTGATTGTTGCTTGGCTGCTGCTGTACCTTTTGATTAGTGTGGGTTGTATCTATCCGGCGAATTATGCAGAGCAAAAGATTAATGAAGCATATGATACGATTTTACGTGCGGATAAAGTAACTGCTGAGATGATTCCTGCACTTTGTGATTATGTAATCTTTTCAGAGAATGGAGAGAAAATAGGTGGAGATCTGTCAGAACAATACGAACAGATAGCATGGAATGTTGCAAAGTACGGAAACGCATCCGGGAAATATTTTTATAAAGTAATTGTAAGGGAAAATGAATATGTTGTATTGCAATATCGCCTGACACCTCAATATCATTCAGCTTTTTTGAGGGAGCATTTTATAGGACCACAGAATGTGATGAGTATTATGTCAGTGATTGGAGCGGTAGCGATTATCATCATTCCGTCCATACGTTTTGGAAAAAGAATCAAAAAGCAGATGCAGCCTGTATTAGACGCAATCAGACAAATAAAGGATCAAAATCTGGAATATGAGACATCCTGTTCCGGTATCAAAGAGTTTGATGACTGTTTATCGGCAATCGATGATATGCGAGATGCATTGCGAGAATCTTTAGAAAAGCAGTGGAAAACAGAGCAGGAAAAGAAACAACAGATGTCTGCTTTGGCGCATGATATTAAAACACCTCTTACGATTGTACGGGGAAATGCAGAACTACTTTCAGAGACTGAACTGACCACAGAACAGAAGAATAATATCACTTATGTTTTGAACGGCACAACACAGATACAAAGTTATGTAAAACAGTTGATAGATGTCACAAAATCATGGAATTGCAGTGATGTTACCTATACAACGGTGAGGTTAGAAGATTTTTTCGCAGATATAAAGGAACAGGCACTCGGACTGGTAGAAATCTATCACCAGAAGATAGATTGGAAGGCGGAACAAAGTGATAAAAAGGTAACGATTGCTTATGATCCAATGTTCCGAGCCGTAATGAATGTGATTCAGAATGCAGTGGAGCATACAAAAGAAAATGGAATCATTTATATTGACGCAAAGGAGCAGGATGACCGGCTGACATTCATTGTGGAGGATAGCGGATCAGGATTTACAAAAGAAGCATTATTGCATGGCACAGAGCAGTTTTTTATGGATGACACAAGTAGAAATGGCGAAGCCCATTATGGGATGGGACTATTTTTTGCAAAAACTGTGGCTGAAAAATATGGTGGAGGTATTAAACTTTCAAATTCTGAAAATACAGGTGGGGCGAGGGTAGAAATATTTTTCCTGAGTAGTCAGGAAACAAGCTAAATAGACCGCAATTAAGCTATGTAAAAGAAGAATAAGACTGAAGCGGCATATCAATTGATGAATGCACTAGATATAGTCGTACCAGACTACATTGAGAGGGCTATAAGATGGATAAAAAGTTAATGCTAGCAGTGGCTGGTGCTGGGAAAACAACTTACATAATAAATAAGGTTTGCACGGAATACAGAAAGGTTTTAGTCATTACATATACGGATGCAAATTATAATAATATTATTTTCAAATTGCGTGAGCAAAATGACGAAGTGATTCCAGATGGAATCATTGTTTATAAGTATTTTACATTCCTTTATCGATTTTGCTATAAACCATTGCAGAAAATTATATGCAACAGTATGATTCGTTTTGTTGCTCCAATTATGATGTTTGTATTATTCTTACAGTCTACAGGAATTTTACACTAGAAACCACCTATGTGTTCGTTCATATTTTAAGCCCGCTTAATTGCGGGCTTATTTGCTTTATTCTACAAACACAATCATTACTTTTCATTCCTGTCAATCTGTAAATTATTGTAATATTGCATTGGAGTAACACCATATTCTTTCTTAAATGCTCTAAAAAAATGATTATACCCTCCAAATCCACCAAGCGCATATACCTCGCGAATACTTTTCCCCTGCTCTATATAATGGCGGCATAAATCAAGTCTGCTCTTTACAATGTATGAATGAGGTGTCTCACCTGTCATTTTTTTAAACTCTCTTACTATATGATAACGGCTTACATAAAATTCATTTTCCAAGCGCTCCAACGAGATATCTTCTGTCAAATGTTCTCTGATATAAATAAAAATATCATCCATTACAACGTGTTTTTTCTTATTCGTCTTAATCTGTACATCCTCCTGAACAGATGAGCGAAGTGCAAGTACAAGAATCATAGTTAATAGGCTTTTCTCGTATAATGAGCGGGCAAATTTAGGCGGCTCATTATTCATCGAATAGAGCTTTTTGGATATATTCTTTATAAGCATAGCCGATTCACTCTCAGAATGAACAATCTTAACTTGATACGGAACAAAATCAAACGCTTCATCAAGTCTTGTTTCTTCATCTGACAATTTCCTTAAAAGTTCTCCACCTATATAAAGAACATAAACTTCAAGAGGATACTTATTTTTACGATATTCAAGCTTTACTTTATTACCTGGCTTAATAAATATCAAATCCTCCATAGTACATACAATATTATCATCCTCCTGGTGCATATACCCTATCCCACCAGTTATAAATACAATTGTATAGCTCTTCTTTTGCCCAAAGCTTCGCTGGGTACTATCCAATATTTTCAAATATTCCATTTTGTAGCCTTGCTTTTTCATATGTCTATTTTGCACACTTTCCTATTATATTTTTTGTTTATTTTGTCAAAATATACAATATATCAATTTTTCGTAGTTTGCAAGCAATATTTGTATATGGATATCAGCATAACCACAATATAATAAGATTGTAGCTACCAAAACAATATAAATTTGAGAGGTAAATTATCATGAAAGAAACAAGACCTTTTTCCATGAAGGACAAAATTGGTTACACTCTTGGCGATTTGGGATGTTGCTGTACTGAGCAGTTCCGTGCCATGTATCTTGCTATTTTTTATACACTGGTATTAAAAGTTAATCCAGTACACGTAGGAATCCTTATGCTTATTACAAAGTTTTGGGATGCTATAAATGACCCTTTAATTGGTGCACTTGTTGATAGCCACAAAAACAAAGGAAAAGGAAAATTCATTCCTTGGATTAAATTCTTTGCTTTTCCAACTGCAGTACTCTGTATATTAGGATTTGTTAACGTAAGCAATTTCGCTTATGGTGCACGTATTGCTTATATGTTCATTACATATATTGTTTACGAAATTATGTACACATGTGTCAGCGTTCCATTTGGTAGTCTTTCAAGTGTAATGACTGATGATGTTAACCAACGTACTGACCTTTCTCGTTTCAGAAGTCTTGGCGGTACAATTTTTATGACAGTTATCGTTATTGCTGGACCATTATTCTTATATAAAGATAACCAGCCAGTACCTAGCCATTTCCTTATTATGTCAGCAATCTGTGCAGTTATTGGATTAATCTGTCTTATGTTTACATCTCATTGGTGTAAAGAGCGTATTATTACAGAGCCAGTTGTTGAGAAAAAAGAAAAGCTTAACTACTTCAAGGTAATTAAGGATATTACTAAAAACAAAGCATTACTCGGAGTTATGTTATCAAGCTTTATCGGTATTGTTGGAGCCGGTATGATTAACGGATTAAATACTTATTTATTCCGCGATTATTTTGGAAATGTTGCCATCATGGCAGTTTCAGGTATGTTAAGTGTACTCTGGTCACTTATTGCATTCGTAGGCACAAAATTTGTTGCTAAGAAATTTGGAAAGAAAGAATGGATTATGTACAGTGCATCTTTCTCAGTTGTTGTTTATGCTATTTTATTCTTCTTCCCACTTGAAAATCCTATGCTCTTTATTATCATCAACGGAATCTGCTATCTTGGAGTAAGTGGTTTCCAAGTATTAGTTTGGGCACTTGTAAATGATGCAATTGATTATCAGGAACTTCAGACAGGAAAACGTAATGAAGGAATTGTATACTCAGCATATACATTTTTCCGTAAACTTGCTAATGCTGTATCAGGAAGTATGAGTAGTTTTGCACTTGCAATTGCTG
The DNA here is from genome assembly GCF_041325975.1 of Roseburia sp. Lineage (NCBI taxonomy): Bacteria > Bacillati > Bacillota > Clostridia > Lachnospirales > Lachnospiraceae > Roseburia > Roseburia sp. The sequence continues at coordinate 1,081,721 of NZ_JBGLEJ010000004.1, read as the reverse complement.
GATTCCAGGTTAATGAAGCTGTCCAGAATGAAGCATTCTCAGGACGTCTTTGGAAAACATATACAGGTTTATATGTTGTAGGGTATTTATTAGCTGTTCTGGTATTAAAATTTATCTACCCTCTTACAAAAGAGAAAACAGCTGAAATGTTACAGGATTTAGCTGATAAGCGAAATGCTGCTACTGCAGAATAAAATTAGAAACAGAGGTATTTTAAATTGACAAAACAAGTAGAAATTACAAACCGTGATGGACACATCTTACGCGGAATAGTTAACATTCCAGAAGATGGCACAAGATTTCCTGCTATTGTAAATGTACATGGCTTTACAGGGAATAAAAGCGGTTACAAAAGTATTTATACTCACACAGCCAGATTCTTAGCTGAACATGGATTTGCCAGTGTCCGTTTTGATTTATACGGAAATGGTGAAAGTGATGGTGAATTCGAGGACATGACCTTTACAGGTATCCTACACGATATCGAGGATATTATAAACTGGACTAAAACACAAGATTTTGCCAATCCAGATAAGATTATCTTATCTGGTCAGAGTATGGGAGGATACGCAGCTGCTACTGCAGCTCCTATTGTTAATCCTTATGCTCTCATGCTTATGTGTCCAGGTGCTGGAATGTGGTTTGGATGTAAGGATCGTGCTGAAGCCATGGAAGCTCAGGGAATCACCAAAGCCGATATTGAAGGACTCACTTTCCCAACATCCTTTAATCATGATTTATTTAACTATGAGCCATTCTCGTCAGCAGAAGGATACAACGGACCAGTCCTCCTTATAAGAGGAACTGCAGATGATTTGGTAGATGATGCAACATGCCATAGATATGAGTCACTTTACAATGGAAAATGCAATTATAAAACGATTGAAGGCGCTAACCACAATTTTGCCAGTGCTTTTGCAAGAGCAGAATTAGACAAATTAATGTTAGAGTTTTTAACACCACTTAAATAGTATATTCACTTTGAAAGGAAGTATGAACAATGAAATTATTAGAGCCTATAAAAGTTGGAAATATTGAATTTAAAAACCGTATTATGTTCCCACCACTTACAACAGGATATGAGGAAAAAGATGGTTCTATTGGAGAACAAAGTTTTCGTTTTTACGAGCGTCTCGCAAAAGGCGGTGTCGGATATATAGTAATTGGAGATGTTGCACCACTTCCAACATTCTCTCCTACACCAAAGCTTTATTCACCTGAGCAGGTTCAAAGCTTCAAAAAACTTGCTGACGCATGTCATGAAAATGGTGCAAAGCTTGGAATTCAGTTATTCCATCCTGACTACAATGTTAAAGCTTTAAACGATATGTTCCATCAGGGCAAAATGCAGGAAGCAAGAGCTAAACTTCACCATGATATGCAGCACTTTGTAAATGAAGTAACTGCAGAAGAACTTGATGAAATAATAAAGCATATGGAAAACTGTGCTATCTTAGCACACGAAGCTGGTGTTGATTGTATTGAAGTACATGGAGACCGTCTTGTTGGTTCTCTCTGCTCTCCTATTTTAAATCATAGAACTGATGAATATGGCGGTGACCTGGCTAATCGTACACGTTTTGCATTAACACTTGTAAAAAGATTAAAAACAATCGTACCTGACATGGTTATCGACTACAAGCTTCCTATAGTTACTCCTCTTGGAGAAAATAGTTTTAGAGGAAAAGGTGGTCTTCCATTAGATGAGGCTTGCATTTTTGCAAAAGAATTAGAAGCTTGCGGTGTTGACACATTACATGTTGCACAGGCTAACCATACAGGAAATATGGGTGATACAATCCCTGCCATGGGAACACAGCCATACGGATTTATGGTTTCTTATTCTAAAAAAATAAAAGAGCTTGTATCTATTCCTGTATCTGTAGTAGGCCGTATCGTTACACCAGAAGCTGCCGAAGCAGTTATTGCAAATGGTTCTGCTGATATCATTGGATTAGGTCGTTCTCTTCTCACAGACCCTGACTTTGCAAACAAATGCGCAGATGGACATTGCTGTAATGTCAGAACATGTATGATGTGCAATAAGGGATGTACAGATAATATTCAGAATCGTGCTTTCTTAAGTTGTGTACTTAATGCTGAAAACGGTTACGAAGCAACACGACATATAACTCCTGCAGCATCATCAAAGAAAATAGCTATTATTGGTGCTGGTATTGCTGGACTTGAAGCTGCACGTGTTGCTGCATTAAGAGGTCATAGTGTAACCATTTTTGAGAAATCACTTCAGATTGGTGGTCAGTTACTTATTGCTAGTGTACCTCCAAGAAAAGAAGAAATGATGAGAAGTATTAATTATTATGCAAATGTACTTCCTGAATTAGATGTTACATTCAGGCTAGGTGAAGAATTCACATCACAGGATTATAATTCATTCGATGAAGTAATTGTGGCAACAGGTGCAAACAACGCAATAATCCCTGTTCCTGGCAAAGATCTTCCAACTGTTACAAGTGCATGGGATGTGCTTGCCAAGAAAGAAATCGTATTCGGTAATGTTTCTGTAATCGGTGGTGGTCTTGTAGGTGTTGAGACAGCTGAATATCTGGCTTCACGTGGATGTAAGGTTACAATTATTGAAATGATGGACCAGATTGCAAAAGAAGAAAGCAACACTGTTCTACCTACTCTAATGAGTGAATTAGAGCATTATAATGTTCAAATAGTAACATCTGCAAAATTATCAGAAATCAAAGATGATTCTGTAGTTGTTGAAAAAACAATAGACGACAATACATCAACAGAAGAAATTGCTTCAGACTTTGTTGTAATGGCTGTTGGTGCAAGAAAGAACCTTCCAGAGCTTTCTGATTGTCCTCTTCCACTTCACTATATTGGTGATTGTGCTGGAGAACGTCCAAGTAATATTGATCATGCTATTAAATCAGCATATGATGTGGCATGTGAAATATAAATTATTAATTATCCCATTACCACAAAATCCATGTTCCAATTTAAGGAACATGGATTTTTATTATAATATATTTAAATATTATTGTTTAAAGTTCGTAAACGCTCCATACGTTTACATTCCGTCTTTATCGTTTTCTCAATCGGTATTTGAGGAAAAGAAGAATGGAAGATAAAAAAATATTACTCGATAATATTAACAAAATTCATACAACTGAACTGGGAGTTGATAGAATTAAAAGAAATCTAAAAATAGATATAGTAGATGTTGTTGAGTATTGCAAAAATAAGGTGTTGGATGAAAATTGCCATATATACAAACAAGGTAAAAATTGGTATTGCGAAATTGGAAATGTCAAAATCACTATCAATTCATATAGTTATACAATTATTACAGCACATATTATTAAGTAAATTATAAGTTGAGGTGAAATTATGGCGTCAAGCAAAGAATATTTAGAGTTTATTTTAGGGCAGCTATCTGAGTTAGAAGAAATTACTTATCGAGCTATGATGGGAGAATTTATTGTTTATTATCGAGGAAAGATGGTAGGTGGTATCTATGATGATAGATTACTTGTTAAACCAGTAAAATCAGCAATTAGTTATATGCCGACAGCTTCATATGAATTCCCCTATGAGGGAGCAAAAGAGATGTTGTTGGTAGATGAAGTTGATAATAAGGAATTTTTGGCAGGTTTGTTTGGTGCTATGTATGACGAACTGCTAGCTCCAAAACCGAAAAAGAAGAAATAAACAAATTCTAGTTTGACGGAGTAATAGATATGAAAATCCGAGAAGTGAATGAGAATAAAAAGCAATTTATAGCATTATTGTTATTAGCTGATGAGCAGGAAAATATGATTGATCACTATCTTGAAAAAGGTACTATGTATGTACTTGAAGATGGTAATGTAAAAGCTGAATGTGTCGTTACTGATAAAGATAATGGAATACTTGAAATTAAAAATATTGCAGTTGATCCTCAGAATCAAGGACAGGGCTATGGGAAAGCATTGATTGACTTCCTTGTAAGTAAATATGCAGATGAATATTCTATTTTGCAGGTTGGAACAGGTGACAGCCCGTTGACCGTACCGTTTTATGAAAAATGCGGATTTGTCCGATCTCACAATATTCCGAATTTCTTTACGGACAATTATGACCACCCAATTTATGAGTGTGGTGTACAGTTAATAGATATGGTATATTTGCAAAGATATTTATAACTTCCAGTTTTTGAAACTGAGAAATCGGAATTTACTTCTACTTAGACATACAAACTGTTGACAGTAAAACTCCTATATAGTATTATTTGATAAAATACTATATAGGAGTTTTTGTGTAAAAATGAATGGCGGATTTCTTGTTACCAAAATAAAACAACTTGGAGATCGAATCTTTGAGAAGATTCTCAGCGAAAAGAATATTGATGCGTTTAACGGAGCCCAAGGGCGTATTCTTTATGTACTGTGGCAGGAAGATGGAATCTCAATCAGGTCACTCTCGATTAAGTGTGGATTAGCGATAACTTCTCTTACTACGATGCTGGAAAGAATGGAAAATCAAGGGCTGATAAGACGTGTTCAGTCTGAAACGGACAAAAGGAAAACACTCCTGTTTCTGACTGAAAAAGCACATGCCTTAAAGGACGAATACGATTCTGTATCTGATAAAATGGGCAGTATTTACTACAAAGGTTTTTCGGAGGAAGAAATTACCCAGTTTGAGGAATGCCTCGACCGTATCAGAAAGAATCTTGAGGAGTGGCAGAAATCATGAGTATTTGTATCAAAGATCAGATTCAAAACATGAATATCGTCATCGGATGTACAGTGGGGTGTGCATATTGCTATGCCCGCAATAATGTGAAACGCTGGCATATGATTGATGACTTTGCTGACCCTGAATTCTTTCCGGGTAAACTCAAGATGATGGAAAAGAAACGTCCGCAGAACTTTCTTCTTACCGGCATGAGCGATCTTTCCGGCTGGAAGTCAGAATGGAGAGACGAGGTATTTGAAAAAATCCGTGAAAATCCACAGCATCAGTTCCTGTTCCTTACAAAGCGACCAGATCTGCTGGATTTTGATACAGATTTGGAAAACGCATGGTTTGGTGTTACGGTGACGAGAAAAGCAGAACTGTGGCGTATTGACGCACTACGGGAAAATGTCAGAGCAAAACACTATCATGTTACCTTTGAGCCGCTATTCGACAATCCAGGTTCAGTTGATCTTTACGGGATCAACTGGATCGTTGTCGGCACCATGACTGGAGTTCAGAGCAGGAAGGTTCATACGGAGCCGGAGTGGGCATGGTCTCTGACAGATCAGGCGCATGTGCTTGACATTCCGGTATTTATGAAGGAAGATCTTGTCCCTATCATAGGGAATGAAAATATGATTCAGGAAATGCCAGATGAATTCAATAAAGTGTTGGAGGTACAGAAATCATGGCAGAAGTAATAAATGGAATCCTCATTAATGAGGCGGAAACAAAGAACATCATGACCAAGTCCAGTCTGCCTGTAGGCGGTTACTCGGTCAATCCATATGTAGGCTGTACACATGCCTGCAAGTATTGCTATGCTTCTTTTATGAAGCGCTTTACCGGACACAAGGAGGAATGGGGCACTTTCCTTGATGTGAAGCATTGGCCGGAAATTAAGAATCCGAAGAAATATGCCGGACAGCGGGTGGTCATCGGTTCTGTGACAGATGGCTACAATCCACAGGAGGAGCAATTCGGGAATACCAGAAAACTTCTGGAGCAGCTGATCGGCAGTGACGCAGATATTCTGATCTGCACAAAGTCGGATCTTGTGGTACGGGATATTGATCTGCTGAAGAAGCTTGGACGAGTAACCGTTTCATGGTCAATCAATACACTAGATGAAAATTTCAAGAACGATATGGACTCTGCTTCTAGCATTGAGTGCCGTATCGCTGCTATGAAGCAGGTATATGAAGCAGGTATCCGTACAGTCTGTTTCGTATCCCCGGTATTTCCCGGTATCACAGATTTTGAAGCAATCTTTGAGCAGGTAAAGGATCAGTGCGATCTGTTCTGGCTCGAAAATCTCAATCTTCGAGGCGGTTTCAAAAAGACAATTATGGATTATATCGCCGGAAAATATCCTGATCTTGTACCACTTTACGACGAGATCTATAACAAGCATAACCGCAGCTACTTTGAAGCACTTGAAGTAAAAGCTGAGGAAATGGCTAAGAAGTATGATTGTCCCTTTGTGGATAATGAAATGCCTTATGGCAGAGTCCCGCAGGGACATCCGGTGATCGTAGATTATTTCTATCATGAGGAAATCCGAGGGACAGAGAATACAGGAATAAGAAATCGTTAATCTAAACGAAAATTAAACTGATGATGGTGGAGAGATTTATTTATCGCCATTTGAAATCGAGAAGTTCTTGTTTGAAAAATAGAGAAATTGTAAAATTGAAGAAAAAAGATGCACAGTTCCTAGCTTATCGGGAACTGTGCATTTTTGGTTTGCGCGCCATGGGCGCGCTCTAATGGGTGAAAGTCCCGAACACGCCTAGGCAACGAGGAAGTGTATAGCAGAACAGCAAGGGTGTCCATCGTGAGGTGGAATCTGAAGGAAGCTGTAAGCAAACTCTTGGTCCGACGGACAGAAATCACATATAAGGCTCGGAAATACGGATAAATCTGCCAAAAGAGATGAAGTCCTAAAGTTGCTGGAAGTACGAGTAAATGTGGCGGATAGATGAGAGGAAAGAGCGTGCACCTTAAGCGTGGAGGTCTCACAGGGGTTTCATTAGCCTAGTAACAACGAACTGTGAGAAGTCAGCCGAGCCCATAGTAGTGAAGAAGTCTCTGTAATAGAGATGGAGCAAAGGGGCGAACAATCAATAAGTTTGAGTATGTCTCGTATTGCAGAAGAGATAACATCTGCCGTAACCAATCGGGTAAAAGATGGTCAAATCAAGCGAGACGGAAAGGAAAGAACGCATGGACACAAGTAGTCTAATGGAGCAGATATTATCTAGCGATAACCTCAACAGAGCATATCTGCAGGTCGTACGAAACAAAGGTGCAGAGGGAGTGGACGGAATGAAGTGCACAGAACTTAAGGAACATCTTGCAAAGAACGGCGAAATCATTAAGGAGCAGCTGAGGACAAGAAAGTATAAACCTCAGCCAGTACGGAGAGTGGAGATACCAAAACCCGATGGCGGTTTCAGAAACCTGGGAGTGCCAACAGTAACAGACAGATTTATACAACAAGCTATTGCACAGGTCTTAACACCAATCTATGAGGAGCAGTTCCATGATCATAGTTATGGATTCAGACCGAACAGATGTGCACAACAGGCAATCCTGACAGCACTTGATATGATGAACGAGGGCAACGACTGGATTGTAGACATTGACTTGGAAAAGTTCTTTGACACAGTAAACCATGACAAGCTTATGACCATCATAGGCAGAACTATAAAAGATGGAGATGTTATCTCTATCATTAGGAAATATCTTGTCAGTGGAATCATGATTGATGATGAGTATGAGGATTCTATTGTGGGAACACCACAAGGAGGAAATCTTTCACCATTACTGGCAAATATCATGCTGAATGAACTTGATAAGGAAATGGAAAAGAGAGGGCTTAACTTTGTACGATACGCGGATGACTGTATTATTATGGTCGGAAGCGAAATGTCTGCCAATCGTGTAATGAGAAACATATCTCGTTTTATTGAAGAGAAAGTAGGACTCAAAGTTAACATGACCAAGAGCAAAGTAGATAGACCAAGAGGATTGAAATATCTGGGTTTCGGATTCTACTTTGATTCAAGAGCACACCAATTTAAGGCAAAACCACATGCAAAATCAGTAGCAAAGTTCAAGAGGCGAATGAAAGAACTCACTTGTCGTAGCTGGGGCGTTAGTAACAGCTATAAGGTTGAGAAACTTAATCAGCTTATCAGAGGGTGGATTAACTACTTTAAAATAGGTAGTATGAAGGTGTTATGTGCCACGCTCGACCAAAGCATAAGATTTCGATTGCGCATGTGTATATGGAAACATTGGAAAACTCCACAGAATCGCGCGAAGAACTTAATAAAGCTAGGGGTATATAAGAAACTAGCGTACTCAACGGCTTATAATGGTGCGAGAATCGCACACTGCTGTCAAGGCGGTGCCATGAATGTAGCCGTTACAAAAGAAAGACTAACCCGTTTTGGATTAATCTCAATGTTAGATTACTACACCGAAAGGTGTGTTACTTGTTAAGTTGACTGAACCGCCGTGTACCGAACGGTACGCACGGTGGTGTGAGAGGTCGGGAAATCACTCAGATTTCCCTCCTACTCGATTAAATAAATACTTTTAATTAGCCGATTACGGCATCCTCTGCTGTAAAATGTTCCAGAGAATTTTCTTTTACCTGTATGCAGATATAAGTAATTCCGGAAATATCGGATGCAAAAAACTGACGCTTTGCAGCAGGTGCGATTTTTAGCCAGTCTCCAGTTGAAAGGCTGATTTCTTCTCCATCAATTACGGCTTTGCCGTTACCTGAAAGAATTCCATAGATTTCTTCATTTTCTTTATGAGAATGAACAAATGGGACATTTGCTCCTGCAGGTAGTTCGTTTAAACTGATTTCTGCACCTGTTAAAGACAACTTTTCATGCAGTTCAATTCGGTTTTCCTTTCCAATAGTTGTTTTTGTGTAATTTGTCATAATAATACCTCCATAGTTGATTTGTAGTTTCTGGTTGCTTGGTATTAGTATAGTGTGAGACACATACAAAAACAAGTACGCACCTTTTTGTAACTGTACACTCAAAATTGAATGTGTTACAATAGACTCGGAGGTGAGAATTATGCGAGCAAAAGAAGAATTACCGGAATGCCCAGTTGCAACAGCGGTATCTCTCATCGGAGGAAAATGGAAACTGCTGATTTTGCGTAACTTGAAAGAGCGCCCATGGAGATTCAATGAGCTACAACGAAGTATAGATGGTATTTCACAAAAGGTTTTGACAGATAGTTTAAGACAAATGATGAGTGATGGACTGGCATATCGCCACGATTACCATGAGCAGCCACCGAGAGTCGAATACGGATTAACGGAACTCGGAACAAAAATGCTTCCAATTGTTAATTCACTTGCTGACTTTGGTAACTACTATAAATCACTTATTGAACAGAATTAAGTACGTTAGTATTTGAAAAGCTCGAACAATCGGAATTTACAGAACTACAAAGAAAGGATACATATTATGGAAGGAAGATTAATAGCATTTGTTATTTGGGTAATAATCGGCGTATTATTTATTGTAATGGGCATTTATGATTTTAATTCCAAGAAAGCAAAACCTTTCGGTTTTTGGGCAAATGCTGAGGTAGCGCCCATAGAAGATGTGAAAGGCTATAATCGTGCTTTGGGCATATTGTGGTGCGTGTATGGTGTTTTGTTTACGTTAATTGGATTGCCTTTATTAGATGGGCAGAATTCGGGTTTGATTATTATACCTATATTGGGTGCAATGCTTATTAGTATTGCGGCTATGGTAGCGTATGTAGTAGGTATTGAACCCAAATACCGCAAAAAGAAATAAATGGAAACTTCCAGTTTAAGAAGTTTATGGGGGCTGTCTCCAAGACACGTCAATTTGAATTGTTTATTTTCATAAAATGTGTTACAATCAAGTTAGTCGAAACTAATTATATTGCAAAAAAGGTAAATGTATGAGTGAAAGAATAAAACCTACTATCAGTGGCAGTGCTGAGACAATGCTCCAGAGCTTTTATGCCAGAGCCCAATATTCCAAAAGTAAGCATAATAAATTCTATGATGCAAAGGCGGTAGAATTAGTCGACAGAATTGATTATGATTTTTCTACAGCGGCTAGGGATTCTACGATGGGGAAAGGGGTAATTGCTAGAACGATAGTTTTTGATGAATTAGTAAAGAATTTTATAGAGAAAAATCCTGATTGTACGGTGGTTAATATTGCCTGTGGTCTGGATACGAGATTTTATCGCATGGATAATGGTAAAATCACCTGGTACAATCTGGATCTGCCAGAAACGATAGCAATCCGCAATCAGATTTTCGAGGAATCAGGACGTGTTTCTACGATAGGAATTTCTGCACTTGACCCTGCATGGTCAAAAGAAGTAAAAGTGCGGGGGAAAATGCTTTTTATCATTGAAGGATTATCAATGTATCTGACAGCAGAAGAAAACGGTAAGATATTAAAAATAATAAAGGACAACTTTGATAATGCCTGTATTCTTATGGAATGTCTGGCAAAGGCATGGGTAAAGAAAGAAGGAATAGAAAAATCCATACAGCAAACAGGCTCAAAATTTGTCTTCGGTGCAGATCATTTTGAAGACCTTGGGAATATGACAACAGGGTATCATAAAATAAAAGATGATAATATTCTTCGTGGCATGGAGTTATTTTCATCTGCATACAGACTTTTGTCGTTATTACCGATTGCAAAAAAGGTTACGCAGAAGATTCTGATATTTGAAAAAGACGATCAAAGCATGTGAAAGAGTCTTTATACGTGAATGTAAAGAGGCGGTGCAGATATGAAGGTTGAAGCAGCGAAAGAAGTGCCAATGGTAAGGACAGATAAAGCCAGATAGTAATTGGGGCGTGGGAGTAATCCTGCGTCCTTTTTGTGTTTTAATGCATCTTGGTTCATATATTATGCATCTTAGTAATGCTCATATAGACATTGAAGCAACAAAGCTTATAGTTAAACATCAGGATATATTTAGAGATTACGAGGTAGTAAAGGGCGGAATGGATGATGTATTTCTTGCGGTAACAGGCAAGGTACTGGGAGGTGAAAACGAATGAAGGCAGTTATTTCTCTTATGAATAGGAACAGGAAATTATTTTTTAGAGATAAAGGAATGTTTTTTTCTGCACTTATCACACCATTTATTTTGATTGTATTGTATGCACCATTTTTAGCAAAGGTTTATAAGGACTCTTTTACATCAGCATTTCCGGAAGGATTTACGATTGCGGAAAAGTTGATTGATGGGACAGTTGCATCCCAGCTAGTTGCCGCTCTCTTAGCAGTAAGCTGTGTAACAGTTACATTCTGCGTGAATCTTACAATGGTTCAGGACAAGGTGAATGGTATAAGGAAGGACTTAAATGTTTCACCGATAAGTCGCTCAAAGATATATCTTGGATATTTCCTTGCAACAGTGCTGAATTCATTGCTTGTAAATGGGCTGGCACTTGTGATCGGACTTCTTTACATAGGAAAAATGGGCTGGTATTTAAGCTTTGTGGATGTGCTTTGGATTATTATTGATGAGATTCTTCTGGTGCTATTTGGAAGTACACTTTCAAGTATTATAAGCTATCCGCTTACTACGCAGGGGCAGATGTCAGCAGTAGGAACGATTGTCAGCGCAGGCTACGGCTTTATCTGTGGAGCATATATGCCAATCTCTAATTTTGGCTCTGGATTGCAGAAAGCATTGTCATATCTTCCGTTAATCGGTCAACGGGTGTATACTCACATTAACCCAATTGGTCAACGGAGGTGGCTTATGAATTATAAATTTTATGCTTTGCCTGTAGAAAAACAATCTCAAATATTGAATGCAGCATATAAAGTATTTGCAATGAATCAATATAAAAAGGCACCAACCTCAGAAATTGCAGCAGAAGCCGGAATTTCCAAGTCACTTTTGTTTCATTATTTTCATAACAAGCAGGAGCTGTATATTTTTTTATGGAATCATGCAGCGGATTTAACAAAAAAGTACATGTGTAAATATAAGGTATATGAAACAGATGATTTTTTTGAAATGATGCGTCGAGGTCTGATGGCTAAGTGTGCAGTGATGAGAAAATACACATTTTTGTCCTTATTTTCCATAAATTCATACTTTGAAACAGAGCCGGATATTCAATCAACTATCCAACCGTATGTACAGGATGTTACCCAAACGACATTGGAATTGCTTTTGTCAATTTTGAATCTCGATTTCATCCGTAAGGATATAGAATTTGTTCGTATATATAAAGAAATTCTATATGCTTCAGAAGGGATGCTGAAGCATTGGTACAGAACAGGAAATTATGATGTAACTGTTTTTGAGCAGGAATATCTGGAAATGATAAATCATTGGGAAATGGTTTATGGAAAGGGGACGGAAAATGATAGAAAACAGTTATAAGACATCCTGTGGCTGCATCCGTTATTTTGTAAATATAATAGACAAGCAGAAAATTACGTTAGTATTTTTACCGGGACTTACAGCAGATCACAGGCTTTTTGAGAAGCAGATAGAATATTTTGAGAATAAACAGAATGTGTTTGTATGGGATGCACCATCACATGCATTATCCAGACCATTTACGAATAATTACAGTCTGGCTGACATGGCAGAATGGCTTTATGAAATCTTAGCAAAAGAAGAAATTTATCATCCGATCATTATTGGTCAGTCTATGGGTGGATATCTGGCTCAAATGCATATGGAATTATATCCGGATAAGATAAAGGGGTTTATTTCTATTGATTCTGCACCGCTTCAAAAGTCTTATATGACTGCAATGGAAATATGGCTTCTTGAAAGAGCAGAGCCATTATATAAAATATATCCATGGAAAGCGCTTCTTAGGGCAGGGTCAAGAGGGTGCGCTGAGACAGATTATGGTCAGAATCTTATGCGGAAAATGATGATGTCCTATGATGCAGACCCTAAAGAATACGCAAGGCTTGCCGGCTTCGGGTACAGAATGCTTGCTGAAGCAATCAAAGCAGATTTGCCATATCGTATCAGTTGTCCGGCGTTACTTATCTGTGGAGAAAAGGATAAAGCGGGCTCAGCAAAAAGCTATAATAAGAAATGGCATCAGAGAGAAGGGTTACCGCTTAAATGGATAAAAAATGCCGGTCATAATTCCAATACCGACCAGCCGGATGAAGTAAACAGGCTTATAGAAAAATTTATCAGCGAGGTAGATTAGGAAGGAAATTCACAGATTGCACTATTTTGTAGTAAATATAGGCATAAATAGTTTACTTGCTGTATAATAGAGATATCTTAAGAAAGAAGGTATTCTCTATGTCATTTAAGGAAAACGCTTACCAGCAAATGTCATTTACAGATAGTTTTTCCGGATTAACTGCCAGAGAACAGAAAGCACAGGAAAAATCCTGAGCAAAAATCTTTGCCGATAAAATATTTCCTGCTATTGATGAAAAGCGCTTTTCTGTATTATACAATGATAAGGCATCCAGACCGAATACTCCGGTAAATGTGACCGTTGGCGTGCTCATCATCAAAGAGCTTTTTGATTATTCCGATGATGAGATAGTTGAAAATCTTATGCTGGATTTTCGAATTCAGTATGCCCTTCATAATAAGGATCTCTACCATGACTGTGTGAAAGATCTAAGTGCTTCCATTGTAAAATTGATGGGAATCAGCGGCAAAGTCAGACGAATGGATTCCATGATGATTGAATCCAACATCCGCAAACTAAGCCGGATGGAACTGATATACACCTGCATTCTCCGTAATGGAGTGGAAACTGTTCCGTCAAATATTCGAAAGAATTACCATTTGGAAAAGATGCCCCATGGAAAACAGCGTGGCAAGTTCTCTTTCGGTTCCAAAATAGCCGCATTGAATTTCCGGAAACCCTTCAATTATGTGAGGGGCTTAGGACATTACGCTCAAAATCCGGTACTTGCATAAAACAAGGCAGGAAAGCCCCGGCATATATCTTCTAAAATCCGGCGACATACTACAAATTATGAATTTTTCAAGGTGCTATAGAAATAGGGGCAAAGTTATTTATGGTTTTGCCCCCAACATCATGATATTTTAAAATTGTAATAAAAAAAGTTACAATTTTAAAAGACGAATTGAAACAGATAATCAAGGGAGAAGGTGAGATATTGGCTGATTTACCCATCGACAAGAAATACTACAACAAGCTTGACATAGATGGATTTTCTAAAATGATGAATTCTCCAACGTGCAGCTATAAGTTTTATTGGCTCGAAGCAATTGTGCAGCTGATATCTGCTAATAAAAAAGAAGCTGCCTACGATGAAATCATCAACAAAATGATATCAAATGCCTGGTATCCGGTTCTTGAGTATCACATCCACTTAAGTGGAATCTATGGGGAAGGAATTATTAAGGATAATCTTGAAAAAGCCGTATTAAGATTACAGAAATTAAGTGGACTTGCAAACAATGCAAGTGACGTAGAAATCATAAATAAATTGCTGGAGTTTTCGGAGGATAAAGAACTTGGCACTTACAAAAAAGACCTCACGAAAAATGTTCCTTACAAGGCTTTGTCTGGATTTGCAAATCGTGGAGTCGAGAAGATTAATCTGGAAAGTAGTGCCGGAAGAATGATGGAATATTATAACAAACTAAGCCAGACCGAAATCTTATTGCCCTATACATTTAATGATGGTAAAAGTCTGAAAAGAGTGATTACCTTTCAAGATGACTGGTTTCAAATGATTCGGGACAATACCGTAAACATTCTCGGTTGGATTCAGTTGGAAAAGGTTAGGTGGCTGCAGAATAATAATCCGGAAGTTCCGGGATTGGTATATAAACTTACCTCCGCAGATGAAAAAATACGCAAGTTGGAAAATGCAAGAAAGCTTTGGGACGCGGTGATGGAAATTACGCCAATTATAGATGTATTTAAGGGTGAACCAATCAATACACAAGAATATGATCTGGATCATTTTATTCCACACTCATTTGTGATGAATGATGAACTCTGGAATCTCATGCCGATGGATTCCATTTGGAATTCCAGGAAAAATAACAAGCTCCCAAAATGGGATTTGTTTTTTTCTAAGTTTGCAGATAATCAGTTTATTTTATATGAAAAGATGCATGAAAAGCCTGGAATTTACAAGTTATATGAAGCCTGTTACAGAGACAATTTACATTCCATTTGGGCAAATCAGGAACTTTATCGAAAAGGAAATTCAAGAGAGGAGTTCTGTAAGATATTGGATAAAAATATGCATCCCGTATACGATTCGGCAAGAAGGCAAGGTTACCAAATTTGGAATCTTGCATGAAATATATTGGATTGGCTACCTTTATAGATATTTTGCATTTATTTACGAAATAAGTTCCGTTCAGGTATACAAAATCGTAAAGCCGAAAGAGTTAAGAGGTTTATTTTTGCCTTATGCGTGGAAACTGTCATCAGGAGAACTGACACTGTTAAAGGGAGATGTGCGTTTCCATGATGTTGTGTTCGGCTATGTGCCGGAGAAAACGGTGCTGAACGGAATATCATTGTTTGCAAAACCGGGACAGATCACATATGATGGGATCGACGTCAAAGATATCAGGAAAGATGACCTGCGGCGTTCTCTTTCCATGGTAATACAGGATACACATTTGTTTACAGGCACGATCGCACACAGGCTTTCCACCGTAAGAAATTCCAATGCGATCATGGTACTTGAAAAAGGAGAGAATGATAATGGGATATTTAATTTCCGAGACAACAAAAGAAGAACGTGAAAAGATCGTGGCAGAATCATTAGGAAACATAGATGCAGCCTGCGATGGCTGCATGTCAGGACTTGTGGAAATGTATCAGGATTATATTGATGGGAAAAAAGAATTGCGCGAGATCAATATGGAGTTCAATGCCCGCTATGTGAAAAGTGAGGATATGCCTGGAAGAGAAGGCTGCGGGTCTCAGGGAAGATAAGGAGGAAAATCAAATGAGTTTCGTAAAAGGAATCCATCATGTACGTTTGAAAAGCAGCCGGATTTGAAAAAAGAGAGTGCGGGCAGCTTTGGCAACAGATGTTGAAAATTAAAGTCAACTAAAATTTACGAAAAACCAGTTATCAAACCCACCAGGACATGATATAATGGTAAAAATGTACTAGTTATGTGCAGGAACAGAAGGGGGAGCGTAAGTGATGACATTTGCGGTTTTGTGGCTGTTACTTCATATATTTGGTGTTCTTGTGGCTTTTGATTTACTGGTGATTGTTTTCCGGAAGGAAGATACAAACTATAGAGGGGAGCTTATCTTAACGATTGCCTGTTGTCTGGTGACACTTGTGGCAAAAAGTATTTACATTGTGGGCGGTCAGAAAGAAACTATGGTTGTGATCGGGAAAATGGAATACCTGGGAAAATGTTTTGGTAATTTCTGCGCTCTCATGTTTATGATACGCTGGAAAAATATAAAAATCCCTCAGTGGGCGATTCATCTGCTCCTTGTGGTAAACATGGGATTTTATGTTATGATCGCAACCGTTGATTATCATCATCTATACTATAAAGATTACTGGCTGGCTCCTTCGAAGGCAAACCTGAACGGATATACGCTGGAAATCTCTCCAGCACCAATGTACTATGTCTATATGGCTTTCTTACTGGCAGAAATCATGACCACGATCGGCATCATCATCTCTTCCTACTGCTCTCAGAGAAGTATGCCCAATAAAGGAAAAATCCATTTCCTTATGATCGCAGCGATGCTTTCACCAATGCTCCTGTTGTCTCTGCGCATTTTAAAAATTCTAAAAGGAGATGATCCAACACCTCTTGGAATTCTGTTGTCCTGTATCTTTATGAGCATTGCCGTTGTAAAATACGGCTTGTTTGATCCTGTCAAAAATGCAAAAAATTATATTATTGATAATCTGAAAGAAGCTGTCATTGTAACAGATGCGGATCACCGTTTCCTTTTTTTAAATTCGATGGCGGATAAAATTATTACTTCTATAAATATGGAACAGGGATATTGCACGGATGATAAGATATATACATTTATTCAGGGCAGTCAGGATTTTTTTGACTGGAAAGACCGGCATTATCAGGTGGAAGAAACGGTGTTAAAGGACAATGAACTGATACAGGGATATATGATGACAATTATCGACGTGACAAAGATCATAGAGCAGAACCATCTGATGAAGCGTCTTGTATTACAGACGGAAGATGCCAACCGTGCCAAAACCAACTTCGTTTCGAATATGTCACATGAGATACGTACGCCGATGAACTCTATTGTGGGAATTACAGAGATCTTACTGCGTTCCCGGCATTCACCGAAGGAGCAGGAATATCTGCTGAATATCCAGAGTTCCGGGCGTGTGCTTCTTACGATCATCAATGATGTGCTGGATTGTTCAAAGATGGAAGCTGGTAAAATGCAGCTGTTTGATGAACCGTATGATACATGTTCAATGTTTCATGATCTGAGGATCAGTATGGAAAACAGGATCGGACATTCCGGTCTGGAACTGATCTATGATATTGATCAGGATATTCCATGTAAGCTGAAAGGGGATATGGGGCGTATCCGTCAGGTCATCATAAACCTGGTGAATAACGCCATTAAATATACAGAGAAAGGCAGCGTCCGCTTTTCCGTGCATGTCAGACAGAAAAATACGGATAAAGTAATGCTTTATTATGAGGTGGCAGATACCGGGATCGGAATCCGCAAGGAAGATCAGAAAATTCTGTTCGATGCGTTTCAGCGCGTGGAGATGGACAGAAACCGTTATGTGGAAGGAACCGGACTGGGGTTGACAATTTCCCAGAATTTAGTCAATATGATGGGAGGAGTCATTGAAGTAGAAAGCGAATATGGCAAGGGAAGTAAGTTTTACTTTACGATAGAACAGACCATTGTTGATGCGACACCAATGTCTGCTGTTAATTACGAGCAGCAGAAGGAGAGTGTGATCGAAAAAGAAGCAGAGAATCTGTTTATTGCGCCGGAAGCTCATATTTTGCTTGTAGATGATAATGATCTGAATCTTGTGGTTGCGCAGGAGCTTTTAAAGCCGCTTCAGATGCAGATAGATACCGCGGAAAATGGTATGCAGGCAGTTAAGATGGTTCGGCAGGATCAATATGATCTGGTATTGATGGATCATATGATGCCGGTTATGGATGGAATAGAAGCTACAAAAGAGATTCGTGCATTGCCGGATGAAAAACGAAAAGAAGTGCCGATCATTGCACTCACTGCAAATGCAATGGTAGATGCGAGAAAAGAATTTTTGAATGTGGGGATGAATGGTTTTGTTGCAAAACCGATTGAGTTTACACGGATCTGTAATCAGTTAAAGTTATGGCTTCCGAAAGAGCTTATACACGAGATTTCTAAGGAAGAGGCAAAAGAACTTATTACAGAGGATGATATGGATGCTGCGGCAGAGACAGAAAGATCACAGGAAGTAACAGACGGATTTTCGTTTGAAGAGGGGGTAAAACGTTGTGGTTCAAAAGCAGCCCTTATGAAAACGATCCAGATTTTTTACCGTACGATCGACAGCAAGGCAAATAAGATCGAACAGTGCCTGAAAGAAGGTCTGATCAATGATTATGTCATTGAAGTACATGCGTTAAAGAGTTCCGCACTTCTGATCGGTGCAGTACCGTTATCAGAGGCGGCAAAGGAACTTGAAAGTTGTGGTAAGCAGGCAGACACATCAGTGCTTGAGGAAAAAACACCGGATCTGCTTACGATGTACCGTGGTTTTAAAACGATACTCCGTCCTTATGCAGATAAGGAGGAAGCTGCCAAAAAAGAAGTTTCGGATGGCGAGTGGATCGATGGAAGAGATTATGGAATTGACAGATACCATGACGGAGTTATTGCGGGACTAAAGGAGGTTTATTATGCTTGAGGACAAAAGAGAATTTCTTATTTTGATGGAAGAACAGAGTTATCTGACGAAGTCATTTGAGAGTACATTTGAAAAAGAAAAGGTTAAAGCAAAGGTAGTAAATATCGCAATGGCAACAACGCTTACCACAAAAGAACAGCCACAGGGCTATCTGATCTGTACAAGTGCAGAACTTTTGAAAAAGGCGGTAGGTGTCAAGGTAATTGTCGATCATGCGATCAAGCATAAAACGCCTGTATTTGTTATGGGAAATGTGGAAGAGCTTGAGAAACTCTGGGAAACACTTCCAAAACAGATGTTTACCGATATCTTTATAAGACCGATCAATGTTGTGGAGATGGTGGAAAACATCAAACGGCAGGTCGATGAATATTACAGGATGAAAAAAAGAACGATTTTAGCAGTTGATGATTCGGGGGTAATACTTCGAAATATTAAGACACTGTTAGAAGATAAATATCAGGTGATCCCGGTCAATTCCAGCGAAATGGCGATCAAATACCTTGCCTTAAATATACCGGATCTGATCTTATTAGACTATGAAATGCCGATCGTCGACGGCAGGCAGTTTATGCAGATGATACGTGAAGATGCAGAATTTCAGAATATTCCGATCATTTTCCTGACGGGAAAAAATGATGCACAGACAGTCATGAACGTGATGTCATTAAAGCCGGACGGTTATCTGTTAAAGAGCATGGATGCACAGAAACTGCATGCAGCAATCGATGATTTCTTTAAAAAGCGGACAAAATAATATGGAAAAATACCTCCTTTGCAGGCATGATATAAATCTGCTCAGGGGGTATTTTATTGATATTGAAACCCACCATTTACCGGGACCTGTAATATCAGAAGAATAAAAATCAAAAAAAAAACTAAGAAAAGTTTAATCTTCACAAAATTGACAAATCTGTATGTAATGATAGAATAACTTTGTTGAAAAAGAGACTATGAGAGATTGAATTATGAGGAAACCATGAAGATAAAGTTATATTTTGAAAAAGAGAATCTGATCCGGCTTGCAGTTGCAATGGTGTTTGCAGCAGTGCTGTTTGCAGTCATTCGATTTCCGATATGGGTGCTGCTTGGTTTTGGAGTACTTTATTTTGGAATCAAGAGCTTAAAGATTGAATTAAATGAAAAACTGTCATGGCTGTGGAGTGCGCTTATGCTGGGAAGCGGCGGTATTTTTACGGCTTATCATATCCAGTACCTGCTTTTGGATGCAGAACTGAGAGCTAAGATTTCAGATAACAAAATGCTGTTAAACGTATTATGCTGCCTGGTAGTTTTTCTGGTCGTCCAGGTATTTACGAATAATACAGGCTTAACCTGCCTGATCTCGCACATTGTGCTTTTATCCTTTGCAGGGATCAACTATTTTGTATATTTGTTTCGGGGAAATGAATTTATTTTCAGTGATTTAAAGTCCATTCAGACAGGACTATCCGTGGCAGGCAATTATGAATTTGTCATGGATGTAAGGGCAGGGTATGTGATACTTCTTTCCACGCTGTATGTTGCACTGATCCGGAAATTGCATGTTTCCTTCAAAAAAAGGATTCCAATGTCGATCGTCTGTATTTCACTTGCCGTGCTTTGCTGTGTATATATAGGAAAACATACGCAGACTGTAGTGACAGAAACATGGGAACAAAAGGGAAGTTATAGAAACGGTTATATCTTAAACTTTGTGTTAAGTATCCGTGACTGCTTTATTGCGGAGCCGGAGGGATATTCGAAAGAGGCAGTGCAGGAACTGGAAAAACAGTATGCAAAAGAGACGGATACCGATAATGGGGGGAAAGAAAAGAAGCCGACGATCATTGTTGTTATGAGTGAGTCTTATGCGGATTTAAGCGTGGTGGGTAATTTCTCAACGAATATCGATCTGACGCCGTTTTATGATTCTCTGGAAGATAATACGATCAAGGGACACGCGCTTTCTTCAGTATTTGGTGCTAAGACACCGAACTCGGAGTGGGAATTTTTAACCGGCAACTCCATGGCATTTCTTCCGAGCGGTTCGGTTGTCTATCAGCAGTACATTACCGATACGCCGACGTCGCTGGTGTCAGATCTGAAAAATATCGGATATACCTGTGTGGCAATGCATCCTTATTATGAGACCGGATGGAGCAGGAATATTGTATATCCGAATATGGGATTTGATGAGTCACACTTTATAGACGATTTTGACCAGACCAAGATCTTACGTGATTATATTACAGATCAGGAACTGTATGAAAAGATCGTTGACCGTTATGAGAGCAAAAAGTCCAATGAAGATTTATTTATCATGAGTATTTCCATGCAGAATCATGGTGGTTATACGGAAAAATATGATAATTTTGATGAAAAGGCACGGATGCTCGGTATCAATTATCCGGATGTGAACCAGTATCTGTCATTGATTCATGAGAGTGATTCTGCATTAGAGTATCTGATCTCCTATTTTGAAAAAGTGGATGATCCGGTGGAGATCGTCTTTTTCGGAGATCATCAGCCAAGTTTATCATCCAGCTTTTATCCGTATCTGAATGGAAAAGGTCTGGGGGGACTGACGCTGTCGGAACTTGAAAATCTCTATACAGTACCATTTTTCATCTGGACAAATTATGACAGCGAAAAAGAAAATGTTGAGTTGACAAGTCTTAATTATCTGTCTACATTGGCATTAGAGCGTGCGGGCATCACGCTTCCGGCATATAACCAGTTTTTAGCTGACATGATGGAAGAAATTCCTGCAGTCAATTCCAGAGGTTTTTATTCAAAATCACAGGGCAGATTTTTGCATGTGGAGGATGCGGCCGGTGAGGACGCCAGATGGCTGAAAAACTATGAGATACTGCAGTATAACAATATGTTTGATAAGCGAAATAAGAGTGAGTTATTTTTCCCATATCTAAAACAATAGAATGCATAGATGAGGCTGGGAGCAGATAGTGGTTAAAATACGATTTAAGGAGGAAAACAATAAGAGTTATGGAAGCGGTAGTACTAGGAAGTACAGGGATCAAAGTAAATAAAAATGGATTCGGTGCGTTACCGATCCAGAGAGTCAGTACGGAGGATGCGGTAAAACTGGTGAGAAAAGCGTATGAAGCGGGCATTACATTTTTTGACACAGCGCGTTTCTACACGGACAGCGAGGAAAAGTTAGGTGAAGCATTTGATGGAATGCGTGAGAAAGTTTATATTGCAACGAAAACAGCGGCAAATAATGCAGACGAATTCTGGGAGCAGCTTGGCATTTCTTTGCATAATTTAAGAACGGATTACATTGATATTTATCAGTTCCACAATCCGTCTTTCTGCCCGAAACCGGGGGATGGAACAGGACTTTATGAAGCAATGCTCGAAGCAAAAGCACAGGGAAAGATCCGTCATATCGGTATTACAAACCACAGACTTGCAGTTGCCGAGGAAGCGATCGAATCCGGATTGTACGAGACATTACAGTTCCCGTTCTGCTATCTGGCAACAGATAAAGATATTGCTCTGGTGGAAAAATGCAAAAAGGCAAATATGGGCTTTATTGCGATGAAGGCACTTTCCGGTGGACTGATCACAAATTCGGCAGCAGCCTATGCATTTGAAGCGCAGTATGAAAATGTACTGCCGATCTGGGGCGTGCAGAGAGAAAAAGAGTTGGACGAATTTATTTCTTATATTGACAATCCGCCAGCTATGACCGATGAGATCCGTGCGCTGATCGAGCATGACAGAAAAGAACTTGCGGGAGATTTCTGCCGCGGATGTGGTTATTGTATGCCGTGTCCGGCGGGTATCGAGATCAACAACTGTGCCCGCATGTCATTACTGCTCCGTCGTTCCCCGTCAGCGCTGCAGCTCACACCTGAGGTTCAGGCTAAGATGAAGAAAATTGAAAACTGCTTACATTGCAATAAGTGTAAGAGCAAATGTCCGTATGGGCTTGACACACCTGCGCTTCTGGCAAAAAATTATGAAGATTACAAACAGGTGCTTGCCGGAAACGTGAGTGTTAATTAGAAGATCACAAACAGATGCCTGCGGGGAACGTGAGTGCTAATTAGAAGATTACAAACAGGTGCCTGCGGAAACCGTAAGAGTCAATATCAGGAAGATAATGGCAGTGTGAAATATAAGCTGTCTGGAAATGAGGTTCATTATGAAAAAGTATGAAACAGTCGTTTTTGACCTGGATGGAACTTTATTGAATACGTTAGAGGATTTGGCGGATGCCACCAATCATGCACTGCGCACGATGCAGATGCCGGAGCGCACGATCGGTGAAGTGCGTTCATTCGTTGGAAACGGTGTGCGTCGTCTGATGGAACTTTCTGTTCCGGGAGGATTTGATAATCCAAAATTTGAAGAAACATTTTCCATATTTAAAAAATATTATGGAGAGCACTGCAATGACAAAACCAGAGCCTATGATGGTGTGGTTCCGCTGCTTCGTGAATTAAAAGAAAAAGGTTATGCCCTTGCGATCGTTTCTAATAAGATTGATTTTGCCGTCAAAGAATTGAATGAAATTTATTTTGAAGGTATCGTGCAGGCTGCGATCGGAGAACGCGAAGGTGTGGCGAGAAAACCGGCACCGGATATGGTAAAAACTGCACTGGAAGAACTGGGTAAATCTGCTGATACAGCCGTCTATATCGGGGATTCAGATGTGGATGTCATGACAGCAAAAAATTCCGGACTGCCATGTATCTCGGTACTCTGGGGATTCCGTGATAAGGAGTTTCTGATCGAACATGGAGCAACACATTTTGCAGAGAAACCAGAGGATATTGTAAAATTTTTAGAGCAGTAGAGGATGGCAGATTAGTCTGTCTGCAGAGGAAAGGAATTTTGCATGAAAAAAAGAAACTTTATATTGATTGTAGCATTGTCACTGTCATTGATGTTTGCAGCAGGCTGTGGTGAAAATAAGAGTATCGGTGCGGACAATAGCGCAGACCGTCAGGAAACGAGTGAAAGCACGGTACAGAATGAGGCACAGGCAGATGACACAGAATCTTCTGGAGATACACAGCGGGCAGAAACAACAGACATTGCCGATGGGACAGAAGCAGAACAGGAAGCACAGAGTGATTATCAGGTAGAGATGGTAAGTTATAAAAAAACAGAGCTGGTTGATATTTCTTACCCGAAGATCACAGGATGGAGTAATACCGACAAGCAGGAAGAATGGAATAACTACTTTGAAACTACTGCGAAAGAGGCTGCCGGGGAAATGACAGGAGATACAGAGGAGATGAGCCTTGGCGCAAACGATTCTGTAATGCTTACCTACACCGTACAGGAACAGACGCAGGATATATTGTCATTGACCTGTCAGGGTTATTATAATTATGAGGGAGCGGCACATCCGTCCGCAGCACTTACATCCGTTAACATTAACATGAAGACCGGCGAAAAAATGACATTTTCTGATTTTGCCGATCCGGATCAGACAGCAAAAATTTTATTTGCCGGGAAAGAGGATGGAGGCAGCGCGCAGGGGTATACGGTACTGGATGCAGATGGAAATCCTTCTGCAGAAATCACGATGAAGGATATTTTGGAATTTAATTTTATCTGGATGGAACCGACAGAGGAATCACTTGCAGCAAGCCTTGCTCATTTTGATGGCGATCCGGAGGATTATGGAACAGATGAGACAACAGGAGAATCTTACATGCATGATGGGAAAGTATATGTGATCTTTTATGTCAATCATGCTATGGGTGATTATGCAGTGGTAAGACTGGATTAGACGGAAGCGGGCGCTGGATGCAGAAGCATTTGACGTCCGCTTTGTCATATCTTTTGACACTCACATCATATCATGTTAAAATACATAGAACCTATGAGAAAACTAGGAATTAATGGAAAAATATAGTTTTTATAAAAAGGCAGTAAGAAGAAGGATTGTTATGCAGTCAGTACAGGAAAAATATAAAAATTTACAGGAATATTTAAAATCATTGGGCAGTGTTGCCGTTGCATTTTCCAGCGGAGTGGATTCTACATTTCTGCTTGCCGCTGCTAAAGAAACACTTGGTGCAGATCATGTGATCGCAGTTACCGCATCCTCCTGTTCTTTTCCGAAAAGGGAGTTAGAGGAGGCAAAGCAGTTTTGCAAGGAACAGGGAATCAGACATATCGTGTGCAAGTCAGAAGAACTTGATATCGAGGGATTCCGGCAGAATCCGAAGAACCGCTGTTACCTTTGCAAGCATGAGCTGTTTGAAAAAATACTTGAAATCGCAAATGAATATCAGATCAATGCCGTAGCAGAGGGTTCGAATATGGATGATAACGGCGATTATCGTCCGGGACTTGTAGCCGTAGCAGAACTTGGAATCAAAAGTCCGCTCAGAGAGGCCTTACTGAATAAAAAAGAGATCCGCACACTTTCCAAAGAAATGGGATTGCCGACATGGGACAAGCAGTCATTTGCGTGCCTTTCCTCCCGGTTTGTTTATGGAGAGACGATCTCTGAAGAAAAACTTGGTATGGTAGATAAGGCAGAACAGTTATTGCTTGATCTGGGATTTCATCAGGTGCGCGTAAGAATCCATGGGGATATTGCGCGTATTGAAGTGCTGCCGGATGAGATTGAGAGACTGGTTTCCGGGGAAAACCGGGAAAAGATTTATTCTTACCTGAAACAACTGGGATTTTCCTATGTGACACTTGATCTTGGTGGATACCGTATGGGAAGTATGAATGAGACACTATAGTGAAATAGCAATAGAGATAACAGGAGATATACAGGATATGTTAAATCAATTTTCGAGAACCCAGTTATTACTTGGGGCGGATAATATGGAACGGCTTGCCAATGCGAAAGTTGCGGTCTTTGGGATCGGCGGAGTTGGCGGCTATGTTGTGGAGGCACTTGCAAGAAGCGGAGTCGGATCTTTTGTGATCGTGGATGACGACAAGGTCTGCCTGACCAATATCAACCGTCAGATCATTGCAACCAGAAAGACAGTTGGAAAATATAAAGTTGATGTGATGACAGAGCGCATCTTAGAGATCAATCCGGATGCGAAGGTGGAAGCAAGAAAATGTTTTTATCTGCCGGAAAATGCACATGAGTTTGATTTTTCCGAATATGATTATGTCGTGGATGCAGTAGACACAGTTACAGCCAAATTAGAGATCATCATGCGGGCAAAAGAGTGTAACGTACCGGTGATCAGCTGTATGGGAGCCGGCAATAAATTAGATCCGACCAAATTTGAAGTAGCAGATATTTATAAGACGACAGTCTGTCCGCTTGCCCGTGTCATGCGCCGTGAGTTAAAAAAACGTGGCGTCAAAAAGTTAAAAGTTGTATATTCTAAGGAACAGCCGACAAGACCGATCGAAGATATGAGTATCAGCTGCCGTTCACATTGTGTCTGCCCGCCTGGAACAGTCCATAAATGTACAGAACGCCGTGATATTCCGGGAAGTATCGCATTTGTACCGTCTGTGGCAGGTCTGATCCTTGCAGGGGAAGTTATAAAAGACCTTACAAAATAATTCTTACAAAAATATTTAAAATATTGATGCAGGGAACATGAGGAAGATTAAAAAAGTTATGGGTGAAATACATGAAAAGGTATTTCACCTATTTTTTTGTGTGTGAATTTGCCTGTTTTTAGAAAAAAATAGACAAAAACAGAATATAATAAAAAAATTAGTACAAAAGTACAAAATGTATAACATAATACTTGCATTTGACAATGCAATGTGATAAAGTGTTATCAGCGTAAAGGGGCGCAGAGAAAAAGAGCCATCTTTGCGCATTTTTATTAAGGAGGAAAATCCTCTCCTCGTCAGAGGACTCGGATTTTTGCTTCGCAAAAACAAGGAGGAAAATCCTCTGCTCCTGCAAGAGGCACATGCTATGCAGGCATAGCAGACATTTTGCTCCGCAAAACAAGGAGGATTACTATTATGAAAAAAACCAAAGCAGTTTTGGCTATTTTGATGGCCGGAACAATGATGCTTGGTCTTGCAGGCTGTGGCGGGAACAGTTCTTCTGCAACACAGGGAACGACCACAGGCACAGAGACAGGCAGCGCAGCAGGTGATGCTGCAGGAACAGATGCCGCAGCAAGCGCATCAGACATGAATGTTATGCTTGAAACTCCGGTCGAGTCACTCGATCCGCAGCAGGCTACCGACGGAACATCCTTTGAGGTAATCGCTGATTACACCGACGGTCTGATGCAGATGGATGCAGACGGACAGGCAGTTCCGGCAATTGCAGAAAGCTATGATTTATCAGACGATGGTTTAACTTATACATTCCATCTTCGTACCGATGCAAAATGGAGCAACGGCACACCGGTTACCGCAGCAGATTTCGTATTCGGATGGCAGAGAGCAGTTGATCCGGATGTCGCATCAGAGTATGCATATATGTTAAGCGATATCGGTCAGATCAAAAATGCAGCAGAGATCATCGCAGGTGAGAAAGACAAGAGTGAACTTGGTGTGACAGCAGTAGACGACAATACACTTCAGGTTGAACTGAATGTACCAGTCAGCTATTTCACTTCTCTGATGTATTTCCCGACTTTCTATCCGGTAAATGAGGAGTTCTTTACTTCCTGTGGAGATACATTTGCAACAAGTCCTGAGACAGTATTATCAAACGGTGCATTTGTGCTGGATTCTTATCAGCCGGCAGCAACTGCATTCCATTTAACAAAAAATGCAGACTACTATGATACCGACAGAGTAAAACTTTCCGGATTAAGTTATCAGGTAATCCAGGATTCACAGCAGGCATTAATGAGCTACCAGACAGGAGCGCTTGATACAACATTAGTAAACGGTGAGCAGGTTGACCAGGTAAAAGATGATCCTGAATTCACAACCGTTGGTGCAGGCTACTTATGGTATGTCAGCCCTAACATCAGCGCAGTACCTGAACTCGCAAACTTAAATGTACGTCTTGCAATGACAATGGCAATCGACCGTGATGCCATCACAGCAGATGTATTAAAAGATGGTTCTGCTTCTACATGCACAGCAGTTCCGATGCAGTTTGCAGCAGGACCGGATGGATCTGACTTCTCCGAAGATCAGACGAAATTCTCTGATGTGTGTGTATATGATACAGAAAAAGCAGCAGATTACTGGGCAAAAGGTTTAGAGGAACTTGGAAAATCTGAGATCACTTTAGACATGGTAGTAGATGCAGATGATGCACCTCAGAAAGTAGCGCAGGTATTAAAAGAGCAGTGGGAGACAACTCTTCCTGGACTGACCGTAAACCTGGTTGTTGAGCCGAAGAAACAGCGTGTGGAAGACATGCAGAACGGTAACTTCCAGTTGGGTTTAACACGTTGGGGACCGGACTACGCAGATCCGATGACATATCTTGGAATGTGGGTAACAGATAACTCTAACAACTACGGTCTGTGGAGCAACGCAGATTACGATGCAATCATTGATGAGTGTACAACCGGTGATCTTTGCACAGATGCAGAGGGACGCTGGGCAAGACTCTACGATGCTGAGAAGATTGTTATGGATGAGGCAGTTATTTATCCGCTTTACACACAGTGCAACGCAGAGATGCTTTCTTCTAAAGTAACGGGCGTTGAGTATCATCCGGTAGCTATCAACCGTGTATACAAAGATGCTGTAAAGACCGAATAAAAAAGTGTTGAAACAGTAAATATTCTGTTTTGCAGGAAAATGAATATAGCCGCACTAAAGTGCAAAACTTTGGTGCGGCAATTTCATCATATTGTTGACGCTATAGGAAATGAGGCAGGAATTTCCTATGTCGTGAACGCAAAACTAAAGGAGGAAAATCCTCTGCTCCTGCAAAGGCAGTCGCATTTTGCTCCGCAAAACTAAAGGAGGATTAGAACGTGAAAAAATATGCACTTAAGAGAATCTTTACGTCTCTGTTTACGTTGCTTGCAATTTTGCTCGTTCTGTTTATTTTGATGCAGCTGATGCCGGGTTCTCCATTCAACGATGAGAAGTTAAATGCAGACCAGAGAGCAGCGCTGTATACGAAATATGGACTGGATCAGCCGTTGCCGGTACAGTTTGTGAAATATGTAGGCAATATGTTAAAGGGAGATCTCGGCGTAAGTTACAATATCTCAAAGAATACACCAATTTCCCAGTTGATAAAGACAAGACTTCCGATCTCCATCAGTATCGGAGGATATGCGGTGTTGATTGGTGCCGTGGTCGGGCTTTTGCTTGGACTTCTCGCGGCATTAAAACATGACACGATATGGGATTCGTTAGCGACGATCATTTCAGTTATCGGTGTGTCGGTACCGTCGTATGTGTTCGCGCTGGCACTCAGCTATAACTTCGGATTTAAATTAGGGTGGTTCCCGATGCTGTTTTCGGAGAGCGATATTTTCGGATCAAGCGTGCTGCCTAGTATCTCACTTTCGATGTTTACGATGGCGTCGATTGCACGTTTTACACGAAGTGAAATGCTTGAGGTACTCGGCAGCGATTATATGCTGCTTGCGGAGAGCAAAGGAATTTCGGGTTCAGCGCTGATTTTTAAACATGCACTGCGAAATGCACTGATCCCGATCATCACCGTGCTTGCACCGCTGATTGTCGATCTGATGACCGGTTCTCTGGTTGTTGAAAAAATATTTGCAATACCGGGTGTCGGAAGTCTTCTGGTAAATGCCATTCAGTCGAACGACTACAACGTGGTTATCGCATTAAGCTTTATTTATTCTGCAATGTACATTGCCATCATGCTTGTGGTAGATATCCTTTACGGAATCATTGACCCGAGAATTCGTCTGGCAAAGAAAGGAGACTGATATGGTGTCACAGGAAAATACCATGAATGTGGGAAATGATGCTGCCGGCTACATACCGGTCGAGGCGGATTTTAAATTTAAACATACGGATGGCGAACTTGCGTTAGATGACAACTTTGCAGCACAGAGTTTCTGGAAAGACGTATTGATCCGCTATTTCAAAAAAATCAGTGCAGTGATCGGTCTGATCCTGATCATTATCATTACGGTATTTGCAATTATTGGCCCGGGGATGAATGATTTCAGTTACTCCGAACAGTCACTGACACAGAAAAACTTTGCACCGAGGGTAAAAGGTCTTGAAAAACTTGGCATCTTCGATGGCAGTGAGGGCATGAAAACAACGACCGGAACAAAAAAGATCAATTACTATGAAGAAAAAGGCTTAGATGATCTTTACTACTGGTTCGGAAGTGATAACTTCGGACGTGATATCTGGACACGTACCTGGTCCGGCGCACGCGTTTCCCTGATTATCGCCGTAGCAGCCGCTATCATCGATATGGTGATCGGTATGAGCTATGGACTGATCTCCGGATATTTTGGCGGGAAAGTCGATATGTTCATGCAGCGGTTTCTGGAGGTCGCGAACGGTATTCCGCGTCTTGTTATTGTAACTCTTTTATTATTAGTACTGCAGCCGGGTATGCTTACCATTATTTTTGCATTGATGCTGACAGAGTGGGTCGGCATGAGCCGTATCGCAAGAGCTGAGATGCTCAAATTAAAAGAGCAGGAATTTGTACTTGCATCACGGACACTTGGAGCAGGAAATTTCTTTATTATCTTTAAAGAAGTTCTGCCAAATATCATTGGACCGATCATTACACAGGTAATGTTCTCCATCCCGACAGCGATCTTTACCGAGGCGTTCTTAAGTTTCGTAGGTCTTGGTATTCCGGTGCCGCAGTGTTCACTTGGTTCACTGATCTCCGAAGGATTTAACAGTTTTACCACACATCCGTACCAGATCATTCCGCCGATCGTTGTAATGGCGCTTCTGATGTTAAGCTTTAACCTTGTAGCAGATGGTTTACGTGAAGCATTAGATCCGAAGCTGAAAGAAATGTAAGAAAGGGGATTCGTATATGTCAGAGACAAAAGAACAGATTTTAAAAATACGGGACCTGGATATTACGTTTCAGACGACTGCAGGAAGCGTGCACGCTATCCGTGGAGTCAATATTGACCTGATGAAGGGCGAGACAGTTGCGATCGTTGGTGAGTCCGGCTCCGGTAAATCCGTAACAATGAAAGCTGCCATGGGTATTTTGGCATCCAATGCAAAAGTAACAGGCGGTACCATAGAATTTTCCTATCATCATGCGGATGGAACGCCGCAGACGGTAGACATTTTAACAAAAGATAAAAAGTGGATCAGACGCCATATCAATGGAAAAAGAATTGCCATGGTATTCCAGGATCCGATGACAAGTCTTGATCCGACCATGACGATCGGAAAACAGATCATGGAAGGTATGATCTGGCATTTTAAGACACCGAAGAAAGAAGCCTGGGATAAGGCAGTAGAACTTTTAAAAGAGGTTGGCATCGAGGATGCGGAAAAACGTATGAAAAACTATCCGCATCAGCTCTCCGGTGGTATGAGACAGCGTGTGGTCATTGCCATCGCGCTTGCCTGTAACCCGGATCTTCTGATCTGTGATGAGCCGACGACTGCACTGGATGTTACGATTCAGGCAAAGATCATCGAGCTGATCCGCAGAGTACAGAAAGAGAGAGGCATTTCCGTTATTTACATCACACATGACCTCGGCGTGGTTGCCAAAGTTGCAGATTACGTCAATGTCATGTATGCCGGAAAAATCGTCGAGAAAGGTACGATCAATGAGATATTCTATGATCCGAAGCATCCGTATACATGGGGACTGCTCTCCGCAATGCCTGATCTTGATACCGCGGACGAGAGGCTTTACACGATCCCTGGTTCGCCGCCAAACCTGTTAAACGAGAAACCGGGCGATGCGTTTGCACCGCGTAACCAGTTTGCGCTTGAGATCGATGACAAGGCTGAGCCGCCAATGTTCCAGATCACAGATACGCATTATGCGGCAACCTGGCTGTTAGATCCGCGGGCACCGAAGGCAGAGATGCCGCTTGAATTAAAAGAGCGTATTGCGCGAATGAAGAAGGAGGCTAAGATCGATGACGGTGAATGAAAACAGTAAGCCTCTTCTTACCGTGAAAGGCTTGAAACAATATTTTAAGGTAAGTAATACATATACCGTGCATGCGGTAGAAAACGTAAGTTTCCAGATCTATCCGGGTGAGACATATGGTCTGGTCGGCGAATCCGGTTCCGGAAAATCAACGATCGGAAGAAGCATCATAAGACTATATGATCCGACTGCCGGCGAGATCAATTTCAATGGAATGGACATCAGCGGAAAGATCAATAAGGCAAACAGCCAGGCACTGCGCACACAGATGCAGATGATCTTCCAGGACCCGATGGCATCTTTAAATCCAAGAAAAAAAGTGCGCGACATCATTGGCGAGGGCTTAGATATCCATCACATGTACAAGACACGCGCGGAGCGTGAGGAAAAGATCAAAAATATTCTGGCAAAGGTTGGACTTGCGCCGGAGCATGCGGGCCGTTATCCGCATCAGTTTTCCGGTGGACAGAGACAGCGTGTCGGAATTGCGAGAGCGCTGATCATGAACCCGAAACTGATCATTGCAGATGAGTGTATCTCTGCGCTGGACGTTTCCATTCAGGCACAGGTTGTAAACCTGATGAAGGATATCCAGCAGGAGACCGGAACTGCTTATCTGTTTATCGCACATGACCTTTCCATGGTCAAATATATTTCGGATCGCATCGGGGTACTTCATCT
The DNA here is from genome assembly GCF_041325975.1 of Roseburia sp. NCBI lineage: Bacteria > Bacillati > Bacillota > Clostridia > Lachnospirales > Lachnospiraceae > Roseburia > Roseburia sp. Next base: position 1,049,423 of record NZ_JBGLEJ010000004.1, on the reverse strand, counting down.
GGGACATCTTTTAGAGACCGGAACAACGGAGGAAATCTTTGAGAATCCAATCCACCCATATACGAAGAGCCTTCTTTCTGCGATACCTGCACCGAATCCGGTCGTGGAAAAGAATCGTGTGGCATTGAGCTACGATTACAAGACTTCCGGCATTGATTACAATAAAGGAACGGATCATCTGGTGTCCGGGACACATTATGTGAAATGTACGGATGAAGAATTTAAGAAATGGACAGAATAATATAATAGGAAACCATCACAAACCGGGAGCCGGGGTGTGGTGGTTTCCTTTTTTGGTAAAAGTGCTGAATTTTTTGGGGATGGGAGTACTGAATATTATGTGAAAAATAGAATATAAAATTTAAACCGAAACCTTATTGACTTTGAAAATGGATTTTGGTATATAAGAGTAAAAATTCAAAAAATTCAAAGAGAAAGGAAATAACAATCTATGTTGTCACAAAAGAGTACAATGAAAAACAAATTGGAAAATATGCGTTTGAAGGAAAGGATAAACTATGGCTACAGAAAAGTCATTATTATGATGTTGATTTCGGGGCTGTTTTCTATCGTGGTCATAGGTGTGTTATTTGCTAATATGTTACATTATATAGATGATGTCAATGCTGCGGATCAGGCGGTAAAAATCTGCAGGATCAATGTGAATGCGTCAGCGAGAAATATCAGGGAAATGGCATTAAATAATGATACATCTGCTTATGACAGTTATGAGCAGACTGTAAAAAAGCAGCTTACAGAAGTGGATTCGCAGCTGGAAATATTAAAGAAAACCAAAGTCTTACCGGATGAGGAATATAATGAGTATGCATCTGCTCTTTCTGATTGGGGAAACATTGGTTATTCGATTATAGAAGAAATTAAAAATGGCGAAAAAGAGAAAGCGATTGATGAAATTTTTAATAGTTGTACACCTGCATTAAATAAACTTGTGGAAATTGCCATAAGATTAGATGAGATCACAGATGAAGTAAGTGAGCAGTCTGCAAGAACTACAATTATTTTTGCTGTTGCAGGAATTGTGTGTATTATTATCTGTCTGGTTTATGCATGCACACTGGCTAAGGTAACAAGTAAAAAGGTACTTGAAACAATTCTGGATCCGTTACGTGCAGTGGAAGACGTTGCAAAGGAACTGACAGAAGGAAATTTACACAGTACGCTGGAATATCATTCGGAGGATGAGATTGGAAGACTGGCGCACAGTATGCGCAAATCAATTCGTATTTTGGGAACTTATGTAGATGATATTGATCGTGCAATGAAACTGTTCTCAGAAGGAAATTTTGATGTTCAGCCGGAAGTAGAGTGGAAGGGAGATTTTGTCGGTATTTTAAATTCTTTCATGTCATTTGAGAAGAGTATGGCAGAAACGATCAAAGGAATTAAAAATGTTTCGAGTGAGGTTTCAAGTGCAGCAGACCAGGTGGCATCAAGTTCCAATGATCTTGCAGATGGAGCTACGAATCAGGCAGCGGTTGTAGAAGAACTGACGGCTACAGTTGCCGGAGTTTCTGAACAGGTAGAAAAAAATTCACAATCTGCAAAAGCAATCAGTGGAAGAGTGGATGAACTTGGAAATGCCATTTCAGACAGCAATGGTAAGATGCATGAAATGGTTGCTTCTATGCATGAGATTAATGAGGCATCAAAAGAGATTGATAAGATTATTGCAACAATTAATGAAATTGCTTCCCAGACAAATCTGCTGGCGTTGAATGCTTCTATTGAAGCGGCAAGGGCCGGAGAGGCAGGAAAAGGATTTGCAGTTGTAGCGAATCAGGTAAATTTATTAGCTGAACAGAGTGCCCAGGCGGCAAAAGAATCAGCATCACTGATCGAAACATCTGTGAATGCGGTAGAAAAAGGTATGATAATTGCGGAAGAGACTGCGGCACAGCTGGAGGAGGTAGCAGAGAACTCTAAGCAGATTACGGAAGAAGTTACACATATTGCGGATACATTAGAGACACAGACAACAGAAATCCAGCAGATCAATGAGGGAATTGAGCAGATCAATGATGTTGTGCAGACAAATTCTGCAACATCTGAGGAGTGTGCGGCTGCCAGTCAGGAGATGAGCAGTGAGGCAGAGAGTCTGCAGGGAATGATCCAGAAATTTAAAGTTCCGGAAATTGAAAATTTAACAGAATAAAAATATCAGACATAAAATGGAGTGCACTTTATTTGTAAAAAATGAGTGGTATAAACGGTAGACAAGATCCGTGGCTTATGCTGCGGATCTTTTTTTTGTTTATTGCATGAAAGAGACAATCTATAGTATGATAGAGAAAGTACAAACTAAGGATGGAAAAGGTATATACTATGATAGTCTCGGTTATTGAAAAGGTCTACGCATTTTTATGGGGAGATCTGATTACGATCCCTTTGCCGCAGGAAAGCAGCATAGGTATTTCTTTACTTGTAATTCTTCTGATTCCGACAGGAATCTATTTTACGATCCGCACAAGATTTTTGCCGGTCAGGCTTTTCCCGGATATGATAAAAGCACTTATGGCAAAAAAGGAAAATAAGGACAGTCTTTCCACATTCCAGACGCTGATCGTATCGACGGCTACCAGAGTCGGCATGGGAAATCTGGTAGGCGTTGTAGCGGCAATCTCAGCAGGCGGTGCCGGTGCTGTGTTCTGGATGTGGGTGACAGCGCTGATCGGTTCCTCGACCGCATTTGTGGAGGGGACGCTCGCACAGTTACACAAGGAGAAAGATCCTTTGTATGGCGGATATCGCGGAGGTCCCGCATATTATATCCATCATTTCTGTGAAGAAAAATTAAAAAAGAAGAAAAAGCATGTACTGATCGCGGTACTTTTTGCAATTTCAGGACTGATCTGCTGGTGCGGCATCAGCCAGGTTATCAGTAACTCCGTGGCATCATCCTTTGAAAATGCATTTGGCATTCCGCCACTCTACACAACAATCGTACTGGTTGCGATTGCGGCGGTGATCGTCCTTCGGAAAAATGCGACGGTAAAAGTGCTTGACGTGGTCGTGCCGGTTATGGCGGTCTGCTATTTTGTAATTACAATATTTATTATCCTGAAAAATATTGGTAGCATTCCGGCGGTTTTTGGTCGGATTTTTGAGGAAGCGTTTGGACTCAGGCAGGCAGTCTCCGGCGGCTTCGGCGCTGTCCTTATGAATGGCGTAAAAAGGGGATTGTTTTCAAATGAAGCCGGTTCCGGCTCTGCACCATGTGCTGCCGCAGCAGCCGAATGTGAGACGCCGGTCAGCGCCGGACTGACACAGGCACTTGGTGTATTTATTGATACGATCGTGATCTGCAGCTGTACTGCAATGATCATGCTTACAGCACCGGAAAATGTCGTGGCGGGAAAAGAGGGCATGGATCTGCTTCAATCGGCAATGCGCTATCATCTGGGTGAATTTGGCGTGATATTCATCGCCGTGACACTGTTTTTATTCAGTTTTTCCACATTCTTAGGTATTCTGTTTTATGCCAGAAGCAATGTTGCTTATCTGTTTGGTGACAAATGGATCTGGCAGACATTGTATAAGATACTTGCCTTGGTTATGCTTTTTATTGGAGGAATTGCAGCATATACTTTTGTATGGGATCTTGGCGATGTAGGAATCGGACTGATGACCATTTTTAATACAGGAATCCTGTATCTGCTTGGCGGACAGGCACTTGCGGCATTAAAAGAATTTGAATCCTCAAAATAATAAATGTATCATATCATTTAAAATCCACCTTAATAACAATAAAAAACCAGAAATGGAGTAAAAAATATGAAAAGAGAATCTTTCAAATCCCGTTTGGGATTTTTACTCGTGAGCGCAGGCTGTGCAATCGGAATTGGAAACGTATGGCGATTCCCTTATGTGGCTGGACAAAACGGTGGCGGAATCTTTGTATTATTTTACCTGATCTTTCTCGTTGCAATGGGACTTCCTGTGCTTACAATGGAGCTTGCTGTGGGACGGGCAAGCAGGAACAGCGCTGTATTAGGATATAAGACACTCGAAAAAGAAGGCAGTAAATGGCATATTCACGGCTGGATCGCAATGTTTGGCTGCTATATGCTGATGATGTATTACACGACAGTCTCTGGCTGGATGGTATCTTATTTTTTCAAATTTTTAAAAGGTGAATTTCTGACCGGAATGACAGCGGATGACACGGCAGCAGCATTTGGAAATCTTCTTGCGGATCCCTTGCAGATGGCATTCTGGATGATCCTTACGGTAGTACTCGGATTTTTTGTGTGCAGCAGGGGATTGCAGAATGGACTGGAAAAAATAAGCAAGTTTATGATGAGTGCATTGTTAATTTTGATCGTTGTTCTTGCGGTGCATAGTATCACATTGCAGGGGGCAGCTGAGGGTGTGAAATTTTATCTTGTACCGGATCTGGATACAGTTGCAGAGACAGGACTTAAAAATGTGATCACAGCGGCTATGAACCAGGCATTTTTCACCTTAAGTCTTGGTGTTGCGGCAATGGAGATCTTTGGAAGTTATATGGGAAAAGAACATTCACTTGCCGGTGAGGGAGCACAGATCTGTGGACTTGACACTTTTGTTGCGATCATGTCAGGACTGATCATTTTCCCGGCATGCTTCAGCTATGGTGTGGAAGTGGATGCCGGTCCCAGCCTGATCTTTATCACGCTTCCAAATGTATTTGTCAATATGGCGGGTGGACGTATCTGGGGATGTCTGTTTTTCCTGTTTATGACGTTTGCCAGCTTTTCAACAGTCATGGCGGTATTTGAAAACATCATGTCATTTTGTATGGACATGTTTCAATGGAGCAGAAAGAAAGCTGCGTTCATCAACGCAGTGATCATTCTAATCGCAAGTATTCCGTGCGTATTAGGCTATAATGTGTGGAGCAGCCTGCATCTGATAGGCAGCCGCGATATACTTGACAGTGAGGATTTTATCGTCAGCAATCTGCTTTTGCCGATCGGTTCACTGATCTATCTGCTGTTTAGCGTAACGAAGTGGGGATGGGGATTTGACAAATATATCGACGAAGCAAACACGGGAGAGGGACTTAAGATCTCCAAAAAATTAAAACCGTATTTTCAGTTTATATTGCCGCTGCTGATTCTGTTTATCCTGATTCAGGGGCTTGTGTAAAAAAGGAAAGCAATTAAGAGAAAAATAGTGAAAGAATAGTGAAAAATAGTGTAAAAATAGTGTAAATTTAATGGAATAAATTACGGAAATCCGGTATAATAGAATGATGCAGGAGGGAGCAAAATGATCCATGTTACACTTACGAACAATATTCTAAAGAGGATATCACAGATTGATAAAAATAAATTCTCAATGGGCAATGTTCATATACCGAGTATTACCGCAAATAAGTTAAGAAAAAATTCCAAGAAGAAAAGTTCCTATGCATCCAATAAAATAGAGGGAAATCCGCTCACAGAGGGACAGGCAGATGCCGCAATCGAAAGTGATCCGCACAGACATTTCTTAAAGCCGGAGCAGGAAGTAAGGAATTACTTCATGGCATTGTGTCTTTTAGAAAAGAAGGTAAAAGATAAAGTCCCGTTTTCTAAGGAATTGATTCTGGAGATTCAGGCGTTAGTGGAAAAAGGAGCATCTAAGGAAAAAATTGGGCTGAGGGGAGCCATGCCGCCGGGATTTTTGTTTGCAGTGTATGATTCGGAGACGGGAAATGCCGATTATATACCGCCGGAATATATTGATATCCCAGAACTTTTGGATGAATTGGTCAATTATGTGAATACAACAGACGATCATCCGCTGATCGTTGCTGCAGTTGTCCATTATCAACTGGTGACGATCCATCCGTTCGAAGACGGAAACGGAAGAACGGCAAGACTGATGTCCGGGTATATATTAGACCTGAATGGATATGGGTTTTATGGGATCGGTTCTTTAGAAGAGTATTTTGCATATGATGCCGAAGAGTATTACCGATCCTTGCAGATGGGACTTCCGGCACTGTATTATTCCGGGAGGGATAATCCGCCGCATCCGGAGATATGGGTAGATTATTTCCTGCGCATGATGGAATTATATTCCGCGAAAGTATGCGAGTTGTCCAGGGAATCCAGTGAGGAGGATCTGCTTGTCGGATTGTCTTATCTGAATGCGAAGGAGAAAGAGCTGTTGGTATTTCTGATAAAAAAACATTTGTATGAATTTGCGCCGATTGATGTCAGCAAGTTGGTGGGAGTGACCAGTAAAACGATCATAAACAGGTGTGCAAAACTCTCGGCAAATGGTTTTTTAGTGCCGGTGATCGTGAAGGAGAGAATACGCTCATACAGACTGAGCGATTTTACGAGAATGAATGAGAAAAAGATATTAAATCAGTTAAAATAGCTATTATGATATGGAGATTTGTGCCCCGGCACAAACTGGATATGTGCAAAAAACAGCGCAGGAATGGGGATTAAAATGGTCAATCGCGACGACATGCTAGAACTCACCAGACGGATGACGCCCGCACGGGCATCCATAGACCGGATCGCAGGCGCATATTTTGATGAAGAGGGATATGTGGATGGAACATTCAATACGCATTTCTTAAAATTGTCTGCATCAGACAGGGGAAAAAACTTAGAACTTGCGAAAGCCGTGCTGATCTCAAAGACAAATGAACAGTTAAAAGAGTACAGGATTCCAGATGAAAGCAGAAGACCGGGAAGTATCTGGCAATTATTTGAGGGAATCAAAGAGACCGGATTTTTGTATCCTGCATTTAAGGATCACAGCACAGATTGGTCAAGCAGCCATAGCACCATTGATACAGTCTGCCTTTGTCTTGGCTTCTCTGAAGATGTTTTGAGACTTCTCGTTCTCCAGAATGTCCAGCATGTCTTCCTGACATTTGAAAATCTTCATGATCTCCTCTAAAGTATCCTGTAATTCGTTCATATAACATCCGTCCTTTCTCCATAATGGTTTTCTGTAATTCCTTCACCGTAAGAAGTCATCAGCAATATTGATCAACTGTGCAAGAGGTCCGATTGTAGATAATCAGGCTCTCGCAAAAGCACTTAATGAGGATAAGCTTGCAGGTATCATACGTGCCAATGGAAGTCCTAAAAGTATAGTTTGATTGGTATGTTGATAGGCTGCATCGCAAATATTATCCTTGATCCGATATTTATCTTTGTTTTTCACTGGGGGTAAAAGGTGCTGCATGGGCTACTAACATAGGACAGATTTTAACGTTCATCATCTATTTTGTATATATTTGGAAATTTAAGAGTGTTAAGATCCACAAAGAGAGTTTTGCTTTGTCGTCAAAAATCCTGAAGAAAATTGTGGGACTTTCTACTGGTGCACAGCCCATCTGGGGCTATAATTACGGCAGTAATCGTTGCTGCTTTCTGTGTTTTTCAATTCGCACCTATGAGCATTGTCCGCCTGTTTGGAACCGAATCTGATTTGTACAGTATTGAAGGCTGTGCTAATCTGATTTATAATGTGTTGCAATAATAGCAAAATGTAATATAAGTAATTGTTTAGCAGGTTTCTATAGCCGTAATCCTTTAATATCTTTAATACGTGATAAGATCGTATTGCAGCTACAGCTGATAACGCCGGGAAGTGTATCAATGATTGTGTGCAGGAAGTGTTCCATTTCATCACTTGATGAGGCAACGGCATGTACATGCAGTTTGTCTCTTCCTGTGACACGGTAAATCTGCGTGACGGTATCATTATTATGTAATATATCTGTCACCTGCGACAGATGGTCTGGTTTTGTCTCAATTTCAAAATAGCATGAAACAGCACCGCTGATCTTTTGAGGGTTTATTATAGTTGTATATTCTTCAATTATGCCTTTTTTCTCCAGAGCCTGAATCCGGGCTTTTATTGCCACTCTGGAAATACCGGTTTCTTTACCGATATCAGAGTAAGAAATACGTGCATTTTCTATAAGCAACTGGATGATCTTCTGATCCAGTTCATCTAAACCGTTCAGGTACATAAGTGTCCCTCCTGTAAAATAATATCCTTCGGATAGTAATTTTTCTTAAATATCATATCATTTATGTTACTGAAAGTAAACGTTGGCTTGACTTGGCAGCTGTAAATACATATAATTATTTCGTAACGTAATTTAAAACTTGCGTTTTGAATGCATGGAATAAATTCTGGCGAAGGAGAATAAGTGAAATTATAAAGGCTGTGGAGGAATATGATAATGTCAAAAGATGAATATTTGATCACAGATACGCCTCTTAAAGCGTTGACGGTTTTTGCAATGCCAATGATTTTGGGCAGCTTTTTTCAACAAATATACAATATGGCTGACTCTATCATCGTCGGTCAATTTGTTGGCTCTTCTGCACTTGCAGCTGTCGGGGCCTGCGCAGCGCTGACCAATGTTTTCATTTGTGTGGCACTGGGGGCAGGTGTCGGTGCCGGTGTGCTCGTAAGCCGCTATTTCGGTGCCAGGGAGTATGGAAAAATGAAGACCATCGTGTCAACGTCCTTGTTTAGCTTCTTAATTCTAAGCATAGTCCTTGGTGTTTTTGGCTTTTGCTTTTCCCACTCGATGATGAGGGTATTACAAACCCCTGGCGATATACTGAATGATGCAGTGTTATATCTGCGGGTCTATTTTGTGGGCTTTCCGTTTCTGTTTATGTATAACATTCTTTCCAACATGTTCACTTCAATTGGTGAATCAAAAATCCCACTGGGACTTCTGGTATTCTCGTCAATCTTAAATATTTTTATGGATCTTTGGATGGTGGCCGGACTTGGGCTCGGGGTGTTTGGGGCAGCCCTTGCGACTCTTATAGCACAGGGGATTTCTGCGGTGTTTTCACTTTTTCTTTTCCTTAGCCGGATGCGTCGATATAAAAGTCGATTTGATTGGTTTGACAGGAAGGAGTTATATTCCATGCTTCAAATTGCTGTACCTTCGGTTCTTCAGCAGTCTACAGTGTCTATCGGTATGATGATCGTACAGGCTGTTGTAAACCCTTTCGGTACACAGGCACTTGCGGGGTATGCGGCGACGATGCGGGTAGAGAATGTTTTTTCATTGATTTTTGTATCCATTGGCAATGCGGTTTCCCCATATGTTTCCCAGAATCTTGGTGCAAAGAAAATTGAACGGATCAAAAAAGGATATCACGCTGCACTGGTGTTAGATGTATGTTTTGCAGTTCTTGCTTTTATAGTCATTGAAACCTTGCATACTCAGATTTCCTCGCTATTCCTTGGTAAAGATGGAACTGCCCTGGCTTATCAAGTATCCGAGGGTTATATGAGATGGCTCGGTTACTTCTTCATCTTTATGGGAATCAAAATGGCAACTGATGGGGTTCTTCGTGGCATTGGAATCATGCGTCCGTTTCTTATTGCAAACATGGTGAACCTGGCGATACGCCTGTCGGTTGCTTTGATTTGTGCACCGCGTTTTGGCATTGCATTTGTCTGGCTTGCTGTACCGGCTGGTTGGTTTGCAAACTTTTTAATATCCTATATGGCTCTTCGGAGATCATGGCCGACTGATAAAGAAGTGCAATCCAGATAGACTAAAGTAATTCAAAAGGAGGAATTTATAGTATGAACGATAAATGTGTGGTATTGAATGCAAAGAAAATGAATTTTGATGGGAAGCTGGATTTTTCCGTTTTATCTTCTGATGTTACAGTATATGATGATACAACAGAACAGCAGCTGTCAGAGCGTATTCAGGGTGCAGATGTCATTGTAACAAAGGAGATGCCTGTAAGTGCAGAAATGATACAGAAATTCCCGGAATCTGTTAAACTGATCTGCGAGGCAGGTACAGGATATAATAATATTGATCTTGAAGCAGCACGGAAGAAGGGGATTACAGTCTGCAATATCCCGGCATACAGCACAGAACGTGTGGCACATACTGCGATCATGATGATATTGAATCTGAGTTCTGCAATGCAGGCACAGATGAAAATGCTGGCATGCGGAAATCATGACAATTTCACCAGAAATCTTCAGGTTCCGCATGTTGAGGTAAATGGAAAAACACTTGGTGTTATAGGTGCAGGACACATTGGCAGGAAGGTTATCCAGATCGCACAGGCTTTGGATATGAACATACTTGTATATACAAGGACACCGAGAGCGGATGAGAAGGGGATCCGCTATGTATCGCTTGAGGAATTACTCAAGAATAGTGATTATGTTTCCATGCACTGTCCATTGACGGAAAGTACAAAACATATGATAAATAAAGAGTCTTTATCACTTATGAAGCCTTCAGCGTTTATCATTAATACTTCAAGAGGTGCACTTATTGATGAGGCTGCTCTTATAGAAGCATTGGAAAATGGTACGATTGCAGGAGCCGGACTTGATGTTCAGGAAATTGAACCACCTGAAGAAACCAACCCTCTTTATACTATGGATCAAGTCCTTTTGACGCCACATATGGGATGGAAAGGACTTGAGACAAGACAGCGGTTGGTTTCTATTCTGGCGGATAATATAAAGCAGTTTATGGAAGGGAATCCGATCAATGTTGTATCAGGTATATAGCATCTGGCAGCAAAGTGATGATATAACTTCCGGGTTTGCAGAGTGAAAAAAATATAATTACAATCAATAAGTCAGTGCTTTGATATATTCTTCCGATACAGCAGGAACAACATAAACAATAGAATTACTGGAAAAATAGAAATCGGAATTTGTGGAGAGATTTCCTGAACTTTCCTTATTTTACAGGCTTTTCAGCCCATTAAATAGTGAAATGATATGTATTTTCCCTTATTTTTGCCCTTATGCGGAATCCGCAAGGGAAATAAGGGAAATTTTTAGTTAAGCATTGCTCGCTACTTTATCAAGAAGTCTTGCGGAATCCCGTTTTGCTTTTCTTGTTGAGTGAGCGTAAATATTCATTGTGGTACTGACATCAGAGTGTCCTAACAGTTCCTGTACATCTTTCGGTGCAGCTCCATTGGAAAGCAGATTGCTGGTATAAGTGTGACGCAACTGGTGAAAATGGAAATCTTCAAATCCTTCCAGCTTCTTTGCCACTGATCTGCATACAATGCTGAGTGTACTCGGCAGTTCCAAAGAGCCATCTGGTCGCAGGCAGACAAAGGAGATTTCTTTGTAATCTGTCGGGACTTCCTGTGTTCCGTCAAGATGATAGTATTCATAATATACCCTGTTTTTCACATGCACTTCTTTGTAGTAATTGCGGTGATATAATTCGCCATACTGCATCCGGTTTTTGAGCTGTTCTTTTCTGGCAGCTTTCAGTATTTCAGTCAGCGTATCTCCAAAATCAACAATCCTTACTTTTTTCCGTTTCGTTGGTCCGATAATATTTTTGTGTTTCATGCCGTCGTAGCGGATACTGCGTTTTATGGTCAGGCATTGTTCCTCAAGGTTAATGTCCTGCCATGTAAGACCACAGGTTTCCCCGATACGGAGCCCGGCATAATACGCAATTTGAATCGGAAGAATAGCAGGTGGATTTTTCTTTTCCAGATATTGGATAAGCCGTTCATAATCCTCATGTGAAATCGGCTGTGTACCTTCTTCCACTTCATCATCGGAAAAGAGGTCAACTTCCTCTGCCTGCTTTTTCAGCTTAATATACTGCATCGGATTGAAACTGATTAACTGTTTTGGAAATACTGCAAAACGGAATGACTGCTGTAACACTGCGGAAAAAGAATGGATATAATCTTTGCTGTATCCCTTTTTTACTTTCCCGTCTGGAAACTCACCACCGAATGTAAGCAGATCAAGAAATGCCTGTAAATGTTCGGCAGTAACTGTTTTCAGTTTGCGGTCTGCAATCGGGTGTTTTTTGATACATCGGATTGCACCAAGATAATTTTCCACTGTACCGTTGCTGAGTGTCCCAGTTTTCAGTTCTTCTTCTGCCCACATATCCAGAAGTTCCCCTACGGTAAGATTATCTGCCTTTGCAACAAACTTCTTATCTTCGTAGTCTTCCAGTGCCTTGCGGAGAAGCTTTTCCGTCTCACTTTTACTTTCGGTTCCGGCGTATTCTTTCTGAACCATTTTACCGCTTGCATCTTCTACATAGAAACGATAGTACCATTTTTTTCCTTTTTTTCTAACAGATCCTTTTGCCATAATCGTATGTCTCCTTTCGATATCAGACAATCGGAACTGCTGAAATGCTTCTTGCGTGTAGGCATCTTATGGACAAGTCCATAAGCCAATTCGCCGCTCGTCAAATCTGTAAACAGCTTGACTCGCTTGCGCTCATTGTATCATAACTCCGATTATCTTACTATACCGATTCAGAATCGTCATACATAACTTCGGATAAAAGATTTGCAAGCCTTTGTTCTGCCGCTTCCGGTTTCTTTGAATAGAGCCTTACAACATCTGCCATATCATTAAATGCGTTGACAGTATGTGTGATCTCCCTGAGAAACATAATCTCATTATATTCATCTTTCGATTCAAATCCCATTACTTTGGCAATGTCCGCATCTTTGGTACTGCCTTTGTAATTTTTACAGGCGAACTGAAACGAATCCAGAAACAGTTCATATTGCTTTAACATTAACAGCAGTAAGTCTTTAGAAAAAGCGTCTTCTGTTTTATTGAGGTCAAGAGGAAACTGTTTGAGAATGTCGCCCATCGCATCACGAATCTGCAATTCTTTCTTATCCGTAATATCAGTTTCATATTCATCGGTTTCCCCTTTGAGCCATTCAATCGATACATGAAGTGCTTCCGAAAGACCTTCCAGTACCATCTTTTTGGTATTGTCAATCGAACCATTCTCATAACGCAGGATTGTGGAAGCGGTAACTCCCATCTTCTCTGCGACATAAGGCTGTGTCAGATTTAATTCCAGACGGCGCTGTTTTGCCCTGCTGCCGATCAGCTTGCGTAGTTCTTTATCTTTCATGCTGATGTGCCTCCTTTTTCGGTATGTCATTACTATACCACGCAACAAAATATATTGCAATATGCAATTTTAAGAAAAGCAGCAAAATTTCATAATGCTTGACAAAGCAATATAAACACGCTATACTGACAGCACAAATGAAATTGCATAATGCAATTCGAAAGGAGGTGGTCATATGACGCAAAGAAAGATTGCCTTATCTATTGAGGAAGCTGCTGATTATACGGGAATTGGCAGGAACACCCTGCGAAAGTTGGTAGAGTGGAAGAAACTTCCGGTATTGAAGGTTGGGAGAAAAGTCCTGATCAAAACGGATATGCTGGAACTTTTTATGGAAGCCAACGAGGGCAGGGACTTGAGGGATAAGGGAAATGTGAAAGCAGTCACAAGAAACGGTTCAACTTAAAAAAGCGGTTCCCGAAGAAACCGCCAAAGGTTCTATCAGACCGGAGTCATGATATACCTACACGCAAGCAGATTATACCATGTACTTCGTCTGACAGACAACAGGAAACTTATGTTTGGAAAAAAAGAAAGGACGATGATATTTATGGCAAGATCAACAAAGAGTTATGAGGAGCGTATGCTCCAGTTGGAAAAGAAAGAACAGGAAAGCCTTGAGAAAGCAAAACAGTATGCAGCACAGAAACGGGAACTGAAGAAACGTCAGAAAGATGTGGAAACCAAAAAACGGACACACAGGCTCTGCCAGATTGGCGGTGCAGTGGAATCGGTACTGGGTTCTGCGATTGAGGAAGATGATATCCCAAAGCTGATCGGCTTCTTAAAAAGGCAGGAAGCAAATGGGAAATTCTTCTCAAAGGCAATGCAGAAAGAGCCAGTTGCAAATACGGAGGAAGTGTAATGCCGGAGGGAGTGGAGTTTCCATTCCCTTCATTGCTTTTTTATGAAGGGCGCACTTATGGACAACCAGAGGTCGTCCGTATAAGTTTGCCACAGGTGGCAACCGGTCTGCGCTTACGCTTGCCGGGCTCGTTCCGTCGGCGGGGCTTTCAGCCAGACCTGCTCATGCCGCAGGAGGCACTCTTCGCCAGAGGGGCACATTCCATGCAGGCTGTTATGCACAGGGCACTCTTACGCAGAGGGTGCTCCGGCAGATACCATTTTCTTTTAGGAAAAACGTTACCTGCCGGAAATCAAAGCCGGATACGGCAGAATGGGGGAAACGGAGCATGGCGATTTTTCATTATACAGTAAAGATTGTTGGACGCAGCAAAGGAAAATCCATCATATCGGCGTCTGCTTATCTCAATGGCGATGTGATGAAAAATGAAGAAACAGGCAGGATCAGCTACTATACTTCAAAAAAAGAAGTCGTTTATACCAGCCTGCTGATGTGTGAAAATGCACCACAGGAATGGCAGAATGTACCTGCTGAAAATATCAGACGGTTCCAGAAATCTGTCCGATATAAAAGGGCAGATAACCAAAATGCTGCACTGGAAAAATTCAAACTTACTTTTCAGAAGCAGCGTTTATGGAATGAAGTCTTGAGGATAGAAAAAAGTTCAGATGCACAACTCGGCAGGTCATTTGAGTTCTCACTTCCGAAAGAATGGAGCCGACAGGAACAGATTGATTATACAACTGAATATATTCAAAAGACCTTTGTAGATAAGGGAATGTGTGCGGATTGGAGTATCCACGATAAAGGAGATGGTAATCCCCATGTGCATTTACTGGTGACGTTGCGACCATTCAATTCAGACCACTCATGGGGTAACAAAGAAATCAAGGATTGGGAGTTTGTCAGAGATGAAAATGGAAATATTGTGGTGGATGAATCCCATCCGGACTGGTGGCAGGATAAAAAGAACCCTGACCGTCATGGAATCCGAATCCCCGTACTTGATGAAAATGGAGTCCAGAAAGTCGGGACAAGGAACCGCAAACAGTGGAAACGTGTATTAACCGATGCTACCGGGTGGAACAATCCGAAAAATTGTGAGCTATGGCGGAGCGAATGGGCAAACGTCTGTAATGCACATTTGAAAACGGAAAATCACATTGACCATCGTTCTTATGCAAGGCAGGGAAAATTAGAGATACCGACGATCCATGAGGGCGCAGATGCCAGAAAAATTGACGAGAAATTTCAAAACGGACAGACATCCTCTACTTCATGGAAAGTAGAGGAAAACCAGATCATAAAAAGACAAAATGCACTGCTGGATAAAATACAGATTTCTTTTGGAAAAGTATCCAGTGCATTAACACAATGGAAGGAGCGATTGCGTGACATTAGAAGAAAGCCGGGAAGTCATTCCCATGATGGAGACAATGATAAACCAGATCGAGGAACAGCAGAATCTTATGGCAGAGATGGTACAGGAATTGCAGGAACGGGACAGGCAGCTCCTGTCTTTTCAGGAGCAGAACCAGAGTTTAAAAAGCTTAAACAGCGAATTATCCAGGCTGCTAAATCTTTTGCCAGATACAGAAGAACTGCTCTCACAGATCGAGCAACAGAAAACCAGAATCGAACAGTTGGAAAACGAGAATCAGCAATGGCAGGAATTAACGCAGAAGCTGAACAACGAGAACAGCTTATTGCAGAAACAGAACAGCGAATTGCTGACCTTAAACAGCAGATAGAGAAAGCGAGGGAGATCGATGAGCGAATGCAGAAACTTAGAGAACGTCGGGCAGGTGGAAGAACTTCTGCTGATGACCGAACAGATGCAGGACGAACTGGATCAGAAAGACCAGACAATCCAGGAACTAAACAGGCAGCTAAGCGAATCGCTGACCTTGAACGAGAAATTGAACAGCGAAAACAGAGCCGAGAATATCGAAGCATTGCGGACAAGATTAAGGCAAACAGAGGAACGATTGACCAGCGAGACAGACAGCAGGAAAAGAGCCGACGCAGAAGCCGTGGCATGGAAATTTAAGTATGAAAAAGCAGAGCAGGAAAAACTTTATGCACAGACACACCAAAAGACGGTAGAGGTAGCTGTTGAGAAAAAAGTGCCTTATGAGAAATGTGAAAAATGTGACCGTACTGCTTACCGGAAAGCAAAAGAAAAATGCGATAGCCGTAAAAGCCAGTTAGAAAAGAAATATAAAAATATGACGATTGGTTATGAAAGTATCTTGTTTCTACTGGCATGGTACAGCATAACAACAACACTGTTTACTGCGATTCTTTCGCCGGTTTTCCTTAACGACTGTATCGTCTTTTTCGGTGCGTTAGGAAAAGGAATGGGAAGTTTATTTCGGGAGTTTGTGACAGGTGCAGACTCTTTCGGACAGTTAAGCAGTGGAATACCTAACAGTATTCTTTCCGGGATTGTGTACTGGCTGATTGCCGGTACTGTCATGGCAATTTTATTCGTAATAACCGGGTGGCTGATAATCGGGATTGGTTATCAGGTAGGAAAAATCTACCGGAAATATTGTTGGGATATCATCAGTATCGTGGTAGCGATAACGAGTACAGCTGTTGTAATTTACTTTGGAGAATGGATTAAAAACGCTAATCCGATAAATCTTATTGTATTGCTATTACTGTCGCATATTATTTATATTGGAATCAGATGTTATGTGAAAGACTGGATGGAAGAACGAGGATATTATTAAAAGAGGACAGGGAAATTTCATAATCTTCCTGTCCTTAGTAAGGGACTATTGATTGTTTATATAAAGAAAAAGTATATAAATAAATCTTGACAATTAGTACGAACTCGGACTATAATACAAAAGTCCGGATTCGTACTAATTTAAGGAGGAAAAAGATGAGAAAAGATAATAATATGATAATACAGTTGCAACGATATTATGCTTTATGGAAAGAATGTACAGCAATGTATGAGGAATGGTCAAAGGATCAGGGACTGTCTTCAAATGGAGTTTTTGCTTTGTATTCATTTTATGAAAGTAATGGAAGATGCACGCAGAAAATGATAAGTGAAAAATGGAATATACCTAAGCAAACGGTAAATACGATACTAAAAGATTTTCAGAAAAAAGGATACATCAATATGGTATCTGATGATTCAGACAAGAGAAATAAGCTGATATGCCTCACAGAATCAGGAATGGAATATACGAAAGATATCATAGAAAAACTGCACTCAAAAGAAATATATGTAATCGAAAAAATGGGATTAGAGAATATAGAAAGTCTTAATGATAATACAGAGCTGTTTATCAGACTTTTCAAGGAAGGAGATTGTAAGAAAAATGAATCATAAATCATTATTTTTTAAATATGTTATTCCATCTATTATAGCATTTGCATTATCAGGAATATATGCGATAGTGGATGGATATTTTGTAGGCAATACCATAGGAGATGCTGGACTTTCGGCTATTAATATTGCATATCCGATTGTGGCTTTGATTCAGGCTCTTGGAACAGGAATTGGTATGGGAGGAGCTGTTTATTACTCAATTAATGCAGCAGAAAAGAAAGGAAAACGGGCAGAAGAATTTATTGCTACAAGCTGGTGGCTTCTTGTAATAGTAAGTGTTATCAGTACCATAATTATTTACTCCTTTTCGTCTAAAATTTTAGGATTGCTTGGAGCAGATGGAATTATATTAACAAATGCGACAGATTATATCAAAATTATAGCACTTGGAGCAATATTGCAGATTCTTGGAACTGGAATGATGCCATTCATTAGAAATTATGGAAACTCTTTCTGGTCAATGTTTGCGATGGTTGGTGGATTCATAACCAATATTGTTCTGGATTTTATCTTTGTATGGATATATGAAATGGGCATGAAAGGTGCAGCCACAGCTACAATAGCCGGACAGGGTGTGACTGCAGCAATTGCAATCATATACGCATTATATAATAAAAAGTTTTATGTGTATGTATCCTTAAAAAATGTAAAAGAAATGTGTGGCGCTATATTCAGAGTAGGTCTTGCACCATTTGGGCTAGCATTGACTCCTAATATTTCATTGGTGTTTATAAACCGATTCTCCGCTTCTTATGGGGGAGAAAAAGCTATTGCAACTTATGCATGTGTATCCTATATTATCTGTATCATATATCTCATATTGCAGGGCGTAGGTGATGGAAGTCAACCTTTAATGAGCCGTTTTTATGGTGAGAAGGATCAAGAAAGCCTGAGAGGAGTTCAGAGAATGGCATACATTTTTGCAATAATTCTTGCTGTTTGTGGTGGAATTATCATGTATGTAAACAGAGCAAATATTGGAGGGGTTTTCGGAGCTTCTTATGAAGTAAGTATTGAGATTTCTAAAATTGTACCTATATTTTTAGTGTCATTACCATTTGTTGCGATTACCAGAATAGCGACAGCTGGATTTTATGCTACTGAAAAAAGTGGATTGTCATACATTCTTACATTCATTGAACCAGTATTGATGCTGATATTTATGCTTGTTTTACCACCTTTATTTGGTGGACAGATTATGATATGGTGGAGTACGGTATTGGCACGTGTTTTTTCAGCGATTCTGGCATTCATACTAATAAAATATTGCGAAAAGGGAGATTTGCAATATGGAATACAGAAAATTTAACAATCAGATAGTAGCAAGAATAATCTAGGTTTATCTATTGTATTTTTAAGGACAGCCTCATAGCAATAGGGCTGTCCTTTTAAAATTATGAAGCTAATTTTTAATAAATTCTAGTAGATTTTGATTGGAATAATCATAACTCTAATGAATCTTCAGCATCTACCCACATCTGTAAATTCCCATCAAGATATAACCTTGCATATTCTAATGGCTCATCGATTGCAAGCGATGTCAAAGCACAATCAGATCCAGGTGTGGTTCTTAAATTTTTTTCTGCTTCCCAACAATCAATACGGAGTATATAGCCCGTATTAGTATATACATCAATGCTGTTGCACTGTGGATTGTATTCTGCAAATATTGTTCTCATCGTATCCCATCTCCTTATCATTTAATCAATCAGTAGTAGCAAAAATTAAGAAGCATTTCAATCAGTTCACCATGTCACTTTTATTTTGTGTTATACTGTCTTATAGATTTTTCTTGCCCTTGTATTTGCCCTTATCAGAGTGCATAAACACTGATGGGACGATATAACACAAGGGAAATAATAAGGGAAAGCTCACCTGCGACAAATCCAGTGTTTTCAAGGGGTTGCGAAGAATTTAATAATAAAATATAACAGTTATTAAATTTCTTAAAACAGGTGAAATCTCAATCGGAAGTTGTGGAGGTAGAAAAATATGTATAGAATATATAGTGCACTTATCGAAATTGTTGCGGCAGCTGTTTTTATAATTCCTATTTGGTGCATATATAACAAGTTATGTTTTCATAGCTGGAAACGAACTATTATTTATATGGTATTTGGGTTTTATTTTACTGCAGTCTTAGCACTTGTAGGCTTCCCTAATATAGCATCTCTGAAAATTGATTTTGCAGTGAACGTTATCCCGTTTTTGGATATGGTTTCGGATTTCATTAATGCTTGTTTGAATATACTTTTATTTGTTCCATTTGGTTTCTTTTTGCCGATATTGTGGGATAAATTTAGAAACATTAAAAATATTGCCTTAATGGGATTTATAGTTACAAGTTTAATTGAAATATTACAGATTTTTACTTTTAGAACCAGTGATATAAACGATATTATTACAAATACTGTTGGTACTATAATTGGATATTTTATTGTACATAGGATAACTGATAATTTTACGAAGCGAATCTTTTCAAATTCAAAAATGAGTGACTTTTACATAATATGTGTATCTGTAGCACTTATTATGTTCTTCCTTCAACCATTTATTTCATCATTGTTATGGAAAATGGTGCTGTAAATTCAAGTTTGTTTGTGCATTGATGGTTATCTTGAGCTTAGGAGGCGTTTAATGAAAACTGTTTTTTTACATGGGTTGGGACAAACTGCACAGGACTGGAAAGAAGTAGTCCAACAACTATCAATTTCTGATGTCGATTGCCCAGAACTTTTTTCTTCAACAGAAGATGAAATATCCTATTCGCAGATTTTGGGTGATTTAGAACAGCGGTATTCAGAAGTAAAAGAGCCGCTTCGTATCTGCGGTCTTTCGTTAGGTGCGCTTCTTGCGATTGATTTTGCTATTCGACATGAGGAAAAAGTGGATTCGCTGGTTTTGATTGGCGCACAATATAAAGTTCCAAGTTTACTGATAGATTTTCAAAATCTTATCTTCCGTTGTATGCCAAACAAGGTTTTTGAAAGTATGGGACTATCAAAAAGCAGCACCATAAAATTGGCTCACTCTATGCGGTCATTGGATTTTACTTTGCAATTAAATAATATTCGTTGTCCAGTAACAATTTTGTGTGGAAAAAAGGATACTGCCAATCTAAAGGCTTCTAAAAGGCTAAAAGAATTGCTACCCCAAGCTACTTTGCACATCGTTCCAAATGCAGGACATGAACTCAATAAATATGCACCAAACACGATTGCAGAGATATTAAATCAGTAAATTTATCGTGCAAAAAATATAGTAAGATAAATTGTCTGACAGGTAAGCGATCTCTCTCACTTTCATCACAACATCCCACTGTCCTTAGAGAGATGGACGAAGTATAATGTAAGCAACAATCGGAGTTTCAGGAGGAAAATCATGAGCAGTAGGGGAATTTTTATTTTAGCGATTACATGGATTGTTATGTCACCGTTTTGGTTCTGGGCAGAAAATATTGCGTTAGGTATCATATGGCTATGTGGCGGAGTCATTGAACTATTTATCGCATTAGTGAGACGCAGCAAAGAGAAGAAAAGCAAGTAAATTCAAGTTTGCCAAAATGACTACAGACAGGAAACTTGATATTTTTACAAGAAAGATATCAATATATATCCCATAATTCCCATAAATTTATGGAATTAAAATTTTATGATACTTATAAGACAGTTCCGATTTTCTTTCGGATTTCTCCTATTAGTGAGACAATAATTATTTTTACACAAACCAGCTTATTCGTGGTAGAATAAAACCACAGATAAGCTGGTTGTTTGTTTTGAATGAAGCAGAGTTTATCGAAAAGGTTCGCAGTGCTACGGAACTTCAACAGGAAAGTGAAACATGGGGAAAGCGTGTGGCAGAAATTGTTGGAATGATAAAGTGAAACATGAAATGTGAAAAATTAAAGAAAAAATCCTCATAAAATGTGAGAAAATATAAAAATAAAGCTCATAAAATGTGAAATAAATAATA
This sequence comes from Roseburia sp., assembly GCF_041325975.1. Classification (NCBI taxonomy): domain Bacteria; kingdom Bacillati; phylum Bacillota; class Clostridia; order Lachnospirales; family Lachnospiraceae; genus Roseburia; species Roseburia sp. Next base: position 1,028,330 of record NZ_JBGLEJ010000004.1, on the reverse strand, counting down.
TTTATGGCTCATAAAATGTGTTATAATGAGCAGCGAAACGTGGGAATATCGTATGAAGAAAAAACTTTAAAATGAGGATTTGTATGTATTAAAAAAATAGATCAGTATTTAATTGAATGGAAAAGTGATCCGGATCATTTACCGTTGATTATCAAAGGGGCAAGGCAGATTGGAAAAACAGAATCGATCCTCTATTTTGCCGAAAGCAATTATAAAAGGAGTATCCCGATATGGCGACAGCGTTGAAAGCGTTTAAGCTGGATGGAAAATATGACGGAATGCAGACCTTTTTCTGATACAGAAATGAAAGTTTACAAAGACAGATAAATATTGATTATGAAGAGGATCTTCGGGCAAATAAAAATCTTGGAATTTATAAAGGTGCATTATTTGAAAATTTTATAGCAGAAGCATTTGTAAAACAGGGGTTTGGTCTGTATTATTATAAAAAGTCATTTTGGTGTGCTAAGATAGAAAAAATAAAAAAGAAAGTGAATGGGAAATGGAATTAGACATTATTGGTTTGCTTGGTGCATGCTCTTATGCACTCGACTGTGTCGAAGCGGAACTGACCCATGTTGCGACAAAACATGGAAAAAGAGTTGCATATATGAGCGTATGTACCGCACAAAAAATGGGAATTACAGGAGATGCCCTGCAGGATCTTGCGGCATGTTCGCTGTTGCATGACAATGCGCTGACGCAGTATATTCATGAGGAATTTCACAATGACTTTACAAAAAATAATACGGAAAATATAACGTCAAAGCAGCTTGGCATCCACTGCATTTACGGGGAAGAAAACTTAAAAATGTACCCGTTTCTGACGGATGTGAAAAATGTGATTTTATATCACCATGAAAATGCCGATGGAAGCGGACCATTTGGAAAAAAGTGGGAAGAGATCCCTCTTTTTGCAAGGATCATTCATCTGTGTGATATTTTAGATGCGTTCTGCCGGACGCCGGTATTTGATGATGCCGTGTGGCAGCGCGCAAAAGATTATCTTTTGAAAAATAAAGGGACAAAATTTGATGATGCATGTGTGGATGTTTTTTTGGACGTTTTTGGGGAAGAACATTTTTTAAGCCTTGGAGATGCAGATTTAGAAGAGCGGCTGTGGAATATTGTACCAAGGAAAAAACGGGATTTAAGCGGTGAAATGTGCAAAAATTTTGCCAATCTGTTTGCAAAGATCATTGACTATAAATCCGAATTTACAAGCCGTCATTCACTTGGTGTTGCGGAAAATGCAGCCAGATTATCCACATATCTCGGTGATGACGAGGAGACGGTGCTAAAAATGTATCTGGCAGGTGCACTGCACGATATCGGAAAAGTTGCAATCGGAAATGATATCTTAGAAAAACCGGGACGCCTGACGGACGAAGAGTTTTCCAAAATGAAAAATCATGCGGGATACACATATCTGATCTTATCACAGGCGGAAGGAATGGAGGATATCCGCGATTGGGCGGCGCTCCACCATGAAAAACTCGATGGTACCGGGTATCCGTTCGGAAAAACAGGTGCTGAGTTAAACCGGCAGGAACGCATCATGGCGTGCATTGATATCTATCAGGCACTGACAGAGAGCAGACCATATAAAGCCGGAATGACGCATGATGAGGCATGTGCGATACTGGAAAATATGGTACAGAAAGGATGGATTGACGGCGGGATCACGGAACAGATCAAAAAATGTTTTGCGTAAGAGAAAGAGATTATGAAGTTTGATTATAAAAAAACAACGTATGCCTGCTTTATCGGTTATATCGTGCAGGCGATCGTAAACAGTTTTGTACCGCTTTTATTTGTGACATTTCAGAAAAGTTATCAGATACCGCTGACACAGATCACACTGCTGATCACGATCAACTTTGTGATCCAGTTGTTAGTTGATCTGCTCTCAGCAGGATTTATAGATAGGATCGGTTATCGTGCATCGGTGATTATTGCACATATCTGTGCCGCTGTGGGACTGATACTGTTAACGGTTTTGCCGGAGGTACTGCCGGATCATTTTGCTGGAATTTTATGTGCAGTCGTAGTGTATGCGGTTGGAGGCGGACTGATCGAAGTTTTGATCAGCCCGATCGTTGAGGCTTGTCCGACCGACAATAAAGAGGCGGCAATGAGCCTGCTCCACTCGTTTTACTGCTGGGGCTGCACGGGTGTAGTCCTGCTGTCTACCATATTTTTTGCGGCTTTTGGCACTCGGAACTGGAAAATCCTTACTTTATTATGGACGATCATTCCGATCGCAAATATGATCCTTTTTACGAAAGTACCGATTTATAGCCTTCACGAGGAGGGCGAGACTGGTATGACTATGAAGGAACTATTCCGGGAAAAGGTATTCTGGATGCTGATGGTCATGATGGTCTGCTCCGGTGCCGCAGAACAGGCAGTCAGCCAGTGGGCATCCACCTTTGCGGAGCAGGGACTTGGTATCACAAAGACAGTCGGAGACTTGGTCGGTCCGATGTCATTTTCCATCCTGATGGGAACATCCCGTCTGATCTATGGAAAATATGGTGAAAAATTAAATCTCGACCGTTTCATGAAGTTGAGCTGTGCGCTCTGCATCCTTTCCTATCTTTGCATTTCCCTGATCCCGGTTCCAATGTTGGAACTTGTAGGCTGCGGGATCTGTGGATTTTCCGTTGGAATCCTTTGGCCGGGTACGTTCAGCAAAGCATCCGCTGCATTAAAACGCGGTGGAACTGTTATGTTTGCCCTGCTCGCCCTCGCCGGGGACTTGGGCTGTTCCGGCGGACCGACTCTGGTTGGATTTGTGTCGAGCGCATTTGAAAATAACTTAAGAATTGGAATATTTGCGGGCATCCTGTTTCCGGTGGTATTGCTGCTGGGGTTGGTGTTTGCGGGCAAAAAGGGAGAGAAACAGAAATAATAAATAAAATTTTTTACATGATTTACCAAACATGTTGTACTTACAACAGATTTTTTCTCTAAACTGTGTATACTATAAACCGTAACTATGGATTTACACAGCAAACCACAGAGGTGAACCCAACAATGTCAACATTAAAAAACCTGCCCACCGAAAAAGCCCAGCCCTTAGATCACCTGATTGATATCCGCGAGCACCAGGTAGTCAGCATGTCACTCTCAAACAGTGATCATGTGTGCATGACAATGCTTGCATTTGCAGACGGTGAGGATGTCCGGGAAGAAGAATATCCCGGAGATACCATGTATGTGCTGTTAGACGGTGAAGCATATATATACACGAAAGATCAGAACTATCCGCTGCAAAAAGGTGAAACGCTCATGATTCCGGAAGGCATTTCACATGGCGTGAAGGGAAACGGGGCATTTAAAATCATGCAGATTACCGTAACCGGTTAGGTATATGGGATATCTGTAAAATACAGATTTATAATGGTTTCAGTTTATTTTACGGACGGTAAGAATTTTTATAGCAGAGAAGAGGAAAAAATCATGGGAGAAAAATTAATCAAAAACGTAGAGCACAGAAAAGCATTTTGTCTGAAAGATCTTGTAGACTATGAAGCAGGAAAAGTAGCAAGCATGACACTTGCACAGCAGCCGGGTGTAGGCATGACAGTATTTGCATTTGATGCAGGTGAGGGTATCAGTGCACACGCAGCAGGCGGGGATGCGATGGTTCAGATCTTAGAGGGTAAAGCAGAGATCACGATCGACGGAGTGCCAAATATCGTAAAAGAAGGCGAGTCCATTATTATGCCAAAAGGTATTTCCCATGCGCTTAAGGCTGTGACACGTTTTAAAATGCTTCTTACAGTGGCTTTTTAGTGATTGTCAGGCAGCGCATTTAAAAAATCAGGAAAAATAAGACAGATGAACCGCCGCAGCAGGATATACTTATCTGGCCGGCGGAAAACAAAGATATGAAAAACCGTGCGGATTAAAATTACCGCACGGTTTTTTGGGATTAAATATTAATTTGTATATAGTTCATACGGATTTACAGTTTAAACTGTTTCATATCTGCAGAGAGCTTTGAAATATCATCAGCCAAAGCGGACACAAGCTCGGAAGATTGCCGAACAGCGGCATCCAGTTCCGTTGCCATAGCAGAAGTCTCTTCTGTGGAGGATGCATTGTCGGTTGCAAGCTGTGTCAAGGTATCGATACTCTCTGTGACAAGCTCACGCTGAGAATTGACATTCTGGATCTTTCCGGTAATGGTCTGGATGGACGCCATACAGGAATCAAGAGCACCTTTTAAGTCTTCAAACATCTGCTGTGTACTTTCAAGAGCTGCAACCTGTTCGTCGGAAGCCTCACTCATTTTCTTCATCAGTTCCATGGACTTTTCAGAATTCTGGCTCAGCTCACTGATGATGTTGTTGATTTCGCTGACAGTCTGTGCTGACTGGGTAGCAAGTCCGCCGATCTCCTCGGCGACAACTGCGAATCCACGTCCGGCTTCACCGGCTCTTGCTGCCTCAATGGAAGCGTTTAAAGAAAGCAGGTTGGTCTGGGATGCGATTTCGCTGATTAAGGTAGCTGCCTGACTGATCTTGTTGACAGAATCATTGGTCTGTGCTGTCTGGTTGTACATGGAATCAATATCAGTCTTGGTTGTAGAATTGACATCAATCAGTCTGTGTAAAGTTTCCATGGACTTATTGGAACGATCCTGCATCAGCTGTGCATTCTGATCAAGAGATTCCATTTCTGAGGAAGTATCTGCGATGCCATCGGCAATTTCAGCAATATTTTCAGAGGCACTTGAAGTTGATGCTGCCTGAGAGTTACTGTTTTGGGCAATTTCATTGATTGCAGCCGAAACGTTCTGGATAGATTCGTTCATGCTGTCGAAATTCTTTTTGAAATCCGAAACGGCAGACTGTAAATGAGAGGAAACCCCGTCAATGTTAGAGATAAGTCCAACGACTTCCTGCTGTGCAAGATCAAGCGCACCGGCTGTTTTACCAAGCTCATTTTTACTTGAAACACTGACTCCGGTAGTCAGATCTCCGGTTGACATTCTGTTTGCAAAATTCTGAATTTCAATCAAAGGTTTGCAGATGGTATTACCGAAAATACGGGATGCAATGAATGCGGCAACTGCAATAACCAGAGCGATGATGATCAGGACTGTGATCATAGTCTGATATTTTTCGTGAACTTCATTTTTTGCAATATCCATTTCGGCATCCATATCGTCTACATAGTTACCGGTGGAAACAACCCAGTTCCATGGAGTAAAAATCTGAGAGTATGCAATCTTTGGGGCAACAGTAACACCGTCTGCTTTGGTAAAGTAAAACTCGTTGAAGCCGCCGCCGTCGGAACCGGTAGAAACTTTCATGATCTCCTGAATGATCTTGATACCATTCTGGTCAGTTAGATCATAACGGTTATTTCCCTCCTGTTCGGTTAAAATCGGATGCATAACGAGGTTGTAGTCGGTGTCATCAATCCAGAAATATCCGCTTCCATCATCTCTGTAACGCATGTTGCGGACGATTTCTACTGCTTCTTTTTTTGCTTCATCTTCGGTCAGACCACCGTTTTGGAATTTGTCATATTCTGCCTGTAAAATGGCGATGACAGACTGTACCTGACTTTTGATCTCGGTATTGTACCCGTCTAACATGGCATTTTCATAGTTCTTATTTGCCATGGAGGTCATGGTGCTGATATTTGCGATAGAAATACTACCGATGACTACAGCAGATACGAGGACGAACAGAAGACACATTATTGTCAGTGAATTTTTAACACTTTTGCTTTTCATGGATATCAAGCTCCCTTTCCTAAGATTAATTACACTTATTTTACTATTTTTTGACAAAAAATGGTAGACATAAATTGCAAAAAATATGGTACTTTAGAAGCAAAATTATGAGAAATGGAGAAAAAGTGTAAAAAAAAGAAACACGAATATAAAATAAATCGTGTTTCCGTTTTGAAGAGCGGAGACGGAGGGATTCGAACCCTCGTGCCCCGGAGGGCTAACGCATTTCGAGTGCGCCCCGTTATGACCACTTCGATACGTCTCCAGATATGTTTTTGCAAATACTTGATTAGTATATCATATTTTGCATGATTTGCAAGAGAAAAGTGGTTGTTGTAAATATGGGGCGTATATGCTAGTATGTTAAGAGTTTCATAGAGAAGATAATTGGTGCCGGTCGTTTTTGAAATAGAATGTGTGCAGAGTGGGTAGTTTATTGCCAAAAGCATGTGGCTGTATGCAAAAGATGCCGTATTTTTAAATCAGGAACAGGCCGGTTAAAAGGGAAACAGGTGTGATTCCTGTACGATCTCGTCACTGTGATTAGGGAGTGCAGATTCTAAAGATAAGTCACTGATGTTTTTTGCATTTTTGTGCAATGCGTTGGGAAGGCGGAGTCTGTGTGATGATCTTTCAGCCAGGAAACCTGCCAGTTGTCTGGTACAGGGAAATGATTTTCCCGGATCACGAGTAATTGGTCGTACCGTATAAACAGAGTGTTCGCAGAGCGTACATTCTATTATTCATGACAACAGAATGTCCGCAAAAGCGTACATTTTATTGTATGTGCAGACTTATTACTCCGCCGTATCATAAGGCGGAGTGTTTCTTTGTATGGGAAAATACTGTGAGCTATGAACAATACATTATATAAGATTAGTGTGAAAAACACATTTTCACACAGGAATGGAGAGTATTATGAAGAAAAGAACCATTGCGTTACTTACTACATTAGCACTTGCCACAGGCATGGTCGCAGGATGCGGAAGTAACAACACAGCAGCAGACACAGCAACAGACACAGTTAAGACTTCTGAGGCAGCTTCAGAGAAAACAGAAGCAACAGAAACAGTAGAGAGCACAGAAGTTGACGATCAGGCAGCCGCTGATCATGTCGCAGAACTGATCGATGCGATCTATGTCCAGACAAGAAATGACAATACAGATGCACAGTGTGCAGAAGCAAAAGAGGCATGGGATGCCCTGACAGATGCACAGAAAGAGTTAGTTTCCGGTGAAAATGCAGATCCTGATTATTTCGGAAGAGATACAGGAGATGCCACAAAGGATGATCCTTTAAATGAGGATAATATCGGAGAGAACGAACTTTTAGTAGTAAGTTTTGGTACATCTTTCAATGACAGCCGTGCAGAAGATATCGGCGGAATTGAAAAAGCACTCGAAGCAGCATATCCGGACTGGTCTGTAAGAAGAGCCTTTACAGCACAGATCATCATCAACCATGTTCAGGCAAGAGATGATGAGAAGATTGACAATGTGGATCAGGCATTAGAGAGAGCAGTTGATAACGGAGTAAAAAATCTTGTTGTCCAGCCGACACATCTGATGCATGGTGCAGAGTATGACGAGCTTGTAGAAGCACTTGATAATTATAAAGACAAATTTGAGACAGTAACCGTTGCAGAGCCATTACTTGGCGAAGTTGGATCAGATGCCACCGTGATCAATGAGGACAAGGCAAAAGTTGCAGAGGCGATCACAGCAGAGGCTGTAAAGACAGCAGGTTATGATTCCCTGGATGCTGCAAAAGAGGATGGTACAGCATTCGTATTTATGGGACATGGTACTTCCCATTCTGCAAAAGTAAGCTACAGCCAGATGGCAGCCCAGATGGAAGCGCTTTCCTATGATAATGTATTTATCGGAACTGTTGAGGGTGAGCCGGAAGATACATCCTGCGAAAATGTGATCGAGGCAGTAAAAGAAGCAGGTTATACAAAAGTTGTTTTAAGACCGCTTATGGTTGTTGCAGGAGATCATGCGAACAACGATATGGCAGGAGATGATGAGGATTCCTGGAAGAGCCAGTTTACAGCAAGCGGATATTTTGACAGCATTGATACACAGATTTCAGGACTTGGAAGAATCGACGCGATCGAGCAGATTTATGTAGATCATACAAAAGACGCAATCGATTCTTTAGGAGCACTTGAGTCAACATCCACCACAGAGAGTACCGTTGGTACTCTCGAGGATGGAACTTACACAGCAAAGTTTGATACCGACAGCAGTATGTTCCATGTAAATGAAGCAGACGAGGGACGTGGGATCCTCACGGTAAAAGATGGAAAAATGACGATCCATATCAGCCTTGTATCAAAGAAGATCGTAAACCTTTTCGTTGGAACAGCAGACGATGCACAGAAAGATGGCGCTGCTATTTTAGAGCCTACAACTGACACTGTGAAATACAGTGATGGAACCAGTGAAGAAGTATATGGTTTTGATGTTCCGGTGGAAGCATTAGATGAAGAGTTTGATCTTGCAATCCTCGGCACAAAAGGCGAGTGGTACGATCATAAGGTAAGTGTTTCTGATCCACAGAAAGCAGATTAACTGATCCGGGCTGGTCGGTCAGATACAGACCTGGATATAGATGGAGAGATATATGAAGAAAAGAAAAGTGACAGCAGTGCTTTTAGCTGCAATGATGTGCATGCAGATCATTGCAGGATGCGGGACAAAAAATGATGCTGCCCAGACAGAGAGTAGTGTGGCTGCAACGGAAGATGCACAGGGAGCAGCAGGGGAAAATACACAGACAGCAGGACAGAATGCCACAGAGGAAAATGCAGGCGGCATGGCAGAGCAGAATGAAGCAGAAGAAAGCATCGCAGGAAAAGATGCCACAGAGCAGGCAGACAGTACAGAAGTTTCCGTCCCTGAGGATGGCGAATATACAGTGGATGTCACATTAGAGGGCGGCAGTGGAAAAGCAACCGTGGATTCACAGGCGAAGGTCACTGTGACAGACGGTGTGGCATATGCGACGATCACATGGAGCAGTACGCATTACGATTACATGATCGTGAACGGGGAGAAATATCTCAATGAAAATGAGGGTGGAAACTCTACATTCACATTTCCAATTGATGGAATCCCATGTGAGATGGATGTGATCGGTGATACAACGGCAATGAGTACACCGCATGAGATCGATTATACACTGACTTTCCGATTCCCGGAAACGGCTGATTTTACAGACTTAAACTGCAATGGGCGTATGGAGTTATCCTACGCCGATCAGTTTGAAGTAGAACAATATGGTGCTTATAAGCTGATTACGATCGTGGATAACGGTCGTTTTTTGCTTGTACCAGAAGGTATTGCTATACCGGAAAATGTGCCGGGGGATGTGACGGTTTTAGAGCAACCGCTTGAAAATGTATATCTGGTGTCGAGTGCGGTGATGGATTTAGTCTGCCAGATCGGTGTGGTCTCTGATTTGAAATATACAGGAGTAAAAGAAAAAGACTGGTATGTAAAGACAGCCGCAGATGCCATGGCAGAGGGAAAGCTGATCTATGCCGGAAAATACAGTGCACCGGATTACGAACTTTTACTTTCCGGGGGATGTACGTTTGCGATTGAAAATACGATGATCACACATAATCCGGAAGTGAAAGAGAAGTTAGAAGAACTTGGGATCAAGGTCATGATCGAGCGTTCCAGCTATGAAAAACATCCGCTGGGAAGACTCGAATGGATAAAACTTTTTGGCGTTTTGTTCGGAAGAGAACAGCAGGCCAAAGAGTTTTTTGATGCGCAGGTGGCGCATATAGAACCAATTTTGGAAAAAGAAAAAACGGGGCTTTCCGTGGCATTTTTTGCAGTCGCATCCGATGGAACCGTCACCGTGCGCAAACCAAACGATTATGTGTCATCAATGATCGAACTTGCGGGGGGCACTTATTCCCTAAACGGCTATGTGGAGGAGGAAGAAAATGCGCTCTCCACATTGAAAATGCAGATGGAAGATTTTTATGCGGCCGAAAAAGATGCTGACATTCTTATTTATAATGGTACAATAGAAGGAGAACTGACATCGATCGACGAACTGGTACAGAAAAACAGCCTGTTTGCGGATTTTAAAGCAGTAAAATCAGGACAGGTCTATACGACCGGAAGCAACTTTTACCAGCAGACGAGTGGAACCTGTGATTTTATCGAGGATCTGAATAAAGTTCTGACTGGAGATACCGATGCAGAGTATCGGTTTTTAAAGAAACTGGATTGATATTATGCCGCAAAGGAAATGGTGTCATAAAAGATAATGACTGGCAGATTGTACCAGGCTGAAGGTAGTTTTGTGGCTTTGGGAGAAAATTAGATCATGAAGAGAAGATATATTATTTCGTTTGTTATTGCATTTATCCTGTTGATGGCACTTTTTTTATGGAATGTTGCAGCAGGAAGTGTTGACATATCCACATCAGACCTGTTTGCAATCTTTGCAGGAAGTGGAAAAGATGAGACATTTTCGCAGATCGTGTGGAAAATCAGGCTGCCACGTATACTTGCTGCGATCCTGCTTGGAGGTGCTTTGTCGGTATCGGGATTTTTACTTCAGAGTTTTTTCCAGAATCCGATCGCAGGACCGTATGTGCTTGGAATTTCATCCGGTGCAAAGCTGATAGTGGCACTTACCATGATTTTTCTGCTGGAAAAAGGGATCATGATCAGTTCCTTTGGCATGGTGGCGGCTGCATTTGTGGGTTCCATGCTCGCAATGGGATTTGTGCTGCTTATTTCGTTTCGTGTATCAAAAATGTCTCTGCTTGTAGTCTGCGGAATCATGATCGGTTATATCTGTTCTGCCATCACGGATTTCTGTGTTACGTTTGCGAGTGATTCGAATATCGTTAACCTTCACAACTGGTCAATGGGTAGTTTCTCCGGCATGACATGGGAAAATATAAAGATGATCGTCGTGATCGTTGGTGCAGCGGTTCTTGTGACATTTTGTCTGGCAAAACCGATCGGGGCATACCAGATGGGGGAGGCTTATGCCAGAAATATAGGTGTCAATGTAAAGGCACTCCGGGTTACGATGATCCTTTTGTCGAGCCTGCTGTCTGCCTGTGTGACTGCGTTTGCAGGGCCGATCTCCTTTGTCGGGATCGCGGTGCCGCATCTGGTAAGGATGGCTACAAAGACAGCAAGACCGATTATTTTAATACCGGGGTGCTTTCTGTGCGGCGCAGTCGTGACACTTTTCTGTGATGGAATCGCAAGGACTGTGTTTGCACCGACAGAGATCAGCATCAGTTCTGTCACAGCGCTGTTTTTAGTTCCGGTTGTAATTGCGGCAATGTTGAGAAAACAGGAGGGGAGGTAGCGCATATGCAGGAAATCCGTACAGAGCATCTGACCGTCGGCTATGAGAAAAAGCCGCTGATCGGGGATGTGAATCTTTCTGTCCGGCCGGGAGAGATACTGACGTTGATCGGTCCGAATGGCTCTGGAAAATCCACAATTTTAAAAACGATCACCAAACAGCTAAAGAAACTGGACGGAACGGTGTTTTTGGGTGAAAACTCCATGGATGAGTTAAAAGACAGCCAGATTTCAAAACGGCTGTCCATGGTCATGACGGAACGGCTTCGCACGGAACTGATGAGTGGCAGGGAAGTAGTGGCTTCCGGGCGTTATCCCTACACGGGGCGATTTGGTATCCTCTCAAAAGAAGACTGGGTAAAAGTGGATGAGGCGATCGCACTCGTCCACGCGAAAGAGGTGCAGGATCAGGATTTTATGAAGATCAGTGACGGACAGCGCCAGCGTCTGATGCTTGCGCGTGCGATCTGCCAGGATACGAAGATACTGATCTTAGACGAGCCGACTTCTTATCTGGATATGGGGTTTAAGATGGACATTCTTACAAATATCCGTATGCTTGCAAGAGATAAAAAGATGGCAGTCATCATGTCGCTGCATGAACTTGATCTTGCGCAGAAGATTTCCGATACGATCGCCTGTGTCAGAGGTGACCGCATCGACCGTGTCGGCACGCCGGAAGAAATTTTTGCCGGGACTTATGTGCAGGAGTTGTACGGAGTATCAGACAGAAGTTTTGATCCGGTAACAGGGCAGATCTTTTTGTGTGCGGGATATGAAAATGCAGAAGGTTTCCGGGAGCATAGTGCCGATAGCTGCCAGAACAAAGATTTTTGCAGTGACGATAAGATTTTAAATCCGGTCAGCCCGCAGGTGTTTGTGATCGGAGGTGCAGGCAGCGGAATCCCGGTATACAACAGACTGTGGCGCGAAGCTGTTCCGTTTGCGGCAGGAATCCTGCAGGAAAATGATGTAGAGTACAATGCAGCAGTGGCTTTAGCATCGGAAGTCGTGTCGGAAAAGGCATTTTTCCCGATTGGAATGGAAAAAGTGCAGGCAGCAAAACAGCTGATCGATCATTGTAAGACCTGCATCTGCACAGTGGAAGAGTTTGGACCGTTCAATGAGGCAAACAGGGAGCTGGCAGAGTATGCAAGGGGGATGGGGAAAATACATAACATGTGAGAACATGAGCCGAAAATCAGCCAATAAGAAAGAACATCGCAAAAAAGTTTGAATTATGTGTAGTATGGAAATAATAGAATTATACTTCAAAGTAAAATGAAACTATTTGAAGTGACTTTGAAGTTGACTTTGAAGTATGATTGAAATAAAATATAAAGCATATTAAAACTGTGAATAAAACCGGGGTGATAAGCGATGTATTTGGAAGAGATTGTAGAAAACGTCGAGTTGGAAAGTGATAAATGTGAATGTAAGAGCAGGTTGAATCGGGAAGATGTTGTGGGATGGCTGAAAAGCATTGCCGGATTTTCAAATGCTTCCGGAGGAGATTTTTATATCGGAGTCGAAGATAAAACAAATAAGCTGATAGGTTTTAACAGAAAAGAAGCTGACAATGAACGGAATTATTTTAATAATCAAGTGAACGAACATCTGTCACCGAGACCACAGATGAAAGTATCTTTTGTGCGTTATGAGGCAAACGGAAATGAACGATTTATTATACATGTGTATATACCGGAATCAGTTGTAAAGCCGGTCATTTTAAAGTATAAAAATATTCCGTCCATTTTTATGAGACGGGACGGATTTACAAATGGTGCAACCTACGAAGAGATTATAGAAATGAGTGTTAAAAGCTGGAACACACAGTTTGATCTTCTTTTGTCGGATAAAAAATACGAAGCAGAAAATTATAAGACGCTTCAGGAATTTTATGCATTGCATAATAATGGAAAAGAATTATCGGAAAAAGCTTTAATGTCGATGGGGTTTTATAATGAAAATGGGCTGCTTGTCAATGGTGCAGTGCTTTTTGGAGATGACTATCAGGGAAAAAAAACAGAGGTTGTATGTTCTGTGTTCTCAGGGTTTAATAAGGGAAGTGAGCGGATTGTTACAGTCAACCGTTTCCATGGAAATATAATTGCAGATATTAATTACATGATAGAATTTGTGGAACAGAGAATGAATCATTCCATGATAAAACTGGATAATACAAGAAAAAATATAGATGCATATCCAAAACGTGCATTGTTTGAAGGTGTGATCAATGCGGTTGCACATCGTGATTACTTTTTAGATGGAACACAGATTCAGATGGATATGTTTAAGGACAGATTGGAAATTTCTTCCCCAGGAGGTTTTTACATAGGTGAAAAAATTGGGAAAACGTATGATTTATCCGGAATCATTTCGAAAAGGAGAAATGAATTAATAACGTCTGTATTGGTAAACTGCAATGTTATGGAGGCAGCAGGGACAGGATTTGAGAAAATTATGGAAGAATATCAGAATGTCGATGAAACACATCGGCCATATATATATTCTTCATCAGATCATTTTACACTGGTGCTTCCGGATCTGACATATTCAGATGGAGTGGAAGACAGTGGTGTACCGAATATACTTTTTGCACCAGTACCAAATGGAACGGTCTATGATGAAAAGGTGTTATCATTTTGTTATTATCAGGCACACAAGGTTTCCGAGATTGTATCGTATCTGGGAGTAAGTGATTCTACTTATTTCAGAAAACAGGTGTTGGAAAATCTGGTAGAAAATCAGTATCTGGAAAAAAATAAAGTTTCAAGGGCATCTTATTTTAAGACTAATCCGGAAATGGTAAGAATTCAATAAAAGTGTAGATTATATGAACAGTATATGCAGGGATATCTTCAAAGCCATTCATGAAGGAAAATGGCTGAAAATTGAATATCTGAACAAAGAAGGCAAACATACAAACTACTGGATCGGAATCCGGGATTTAGATCCACGTAACCGGACACTGAAAGTAGAAGGACTTCATCTGAACAGGTGCACGATTGAAGAATACGATAAAATTTATATTGATGCTATCCTGTCTACCGAGGTTATAGAAGGTTCTTATTGTCCGGAAAACAAACAGCTGACCGAAGACATTGCACTGCATCCGGAGCGTTATCAGAACCTTTTTGCAAACACGGCTAATTTAAAAATACTAAGTTATCTGGAAATGTGCAGCAAACTGGATGCCACGCCGTATACCACAGATTATGAGCTGGTGCATTATATAGATGGCGACCGGGTGCGTGACGGAGAGTACCAGTTGTCGGAGGAGCAGTTTAAGGAAATTGTGACGAACTTTCAGTGGAGGATGAGCCGGGAGGATAAACAGGGAAAGACACTCCATATAAAGAAGCTGGCGCTTAATATTTTAAGTATCCATACGAAAAAGGGTTTGTATGTACTTGCATACCGGAATCTGAATCTTGATGTGAAAAATAAAGCGTTTAAACCGGATGAGGATATCACGGTCTGCACGCAGTTTACCATAGGAGGAACACAGGAAAGTATCCGGAGATATTTAGATGCGGATGAATATGAACTGCTGTCCGATTTTGAAACAAATCTTGAAAAAATAAAAGATGCTATCGCAGAAAAAAGCAGATCAAAATCGGTTGTGGATGATATGCCCTATGTCATTGGACTTGGTATGGACTGTGTACTGAACCTGCATGAGGAATATAAGGCAATCCTTGATATGTACGAAAAAGAACAGATTACTTTTCCAATCCGTGCTTTTTTCGGAGATCTTTTAGAGCGACCGCGAAGAACGAAAGCGTATCCGATCGCTCTGTTAAATCGCAATATCAATCTTGACCAGCTTCTTGCCATCAATAATGCCATGAAATATCCGCTTGCCTATATTCAGGGACCGCCGGGAACCGGCAAGACAAATACAATCTTAAATACGATCGTAACGGCGTTTTTTAATAATATGACGGTGTTGTTTGCATCCTACAATAATGTTCCCATAGACAACGTATTTGAAAAATTAAGTTCCCTGACCTATAAAGGAAAACGAATCGCATTTCCAGTATTACGCCTTGGAAACCAGGATAAGGTAAAAGAATGCATCCGCTATATTAATCAGCTTCGGAGAGAAGTGCAGGGAATTAAAGTGTTTTCGTCTACGTTAGACCGGCGGAAGGGTGACAGGATCGACCGTGCAAAACAGCTTTCCGGCAGATTAAAGGAGTATGAGGAAATCTTAGATCTGACAGAACGTAAAGAGACGCTGACACAGGTAATGGAATATCAGGAGCGGATGAAAAATGTCGCAACACTCTTTCATTTTCATGCAGATCTTCAGGGACGCCAGCTTCGGAATCTGGATGAAAAAATCAAAAAGATCGGTGAGATATCCGAGCAGGATGCGATGGTGCTCCTAGACCGTAATGAGGAAGAGTTTTATCAGTATCTATTTTATATGTCAGCAAAATACATCAAGGAGCTGGAAAGTAACAGATTTGGGGATCTGCGGGAAATTCTGGATGATGATGACGATCCGAATGAGCAGGCGGTGGCATTTAACAAGTATCTGCAGAAATCAGAGAACGTGAAAAAATTGCAGAAGGTATTTCCAATCATGATAACGACCTGCATTTCCGCCCATAAATTAGGGGAACCGGAACCACTGTTTGACATGACGATCATGGATGAGGCAAGCCAGTGCAATGTAGCAATTTCGTTAGTGCCTATTATCCGTGGCGAAAAACTGATGCTGGTGGGAGATCCGCAGCAGTTAAAGCCTGTGATCTTATTAGATGAGCTTACTAACCGCAGGCTGCGCAGAAAATACCATGTCGCAGATGAATATGATTACCGCGAAAATTCTATTTATAAGACTTATCTTGCCTGTGATGCGGTCAGTGATGAGATTTTGCTGCGCAATCATTACCGTTGTAATGAAAAAATTATCGACTTTAACAATAAAAAATATTATAACTCAAAGCTGCAGGTGCATTCTGACAGCAGGGAAAAACAGCCGCTTGTCTATGTAAATGTGGCTGGAGGTCAAAGTGACATCAAAAATACCTCACCCGCAGAAGTGGAAGAGATTATGCATTATGCAGCGGAAAATCAGGATAAAAGCATTGCTGTCATTACACCGTTTGTAAATCAGAGGATGTTGATTGAGCAGGGGATCAGAGAAAATGGATTTGAACATGTTGTGTGTGGGACGGTACATGCGTTTCAGGGAGATGAGAAGGACGTAGTGCTGTTTTCTACAGCACTCAGTGACCGGACCGGGAAAGGCACTTATGACTGGCTTAAAAATAATAAAGAGCTGATCAATGTCGCAACTTCGCGGGCGAAAGACAAGCTGATCCTTTTAGCAGACGAAAAGGAATTAGAACGTCTTCATCAGGGAAATGAGGATGATGACCTATACGAGCTGGTGCAATATGTGAAAACGAACGGTGAATCAAAGATCACGGAAAAACATGTCAGTTCGAGGGCACTTGGAATACAGCCGTTTTCCACAGAGACAGAAACTGCATTTTTAAAGAATCTGACACATGCGCTGGAAAATATCTGGCTCACCAGAAACAGATACACGATTCACAAAGAGGTCGCCATATCACAGGTGTTTAAGGAAAATGTCACTTACGATAACCTGTTTTATATGGGAAGATTTGATTTTGTTGTCTACGAAAAAAGAGGAAAACAGGAGATGCCTGTTTTTGCGATCGAACTTGACGGCAAGGAGCATTTTGAGGATGAGGTGGTGCGGGAGAGGGACAGACAGAAAAATGAAATCTGCAAAGCACACCATATGCAGATCATCCGCGTGGAAAATTCCTATGCGAGACGTTATCACTATATCAAAGAGATATTAAACGAATATTTTGCGAAGGCGAGATAAAAGTTTCCAAACATCCGGAAAAAAGTGGTATGATGTCTTTAGAAATCATCCAGCACAAAGGAGAAAATGAAACAATATGGAGAAAAAGAGCCGGGAATTGTTAGCACCGCATGTAGAAGAAGAATTGATGGACTATATTTTACATACGCCGGTAAAAATAGGTGAGAAGCTGCCAAATGAATTTGAGCTGGCAGAACTGTTTGGTGTTGGGCGGAGTACGGTACGTGAAACTGTAAAAAGCCTGGTTTCCAAAGGAGTGCTTGAAGTCCGCCGGGGGTCCGGAACCTATGTGATCGGGACAAACCGATTAGAGGATGATCCGCTTGGGCTTTCAAAGTTTACGGATAAATTTGAACTGGCGCTTGACCTTTGCAATGTGCGTCTGATGTTAGAGCCGGAGATTGCAATGTTAGCAAGCGAAAATGCCACGGACAAGGAAAAAGCAGAGTTAAAACGTCTGTGTGATGAGGTGGAAACACTTTATCTTGCAGGAGAGAACCACCTTCAGAAGGATGTGGAATTTCATACCTGCATTGCGCGCTGCAGCAAAAATAAAGTGATCGAAAAACTTGTGCCGATCATCCAGTCAGCGGTCATTACATTCGTGAATCTGACACACCGCCAGTTAAAAGAGGAGACGATCGATACGCACCGTGCGATCACGGATGCAATTTTAAGGGGGGACAGTGCAGGGGCAAAATATGCTATGATCATGCACCTTAATTATAATCGTCAGATGATTTTGAAAAAACAGGAAGAGGCGTTGAAAAAAGAGAATTAGATGCAAAGACGTCCTATGATCATCCGCCAGGTGCTGATAATATAAGGCAATATCGGAAAAATACACAAAAAACAAGGCTGTTTTTAAGAGAAAAGCCTTGTTTTTTTGTCTAAAAAAGAGGTTTTAAAGAACTAGACATCAGATGTATTGACAAAAAATGCCCTGTAAAATAGAATAAACATAACAAAACATCAGACGTCATACGAAAGTTGATAAGGAGGTATATCATGGGTAACGTCGCAGAATTAGATACCACAAGACTGGTTATCGCAGCAATTATCGGACTGGCATTGTTGTTAGTTCTGATTATCAAATTTAAGGTTCATGCCATGCTTTCCATTTTAATCGGTGCGATTGCAATCGGACTGATCGCAGGAATGCCATTTGAAGAGATCGTAACAGCGGTCGATGATGGTATAGGAAACACGCTAAAAGGAATCGCTCTTTTGGTAGGACTAGGTTCCATGTTTGGTGCGATATTGGAAGCATCGGGTGGAGCACAGACGCTGGCAGTTACAATGGTAAAGAAATTTGGAGATGAGAAGGCTGCATGGGCGCTTGGAATCACCGGTCTTGTTATTTCCATCCCGGTATTTTTTGATGCAGGACTTATCATTTTAATTCCGCTGGCATTTTCTCTTGCCAAAAGAACAAAGAAATCATCCCTGTTTTATGCAATCCCGCTTTTAGCAGGACTTGCCGTGGGACATGCATTCATTCCGCCGACACCGGGACCGGTTTTAGTTGCTACCATGTTAAACGTGGAACTTGGCTGGGTTATTTTAGTCGGTGTATGCTGTGGATTTTTTGCAATGATCGTTGCAGGTCCGGTCTGGGGAGCTATCTGTGGGAAGAAATTTTATGTTCCGGTTCCGGAGCAGATCGCAAATCAGGAAGATATCGATGAATCCAAACTTCCGAGTTTTGCATCCGTTGTTACCATTATCATGATTCCTCTGGTACTTATCATATTAAAATCCGTTGCAGGAGTGGTACCGGCATTAGCAGGTGTACAGCCGCTGTTTAACTTTTTAGGACAGCCGTTTGCAGCACTCCTGATTGCAACATTAGCAGCAATGTTTATCCTTGGAACCAGACATGGTTATTCTATGGCAGAATTAGAGAAGATCCTCACAAAATCATTAGAGCCGACAGGACTGATCCTTCTTGTGACAGCATGCGGCGGTGTGCTTCGTTACATTTTACAGTATTCCGGTTTAGGTGAGATCATTGGTAATGCAGTCGCATCCGTAAATCTGCCGATCGTTGTTGTAGCATTTTTAGTTGCAGCACTTGTCAGAATCTGTGTAGGTTCTGCAACCGTAGCAATGACCATGGCAGCAGGAATCGTAGCAGCAATGCCAGAGATTGCATCCTTATCACCGATGTATCTTGCATGTGTGGTTGCAGCCGTTGCTGGTGGTGCGACAGTCTGCTCACACTTTAATGATTCCGGATTCTGGCTGGTAAGATCATTGATCGGACTTGATGAGAAAACTACTTTAAAAACATGGACAATCATGGAGACATTAGTTGGTGGAACCGGATTTATCGTAGCACTTATTATTTCTTTCTTTGTATAGAAGAAATGTGAAAAATAAACTTAAGATGCGCGAATGTAGCGCAGAAAATAGGGTTAGTGTGAAAAATACATTTTTCACATGTAGAATTTGTGCTTATGCACAAACCTGAGATGCGATGGACGGCAGCGCAGGAATGGAGATTAATATGGAATTAAGAAGTCAGAAAGTAAGAGAACTTGCACCGGAGATGGATCCGCTCCGCATGGGTATGGGATGGAAAGAGGAGGAGCTTTCCAAACCGCAGATCATCATAGAGAGCACTTATGGAAACAGTCATCCGGGTTCAAGTCATTTAAATATTTTTGTGGAAGAAGCAGTAAAAGGTGTTGACGAAAACGGCGGAAAAGCAGCGCGTTATTATGCGACAGATATGTGTGATGGCATGTCACAGGGACATGATGGAATCAATTATTCCTTAGCACACCGAGATGCGATTACCAACCTTGTGGAAGCACAGGCGAACGCAACAACTTTTGACGGCGGAGTGTTTATCGCAAGCTGTGATAAAGCAATGCCGGCGATGCTTATGAGTATCGGTCGTTTAAAAGAAATGAGTGCGATCGTTGTGACCGGCGGAGTTATGGAAGCAACCGTTGTAAAACCGGAATATGTAGAAAATGATCCGGGCTGCAAGATCAATGAGCTTTTAACTTTAGAGCAGATCGGAAAATTCAGCGCACAGTATGAGCGTGGTGAGATTCCGGAAGAACAGCTTCGTTATTACAAGCACAATGCATGTCCGAGCTGTGGCGCATGTTCCTTTATGGGAACTGCTTCAACGATGCAGGTTATGGCGGAGGCACTCGGACTGATGCTTCCGGGAACAGCGCTGATGCCGGCGACTGCACCGGAGTTAAAGCAGGCTGCTTATGATGCGGGAAAACAGTTGATGAAATTAGTCGAGATGGGCATTGCTGCAAAAGATATCGTTACGATGGAAAGCCTTGAGAATGCGATCATGGTACATGCAGCGATTTCAGGTTCTACCAATGCGGTTATGCACATTCCGGCAATCGCTCACGAATTTGGTTTTGAAATTGATGCGGATACTTTTGACAGAATGCACCGCGGTGCACATTATCTGCTAAACATCCGCCCGGCAGGAGACTGGCCGGCACAGTATTTCTACTATGCAGGCGGTGTGCCGAGAGTCATGGAAGCAATCAAGAGCATGCTCCACCTTGATGTGATGACAGTTACCGGAAAGACACTTGGCGAAAACTTAGAAGAGTTAAAGAAAAACGGTTTTTACGAACACTGTGATGCAATTTTAAAAGAAAAATCAGCACTGATCGGAAAAGAAATTAAACGTACCGATATCATCGCAGACTTTGACCATGCGATCGGTACGGATGGAAGTATTGCGATTCTGCGTGGCAACCTTGCACCGGAGGGAGCAGTCATCAAACACACTGCCTGTCCGAAAGAAATGTTCCATGCAAGATTAAATGCAAAACCTTATGACAGTGAGGAAGAAGCGATCGATGCGATCTTAAAGGGTAAAGTAGTTCCGGGGGATGCTGTATTTATCCGCTACGAGGGACCGAGAGGCAGCGGTATGCCGGAGATGTTCTACACCGGCGAGGCAATCTGTTCTGACCCGAAACTTGCAGCCAGTGTTGCACTGATCACAGACGGACGTTTTTCCGGCGCATCCAGAGGACCGGTCGTAGGACATGTATCTCCGGAGGCAGCAGCCGGCGGCCCGATCGCATTTGTGGAAGAGGGAGATCTCATTGAACTTGATGTTGCAAACCGCCGTCTTGCGATCGTAGGTGTGAAAGGTGAGGAAAAGACAGAGGAAGAAATAGCACAGATTTTAGAGGAGCGGAAAAAGAACTGGAAAGGATTTACCAGCAAATATAAACGTGGTCTGTTAAAACTGTATGCACAGCACGCGACCAGTGCGATGAAGGGTGCTTATATGGACTAAAAAGTATAACTTTTACAGAGCGGTATTGTACTTGTACGATATCCGCTCTGTTTTTCTATTTATATATCAACTAATGATTGATGCACAAAAAGAAATAACAACTAGTACATGCTTGAAATAACAACTATTAGTTTTATAATGAAATTAGAAAAAACGAAATGGGGGATGCGAAATGTTTGATATCATGACAATGGCGGAGAACATTAAAACATACCGGAACAAAAGGGGAATGAACCAGTATGAATTTGCAGAAAAATTAGGGATCAGCCCGCAGGCAGTATCGAAGTGGGAGTGCGGGCAGTCCTGTCCGAGTATCGAGAATCTCTGTGTAATTTCAGAGATTTTAGATGTATCCATTGATACACTGATCGGAGAGAGCAGTGAAGGCGAAAAGATGATGATCGGAATTGACGGGGGAGGAACAAAAACCGAGTTTGTCTTATTTTCTGAGAGTGGACGGATCTTAAACCGGATCGTATTAGACGGCTGCAATCCGAATACGGTAGGAATGGAGGAGGCAATGAACATCCTGCAGCTTGGCATTGATACGCTCATGAAGATCAAGGGGAAGATCAGCGGAATCTTTGTGGGTGCTGCAGGATTAGATTCCGGAAACAATACATCAAAGATCAAAAAGATGTTAAAAGAAAAATATCCGAAAGTAAAAATCCAGTGCGAAAATGACATCTATAACGTCATTGCCTGTGGAAAAAATCTTGACCGGTGTGTGGCTGCGATCAGCGGAACCGGAATGATCATTTACGCAAACCAGAATGGAAATTTAAAGCATTTTGGCGGGCGCGGCTATCTGCTTGATAAAGGCGGCAGCGGCTACCACATCGGACGGGATGCGATCTGTGCAGCGCAGGATGCAAGGGACGGGATCGGAGAACATACGATACTGACGGATCTTGTTGAGGAAAAATTAGGGAATACGGTATGGGAGAGCATCCAGGACATCTACAGCAAAAACCAGTCCTACATTGCATCCTTTACACCATGCGTATTTCTGGCATATGAAAATGGAGATAAGATTGCAGAGCAGATTTTAAAGAACAATGCAGCATGTTTAGCGGAACTTATCAATTTTGCCGTGGATCATTATGATATCGGAAAATATGTGGTTGCATCCGGCGGAATTTTAAAACAGAAACCGGCATTCCGGGAAATGCTAAAAGAGATGCTGCATCCGGATATTGAATTAGACGTTCCGGACTATCCGCCGGTATATGGCGCATGTATCATGTGTTGCCTGTTATGTGGGGTTGATACAAAGCCGGTAAAAGAACGTTTTATGATGTCATATGATTCATACCAGTAGGGAGAGGGAGGAAAATAACATGAGAATTATTAAAGTGAAAAACTATGATGAGGTTTCTGTAAAGACAGCAAATTTGATTTTAGGACAGGTAAATTTAAAACCGGATGCGGTTTTAGGACTTGCTACCGGTGGTTCACCTGTGGGGGCATATAAAAAGATCGTGGAAGCATATAACAACGGTGAGGTTGATTTTTCCGGGGTTACGACGATCAATCTGGATGAATACAGAGGAATCAAAAGAAACCACGAACAGAGCTACTGGAGTTTTATGCAGGAAAATCTGTTTAAACATGTAAATGTAAGGGAAGACCACATTTTCATTCCAAACGGAGAAAATCTTAACAGTGAGGAAGTCTGCAGGGAATATGACAAGATCATCGAAATTGCCGGTGGTATTGATATGCAGCTTCTTGGAATTGGCCTGGACGGACATATCGGTTTTAACGAACCGGCGGATCATTTTGAAAAAAATACACACTGTGTGGAACTGACGGAGAGCACGATCGAGGCAAACAAGAGATTTTTTGAGAGTAAGGATGAAGTTCCGCGTCAGGCATATACCATGGGCATCCTGCCGATCATACAGGCAAAAAAAGTTATTATGATCGCAAATGGAAAGAACAAAGCCGATATCATCAAAAAAGCATTTATGGGACCTGTGACACCGGAAGTTCCTGCATCGATCCTGCAGATGCATCCGGATTTCACACTGATCGCAGATGAAGAAGCGCTTACTGAGATCTAAAAGAAGCGTAGAAATGGAGATTAGTGTGAAAAATACATTTTTCACATGCAAGATTTAACTTGTGATGCGCTTAAAAGCAGCGCAGAAATGGAGATTAATTATGATCATCAAAAATGCAATGGTTTATACATCAGACCACAGGTTTGAAAAGAAGGATATCAGAATTAAAGACGAGCGCATTGCAGAGATTGCAGAGAATGGTGCACTGGAAGCCAAAGAGGAGGATGTGGTTGATGGAGCGGAAATGTATGCGATACCGGGGCTTGTGGATATCCATTTCCATGGAGCGGTAGGTTATGATTTTTGTCAGGCATCGAAAGAGGAATTGTTAAAAATAGCGGAGTATGAAGCA
This sequence comes from Roseburia sp., assembly GCF_041325975.1. Classification (NCBI taxonomy): domain Bacteria; kingdom Bacillati; phylum Bacillota; class Clostridia; order Lachnospirales; family Lachnospiraceae; genus Roseburia; species Roseburia sp. The sequence continues at coordinate 1,004,627 of NZ_JBGLEJ010000004.1, read as the reverse complement.
AAAAACGGTGTTCTTGCAATCTGTCCGGCAACCATGTCTTATAATGAAGAAATTTTAGGACATATCATGGATAAGGCAGCGGACTATCAGGAAGATACGGGAGCAGATTTAGTCGGCATCAATATGGAAGGACCATTTATCAATATAAAAAAAGCCGGTGCACAGAATCCGGAATACATCATGCCGGCGGATAAAGAAATGTTTCTGCGTCTGCAGGAAAGAAGCGGCGGACTGATCAAGCTGGTAGACATCGCACCGGAGGGAGAGGGCGCCATGGAATTTATTGAGCAGTGCCATGATAAAGTAAAAATCTCCATTGCACATACCTGTTGTGATTATGATACGGCGTGTAAGGCATTAAAAAAAGGTGCAAGCCACATGACACACCTCTATAATGCCATGCCTGGAATCAATCACAGGGAACCGGGACCAGTCATAGCGGCACTTGAGGCGGGGGCAGAGGTGGAGCTGATCGCAGACGGCATCCATATCCATCCGGCGATGGTGAGAACCACATTCCGCATCTTCGGGGCAGATAAAGTGATACTGATTTCTGACAGCATGGAAGCAACAGGACTTTTAGACGGAGATTACCAGCTTGGTGGACAGGATGTGACCGTAAAAGGGAAAAAAGCAGTCCTGACAAAAGATCCGGGTGTCATTGCGGGCAGTGTCACAAATCTGTTTGACTGCATGAAAAACTGTGTGCAGAACATGGGAATCCCACTTGAAGTGGCAGTGTTAGCGGCAACGGAAAATCCGGCAGGAGCCATTGGTGTGGAGGAAGATTATGGTAAGATCGCAGTTGGCAATTATGGAAATGTGCTGTTGCTGGATCAGAAATTAAACATCAGAAATATCATTCAAAAAGGTAGAATAATGTCAATATAAAGAATATAAATATGGTAAAAAGTGCATGATTTTTACATTTTTTTAGTAATTTTTCGTGATATTCGGGCAGAGTCTTGAACTTGCAGATATTTAATAGTATAATCACTTAAGCTAAAAAAATTTTAAGTGATTAAAAATTTATTTACAGATGAAAATGCGTGTTTTTATGGAAAGCACATTTTCTCTGAAAAACAAGGAGGACATTATGATTACCTGGAACAACTTAGATACCCTTGATTCTTATAAGGAACTTTCAAAGGCTTCCCGTGTAAACCTTGCAGAAGTAATGTCAGGCGAGAACGGTGCAGAGCGTGTAAAAAATTACAGCATTCCTATGGCGGAGGGCTTTTCTTACAATTATGCAGCAAAAGCTGTTGATGATGACGTGCTTGATGCACTCGTAAAACTTGCAAAAGAGGCACAGCTTGCAGAGAAGTTTAAGGCTCTCTACAATGGAGAAGTTGTAAATACCGGTGAAAAACGTCTGGTACTTCATCATATGACACGTGGACAGCTCGGTGATGCTGTAAACGCTGATGGCGTGGACAAACGTGCTTTTTATGTAGAGCAGCAGAACAGAATCGCTGATTTTGCAAACAAAGTACATGCAGGTGAGATCACCAATGCAGCAGGTGAGAAGTTTACAACAGTTGTTCAGATCGGTATCGGTGGCAGTGACCTCGGTCCTCGCGCAATGTATCTTGCATTAGAAAACTGGGCAAAGAAAAATAATACTTTTAAAATGGAAGCAAAATTCATCAGCAATGTTGATCCGGATGATGCAGCAGCAGTTTTAAATTCCATCGATGTGGCTCATTCTATCTTCGTACTGGTTTCTAAATCAGGTACCACACTTGAAACACTGACAAATGAATCTTTTGTAAAAGACGCATTAAAGAAAGCAGGACTTGATGCTTCGAAACACATGATCGCAGTTACCAGTGAGACATCTCCACTGGCAAAGAGCGATGATTATCTGGCAGCTTTCTTTATGGATGATTATATCGGCGGACGTTTCTCTTCCACATCTGCAGTCGGCGGTGCTGTTTTATCACTTGCATTCGGACCGGAAGTATTTGCACAGTTCTTAGAGGGTGCAGCCGCTGAGGATAAACTTTCTGCAAATGAAGACGTATTAAAGAACCCGGAGATGCTCGATGCTTTGATCGGTGTATATGAGCGTAACGTATTAGGTTATCCTTGCACCGCAGTATTGCCATATTCCCAGGCATTAAACCGTTTCCCGGCACATTTACAGCAGCTTGACATGGAGTCAAACGGTAAATCTGTAAACCGTTTCGGTGAACCTGTAAACTATCCGACAGGTCCGGTAATCTTTGGTGAGCCGGGAACCAACGGACAGCATTCTTTCTATCAGTTATTACATCAGGGAACAGATATTGTTCCGTTACAGTTTGTTGGATTTAAAAATAACCAGATCGGAACTGATGTTGTGATCCAGGACAGCACAAGCCAGCAGAAACTGTGTGCAAACGTTGCAGCACAGATCGTTGCATTTGCATGTGGTAAATCCGATGAGAACCGCAACAAGAACTTCGAGGGCGGCCGTCCATCCAGCATCATTATCGGTGATCAGGTAAATCCTGGTTCTCTTGGTGCGTTATTAGCACACTTCGAGAACAAGATCATGTTCCAGGGATTCTTATGGAATGTAAACAGCTTCGACCAGGAAGGTGTTCAGCTTGGTAAAGTCCTTGCAAAACGTGTTCTTGCACATGAGACAGACGGTGCACTGAAAGTATTTAGTGATCTGCTGAATATCTAGTAGATACGGATGATGGTGTAAACTTGGGATTCTATGTAATTTAGGATTACATGTAATTTAGGCTTACATATAATTTGGGATTACATGTAATTTGAGATTACATGTAATTTGAGATTACATGCAGTTTGTCAGTGAATACAATTTCAGATGAAGTAAAAATGCTCTTTTCTAAGCAGGCGGGTAAATGTCTCTCAGAAGAGGGCATTTTTTGTGTTGTGGGATTTTTTATAATGCGCAAAGCAATCAGGCATTGAATTGTTCCAATCCAGCAATTATAATGAAAGACATTAGTTGCTGATGGAAAAGGATGGTTTTGAGATCATCATAAGAAATATTTTTTTGAAACCATGATTTGGAAACAGAAAGGACAGACATATGGAACAGGAACAGCAGACACCGCACAAGAGGCGTGTACGTTACAAGGGAAAATACCCCAAGAAGTTTGAAGAGAAATATAAAGAACTTCAGCCGGAAAAATATCAGGATACGATCGAACATGTCATCAAAAAGGGAAATACGCCGGCAGGAATGCATATTTCCATTATGGTGCAGGAAATCCTTGATACCTTAAAGATCCAGCCGGGCGAGACCGGTTTTGATGCTACGTTAGGATATGGAGGGCATACAAAAGCAATGCTTGCCTGTCTGAACGGACAGGGGCATATCTATGCAACCGATGTTGACCCGGAGGAGTCCGCCAAGACGAAAAAGAGACTGGAAGAACTCGGGTATGGAGAGGATATCCTGACGATCCGGCTGCAGAATTTCTGTACGATCGATGAGATCGCAAAAGAAGTCGGCGGTTTTGATTTCATTTTAGCGGATCTGGGTGTATCTTCCATGCAGATCGACAATCCAAAGCGTGGATTTTCATTTAAGGTGGATGGCCCACTTGACCTGCGCTTAAATCAGGAAGCAGGAATCAGCGCGGCAGAACGTCTTGATACCATCACAAGGGAGGAACTTGCCGGAATGCTCTATGAAAATTCCGATGAACCTTACTGTGAGGAACTTGCGAAGGCAATCACTGACGAGATCCGAAAAGGCAACCGGATCGACACGACGACAAAATTGCGCGAAGTGATCGAAAAAACACTGGATTTTCTGCCGGAAAAAGAAAAAAAGGACACGATCAAAAAGACCTGTCAGCGTACATTTCAGGCGCTCCGCATCGATGTGAACCGTGAGTTTGAGGTTTTATACGAGTTTATGGAAAAACTGCCGGATGCCCTAAAACCGGGCGGACGTGTGGCAATCCTTACATTCCATTCCGGAGAGGATAAGCTGGTAAAAAAAGCATTAAAGGAAGGCTATCGGGCTGGCATATATGCAGACTATTCCAAAGATGTGGTAAGACCGAGCGCACAGGAATGTGCCCAGAACGGAAGGGCAAGGTCTACCAAGATGCGCTGGGCGGTTCGGGCATAGAAGATTTATTGGTGCTGATATGGTATCATGGATTGAAATAAAAAATGAATGCTCAGATCATGTCAATTACAAACTGGCATGGTTGAAAAAGAAAAAACTGGATGTTTTCGTACATCCAGTTTTTTCTTATACTTCATAATATCAGGATCCGGAAAGAAATTGATACAGAGTAACTGTTTGAAAAACTGCGCAGAAATCAAACTGGTTGTCTGAAAAAGGAGAAAGTTAGTTATGAGTAATATAAATAATACAAAAGAGCAGTATGAATTAAATCGTGAACTGGCACAGATGTTAAAGGGTGGTGTCATCATGGATGTCACAAATGCCGGGCAGGCAAAGATCGCAGAGGCGGCAGGAGCATGTGCGGTTATGGCATTAGAGCGGATCCCGGCGGATATCAGAGCAGCGGGCGGCGTGGCAAGAATGAGTGATCCGAAGCTGATCAAAGAGATCCAGGGTGCAGTTTCCATTCCGGTTATGGCAAAATGCCGAATCGGTCATTTTGCGGAGGCACAGATCTTACAGGCATTAGAAATCGACTACATCGACGAGAGTGAAGTGCTTTCTCCGGCAGATGATGTTTACCACATTGACAAGACAAAATTTCAGGTGCCGTTTGTCTGCGGAGCAAAAAATTTAGGCGAGGCACTCAGAAGAATCGCTGAGGGCGCAGCGATGATCCGTACCAAAGGGGAGCCGGGAACCGGTGATGTGGTTCAGGCGGTACATCATATGAGACTGATCAACTCCGAGATCGCGGCAGTTGCGGCAAAGCGTGAGGATGAACTTTTTGAGGCGGCAAAACAGCTTCAGGTTCCATATGATCTTGTAAAATATGTGCATGACCACAAAAAACTTCCGGTTGTAAACTTTGCGGCAGGCGGTGTGGCAACTCCGGCAGATGCAGCATTGATGATGCAGCTTGGTGCCGAGGGCGTATTTGTAGGTTCGGGTATTTTTAAATCCGGCAATCCGGCAAAACGTGCAGCAGCAATCGTACAGGCAGTGACCAATTACAATGATGCAAAACTGATTGCAGAGTTATCTGAAGATTTAGGAGAAGCGATGGTTGGCATCAACGAGGATGAGATACAGCTGCTTATGGCAGAGCGTGGGAAATAAATTGCTCAGAAATGGAGATAAGTGTGAAAAATAAGATTTTTCACACGCAGGATTTGTGCTTACGCACAAACTTGAGATGCGCAAAAAACAGCGCAAGAATGGAGATTATCATGTCAGAAAAAGTATCAATCGGAATCCTTGCGGTGCAGGGCGCATTTGCGGAGCATCAGGCGATGCTTGACGGGCTTGGTGCGGATACATTCCTGATCCGTCAGAAAAAGGATTTGGAAGAGACTGTGCAGAATGGCAGACTGCAGGGGATCGTGCTTCCCGGAGGTGAAAGCACGGTACAGGGAAAACTGCTTAGAGACCTTGGCATGTCTGACCAGTTAAAAGAACTGATCGAAGCGGGTACACCGGTGCTTGCGACCTGTGCAGGACTGATCCTTTTAGCAGAACGTGTTTCCAATGATGACAGGGCTTATTTAAAGACACTGCCGGTAAGCGTGAAACGCAACGCCTATGGCAGACAGCTCGGAAGCTTTGTCACGGACGCAGAGATTGCACACATTGGAACTTACCGGATGAATTTTATCCGTGCACCATATATTGATGAAATTTTAAATCCGCAGGTGGAGACATTGGCGATAGTGGATGGCAATACGGTAGCAGTCCGCTACAAAAACCAGCTTGCGCTCAGTTTTCACCCGGAAGTGAGTGAAGATGCAAGGGTGCACGCGTATTTCTTAAATGAAATCGTGCAGGGTGTATAAGAAAGAAAAAATTGGCGAAGTGAACGGAAAATGAAAGAGATTCATCCATTTTTACCGAAGTCTAATGGAGATTTAGAAGAGAATGGGCGAAAGCGTTATAAGGATGAAGCCAATAGCCCGCGAAAATGAAAAAATCAGGGCGAAAACAGGAGAACAGAAGATGTTTTCGCCCGAAATGGCTGTGAAAATGTTAAAAAGAAAGAAGAAATGGGCGAAAGAGACTTGGACAAAGGAACTTTCGCCCATTATATATTGAGGATAATATCGGTGTAGAAATGGTAATTAGTGTGAAAGCGTTTTTTCATGAAAAACCACCGAAAGAAAGGAGAAAAAATGAACTGATGAGCAGCCTTCCCGTCCCGAAGGCGGTTGCAAAGATGGCGATCCCGAGTGTGATCAGCAGTCTGGTAACAGTTGTATACAACATGGCGGATACTTTTTTCGCCGGACAGACCGGCGATCCGCTGCAGGTGGCGGCAGTCAGCCTGACAAATCCAATCTTCATATTGTTTATGGCATTTGCTAACATGTTTGGAATGGACGGCAGTGCGCCTGCCTCCATGGCGATGGGCGGGAAAAATGAAAAAAGAATGAAACAGGCATCCGCGTTTGCGACATATGCGTCACTGATCGTCGGTGTGGCACTTGCAGTCATTTTAATGGTATTTATGATGCCGGTTTTAAATATGTTCAGGGCAAACGAGCAGACGTTTCTCTATGCAAAAGGATACACTTTTCACATTGCATACGGGGCGCCGTTTATCATCTGGTCTGCAGCGGCAAGTTTTGTTGTGCGCGCGGAGGGTGCAAGCAAGGAGGCAATGATCGGCAGTATGATCGGCACCGTCGCCAATATCGTGTTAGATCCGGTGTTGATCAGCGGTATGGGGATGGGAGCTGCGGGAGCCGCAGTTGCGACGACAATCGGAAATATTTTGGCAAGCATCTATTACCTGTGGTATTTTTTAAAGAAAAGTAAATGTTTTTCCATTTCCATCCAATATTTTACCTGCAAAGACGGCATTTTGAGCGGAGTGTGTGACCAGCAACATTTTGTCGGCTGTTTTATGGATGAGAATCAGAAGACGGATTGAAAGACGGTAAGATCGGGCGTATAATAAAGGTGAACGAGCAATTTTGAAACCGACAGTTATGAAAATTAGTAGGATGAATTTCGTATTTGTCGCATATTATCTCAACTGTAAAAATTGGCATATTGAATTGCAGATTTGCCGTATGATGAATCTTGGGTATAAAAGACCTATGGGGATGGAGGGGAGGAGCGTTATGATCGGTGGCGTGGATGGATACAAATGGAATATCACAGATTCCTATGATAATAATTTAAATCAGCGGAATAATGTTAATAATAAAGATGAACTGGGACAAAAAGGCGCGGTCGATAAATCTAAGACCACGGAGTGCCAGACCTGTAAAAACCGCAAATATGTTGATGGCTCTAACGAAGCGAACGTTTCCTTTAAAAATGCTGCGCATATTTCACCGGAAGCGGCATCTTCTGCTGTCAGGGCACATGAGGGGCAGCATGTTTCCAATGCGTATCACAAAGCTGCCACGCAAAACGGCGAAGTGGTATCTGCATCCGTCAGAGTCCAGACATCGGTCTGCCCGGAATGTGGCCGTTCTTATATTTCCGGTGGTGTGACGGACACACAGATCAGATATTATAATGAGTCGAATCCATACCAGCAGGATTTAAAACAGACAGACGGAATTAAACTGCGTGGGGCAAACGTGGACGAGATTGGCTAGATTTTTCGCACGAAAGCCCCGGCTTGAAAACAATATAAGAATGGAGAATTTTATGTGTACAGCAGCAACTTACCTGACGAAAGACTTTTATTTTGGAAGAACATTAGATTATGAATTTTCTTATGGCGAGGAAATTGCGGTAACACCGCGCAATTATCCGTTTCATTTCCGTCATACGGAAAATCTGGAAAAACATTATGCGATCATTGGCATGGCGCATATGGCAGGAGATTATCCGCTTTATTATGATGCTGTGAATGAAAAAGGTGTCGGCATGGCGGGACTTAATTTTGTCGGCAATGCATATTACCATAAGGAAGAAAAAGGCAAAAAAAATGTGGCATCATTTGAATTTATTCCGTGGGTGCTTTCACAGTGTGCTTCATTAGACGAAGTGCGGAATCTGATCGCAGACTTAAATATTGTGGATACACCGTTCAGTGAGAATCTGCCATCCGGCATGCTTCACTGGATCATTTCCGATAAGAACGGTTCTATTACTGTTGAGTCTATGAAGAACGGTCTGCATATCCATGAAAACCCGGTTGGTGTTCTGACAAACAATCCTCCGTTTGAACAGCAGATGTTTATGCTGAATAATTACATGGGACTGTCACCAAAACAGCCGGAAAATCATTTTACGGATAAACTGGATCTGAATATGTACAGTCGTGGCATGGGAGCATTAGGACTGCCGGGTGATCTTTCATCAGCTTCCCGTTTTGCGAGAGTCGCGTTTACAAAAATGAACGCAGTTTCTGACGATTCCGAGGAGGAGAGTGTGGCACAGTTTTTCCATATCTTAGAATCTGTCGACCAGCAGAGAGGCTGCTGCGAGGTATCCGATGGAAAATATGAGATCACGATCTACACCTCCTGCTGTAATGCAAGCCGTGGAATTTATTACTACACCACATATTCCAACAGCCAGATCACGGCGGTGGACATGCACAGAGAAGATCTTGAAGGAAGTGTTCCGGTGCATTATCCAATGCTCACAAAACAACAGATCCTGTGGCAGAATTAATCTGGTATCATAGGATACTCACATTCTTTTAAAACAAATTCACGAAAATTTCTTACGGCAGGCGGCATAAACGCCTGCCGGTCATGAATCATATACAGATTACGCTCCCATACAGGCGCACTGATCTGCAGAATCTTCACATCCAGCTTTAATAAAAGATCCATATAAGGAACGACGGCAATGCCAAAACCCTGTGCAGTGAGTCCCGCAATCACCTCGGCTTCCTCTGTCTCATAGGCAATCTGCGGTACTGCATTGATCTGTGAAAACAGATGGTCCACAACGTCACGCATACCGGAACCGTGGGAAAAATAAATCTGTGGATAGATGAGCGTTTCCGTCAATGCAACGGACTGTTTTGCTGCCAGTGGGTGATGGTCTGGAACGATAAGTACCAGATCCTCGTGGGTGATCGGCACAGTGTCTAACGATTCTGTCTCCGGCGGCATGGAACAGAAAATCAGATCATAATCCCTTGCCGAGAGACCGTTGACAAGATCGCCGGTCGAGCCGGTATGAAATGTAAAACGCACATCATGCTCAGGATGGGATGCCAGATAACGCGCGGCAAGCTGCGGAATGAAACTGACACCGAGGGAACGCAGCATGCCAAGCCGGATCAATCCGTCACCGCGTGCGCTCCGCTGCAGGGATGAAACTCCGGAATCCAATGTGGCAAGCGTGCGGTTTGCGCAGATTAAAAACTCTTCCCCAAAACTTGTGAGTGTAGTATTGCGTCCGCTTTTTTCAAAAAGTGCCACGCCAAGTTCTGCCTCCAACTGCGAGATCGCATGGCTTAAACTCGGCTGTGTGATACAAAGTTCATGTGCAGCCTTTGTGTAGTGCTGCATTTTTGCTAAAGTTACAAAATAACGAAGCTGGAATAAGTTCATGGCAATCCTCCTTGTTTTGCGAAGCAAAATCCAATTTTACATGGTAAAATTTGCCCAATGGCGAGGAGAGGATTTTCCTCCCTGTTTTGCTTATTTTATCACAATTAATAGATACTGTCTATCAAACTATAAAAACTATTGATTTGTTAAATGGATTAGAAAGGTGTAAAGTGTTTCTGAAATTTGGGGATGACCATAAATGCAGAAGCAGGACTTCTGTAAAAACTTCCCCGGGAGGAAATATTTAAAATGAAAGAAACAGAAATACAGAAAGAAAAATCCCGCCGCACGGTCCGCGGGGAACTTGCACTCATGGTCGCAGTTGCCATCAATAGTCTTGGTGTTGTACTGATGCTGCATTCCGGTGCAGGCATCTCGGCAATATCAAGCGTGCCGTATGCATTTTCCGAAGTTTTCACACGCGTATCGCTTGGAACCTGGACTTATATATTTCAAGGACTTCTGGTGCTAAGTCTCATGATCCTGCGGAAAAAATTTGTGCCGCAGTATCTGTTCAGTTTTGTAGTGGGATTTGCATTCAGCGAATTATTGGATGTGCATGAGAGCTGGATCAATGTTTTGCCGCTGACGCCGGGATATCGTGTAATCTATTTTCTGATCAGTTATATTTTGCTCTGTATTGGAATTGCTTTGTCGAACCGATGCAAACTGCCGATCATACCGACGGATTTATTCCCGAGAGAATTGTCGGATATCACATCCGTTACCTATTCTAAGATCAAAGTTGGATTTGATGTTACCTGCCTTGCCGTGACAGCCGGACTGACCTTTGCATTTTTAGGACATCTTGACGGCCTTGGGATCGGAACTATTTTAGCCGCATTTACTATGGGAAAAGTGATCGGACTGATCGGAAAATGGATGGACAGACATGCCTGCTTTGTATCGTTCATGACACAAAGACAGACAGCCTGAACTAGTGTAATGTATCATTCACATTTCGTATAATTACTTACCTGAATTTTCATCTGCTGTGGCAAATGAAAATTACAAATTTTTCTCAAATGCTTCCACTGCCTTTGCATCTAAGATAGAGGTGCAATGCGGGCAGCGGTATTTAACGCTTTCACCAGTATAAATACAACAAAAGCCATGATCAGGAAATTCATCACGGCAGTCAGAAACTTTCCGTAATTCAATGTGACATCCCCAACAATATTCCAGTGCAGCTTGTCAAAATTCATGCCACCGAAAATTCCAAGAAACGGGTTGATAATATCCTCGACCAGTGACGACACAATACTTGTAAAAGCACCGCCGATAATAATACCGACAGCCATGTCCATCCGAATCGAACCCATCCACATAATTATATCGGCTCAAAATCCCCCCACAAGACTGTTCATAACAAAAAAGTGTGCTATAATCAAAAACAGGAAATAATTTGAACACAAAAAGAAATAGATAACACAAAAAACAGCAAAAATAGAAGCAAAAAAGAAGGTGTGACACACATGACAATGCAGGAAGCGGTCATAAAAAATATTGATACGGATTACTCGTACCAGCTTGCAAAACGGATGGAGCAGTTTCGCTCAAACGAGAAACTCGGTTACCGTCCTGCGGGTTCGAAGGCAGAATTCCTGACAGGGGAAATGTTAAAGGATGAGATGCAAAAACTTGGACTGTCGGATGTATGTAAAAATGCGGTTACCGTGGATGGCTGGGAGTTTGAAAATGCGGAGCTTACGTTTGAAACGAAAGAGGGAAAAAGGCATACCGCATTGCTCGGGGCATATCAGACAGATTTTGTAACGGACGGTGAGCAGGCATTTTCCCTGATGTATCTTGGAAAGGGAACAGAAGCGGATTATGAAGGGAAAGATGTAACCGGAAAACTGGTGTTAGTGGATATCAACCAGAGAGATGAGTGGTGGATCAATTATCCGGTTTATCAGGCACATTTAAAAGGTGCGGCGGCAGTGATCGCTGTGCAGTGTGGCGGTTATGGAGAAGTCGATGCGAGGGCACTCAACGCACAGGATATCGCCGGACCGGAGGATGCACCGGCATTTTCCATCTCAAGGGAGGATGCTGCATTATTGCGGGAACTGCTGGATGGAGAGAAAGAAGCAACCGTATGGTTGAAAGCCGACAGCCGGGTAAAACGTGACTGCACGACTTATAACATTTCAGGCTGTATTCCGGGAAAACACCCGGAGCGCATGGTATTGTTATCTGCACACTATGACTCCTATTTCAGTGGATTTCAAGATGATAATACGGCAGTCGCCATGATGTTTGGCATTGCAAAAACGCTGATTGAAAGCGGATTCAAGCCGAACAACACGATCGTGTTCTGTGCGATGGCGGCAGAGGAATGGGGCGTTGTTGATTCCAACTTTGACTGGTCGACCGGAGCTTACGAGCAGATTTTTACCGCACATCCGGAATGGGTCGGAAAAGTGATCGCAGATCTGAATTTTGAGCTGCCGGCGCTGGCACACGGCACGCGTGCAAGAATCCGCTGCTGTTATGAATATGTACATTATATAAAAGAATATTTAGACGGACTTCCGGAACTGACAAAGGCTTATCCTGAGATGACAAGCGTGACGGCACCGATCGAAACCTGGTCAGATGATTTTTCGATGGCAATCGCAGGAATCCCTTCCATGGTCAATGATTTTACCGGCGGAAGTTTCATGGAAACACATTACCATTCCCAGTTTGATAATGATGATTTTTATGATGAGGCGGTTTACCGGCTGCACCATGAGCTGTTCACACTGCTGATCTTAGCACTGGATGAAACGGCAGTTGTGCCGCTTGATTTTACACCGGTGTTAGAGCGCATACTTGCCGGAGGCAGTGAAATCGCAGCGAAAGTGGAAGAAACACAGGAACAGATCGCTGCAATCACAAAAAAATTAATTCAGGTAACAGAAGAGACACAGGAAAAAGCAAAACAGTCTTACGAAGAGACTGCCGCTATCAATACCCGCTACCACGCACTTCTTGCAGAAGGTAACATGCAAGAGGCGGAGCAGCTCTTTGCGGAAAACAGGGAAAGAGAAAAACAACTGCTTGTAAAATTCAAACAGGAGCAGGATCATTTTGTCCGCATTGACTGGTATGGAGAGGTATTTTTCCCACATGAGATATTGTGGAAAAATATTGGCTTATTGCAGGACACTATAAACGCTCTGGAACAGTCTGATGTGGATAACGCACTGGAAAAAATTTATCAGGTGGATAACAATGCGTATGCGTTTATGTTTGATGAATATGTCTACCGCCATTTTACGGATTATGTGTTCAACCAGCCGAAGGAGCGTTTAAAATGGGGTTATGGCCGGTTGTTAGAGCATGAGGATCTCTACCATGTGGTGAAATGCCTGCTGAAAAAGAGAAAAGAAGCAGACACAGATTACCGGGAAGAACTGCATTACTTAAAGGAATGCTATAAAAAACAGACCAGACGTCTCTGCGAGACCTTAAAAGAAATCAGTCAGACGGTAAAGGAAATGTTCTGATACAATAAAAAGGGGATAAGAAAAATATGAAATCGGACAAATTATACCGGGTACAGCGCGAGGACCTGCCAAAATTAGAGCAGCTTTTATACCGCTGTTTTGCGCATGATCCACTCTATGAAACACTGATCCCGGATGCCGAAGTAAGAAAAAGGCTGATGCCGGAACTGTTTCAATGCGATATGGATGAATTTTATGAAACCTGTGAGATTTTTGCGGACAGTAAGGAACTAAACAGTATTCTTGTTGTGTCGGATGAAGCAGAGCACATCAATATGTTTCATTTTTTCCTGACAGAGTCATGGGCAACGATCCATACGGATGCATTTCTGATCAAAGAAGACCCATCGCTTGTAACACTTCACAATTTCATAAAAGGCGGGGATTATTTAAACTCAAGCTGGACGGATCAGTTACATCAGACCCAGCGCCTTCATATTATTTATCTGGCGGTTGATCCGGATATGCAGCATCATGGGATCGCTGCGGAACTTTTAAATGAAACGATTGCGTATGCGCAGGAACACCATATGATGATATCATTGGAAACACACAATGAAAAAAATGTTGATTTTTATAAAAACTTTGGATTTCAGGTGTATGGAATTGTGGAGAAGAACTTCCCACTGAAACAATACTGCCTGATCCGTGAATACCAGTAGAAAAATGACAGGATACTGCGAAAAGTGGTGACCTGTCATTTTCTTTTTTCATATTTGCGCTAATGAAAAAAATGATTCGTCCGATATAAACACTAGAAAGCGAATTTCAAGGAAGAAAGGAGATGCCATTATGCGAGTAGAAGCTTATAATCAGGTGGCACAACTTTACAATAGAGAGAAGACGCAGAAAGTGCAGAGCACAAAGCAGCTCGGCTCCGGACGCGACGAAGTGCAGATCTCTTCTATGGGACGTGATTACCAGATCGCAAAGCAGGCAGTGGCAGATGCTTCGGATATCAGGGAAGATAGAGTCGCACAGCTTAAGGAAAGGTTGGACTCTGGTAATTATAACGTGGATATGAATGATTTCGCGAATAAGTTATTAGAAAAGTACAATGCTTTAGTAAAGTAAAAGTGAGGATGAATCTGTGGCTAGTTTAATGGAAGAGCTTTTGGATGTGCTGGGTAAAGAGGAGAAGCAGTATCAGGAACTGATCACACTTGCGACTGAAAAAACAGACGCAGTGGTGCAGGGCAATATCGAACATCTTACGGATGTTACGACGAGAGAGCAGGATGCTGCGAGCGTGCTTCTTAATCTTTCCAATAAAAGAAACCGTGTCCTGACGGATATGGCGACTGTCTTAGGTCAGAGCCCGGAAGAGATGACGATCACAAAGATGATCGGATATCTTAACAAGCAGCCAAAAGAACAGGAAGCACTTACCAGACAGCGTGACAGGCTGCTTGAGGCCGGTGCTAAGATGCAGCAGCTAAACAGACAGAATGAGGCACTTTTAAAACAGGCATTGGAGATGGTGGAATTTGACCTTACCTTGCTGAGAAGCACGCGACAGGCACCTGAGACTGCCAACTATGATAAGAATGCCTATAATACAGGCGATATCTTAGGCAGCAGTGGATTCGACGCGAAGCAATAGTAAAAGCAGGGAGGAACTACCATGGCAAATGGTTTTGGAAGTATGTTTATCGGCGTAGCCGGTTTACAGAGCAGTCAGAATGCACTTAACGTAACATCAAACAACCTGGCGAACTTAGACACAACAGGATATGTGCGTCAGAGCGTTTTGTTTGCAGACCGTGACTATGTCACATTTAATACAACAGCAGCAATCAGCAATCAGCAATCCGGTCTTGGTGTAACGATCGGAGATGTTGTCCATTCAAGAGATGTATTCTTAGATCGGTTATACCGTACAGAATCAAGCCGTCAGTCTTTTTATGCATCGACCAGTGAGGCACTGACAGAGGTGCAGAACTATTATCAGGAATTAGAGGGACAGGCTTTTCAGGATGCATTAACCGATTTCTGGGGCTCATTTCAGGAGCTATATAAATACCCGGAGGATAGCGTATATCAGAATCTTGTTATTCAGAAGGCACAGCTTTTTACCAGCAGATCAAGTGCTGTTTATTCTGGACTGAAGAGTTATCAGTATAATATCAATTCACAGATTTCCGATGACATTGATGTGGTCAATGAACTTGGAAAGACGATCAGTGAACTAAATCTGCAGATCCAGAAGATCGAGGCAGGAAATATTGAAACTGCAATGACACTGCGTGATGCAAGAGATCTGGCACTGGATGAATTGTCGAGTCTTGTTGATATTTCTTATAAAGAAGAGGTAAACGGTGTCGTGCGCGTCAGCGTGGAAGGCAACGAATTTGTCAATGAGAACGGCTATTATAAAGTAGAAAAACAGACTGACAAAGTGACAGGATTTGTGACACCATATTGGTCACATCTCTCTGACCCGGACAAGGGTGAGTATACCTATCTGTTTAATTTTAACCGTGATATTTCCACGGAAAATAAAAATGATATGGGTGAGATCAAGGCACTTGTACTTGCAAGAGGAGACAAAGTTGCCAATTACAAGGATATTGTTGGCTTAGATGGCAAGACTTATGATGATACGACAGGCATGTCTGTTATGCTCCGTGCAGAAGCACAGATGGATCAGTTGTTCCATGGAATTGCAACGGCGATCAACGATATCTTATGCCCGAATACGGAAGCATCGAATTATATTACAGGCCTGACAGGAAACGGATCTGTTACCATGACCGATGCAGACGGCAATACCTATACCGTGACAGCAAATACGAAGATCTTAGATGCAGATAAGTGTGCAGTGGGATCGGATGGGAAACTGCCACCACAGGAGTTATTTACAAGACTTGGAACAGAACGTTACACAGAGGTTACATATACAGATACAAGTGTTAATCCACCGACAACGAAGACGTATTATTTATATAATGAAGAAGATCCGACAGACACGACAAAGCAGTACACCATGGCAAGCACCGGAGTAAACAGTGCACTGATCACAGATGAGACATTACTTCCACATTTACAGCAGAATGGAGATGTGGATCAGTCATTGATGGCGACACTTGCAGCAGTGTGGGATAAAGAAAGCCTTACAGTCAATCCGAATGACACAAAGGCATACAGCTTTAAGGACTATTATGCAGCTATGATCGGAGAGGTTGCTACCTACGGAAATGTATACAATTCTACTGCAACAAACCTGTCCCAGACGGTACAGTCAGTTGATAACCAGAGACAGCAGGTAATCGGAGTTTCTTCGGATGAAGAATTGACTTATATGATCAAATACCAGAACGCATACAATGCATCCAGCCGTTTTATTAATGTTATTAATGAGATGATCGAGCATCTGATCACACAGCTTGGATAGCAGCATAGGAGGTTAACATGCCATCAACATTTTTTGGATTAACGATTGCATCTTCAGGATTAAGTGCATATCAGGTTGCCTTAAATACGAGTGCAAATAATATATCGAATGTACAGACAAAAGGATACAGCAAACAGCAGGCAAACCGTGTTGCTTCCGAGTCTATTCGTGCCTATGCAAAATACGGCAGTATGGGAACCGGTGTTACGACCGAGTCCGTAAAACAGCTTCGCAACCAGTATTATGACAACAAATACTGGTACAACCAGTCATCTGTCGGTTTATATGAGACGAAGCTCAATTACCTGAAGCAGATTGAAAATTATTTTATTGATGATGATTCTTCCAAAGGTTTTTCAACAATCTTAAACACGATGTTTAATGACTTAGATACCTTAAAGAACAATGCCGGAGATGTGAATACACGTCAGCAGTTTATCGGAAGTGCCCAGAATTTCGCAACATTCTTTAACAGCGTTGCATCCGGACTGGGAGATATTCAGAATAATGCCAACGAGGAAATCAAATCTACAGTACAGAATATCAATTCCATTGCAGAGAAGATCGC
The DNA here is from genome assembly GCF_041325975.1 of Roseburia sp. Taxonomy (NCBI): domain Bacteria; kingdom Bacillati; phylum Bacillota; class Clostridia; order Lachnospirales; family Lachnospiraceae; genus Roseburia; species Roseburia sp. The sequence continues at coordinate 987,535 of NZ_JBGLEJ010000004.1, read as the reverse complement.
AAGTTTAAACCACCAGATCAACGTCATTGAAATTCAGGGTGGTTATGCGAACGAACTGCGTGACCAGAGAGCCTTACTGATCGATGAGCTATCCAAGATTGTTCCGACAGAGGCAGAGGAACTTCCGGTACAGAACTCAAACGATCCGGAACTGCCGACAGGAGCTAATTACTTTACAGTTAAGATCGGTGGTCAGGTACTGGTAGATACCTACGATTATGAAACATTAAAATGTGTTGCAAGGGAAAATAAAGTAAACCAGTCCGATATGGACGGTTTATATGATGTTAAATGGGAGAAAACCGGCAACAGCTTCAAAGCTGGCGCAAGTTCCATGTCAGGTACCTTAAAGGCATTGTTTGATATCCGTGATGGCAACAACGGAGAGAACTTTACCGGTGAGGCAAGAGTGATCGACAGCAAACATGTGAAAGTAGTCAGTCCTTCCATCACAGATATTGAGGCAATGACAGTGCCGGAGAGCGGTACACTCACCATTTACGGAAAAGATTACAATTATACAAAATTTACTTTTGAGACAGATGCCGATGGCAAGATCACATCCTACACATTTGAACTTGAGGATGCATTAAGCCAGCAGCAGTCCAATAAGGTAGACGGTATGCAGGCATCCATCGGAAGCTCTGTTGATACCATGGGTGTTCCGTATTACATGTCACAGATGAATCAGTTTTTACGTTCTTTCTGTTCTTTATTTAATGATATCATGTTAAAAGGACAGGATTTAGACGGAAATGCAACAGACTATTATTCTTTCTTTACCGGTGCAGATCAGGTGACCGGTGAGGAATATGTATTAGGAAAGAGCGATAAGAATCATGGAAACACGACAGACTGCGGCGCAAGCTCATATTACAAACTGACAGCATCTAATATCTGCGTTTCTTCCATTTGTGTAAAAGATTCATCTAAACTTGCTGCACAGTATAAGACCGATACAGAAGATGGTGTAGATAAGTATAAACTGGTTGAAGATCTGGCAAAATTAAAGAGTGATACGGTTTTATTCCGTGCAGGAAATGCATCAGGATTCCTGAAATGTATGATTTCTGATATCTCCATTGATACACAGCAGTCTACGATCTTCAGCAACAATTATACAAATATACAGGCAGCGCTTGAGACACAGAGAATGTCTGTTTCCGGTGTGGATGAGGATGAGGAAGCACTTGATCTGATCAAGTTCCAGAATGCCTACAATTTATCATCTAAAATGATCTCAGTTATGGCAGAAGTATATGACAAACTGATCGAGGAAACCGGAGTATAAACGGATTTATAACAGGAGGAAATGGCAATGCGTATTACAAATAATATCATATTGCATAATACATCCATTAATATCAATGGAAATAAAGGAAATGTGGACACACTGAACAATCAGATGACCAGCCAGAAAAAAATACAGCGTCCTTCCGATGACCCGGTAACGGCGATCCGTGCACTCCGTCTGCGCAGTACGTTGAGCGAGATCGATCAGTACTATGAGAAAAATATTCCGGATGCAGAATCATGGCTGGATGTAACGGAGACTGCAATGACTAACATGCAGGAGCTTATTAAGACAATCCGTACACAGTGCGAGTATGGTGCACAGGATTCATTGACAGCAAGCAACCGAAAAACAATTCTGACGCAGTTAGAGCAGCTGCGCAGCAAGGTTTATTCGGAAGGAAATGCTGATTATGCCGGAAGAACCGTATTTACAGGATACCGCACCAATAAAAAGATTACATTTATGCAGGATGAATCAACCACAAAGTATGAGATCACACAGAAACTATCTTATTCCGATCTGCAGGAACACAGATACTATGGAAATGATATTGAAGTTCCAAAAAGCCAGAATGAATTAAACAATAATATGATCGCATCACCGACCAAAGCTGCTTATGACAGAATCCGTCTTGGCTATGACGGCATTGACAGTCTGGATGTGACGGATGCAACAGGAAATACTACAAAAATCTCTGCAAATGGCAGCACGGTAACGATCAGTTACAATTATACAGATACAACAGGGAAAACGCCTGTAAATAAGACAGGAAATATGAATGTTACCGTATATGATTCTTATGATAAATGGTTAGAAGCATCCACGAAAACACCAAAATCATATGACATTGCAGATGGTGAGGCAGTGCTGATCCGAGATACAGGAGAGCTGATTTTTAGTGATGTGGCATCGACCACATTATCAACAAATAATGCATCCATGGATATTTCTTATACCAAAACAGGTTTTGATAATGGAGAGTTACGTCCGGAATATTATTATAACTGTACAAACATCACGGATCCGAATAATACATTAAAATATGAAAAATATGATAAAGATGGCAACCAGATTTATCAGGATATTGATTATGTTATTGCAGCGAATCAGACTTTAAATGTGAATACAGAGGCTTCCAATGTGTTTGACCAGTCATTAGGAAGGGATGTGGATGAACTGATCGATGCTGTACAGCGTTCGTTAGATGCAGAACAGAAAGTAACAGACTTAGAAGCGATGAAGAAAATGGATCAGTATTCGTCGGAAAAAGATCAGGAAAAACTGGATGAATGGATTGCTGCAGCGAAAAAAGAACAGGATTATGCAGATGATAACATGCAAAAGCTTTATAACAGCTACATTGGAAATTGTGACACCTATCTGAACAAGGTAAATCTTGCACTCACAGATGTCGGTACAAAAGGGCAGAGTCTGGCATTGACCAAAAACCGTATGTCTAATCAACAGGAGACATTTGAGGAACTCAAGTCAGCAAATGAGGACAGGGATCTTTCTGATATTATTTTAGATTATACAGCAGCATATACTGCATATCAGTCATCTCTGCAGGCTGCATCAAAGATTAATCAGACAACATTACTTAGTTATCTGTAAGACGCAAAACAGATAAAATAAACCAGGAGGGACAAAAAGTGAAGGCAGATACCAGACTTTTTGGAGAAATAGACATAGAAGAGCAGAAGATTATTCATATGGAAAACGGTATGATTGGATTTCCGGATTTAAAGAAATTTGCCCTGATTTATGACATGGAAAAAAAGAAAAAAGAAAGTTCTATTATGTGGTTTCAGAGTATGGACGAACCACAGGTCGCATTTCCGGTTATGCAGCCGAATGGATTAAAACCAGATTATAATCCGACAGTCAGTGATGAGATGTTAAAACCGTTGGGTGAACTGAATGAAACAAATCTATATGTGCTTACAACCGTTACTGCAACAGCAGACAAAAAGGACGCGTCTATTAATCTGAAAGCGCCGATTATTATTAATACAGAAACAAATAAAGGATGTCAGATCATTGTAGAAGATGATTACCCGGTTAAGTATAATATTTATGAAGCAGTAATGAGAAAAAAGAAAGCAGAGGAATAAGGATGCTGGCATTGACACGAAAAAAAGGTGAGTCGCTTGTGATTAACAATAATGTGGAAGTCACAGTGCTTGAGATTCGCGGAGATCAGGTAAAGATCGGTATATCGGCACCGAAGGATGTGCCAATCTATCGTAAAGAGGTATATTTACAGATTCAGAATGAAAATAAGGCTGCGCTAAATGTTGACACGATTGCATCATTGAATGATTTATTGTGATCCGGAATATGAAAAATACATCTCGGTATTAATTTTGTGGCAAAGAAACCGATATATATGGTAGATTAAAAAATCGTTATATGTTTGACAGAAATGGAGGTCATAAAGATGGAAGTGCAGCGTATGCAGGATTCTACAGTTACCTATGGGAAAACCGTAGAAAATGTAGATATCAAACTAGATAGCACAGCGTCAGAAAAAGGTGTTCAGAATCAGTCAAAAGATGATATTGCGACCAGACAGACAGATACGTCACAGGATGGACAGCAGTCTGCAGGTGTAGGTACGAATACTCAGATCAAAAAGGCAGTTGATGAGATTAACAAAAAGGTTCAGAACTCGGAGGCAATCTTTGGCATCCATGATGCAACAAACCGTGTGACGATTAAGATTATAGACAAAGATACTAAGAAAGTCCTGAAAGAATATCCACCGGAGAAGACGCTGGATATGATAGCAAAGGTATGGGAGGTCGCGGGACTGTTAGTGGATCAGAAACTGTAAGATAACATCCAATAAATTCATCAGATAGGAGTGATCATATGCCAATTAGAATCACAGGATTAGCATCAGGTCTGGATACAGAGAGTATTATATCAGCACTGGTGTCTTCGTACAGCTACAAAACAGATAAATATAAAAAGGCACAGACAAAACTTTCGTGGAAACAGGATGCATGGAAGACATTGAATTCCAAGATTTACAGCTTTTATAAAGAGGCTGGTAATCTGAAGTACTCTTCTGCATACAGCTTAAAGACAGCAAGTATTTCGGATAGCACCAAGGCAAGTGTGAGTGTCAGTGGAAATGCAGCGGCTGGAGTACAGACGTTGGAAGTAAAGTCTGTTGCGAAAAGTGAATATATTACCGGTGCCCAGATGAAACTTGCAGATAATACATCTAAAGATAAGGTAAGTACTTCTACAACATTACGCCAGTTAGGGTATAGCGGATCAGATGCAAGTTTTGAAGTTACGAATAAGGAGACTGGAAAAGTCAGTACAATTTCCGTAAGTGCTGACACAAAAGTAAGCGAATTTGTCGACCAGTTAAAAGAAGCTGGTTTGTCTGCTAATTTTGATGCAACGAATCAGAGAATTTTTATAGCATCTTCAAAAGCTGGAACAGACAACGCATTTGATATCAAATCCAAAAATGCAGATGGAGATAAGGCTCTGCTTGCATTGGGGTTAAGCATGGATTCAACAGTATATGATAGTTCAGCAGAGAAAAATAGTGGAAATTCAAGAATTTCCGCAGAAAATGCTGCAATTGTCTTAAATGGTGCTACATATACGTCATCAACAAATGATTTCAACATTAATGGTGTTTCAATTACAGCATTGGGAGTTACAGATGCAAACGAATCACTGACATTGACTGTTACAACAGATACGCAGGGACTTTATGATAAAGTAAAGAGCTTTTTGAGCAGCTATAATGCGCTTATTAATGAAATGACTTCTTTGTACAACGCAGACAATGCGAAGGGATATGAACCACTGACTGATGATGAAAAAGATCAGATGAGTGATTCAGAAGTGGAGAAGTGGGAGACGAAAATAAAGAGTTCCCTGTTACGTCGGGATGATACATTAAGTGGAATCTTGAACAGTATGACAACAGCTATGTCAAAGAGTTATACGGTAAATGATAAAACGTATAGTTTGAGCAGTTTTGGGATTAAAACGTTAGGATTTATGAATGCGGCAAAGAATGAACAGTACGCATATCATATTGATGGAGATGAAGATGATAGCTCAACATCAGGAAATGAAGATAAATTAATGGCAGCAATCAAGAGTGATCCGGATAGCGTTGTGGATTTTATGAAACAGCTTTCAAAAGGATTGTATGATGCCATGGATAAAAAGATGAAGAGCAGCCGTTCATTGCGCAGCTCTTTGACATTTTACAATGATAAGGAAATGGCTTCTGAGTATAGTGATTACACACAAACCATTACAAAATGGGAAAATAAGTTAGAAGATATGGAGGATTACTATTACAAGAAGTTTTCTGCAATGGAAACGGCTCTTTCAAAATTACAATCTCAGACATCTTCATTGTCAAATTTGTTTGGATCATGATAGTAATTAGTTTTTGGAGGAATATAGTCAGATGAACAATCTTAAGGGTTATGCAGCATATGCGAACAGTAAGATCATGACAGCGACACCGGCAGAACTTACGTTGATGTTATATGATGGGGCGATTAAATTCTGCAATATTGCTATTGCGGGTATTGAAGAAAAGGACGTGGAAAAAACACATAATAATATAAAAAAAGTGGAAGATATTATTACAGAGTTTCAGGTTACCTTGAATCATAAATATCCAGTGGCAGATGATTTTGACAATGTATATAAGTATTTAAAAGACAGGCTCCTTGAAGCTAATATAAAAAAAGATAAAGAAATATTAGAGGAAGTTTTAAAACACTTGCGAACTATGAGGGATACATGGAAAGAAGTAATGAAACTTTCTAATAATCATTCATAAAAAATAAGCAATAAGCTGTCACATGAAATCATATTCGAAATGCATGCGGCAGCTTTTGCTATATAATGAAAAAGATGGAGGGAATCTTTATGACAGAGAATTATCTACAGATCATGATAGAAAGTCTGGAGAAAAAGGAACAGGTGTTAGATGAGATTGTCAGACTGTGTGAAGAACAGGAAAATCTTTTTGCAGATCCCAATTTAGATCCAGATGACTTTCGGAAGTATGTAACTAAAAAATCTGATCAGATTGAAAAACTCCAATTGTTAGATGATGGATTTGAAAGTCTTTATGAAAAAGTAAAGGAGACTTTATCTGGTGACAGGGGTGTTTATGCAGCTGAAATTAGGCGGATGCAGGAACTGATTAGACACATTACAGAAAAGAGTGTTAAGATACAGACTATAGAGGCAAAAAATAAATGTCTGACAGAACAGAAGTTTACAACTATCCGTAATCAAGTTCGAGAAGTGCGCAGCAGCCAGAAAATCGTACAGCAGTATTATAAGAGTATGATGAAAAGTGCAATGAATGAGCCATATTTTGTGGATAATAAGAAGTGAAAAAAGAGTGTAAAATGCAGAATGTAGTTGAAATGATCCATAGAAAGGTATATAATTGATCTATTATTGTAAGACAACTCTTTTATGAATAAGATATAGGAAAAAGAGAAATAATGATGGTGTTTAGCCATTACGCATAAGGAAATGAGGCAGGATATGATAAAACAGATAATATCGAAAACGAAAGATAATAATTATCAAAAAGTAAAAAGTGACAGTTGGTCTATGGCAAGAAACTCTAAAACGGCATTTATTGATGTAGATAAGCTTGTTATTGGTGTGGGAAACAGTAATAAGAGGGTAAAGGAATTGGGCATAGATGAATTGTTACGGAATGCGAAGGTACAATGAGATTTTGATGGAGCTATGAGATAACGTAGCTCCATTTTAAATTATAAATAAAAAATGTGAAAAATTTTCATTTTGTACTAAAGAAAAAAAAGACATGTCCGATATATATATTAAGTAAGCAAAGAATGCTACTTGAGAGAAAGCCAAAATGAAGCGTACGGTCAGAGTAGGCTGACTCACAAAAACAAATTTACTTCAGCATGGATGCTGAAGCCCTATTCAAGGAGGAAAAATAATATGGTAGTACAGCACAATCTTACAGCGATGAACGCTAACCGTCAGTTAGGAATCACAACAAGCGCTCAGGCAAAATCTTCTGAGAAATTATCTTCTGGTTACAGAATTAACCGCGCAGGCGATGATGCTGCAGGTTTAAAGATTTCTGAAAAAATGAGAAGCCAGGTTCGTGGACTTGATAAAGCTTCTTCAAATGCTCAGGATGGTATTTCTCTTATCCAGACTGCAGAAGGTGCATTAGCTGAGACACATTCTATCTTACAGCGTATGAATGAATTAGCTGTTCAGGGTGCTAATGACACAAATGAAGGCATTGACCGTGATGCTATCAACGAGGAGTTAGATGCTCTTACAGCAGAGATCGATCGTATCGCATCTACAACACAGTTCAACAAGCAGAACTTATTAGATGGTGGTTTTGCATCTAAAAACTTACAGGTTGGAGCAAACTCTGATCAGAAGATTTCTGTTACAATCGGCAATATGAATGCATCTGCTTTAGGATTACATAATATTGCAGGTACCACTTCACAGGCACAGACTGGTAAGAAAGTAACGGGATTTACTTTTGGTAAGTATACAACCACAACAATAAGTGCAAACGACACTTTTTCAGGTCAGGTAGCAACTGCTATTGCAAGCTTACAGGCAATTGTTTCTAATACGGCAGATGTAAAAGGATATCAGCGGCAGATAAATATGGAGTCAGGTAGTGCATATTATCTGGATGCAAATAACGATATGTATTCAACTGCAAGTGCTGCAATGGCAGCAGATGTAAGCAATATGAAAGATGCTATTTCAGCTGCAATTAATGCAAATAATGCTACATATGCTGACACAGAGAATGTTATTGCTGATAAAGCAACTGTTGGAAAAGCTACAACACTTACCAAACCGGATGTATCAGATTATGCAAGTGCAAACGCAACAATTGACGCAGTACAGAAGGCTATCAATTCTGTATCTTCTCAGCGTTCTGCTCTCGGTGCTTTACAGAACAGATTAGAGCATACAGTTGCAAACTTGGATAATGTATCTGAAAATACATCTTCCGCTGAATCTCGTATCCGTGATACAGATATGGCTGATGAGATGGTTGAGTACAGCAAGAATAATATTCTTGCACAGGCTGGACAGTCTATGCTTGCACAGGCAAATCAGTCTACTCAGGGTGTACTTTCTCTGTTACAGTAATCAAGAGTATGATAGTAACAATATGAATAAAAGAGTTGGCTTTGCCAACTCTTTTATTTTAGAAAGAAAGAGGAATCGGTATGTTGGATGAAATAGAGAAATTATATGATAAATTAAAAATAATATCAGATAATTTTTTGGACTATCAAAAGAGAAACGACCTTGTGCCGGTTCAGGCATGTTTGAAAGAAATTCAGGGGTTTTCGGTATGGTTTATGCAAGAAAATCATCTTGAAAATAATGAGACAGAATGGAAAATACTCTGTGAAAAACTGATAGAAATTCTTCAAGATATTGTGCAGGCAATTGAACAGCAGGATTATGTGTTAATGCATGATGCAATTACATATGGAATGATGGAATATTTAAGAATTTTCCTGCCTAATAATGTGAGGGAGACGAAATAAATAATGCGACTGTATGATAAAAATATAAAGATACTGGAACAATATTATCCTGGAATGGAAGAAAACATTAGACAGGCAGAAAAGGAGCAGGAACAGGATGTTATAATTGAGGAACTTCTTTCAGAGGATAAGCAAAGAATACTCAAGGTAAGCAGAAATGGAAATTGTTGTTATTTAGGGGGGAAAAGAAATGCAAAATGCCCGCCACATGAATGGTTTTTGGAACAGGGAGAGTTAAAAAAAAGTTATACCTATATATTTATGGGAATTGGGAATATTAATTATTTGCGGGAACTCATTGAGCATGTGGAAGTACGGCTTAATATTATCATATATGAACCATCTATAAGTATTTTTTTAAAAGCTTTAGAGGAAATTGATTTAGAAAAAGGAATGGAAAGGCATTTTATTCTTTTTTGGGTAGAAGGAATAGCAAGAATGTCTCTTGAAAAGGTAGATACAATATTACCAGGAATTATGAAATTAGAAAATCTAAAGCATTTACAATTATTTATACTTCCGGGTTATGATATTTTATTTAAAGAGGAAACAGATAAACTTATTGAAAAATGTAAGAATGCTGCATTGGATAACCGTGTTGCATATAATACTGCTATGGCTTTTGCTGAGGTCACATCTATAAATGTATTGCGCAATGCAAAATATTTATATAATGGATATAAAACGATACAGCTTTTTCGTGCAATTCCAATGGATGTTACAGGAATTGTCGTGGCAGCAGGCCCCTCTTTAAATAAAAATATCCAGGAACTAAAAAAGGCAAAAGGAAAAGCTTTTATTATAGCTGTAGATACTGCATTGAAACCTTTATTGCGTGAAGGGATTGTTCCGGATATGTTTTTCATTGTCGATGCATTAAAGCCGATGAATTTGGTTGAAATGAAAGGCGTAGAACAAATCCCGATGGCGACTACATTAAATGCGACACCGGAAATTCTTGATTTTCATCAGGGGAAAAAATTCTTTTTCGATGAATCATATCGATTCGCAGAAAAAATTATGAAAAAAAGCGGTCTGCCGTGGGGAAATGTATGCAGCGGAGGTTCAGTTGCAACCAATGCATTTTCTTTGTTATATAAAATTGGCTTGAAAACGATTATATTAGTGGGACAGGATTTAGCACTTACTGGGAATAAAACACATGCAGATGGTACTTTTGAAGAAAAAATGCATGAAGTTGACACGAAAGACTGTCAATGGATAGAAGGAAACTACGAAGAAAAAGTTCCTACAAGAACAGATTTTTATGTTTTTTTAGAGTGGTATAAGACAAATATAAGATTATATAAAGAACATGTGGAAGGATTCCGTGTGATTAATGCAACAGAAGGTGGAGCAAAAATAGAAGGAACAGAATTGATGACATTGAAAGATGCTATCGAACAAACTTGTACAAAAGAGGTAGATATAGCTAAATGTATTGAAAAAATTCCACCGATGTTAAATGAAGAAAACCAAAAGTGGGCGAAAGAATATCTAATTGGAATACCAGATCAATTTGAAAATTTAAAGAAGTGTGCAGAAAAATTGCGTAAAAGTTACTATAAAGTAGAAAGCTTGTGTAAGAAAAATCAAATGGAAGGTCAGGAGTATATTAAATTACTGACGAAAATAAAAAGTCAGATAAAAAAAGTGGAAAGTCAGGAAGTCTATCAGCTGGTAATTCTTACAATGCCGTCAGCAATGCAGATTATGAGAAACGAAGAATTTGATAAATTGGACAATTTAAAAGAAGAAGGGCTGGAACTTGCAAGAAAGGGTAAATTGTATACAAAATTAATAGTTGAAGCATCTGAACTCTTAAAACAGGAAGCAGTCAAAATCTTTTCTGAATTGGCAGAAAACTGAGGCTGAAATGACAATTGATATAGTAATTGCAGTAGCAGAGCGGGGCGGAGTTGAAAATGTAATCAATGATACAGCGTTGTATCTAAAAGAAGATGGTTGGATAGTCCGAATTGTACAACTTGTATGGGAAGGAATAAATTGGACGAGAGAAGGAATTCTATTTTTCCCTTTATTATACGGACGTGCAGGACATAATTTGATGGAATTTACCGAAGCGTATATGAACTTTTTGCATGAAAAAGAAAAACCAGATATTGTGTTAGCAACAGCATGGCCTTATATGAGTTATGTTGCTCAAAAAGCTGTATATGGGGAAAAAACAATACCGGTTATTTCATGGTTACATGCACCTGTTGAAAGATATCAGGCAGCGGGTTATGGTGGATACGAAAGTTTACGATGGGCAGATGGACATTTTGCAATTTCTGATTATATTTATAGCGAAATAAAAAAACATAATATCTCGGAAGTGGTTCGGGTGTATAATCCCGTTGATTTTTCGAGGGTTAATGAGAAATCTGTTATGCAACAGGATAAATGGAAAAAACTGTTTTATGTAGGAAGAATATCTGAGGAAAAACATATTGAGATTGTGATCAATGCAATAAAGTTAGCTGATAAGAATTGGAAATTATACATAGTTGGAGATGGAGAGGAAGAATATGTAAATACTTTGAAAACGCAGGCTTCACAAATGAAGTTAGCTGACAGGGTCTTTTGGCTTGGCTGGAAGGATAATCCTTGGGTATATGCGCAACAGGCAGATGCAATTGTACTTGCTTCCGAATATGAGGGAGCACCATTGTCTGTAATAGAAGCTTTGGCCTGTGGAAAGACGATCATTACTACTCCCATTAATGGTGTAAAAGAGTTAATAACGCCCGGAGAAACAGGATATTTATTTGGTTGGAATGATTTCAAAATGCTTGCTGAAATTTTGAATTATTTACAAGATGGACTGTTACCTTTTGTAGAAGGAAGAAAATGCATAGAAACTGTAAAACAATATGAAATGAAAGAAGCATTAAAAGATTTTGAAGAAAAACTTTTCAAGTTTTTGAGTTAGAAAGATTTTGAAGTGGAAAATAACTTGAAAAGAGGTTAGAATTCTAATCTCTGATGAGTAACCCATATTCTGGTTACTCACCAAGAGTAAATATTTTAGGAAACTAATGTTTATAGATTAGGAATATTTGCATAATGCGATGAAAGATTAAAAATTTATAAGAGAAAACATCTTCTGAAAAATTGATTCATAGCTAAATAGTTTTGAAATCTTAGTAAATCCTGCATTTGCAATGGAAATTCGTTCCTCTTCATGTTCAAGGTAATAATCAATTTTCTGCAACATATCTTTTTTACTTTCAAAGAAAACGAATTCTTTGTTTGGAACAAAATGTTTCAAAAAATCTGATTGAAAATTTGTGAGCAAGAAACCACCACTTGCCATAATTTCTAAGCAACGAAGAGGAATACCACTTTTAATACTGCGTAGGGTAATGTTAAGATTGATTTTACTATTATGAAAAATATAGGGTGATTCGATAAGCGGATCAGCAAATCCCATATTTTTAGCATTTGGAATAATAAAATCGTCATTCGATGTAAATAGTTTTAAAGTATGTTTTGCAGCAACAGCAGTAAGATATTCAATACGTTCTAATGATGTTAATTTTCGACATAAATAGTAATCTGAAAAAATATAACTTAAAGGTTCAACACCATCTGGATTTTTTTTGTAGTGCACTGTATTTTGGATTTGTGTTGTAATGGAGGAAGTAAGACATTCTTGTATAAAATTATAACCATAAACATGTGATTGGGCTTGCAAAAGTCCATCCAGATAGCCTTTGGTATAAGGTGGAAGCTTATTTAATGATTCATATAAATTATGTTCTTCGTTATATAAAGAGCCGACAAAAGAAATTTCGGCAGATAAGCGTGAAGCATCATAGGTCTGCTTGAAAAGGTCAGAAATACGGTTGGAGTTGACAGGAAGAGGCATATAATGGAACGTGGAAATACCTTCTTTCTGAAATTGAGAAACAAGATAACTATCAAATAAAAATATATAGTTTGTAGGGTAAGTAACTGTGTAAGAATAAAGTTTTACCTGTGGACTATCATATACAAGTGAGACATATTTAATATTATGTTTAAAACATGCAGTGGCCAACAGTGGGAAAAAATTATATGAAAAACAGAAATCAAAGTTTTGACTTTGAAATATAGAATGAATATTTTCTGCAAAGGAGTTACTTTTTCTGAGGTTATAGTCTGGATGGGAAAATAAAGTGACAGAGTCATGCCTTTCGTGGAAAAAATTTAATAAATCAGTACGACCAAAACATGGCCAGTCAAGAAATAAAATATTCATACTATACAATCCTTTCTATTTAAAATTGATTATAACAGAGAAATAAATTTTTTCTAGTTTTTTTATGAAAATGGTATACAATAGTGTGGTAGATAGCGTGGTGAATATGAAAGTACAAATTTTTGTTATGACACATAAAAAATTTAATCCGCCGAGTAATCCAATATATGTGCCGCTTCAAGTAGGAACTGCGTTGAATGAGAATTTGGGATATATAAGGGATGACAGTGGAGATTCCATATCAGAGTTGAATCCTTACTATGGAGAACTTACGGGAATGTACTGGCTATGGAAAAATTATCATGATGCAGATTTAATTGGTATATGTCATTATAGGCGATACTTCTTTAATGGTGATGGAAAGCTGATGTCGAAAGAAGAATATGAAATGGCATTAAAAGACGCAGATGTGTTAGTTTCAAATGCAATGTATGCACCAAAATCATATATGGAATATTTTGGTGGGGCACATAATGAAAAAGATATGATATTGGCAGGAGAGATAATAAAGGAACTTTTTCCGGAAGATTTTGATGCATTTGAAAAAGTAATGCAAGGGAAAAAGTATTATTTCGGTAATTTATGCGTTATGAAAAAAGAGCTGTTTGATATGTATTGTGAGTGGCTTTTTTCAATTTTTTTTGAAATGGAAAAATATATAGATGTGAGCAGTTATGATGATTATCATAAACGGTTATTTGGCTTTTTGTCTGAGGAGTTATTGTTAGTTTATATTACAGCGAAAAGATTAAAAGTGAAAGAAGGTCATATTGGGATCACGGCAGAGAAAGCCGAGACAGTTGAGTTTAAACGTGCAATGGGACAACTGGTAAAAATGGGACAATTCTCAGAGGCAAGGCAGTTATTTTATGATTTCCTGAAATTGAGACCGGATGTACAATTGGAATTATCAGATATAAAAAATGAAATACCGGATATTGAGTTAATTCTATTTATTTTAGAAAAAGAAAAAGAACAGGGAATAACTGGAATGTATGCGGTATCAAAAAATCTTTCGCAATTAATAAGCCATTTGAGGATAGTAAGAGAAATAATGAAAAAAGAACAAAATGGTGAAAAAATTAACGAAACAGATATTGAATACATAAATAAAACAAATGTATCAGAGATCACGAGACAAATCATTATTGCAAATATATAAAGAGGTGGATTGAAATGGAAAAATCATTTAACCAGGAGTGGGAAACAGTGCATAGCACACAGGAATGGGGGATGTACCCTACAGAACATGTCATAAGATTTGTGGCAAGAAATTATTATAAAACACCGGAGCGAAGTAAAGTAAAAATGCTGGATTTTGGCTGTGGAACAGGTGCGCATACATGGTATCTTGCAAGAGAAGGGTTTGATGCATATGCGTTTGACGGTTCTGAAAGTGCAATTAAAAGAGCAAAAGAAAGGTTTGAAAGAGAACATTTGAAAGCACATTTTGATGTTTTGGATGCACTAGATGTCAATTATCCGGATGGATATTTTGATGCAGTTATTGATAATGTATGTGTTTATGGTAATTTATTGGACAATATCAATACAATGTATGCAAATATTTATAGGATGTTAAAAACAGGTGGTAAACTACTGACTACATGTTTTGGCAAAGAAACTGATGGATATGGAACAGGAAGACCTTTGGAAAAAGACACTTATGTAGAGATTACTGAAGGAGCATTAGTTGGACGTGGTACGACACATTTTTATGATAAAGCTGAATTAAATTATGTGTTAGAAAAAGCTGGGTTTAAAAATATACAAATAGATACAATATTATACACAGATAGGCATGTACAAATAGAACAGTATATTGCTATTGCAGAAAAATAGCAGGAAGATAGGGAATAGAATGGACATTATTTTAGAAAAAGAAAAAGAACAGGGAATAACTGGAATGTATGCGGTATCAGAAAATCTTTCGCAATTAATAAGCCATTTGAGGATAGTAAGAGAAATAATGAAAAAAGAACAAAATGGTGAAAAAATTAACGAAACAGATATTGAATACATAAATAAAACAAATGTATCAGAGATCATGAGACAAATCATTATTGCAAATATATAAAGAGGTGGATTGAAATGGAAAAATCATTTAACCAGGAGTGGGAAACAGTGCATAGCACACAGGAATGGGGGATGTACCCTACAGAACATGTCATAAGATTTGTGGCAAGAAATTATTATAAAACACCGGAGCGAAGTAAAGTAAAAATGCTGGATTTTGGCTGTGGAACAGGTGCGCATACATGGTATCTTGCAAGAGAAGGGTTTGATGCATATGCGTTTGACGGTTCTGAAAGTGCAATTAAAAGAGCAAAAGAAAGGTTTGAAAGAGAACATTTGAAAGCACATTTTGATGTTTTGGATGCACTAGATGTCAATTATCCGGATGGATATTTTGATGCAGTTATTGATAATGTATGTATTTGTTGTAATTTATTGGACAATATCAATACGATGTATGCAAATATTTATAGGATGTTAAAAACAGGTGGTAAACTACTGACTACATGTTTTGGCAAAGAAACTGATGGATATGGAACAGGAAGATTTTTGGAAAAAGACACTTATGCAGAGATTACTGAAGGAGTATTAGTTGGACGTGGTACGATACATTTTTATGATAAAGCTGAATTAAATTATGTGTTAGAAAAAGCTGGGTTTAAAAATATACAAATAGATACAATATTATACACAGATAGGCATGTACAAGTAGAACATTATATTGCTATTGCAGAAAAATAACAGGAAGATAGGGAATAGAATGGATATTAGGGAACTGCAGACACCATGTTTTGTGTTGGATGAAAAAGAATTTGAAAATAATATCAGGGATTTTAAAAAAATTTTGGATGAATATTTCCCATCAAATAGAATTGGTTATTCATTTAAGACAAATTCGTTACCATATATTATAAAAAAAGCTCAGAAAATAGGGTGTTATGCAGAAGTTGTATCGGATACGGAATATCTTCTTGCAAAACAAATGGGCTATACAGCGGATCGGATTATATTTAATGGACCAATAAAAGGGAAAGATATATTTAAAAAAGCATTTGCAGAGGGTACATTGATTAATATAGATTCTATGCGCGAGATAGAGTGGCTGGAACAAATGTCAAAACATGGTGTAAAGGGAAAAATAGGTATTCGTATAAATATAGATTTAGAGAGTATATTACCTGGACAGACCTCAACAGGAGACGATGGGGGGCGTTTTGGATTTGGTTACGAAAATGGAAACTTGCATACTGCAATTCTTAAAATAAATGAGATGCAGGGAATACAGATAAAAGGTGTTCATATGCATGTCAGCAATAAAAGTAAAAGTCCGGAAGTTTATCAGATTCTTGCAAAAAAAGCTTGCGAGATAGCAGAAGATGAAAAGTTAGAGTTGGAGTATATCGATATAGGAGGGGGGTTTTTTGGCGGGGGAGATCAGGGAGCTTCTTATAAAAAATATGTAGAAGCTATACATGATATTTTATGCAGGAGAAAAAAGCAGGAAATAACACTAATTGTGGAACCTGGTGCATCGGTAATTGCAACAGCAGTAGATTATGTTACAGAGATTATTGATAAGAAGGATACAGTCAGAAACCGCTTTGTTATAACAGACGGAAGCAGATTGCATATTGATCCTTTTTTTCATAAACAAAATTACCAATATTCTGTGATAACATCTCAAAAAAATAGGGTAGATAGACAGGTTATTTGTGGCTTTACCTGTATGGAAAAAGACCGGTTGCTGGAATTGAAAAATGAGTATGAACTCGAACCAGGAGATAAAATAATTTATCATATTGTAGGTGGGTATACAATGTGCTTTAATTCACTTTTTATTGAATATTTACCAACTGTATATGTCAGAACTGAGGAACATTATACAATCGTAAGAGAAAAATGGGGAGTAACAGAATTCTTACAAAAATGTAAGTGGGAGTAATGGTATGAAAAACATATTAATTCTAAATGCAGGGACAAGAAATAAGTTAATAAAAGATTTTAAAAAAGATTTAGATGATCGGGTAAAAATAATTGCGACAGATAGCTTTTATTTGGCGCCTGCGTTATATGAGGCAGATAAATATTATGTTACAAAACGTTGGGATGAAGATGGCTATTGGGATGAAATAGATAACATTTGTAAAGAGAATGAGATAGGACTTATATTATCACTGATTGATCCGGAATTAGAATTATTAGCAAAACAAAAAGCACATTTTGAACAAATAGGAATTATGGTTAATGTGGGAGAAGAAAATATTATACATAAATGCTTTGATAAATGGGAAACATTACAGTTCTTGAAGGAAAATGATTATCCTTGGATCAAAACTTATAAAACAATAGAGGATGCAGATATGGATCTGAAAAATGGACAATTGGCATATCCATTATTTATTAAGCCAAGATGTGGAAGCGGAAGTGCGGGAATACAGAAGATTCAGAATGCAGCACAATTACGATCTGTTAATACAGAAGATGTCATAGTTCAAGAATATATGCAAGGGCAGGAAATAGGTGTAGATATTTACGTAGACTTAATCTCGAGGGAAGTAATTTCTATTTTTGCAAAAAAGAAATTGAAGATGCGTGCAGGAGAAACGGATAAAAGCGTTTCGTATAAAAATGAAAAACTATTTCGTTTGATAGAGAAGTTTTCAAAAGGGTTCGGATTAGTAGGAACAAATGATATTGATGTATTCGAACAAGATGGAGAATTTTATATTTCTGAGGTAAATCCTCGCTTTGGGGGGGGATACTTGCATGCGTATGAATGTGGAGAAAGATTTCCGTTTTTTTTAATGAACAATATGAATGGAATAGTAAATAAACCTTGTATTGGTAAATACGAATCAGGTGTATATATGATGAAATATTTTGATATACATATGATGAAGATGGAGGAATAGATAGATGAAACCACATGTATTTATTATTGCTGAGGCGGGGGTAAATCATAATGGAAGTTTAGAATTGGCGTATAAACTGGTGGATGCAGCAAAAGAAGCAAATGCGGATTGTGTTAAGTTTCAAACTTATATAACCGAGAATGATACAGCGGTAAATTGTGAAAAAGCAGAATATCAGAAAACAGAACAGCAGGAAAGCCAATATGAATTATTAAAAAAATTAGAACTATCCTTTGATGATTTCCGTAAAATACAAGAGTATTGCAAAAAAAAGGGAATTATGTTTTTATCAACGCCATTTGATATAGAGAGTTTAAAATTTTTAGAAGAAATACACATGCCTATTTGGAAAATTGCCTCCAGTGAGGTGGAAAATTTTCAGTTACTCAGAGAAATGGCAAAAACACATAAACCAATAATTTTGTCTACGGGGATGTGTACAATTGAGGAGATCAGTAACGCAGTAGATGTTTTAAAAAAATATGGTGCTGGAGAAATTAGAATTTTGCATTGTAATACGCAATATCCAACTCCTATGGAAGATGTTAATTTAAAGGCAATGTATGAACTAAAAAGTATGTTTCAGTGCGACATAGGATATTCAGATCATACACAAGGGATAGAAGTTCCTATTGCAGCAGTAGCGATGGGAGCAACAATTATTGAAAAGCATTTCACTCTTGATAGAAATATGGAAGGACCGGATCATGTAGCCAGTTTGAACCCATTAGAGTTAAAAGAGATGGTACAGGCAATTCGAAATATTGAAAAAGCAATTGGTACAGGGAAAAAGGTTCCTAGTAATTCTGAAAAGGAAAATCGAATTGCGGCAAGAAAGAGTATATTTGCAAGATGTGAGATAAAAAAAGGACAAAAATTTACAGAAGAAAATATTATTGCAAAAAGACCAGGTGGTGGAGTGAATCCTATGCGCTGGGAAGAAGTCATTGGAACATGTGCTGTACGGAATTTTAAAAGAGATGAGATGATTGAACTATGAAAAAAGTATGTGTGGTAACTGCTACAAGGGCAGAATACGGATTACTGTATCCGATATTAAAATTAATCGAGAAGGATACCGAGTTAGAACTGCAGTTAATTGTGAGTGGAACACATTTAAGTAAGAAATATGGATATACAAAAAATGAGATTATACAAGATGGATTTCCGATTGCAGCAGAAATTGATATTTTGGATGATGTAGAAGATGAATGTGCTGTATCAAAGGCGATGGGAAGCGTGTTGATACAGTTTTCACAATTTATAGCCCAAAATAGACCGGACATTGCAATTATTCTGGGCGATCGTTATGAAATGATGGCATTTGCAACCGTATTTGTGAACGCAAAAATTCCCATTGCACATTTAAATGGTGGAGAAACAACAGAAGGAGCCTTAGATGAAGCATATCGTCATTGTATTACCAAAATGAGCATGTATCATTTCGTAAATTGTGAGGTGCATAGAAAACGCGTAATTCAGTTAGGAGAGAATCCGAGCCGGGTATTTAATGTCGGGGATACATGTGTTGATAATATTTTAAATCAAAAATATATGGCGAAAGAGAAATTAAAGATAAAATTAAATTTAGAGAAATTTCCTGAAAATTTAGCGATAGTAACGTATCATCCTGTGACGTTAGAAGAAAATTCTATAGAACAGTTTCAAAAATTACTTGACGTGTTGGAGAAACATGGAGAGTATTTCTATTTATTTACGAAAGCAAATGCAGATTATCAGGGAGATAAATTGAATCAGCTTTTAGAAGAAAGAACAAAGAATTGGGATAATGCGAAATTGGTAGATTCAATGGGAAGAGAATATTATATTTCGGCATTAAAATATGCAAGCATTATGATTGGAAACTCTTCAAGCGGATTATATGAAGCCCCTGTTTTTAAGATACCAACAATTAATATTGGAAACAGACAAAAGGGCAGAGTACATGGGAATACGGTCATTGATTGTAAAGCAGACCGGGAGGAAATTAGCAAGGCAATTTTGACTGCACAAAGTGAAAGATTTCAAAATCAATGTAAAGCTAGCAAAAATATATTCGGTGAGGGTCATGCATCAGAGCAGATAATAAATTCTATAAAAAAAGAATTAAAGGAAAAAATCAATCTTGAAAAAAAATTTTATGATATAAATTTTGTAGAAGAGAGAGAAAAAGTGTAAACTAATATCACACATGTTTGTCAGTTGTCTGTACTTGATAACATGAATTGAAATAAAAAGTAACCTGTAAATAAGATTTATGCATTGTTTGTGCTGAAGGCAGGAACGACGCAAGGGGGGCATGCCACGACGGCATGTTTAAATTAATGAAAATTTTTTACATCGGTTGTGTAGAGTCGTCGTATACCGAATTAAAATTATTATTGGAGAAAAAAAAGAATATTGTTGGTGTTATCACAAAGGAAAAATCAAAGTTCAATTCTGATTTTGTTGATTTGAAACCTTTAGCAGAAGAGTATAATATACCATACATGTATGTGAAAGATATTAATGAAGAAGAAAGTGTAAAATTTATAGAGGTATGCCAACCAGATATTATTTATTGTTTTGGATGGTCTCAATTGATAAAAAGTAAAATATTAAATATTCCGCCGCTTGGAGTAATCGGAACACATCCGGCAGAATTACCAAACAATAGAGGAAGACATCCCATTATTTGGGCATTAGTATTAGGGTTGGAGTACACGGCAGTTTCTTTTTTTAAAATGGATGAGGGAGCTGATTCAGGGGAAATTATTTCACAGAAGAGGATAAAAATTGATTATGAAGATAATGCACGTACATTATATGATAAAATAACAAAAACGGAGTGTGAGCAAATTATAGATTTTACGGATAAATTTGAAAAAGGTTTGATTTTTGGTGCAGAGCAGAAAGAAAATGAAGGAAATGTGTGGAGAAAAAGAAAGACGGCAGACGGTATAATAGATTGGAGAATGTCCAGTTATGCAATTTATAATTTAGTACGTGCCTTGAGCCATCCATATATTGGTGCAGCATTTGTATGTGGAGAACAATCTTATAGAGTATGGAAAGTAGAAGAAGTAGATGGTTCTTTATATAAAAACATCGAGCCAGGAAAAATTGTAAAGGTTATAAGTGAAACTAACTTTTATGTAAAAGCATATGATAATTTAATACACGTGTTAGATTGCGATCCATACACAGCTATTGAAGGAGAATATTTATGAAAAAGATATTAGTTGTTTCTCCACATGCAGATGATGAAACTTTGGGTGCAGGAGGATATTTACTTAAGCATAGGGATTTAAAAGATGAAATTTATTGGTTAAATGTTACAAATGCAAGAACAGAATATGGATATACGGAGAAAGAACAATATGATGGTGTAAATCAAACTCAAAAAGTATCGGAAAGATATGGAATGAAAAAGTTTTATGATTTATGTTTAGAGCCAGCAGCATTAGATAAATATGATAAATCATTTTTAATTAATAAATTTTCTGAAATTATTAAAGAGGTAGAACCTAATATAGTTATTATACCGTTTCAATTTGATGTACATTCTGATCATAAAGTAGTATTTGAAACGATGTATTCTTGCACAAAATCGTTCAGATATCCATATGTGGAAATGATATTGAGTATGGAGATATTATCAGAAACTGATTATGCGGTATCCACACAAGGATTTTCGCCAAATTTGTATGTGGATATAAGTGAGTATATTGATGAAAAAGTTTCTATTATGAATGAATATGAAAATGAAATAAAACCGTCACCATTTCCGAGAAATGAAGATGCGATAAGGGGATTGGCAAAATTTAGAGCAGCTGCATGCAATGTAGAATATGCAGAAGCATTTCAGATTTTAAAAAAGATAGAGTATTAATTTTTTATTAAAAGAAGAACTGAGACAATAAAGAAACGTCAAAGATAGTAAAGATAATAAATTTAGGTTTGGCAGAATTAGGAAATAAATGGAAAACATAACGAATGAAGATTTTTTGCAGCTTGTAAAAATAGTACAGAATATGCAACAAAAGATTATGAATTTAGAACAGGCAAATCAAGTCTTGATCAAGTCCAATAAACAGTTGTTTGAATGGCTGCAGGATACAATAGATGAAAACGAGGATTATAAACAAAATGTTCGTTTTGAAATACAGGCAGAGGTAAAAGAGGATAAAGAATATTGGTATCCGAACATCAAGTCTGGCAGGGAGGCAATTGACAGGATTGTCAGAGAGGGATGTTCCATGGCAAGATTTGGAGATGGTGAATTTGCTGCAATAGCAGGGAGGATTCGTCATAAGTTTCAAACGACAGATGATAAAAAACTAGCAGAACGGCTCAAGGAGGTATTAAATTCAAAAGACAATAAACTTTTGATAGGAATAGCAGATAATTATGGATGCCTCCAGCAATATAATGAACAGGCGCAAAGAGAAATTAGAAGATATTTAAAGCGAGAAGTACGAAAAGAACATTTAGAATTGTTGAATAAAGATACTTGCTATTATGATGCGTATGTAACACGACCTTATGTAATGTATGCGGATAATAGAACCGACGCGCCAAGAAAAAGATTTGAAAATTTAAAACATATCTGGGAAGGGCGAGATTGTATACTGGTAGAAGGAAAACAGACGAGATTAGGTGTTGGAAATGACTTGTTTGATAATGCAAATTCAATAAAAAGAATTATAGCACCAGCGGTAAATGCATTTGAAAACTATGATAATATATATAGTGAGTGCATAAAACAGAAGAAAGAAGATTTATTTTTAATTGCACTTGGACCAACTGCAACGGTGTTAGCATACGATTTATACAAAGCTGGGTATCAGGCGGTTGATGTAGGACATGTCGATTTAGAATATGAGTGGTTTTTAAAAGGGGAAGGACATAGAACATATGTCGAAGGAAAATATAACAATGAATTAAAGGGTGGAGAGCATCCGATTGAAATAATTGATTTGGAGTATAATAAACAAGTTATAACAGACATTTCAAGATAAAGGGGTTCTGAGTTTATGAGGATATTATTTTATCGCTACAACAGTATCTGTGAAGCTGATATTATAAATGTATTTGAAGAAAATGCATTTGAGGTCGATTCAATCACAGAAGAAATGGAAAATAAAGAACTGGAAGCGGTAGAATGTCTGAAAATTGTTTCCGAATCATTAAAGAAAAAAGAATATTCCATGGTATTTAGTATAAATTTTTTCCCGATTGTCTCTGAAGTCTGTAATATATTTAAAGTGCCATATGTATGTTGGATTGTGGATAGCCCGGTAATGGAATTATATTCTTATTCTATAAGAAATAAGTGTAATCGTATTTTTATGTTTGATTATGCATTGTACGAAGAATTCAGAAATGAAAATCCAACAGGTATTTTTTATCTGCCATTAGGTGCAAATTATCATAGATTGGATACTTTAATATCGTCAATAACGCTGGATGAAGCAAAAAAATTCAGCTCAGATATTGCGTTTGTGGGCTCTTTGTATACAGAAAAATGTCCGTATAATCGTTTAAAAGAAGATGGTTCATATCTGAAAGGATATTTAGATGGACTCATTGAAGCACAATTAAAGGTTTATGGGTACAATTTTTTGGAAGAATGTATTACAGATGATATGGTTGGTGAGCTTAAAAAGAAAGTACCATTTTATCAATTCCCTGAAAAAGCAGTGCATAATGATAAAGCTGCATTGGCACATTTATATCTAGGCAATAAAGTGACGGAACAAGAGAGATTAAGATTACTAAAAAGCATAGCAAGATACCATAAGGTTACGTTGTATACGGGAAGTGATGTTTCTGGATTGCCACAGGTAGAGATGCGGGGATTGGCAAAAACTATGACTGAAATGCCAAAGATATTTCATCTTTCAAAAATTAACTTGAACTTTACATCAAAACCCATTCGCACGGGATTACCACTTAGAATATGGGATATTTTAGGTGCAGGTGGATTTGTCCTGACAAATTATCAGACAGAGATAACAGAATACTTTGAGATTGGAAATGAATTAGAGACATTTTCATCGGAAGAAGAATTATTAGATAAAATATCGTATTATCTTTCACATGAAGAAGAACGCTGTAAGATAGCGAGAAGGGGATACGAAAAAGCCAAAAAGGAATATACGTTACAAAAAAGAATAAAACAAATGCTTGAGATGGCAGGGATTGTGGATTGTTAGGAGGAATACAGATGAAAAATTTAGCAGTAATTCCAGCAAGAAGCGGATCAAAGGGATTAAAAGATAAAAATATAAAAGAATTATGTGGAAAACCATTATTAGCATACTCTATAGCAGCAGCACAAAAATCAAAAATATTTGACAAAATACATGTGTCAACAGATTCAGAAATTTATAAGAAAATTGCTGTAGAATATGGAGCCGATGTACCGTTCCTAAGAACGGCGGAAATGTCATCAGATATTGCAACTACATGGGATGCGATGAAATATGTTATAAATGAGTATCGTAAATGTGGAGAAGTGTTTGACACAATAACGGTATTGCAGCCAACATCACCATTAAGAAATGAAGAGGATATACAGGGAGCATATAAGTTTTTTTGTGAAAAGAATGCAAGTATGATATCTTCTGTTTGTGAGATGGAACATTCTCCGCTATGGAGCAATGTTTTGCCGCAGGATTTATCGATGGAAAACTTTGAGGATGAAGAGGTTGCATTTCTTCCAAGACAACAACTCCCGACATATTATCGTGAAAATGGCGCAATATATATTTTAAAGACACATCACTTATTTTCACAAAAAAATTTATATAAAGAAAATTGCTATGCCTATATCATGGATCAGCTTCATTCCGTAGATATTGATCAGGAACTTGACTTTTTAGTTGTTGAGGTTCTGATGAAGCAATATAACCACCAGAATGAGAGATAAGAAGCCTCCACTTTGTGATTGCTTGGTAAATATTTTATAAAAACAGACCGATATATATACAAAATGTACTTATCATGGAAGATAAGAAAAAACAGGGAGGTTTTTATGAAGGCAGAGCAGCTTACGTTATTTTTTATATCCCCGGACAATACGGTTGTGGAAGCAATGCAGAAGATCGATCGTAATGCCAGGGGAATTTTGTTTGTTGTAAATGAGCAACAGAAGCTGCTTGGAGTGATCACGGATGGGGATATCAGGCGTTGGTTGATCCGTACAGGGGAACTTAAGGCAGCAGTTGCAAAAGTAATGAATATCAATCCCCAAAGTATCACGAGAAAAGAGCAGGGACAGGCAAAAGAATTTATGATGAGCCAGAAGATTACAGCACTCCCGATTCTGACAACGAAGGGAATTATATCAGACATCCTTTTTTCGGATGCTGAAAATGTTACAGAGAAAACACCGGAGGGATTGTTAAAAGATGTGCCCATTGTGATCATGGCGGGGGGAAAGGGGACAAGGCTGTACCCATATACAAAAATTTTACCCAAACCATTGATACCAATTGGTGATATACCGATTATGGAACGGATTATCGGTAAATTCCTTGATTATGGAGTACATAATTTTTATGCAACAGTCAATTACCGGAAAAATATGATAAAATCTTATTTTTCGGAATTGAATACAAGTTATCGGATCTGCTATGTGGAGGAGGATAAGCCACTTGGCACGGCAGGAAGCCTTCAGCTCATAGAAGATAAGTTTGATAAGCCATTTATTGTAACAAACTGTGATATTCTAATTCATGCTGATTATGAGGATATTTACCGTTATCACAGGGAGTCTGGAAATGAACTTACGATAGTTACAGCATTGAAAAATATTGTAGTTCCTTATGGAGTGATTCATTCGAGTGAGAATGGGGCAGTAGAGTCTATGGAGGAAAAGCCGTGTTTGTCCTATTTTGTAAATACCGGCATGTATGTTTTAAATCCGGAATTAAAAGAACAGATACCAAAGGATACTTTTTTTCATATGACGGATATTGCAGATGAATTGTTAAAGCAAAACCGAAAGGTCGGAATGTATCCGATTAGTGAGGATTCGTTTCTTGATATGGGTGAATTTGAGGAAATGCACCGTATGGAAGAAAAGCTGAATTTAAAATCAGAATGAAAAGATAAGAAAAAGTAGAGTGCGCAAATCAGTGCAGGAATGGAGGATATCATGAAAAAGGTACTTGTAACAGGTGCAGATGGATTTATTGGAAGTCATTTGACAGAGAGTCTTTTAGAAAAGGGATATGATGTCAAAGCCTTTGTATATTATAACTCGTTTAATAACTGGGGATGGCTTGATACTCTGCCAAAGGAAAAATTAGATCAGATAGAGATTTTTGCCGGTGATGTGCGTGATCCGAATGGTGTGCGTGAGGCAATGAAAGGAGTAGATGGTGTATTTCATCTGGCAGCACTGATTGCGATACCGTTTAGTTATCATTCCCCGGATTCCTATGTAGATACCAATATCAAAGGTACATTAAATGTATTGCAGGCAGCAAGGGAACTTGAAACAGAACGTATTATGGTGACATCTACATCAGAAGTATACGGAACAGCGCAATATGTTCCAATTGATGAGAAGCATCCATATCAGGGACAATCTCCGTATTCTGCGACAAAAATTGGTGCGGATCGTCTGGCAGAGAGCTTTTATCGCAGTTTTAATCTTCCAGTAGCTATTGTGCGTCCGTTTAATACTTATGGGCCAAGACAATCTGCGAGAGCGGTAATCCCGACGATTATTTCACAGCTTTTAGCGGGAAAAGAGGAAATAAAACTTGGATCTTTAACACCTACAAGAGACTTTAATTATGTCAAAGACACAGCGGCAGGTTTTATTGCTATTGCAGAGTCAGACCGTACGATTGGGCAGGAGATCAATATTGCAACACAGCAGGAAATCTCCATTGGAAAACTTGCACATGAAATTATTTCACAGATTAATCCGAATGCAAAGATTGTATGCGATGAACAGCGGTTAAGACCCGAGAAAAGTGAAGTAAATCGTTTACTTGGAGCGAATGCAAAAATCAAAGAATTGACAGACTGGAAACAGCAGTACACGTTTGAACAAGGAATCGCAGAAACAATTGAGTGGATTCGTCATCATATGGATGCCTATAAGACAGACATTTATAATGTTTAATCATGGGCATTAGAAAGAATGGAGATTATTATGAGTCGTTTTATACCATTATCAATTCCGAATTTTGAGGGAAATGAAAAAAAATATGTAGATGAGGCATTAGAGCAGGGATGGGTGTCAACCGGCGGTGCATATATTACGAAGCTGGAAGAGAATCTGGCAGATTTTTTACATACAGGAGCAGTTGCTGCCTGTCAGAGTGGTACATCAGCCTTACATCTTTCGTTGATTGAGTGTAAAGTAGAACCTGGAGATATGGTAATTGTACCAACGTTGACATTTATTGCAGCAGTGAATCCTGTCCGTTATCAGTTTGCAGAGCCGGTTTTTATGGATTGTGATGACAGTCTGTGTATGGATCCGCAGAAGTTGCGTTGTTTTTGTGAAGAAGAATGTGTCTGTCAGGACAATAAATTGATTCATAAAAAAACAGGTAAACATGTGAAGGCAGTGATCGTTGTACATGTGTTTGGAAATCTTGCTGATATGGAAGCAATTATGGATATTGCGCAGGAATTTCATTTAAAGGTCATTGAAGATGCGACAGAAGCATTGGGCTCTCATTATACGACAGGTAGATTTGCTGGAAAATATGCAGGTACGATTGGCGATTTTGGAGCATATTCTTTTAATGGAAATAAGATCATTACGACTGGTGGAGGCGGAGCAGTAACAGCAAAAGATACAAAGACAGTGGAACATTTGAAATATTTATCAACACAGGCAAAAGATGATCCACATTTTTATGTGCATAATGAAATTGGATATAATTACAGAATGACAAATTTGCAGGCCGCTCTCGGTGTAGCACAGATGGAGGAATTGCCGGAATTTATCAGACGTAAGCATCGTAACTACGAGCAGTATCAACAGCTGTTTTCTGATTATACTATAGGAAAATTACTGGAATTTCGTGAAGGAACGGTTTCAAACCAGTGGTTTTATTCGTTAAAACTTCAGATAGAAAAAATACACGGTAAAACAATGAGAGATATTATTACCGGATTACAGGAATGTGGAGTGCAGACGCGTGCAATCTGGGGGTTAATACATGAACAGATTCCGTACTGTGATGCGATTTCTTATAAAATGGAAAAAGCACCCTATTACAGTAAGTGTATTTTGAATATTCCGAGCAGTACACAGTTGACAGCAAATGATATTTGCTATGTAGTAGAGCAGATAAAGAAAACATGTAATTAAAAGGGTAAGCGAAGGCGAAAGTAGAAGGTTAATATTATGAGGCAGATGATACATGAATTTTTGCGAATTACTGATGGAATAACGATGGGAGATTTCCTTGGTTGGATTTTAGCTGCGATAAGTGGAATTATTGTATATAAGCTAATTGATCATTTTCAGACATCAATGGAACGTCACGCAATGTTAAAAGAAGTAGAAGATTCATTTTCTGCAATTTATGATTCAATTATTGCAAAGTCGAATGTAAATACAAAAGGTAAAAAGTTAGAATCTGTTATGGTTAGATCTGTTTTGCATGATAAGTGTGATTGGCAGGTAAAACAAAACACTGATGGTAAGATGAAAAATTCTCATAATATTGAAGACTCACAGTTGTATATTCAAATACGAAATTATAAAGAAAATGACAGAAATTGTAATGAATGGATTTCCAGTCAGGCGCTTCATGAAATAATGTTACTTTGTAGAAGAATAGAAAAAATGTATAAAGATAAAATTATTAGGCGAATTGATCTGTCAGATTTGTTTCGTGAAATTGTACCTTTAGGAATGGGGGGACGCATGCAGTTTTTCTATGCATATTATGAAAAGTATGATGCAGACTGCGTGGGTTATTTGGTTCTACAGACCATTGTTTCGTGTAATAAATATCATAATTATGAAATCGTCAAAACATTTGTAAATTATTATCAAAAACATGAGGAGATACATAAATTTTTTGAAGAAAGCATCAGAATACGTCCTATTAGAGATTTTTTTGCAGTAAAAAAATTTAAACGTATTTTGAGAAGGTTTAGTTAAAAGTATAGAATTATAGATTCATTGCAATTATGGGTCGGCAATAAAACATCAATGTCATTTAGTTAAGTTCAAATTAACAAAATAGAGTATAACACATCTTCCAAAACACAGAAATTGTTGTTTAGTTAAGGGAATACGTGGAAAAATTTGCGTTGTATATTATAGGAAAAATACTCACACATGCTGAAAAAATATTTTTAGGCATACCGAAAAGACAGATTGCGCATCTGCCACATTAAGAAATATAATAAGGATGAGAAACATGGACGCTGTTTCGTCACCGCCGTTTTTCAGATATGCCCTGCATATATTGACTGCGGTGGCGAAATTTATTTTATAAACGTGTTTGACCTTTTCGGCGGTTTGGTGGATCACAGCATGGGCAATGACCAATTCATAGAAATTGTATAACAGCAGCCTTGCAGCAATCTCCTGCAGGATTCCATCATATTTGCTGCTGTGCCAGTTGATAAGAACTATTGTGTATTTAAGCTCCCGGAAACTTGTTTCCCCGTTCCAGCGCATTTTGTAAAGTTTTTTATCTCTTTAAGGGAAAATTCCTCTTCTGAGAGATTTGCCGCAATACAAATATAGTTGCCATTTCCAAGATGTATGCGGACAATACGGAAACCGGTATCAAACTCTCCATCCAGCAGATCATAGGCAGAAAGGATCCCATTACTGCTGATATCTTTCATACGGATAACAAACTTTATATCTTTCCAGATAAGATGTGCAAATGTATTGAAGCTTTCATAACCACGGTCTGCCATCAGGATAGAAGGGACAGGATCTGAATAACGGTCAACCATGAGATTCAGTGCTGCACGTTCATGGAGTTTTTTCTTTCCCTGGATGTGAAAGTCACAGCAGGTTTTGCTCATGATGTCATAGAGTGCATTGATATGTACTGCATTATAGCCTTTTTCGCCTTCATGGATGAAAGTCCTTTCGTCAGACGGATTTCTGGCTATGTTTACATCAGAACCGTCACAGGCTAGAAGACGGTAATCGCAATAGAGGTTATCGGACAGGGGTCTGCACTGTGTTACAAAGGAATGAAATAGAAAATCCCATCCTTCCGGCAGAAGCTTATAACGCTGCTGTGTAAATGCAGATTTTGAGGGGGGGGTGGACAGGGAATGACTGAAAAAATCCAGGATTTCATTTGAAACGGATTTGCCCTGCATCAGAAGCATAAACTGTATATATTTTTTGAAAATAAGTTTACGCTTTCTGGAAAAATCAGTTTCCGGGTTTTTAGAGAACAGAAAATGGATCTGTTCAAGTTCATCAATGCAGTTATCGAGGGTTGCTTTTAATTGTGCTAAATAAATGTGAGCCATGAGGTACCTCCTTGAAATATGTTTAAAAACAAGGCTTGCGTAACATATACTGGCTGATCGGTCAAGCTTTTTTGAAAAAATTTATAGAAAGATGGGAAGGAAAAACAATCATGCAGTTATATCAGTTTGAAAAAATTTATTCACAGATGGAACGGGAATTTGGGAAGATCCGAAAAGGCGAAGAAGCAAACATACGCTATGTTGCTGCTGCCAATGGAGGGAAATGTATTAAAAATACACCGCGAATTTCCGGAATCAAACAGCCGTAGACTAAGGGAGGCCATTGCATTGGTATTATTTGATGTAAAAGGAAACTGCAGTGGTGAAAAATATGACACAGGCAACTTTAGAAATGAAGAAAATGAAAGACTTGAAAAAGCATTGCTTATGGCATTTGACCCTTACACGAATGAAGAGATAATGGAACTGTTAAAAGAACAATTCCAGGTGGATATGTTGTCACAGGGACAAGTGAAAGAATACTATAGATTTCCGGTAATGTGCCTGTTAAGGATCAAGGAATCCATTGACACATGGGAAAAACACTCAGGCTCAGATGGATACTTTGATTTTATTGAGGGATGTATGGGAAGAGAAATAACAGGAAAAGACATGAACTTTAGTATTATGGGCTCAGGTGTACTTGATATGTAATAATTTTTGAATTTGGCAACATAAAAATTCAGTGGCTTCATAATGATGAAACCACTGGAAATACCTTAACTAAATGCCATTGATTAATTTATCACAATAAAAAAGAGCGCACAATATCAGTCTGAAACGCAGGGAGGTCACAATGTCTGTAAATATAGCAATCGGTATCCAGGATTTTTCCACAATCATCCAGGGAAACTATTTTTATATAGATAAAACGCCTTTTATTAAAGAATGGTGGGATTGTGGGGACAGTGCGACTTTGATCACCCGTCCGCGTCGTTTTGGAAAGACACTTACAATGAGTATGGTGGAGCAGTTCTTTTCCATAGATTATGCGGGCAGGTCAAATCTGTTTGAACATCTGGCAATCTGGAAAGAGGAAAAATACCGTAATCTGCAGGGAACTTATCCAGTCATCAGCCTGTCATTTGCGAATATCAAGGAACCGACGTATGAGCTGACAAGGCAGAAAATATGTCAGCTGCTTTCCAAATTATAGACAGAGCATGTTTATATTTTAGAAAGTGGAATCCTGCGCGGTTCGGACATTACATTTTTTCAAAGAATGCTGACAACATCAGAGAATATGAATGATGTGGATGTGACACTTGCCTTATACCAGCTGTCAAGTTTTCTTTATCAGTATTACGGTAAGAAAAAAGTGATTATTTTACTGGACGAATATGATACACCGATGCAGGAAGCTTTTGTCGATGGATATTGGGATCAGCTGGTATGCTTTACCAGAAGCCTGTTTAATTCTACATTTAAGACAACGGAAGTGAGCGTGCAATCTGGAGCTTGCTTCTGGCAAGCGGATATTTAAAAGTGCTTCATTATGAAAAATATGAAGAGATCCCGGCGGGAACACAGCCGAAATATGAACTGGCACTGACGAATCTGGAAGTCAGTCTGATGTTTCAGAGTATGATACATGCATGGTTTGATGATGCGGAAGAAGAGTACAATGATTTTATCAATGCGTTGCTGGAAAACAATGTGGATGCCATGAACGAATATATGAATGGTGTAGCATTGCGCACTTTCAGCAGTTTTGATGCAGGAAAGCAGCTATCCAGATCAAAGCCGGAGAAGTTTTATCACGGATTTGTTTTAGGACTTTTGGTAGATTTACAGGATCAGTATTATCTTACTTCCAATCGCGAAAGCGGGTTTGGCAGATATGATGTAATGATTGAACCGAAAAACCCTGCAGAGCGTGACGCATATGTGATCGAGTTTAAGGTATTTAATGCGCGCCGGGAGAAAAATCTTGAAGATACAGTGGAAACAGCGTTGGCACAGATTAAGGAAAAACGCTATGTCGAAAATTTGGTGGAACGTGGGATTCCTAAAGAACGTATCCACTGTTATGCATTTTAAGGAAAGACAGTCCTGATCGAATCAGCTGCGGATCATCCACAGATCACCGAAAATTGATAAAAAGTATAATTTAGGATACACATATATATATTTCAGTATAATTTGGGACATACAGGAGAATCACCACATGTTATCAGTCTGCGTCATCACCAAAAACGAAGAACACAATATAGCGCGCTGCCTCAAATCATTCCAGAAAACCGGATTTGAGCTGATCGTAGCGGACACCGGATCGACAGATCAGACAAAAAAAGCTGCGACAGAATACACCGATCATATCTATGATTTCCCATGGTACGATGATTTTTCGGCAGCAAAGAATTTTGCGATTTCAAAAGCAGCACATCCGTATGTGATGGTCATTGACAGCGATGAATATTTACAGCAGATCGATCGGGTACAGTTAGAGAAAATGATTGCCGAACATCCAGGTGAGGTTGGCAGGATCCGGAGAATCAATATTATTTCCGGAAAAGATGGAAAGCAGGAAAATAAAGAGTGGATCAACCGCATTTTTGCAAAAGAAAGTTTTCATTACACGGGAAGAATCCATGAGCAGGTAACTGCCTGTGACGAAAAGGAATATCGTACATACGAAGCACCGGTCGTCAGCGGTCATACAGGTTATGATCTTCCGAAGGAAGAAAAAAGGCAAAAGCGCTGCGCAATATAAGGCTGTTAGAGCAGGAATTAAAGAATTCAGGATGGGATGCCGAAGCACATGCCACGCAGTTAGATCAGAATATCGCAAAGCAGGATACGGATGCAGAGCAGAAATCTGAAATTACGGATGCAAAAAAAGAGCAGCACATCCCGTATCTATTGTATCAGCTTGGAAAAAGCTATTACATGGCAGAAGATTATAACGAGGCATGCTTCTGGTTCGCCCATGGGCTCAGTTATGACCTTGAACCAAAGTTAGAATATGTCATCGATATGGTGGAAACCTACGGCTATGCTTTGATCAACAGCGGACGCGCCGGGGAAGCACTTTTCTTTGAAAACATTTACGAAGAATTTGGAAATAGTGCGGATTTTCAGTTCCTGATGGGACTCATTTATATGAACAACGCTATGTTTGATGCAGCAGTTGGAGAATTTTTGAAAGCGGTCAAACACCGGGACTGCAGGATGGCGGGAGTAAATTCCTATGCAGCTTATTATAATGTTGGAGTTATTTATGAATGCTTGGAGAAAATCAGTGAGGCAAAGTATTATTATCAGAAGTGCGGTAATTATGAGCCGGCAAAAAAACGTTTAAAATTGATAAACAGTTAAATTTGTTATAGTCAGCTTATTGGAGAAACAGAGTGAAAAATATAATTTTTCAAATGCAGAATGGAGATTAGAATGGGAATATATTTAAATCCGGGAAATGAAGAATTTCAGAAAGCACTTAATTCCAAGATATATGTGGATAAAACCATGCTGATTTCTGAAATGAATCGGAATCTGAATACCGAACATCAGAATATATGTGTAAGCAGACCACGCCGTTTTGGAAAATCTATGACTGCAAATATGCTTGTGGCATATTATAGTAAAGGATGCGATTCCAAAAGCATGTTTGCTGATTATAAGATTGCACAGGATGAGAGTTTTGAGGCAAATCTGAATAAATATAATGTCCTTCGTGTCAATATGCTTGATTTCTTAAACAGAGCGCAGACAGTGGACGGAATGATTGATTATATGCAAAAGAGACTTTTGTGGGATATCAGGCGGGAATACGGGGATGTAGACTGTTTTGACTGGGAGGATCTTATTGATGTATTGGAGAACATATATAGTCAGAGAAATCAGAAATTTATAATCATTATCGATGAGTGGGACTGTATATTCCGAAAATATCCGGGTGATGATGATGCACAGAAAAAATATTTGGATTTCCTACGCCTGTGGATGAAAGATAAACCATATATTGCACTGGCTTATATGACAGGAATACTGCCAATCAAAAAATATGGCGAGCATTCTGCACTTAATATGTTTGACGAATATTCCATGACCAATCAGCGTGAACTTGCTGAATTTACCGGTTTTACAGAAACGGAAGTTCAAAGTCTGTGTATGTCATATGGGATGTCTTATGACAGGATGAAGCAGTGGTACGATGGATATGATTTAAAGGGAATTCAGATTTATAATCCGAGATCGGTTGTTATGTCATTGCTGGGACATGACTTTGACAGTTATTGGACGAAGACAGAGACATATGAGGCATTAAAAAAATATATACAGATGGATATGTATCACCTGAAAGCGTTAGTTACGCAGCTTATTTCAGGCAGTCATATTAAAATTAATCCAGATAAATTTCAGAATGATATGTCCACGTTTGCAAGCGTAGATGATATATTTACACTTTTGGTACATTTGGGATACCTGACCTATGATTTTGAAAATCAGACTGTTTCTATTCCAAATCAGGAGGTACAGAAAGAATTTATTAACTGTATAGAAGACGGTGGCTGGGAACCGGTTATGGATGCGATCCGTAATTCTGAAGCACTGCTTTGGGCAACAATAGATGGAAAAGAAGAATATGTTGCACAAATGATTGAACAGGTGCATCAGGAAAATATATCTATCTTAAAGTATAATGATGAAAATTCAATGTCATGCGTGCTTTCACTGGCATATTATGCCGCACGGAAAGATTATGTAATGTATCGGGAACTTGCAGGGGGGAAAGGATTTGCAGATATTGTGTTTGTTCCGAGAAAATATAGAGATGTGCCAGCAATCGTAGTGGAATTAAAATGGGATAAATCATCGGATGCAGCCATTGCACAGATAAAGAAGAAGGAATACATGCAGAGTCTGAAAGATTACCATGGAGAAGTGATCCTGGCTGGCATTAATTATGACAATACAGATTCTGTAAAGGACGATTATAAAAGACATAGCTGCAGGATAGAAAGGATCAAGTTATAACAGGAGACAACCATGCAAACAACCATCATCTACATCACCGGCATCTACGATACCCTTGACTTATTTACACAGGAACTGAAAAATGCGTTTGAGACCATGGGGTATGCCTCATTTACTTATGATGCCCGTTTGGAAGAGGAGAGTAAGCAGGCATTGATCGAATGCATCGAAGAAGGCACAAAAAAAGGACAGAGATTTTTTGGTGTCACTTTTAATAACCTCGGATATAATCTGACACTTCCGGAAGCCAAAACAGAAACTGGTGATGCATGTTCAAAACAGAATATGGGATATTCCACAAAAGATATAAATTCCTCAAGAGAGCCGAATTTGTGGGAAACCTATGAGATTCCATACATCAATATCCTGATGGATCACCCGTTTCATTATGAAAAACCATTGCAGAATGCGCCGGACACATCCGTTGTGCTGTGTACAGACCGGAATCATGTCCGCTACATCCGAAGATACTTTAAAAATATCCGGTATACTGATTTCCTGCCACATGCGGGAGTGGAACTTGGCAGCAGGCATAAGCCGCTTGCGGAGCGTGGAATTGATGTTTTATATGCCGGGGCATTGCCGATCTACACAGTTGCGAAGATGATACCGGATCTATCATCCATCCCGGAAGTCGATGGCGAGGAGATGGCACAGGCTGTGCTGTCAGAACTGGTGCATCATCCTGACCGGACAACAGAGGATGTGATAGAAGAATATTTAAAATATAAGCGGAATGATATTTCAGAACAGCGTATTCATGAGATCATCGTGCAGATGCGTTTTATTGACTCGTATGCCACGTCATTTTTCCGTGAACAGGCTGTCCGTATTCTGGTGGAAAATGGGATTCGCGTGACAGCATATGGAACAGGCTGGGATCAGTGTGAATGGAGCGATAATCCGTATCTGGTGTATGGTGGAAAAGTACTTGCGCCGGAAATATTGCCACTGATGAACGACAGCAAGATTGTCCTGAATACGATGACCTGGTTTAAAGCCGGAGCACATGACCGTATTTTTAATGGAATGCTTGCGGGGGCAGCAGTTGTGACGGATGATTCCACTTATCTGCGAAGAGAATTTACGGATGGAAAAGAGCTTGTGATGTTTTCAAGAAATGAGATCCGTACCCTGCCGGAACGTGTATTTGATCTGTTCGGACACATGCAATCCACACAAAAAATGGCAGACTGTGGATATCAGGCAGCAAAAGAGCATCATACGTGGAAAAGCAGGGCAGCGTGGATCAGGGAAGCATGGATGTAGAGCCGGAGGTTTTCATTCTCTCTCTGCAACAGGCTTTATATACAGATGAAAACGTTATTTTGGCTGAAACAGCACAGGAATGGAGATTAGTGTGAAAAATACATTTTTCACACGCAAGATTTGTGCTTCGCACAAACTTGTGATGCGCTTAAAAGCAGCGCAGGAATGGGGATTATTATGCACATATTGATGTATCGCTGGAAGGCTTATAA
Organism: Roseburia sp.; assembly: GCF_041325975.1. NCBI lineage: Bacteria > Bacillati > Bacillota > Clostridia > Lachnospirales > Lachnospiraceae > Roseburia > Roseburia sp. The sequence goes on along the minus strand of NZ_JBGLEJ010000004.1, from coordinate 950,540 downwards.
TTACAGAGACATAGAGCAGACATTTATATTGCTGGGACATACTGTGGATAATATCGAACAGCACCTTGGCAATTATGATATTGATCCGGAATTTGAAAAAATAATTGAGCACAAGATGCAGGAAACGCATTATGATATGGTATTTACGGTCAATTATTTTGCGCTGATCTCGAATGTCTGTCAGAAGATGGGAATAAAATATGTATCGTGGAGCTGCGACAATCCGCTGATCAGTATGTATCACGAATCCATTTTTCATCCCTGCAATTATATATTTACCTTTGATAAGACAAATTATCTGGAATTTCGGGAGATGGGAGTAGAGCATATCTGGTATCTTCCGCTTGCGGTAGATACAAACCGGATGGATATGGTGATTGCAAATTCGCCGGAAATACAGAAATACAAAGGGGATATCGCATTTGTTGGAAGCCTTTATGAAAGAAATTCTTATGATAAGATAAAAAGCAGGCTGCCAGAATATCTACGGGGGTATTTTGACGCAGTGATCGAGGCACAGTTAAATATCAGTGGTGCAAATATTGTGGAATCTATGCTGACCACGGATATACTGGAAAAACTTCAGGAATATTTTGAACTGGAAAAATCAGAAGGGTCGTTTTCGGATCTTGGACTGATCTTTCAGACGACCGTACTTGGATTTAAAATTGCGGAAGTGGAGCGCAGACGTGCATTGATCGAACTGTCAAAACGTTATCATGTCAATGTGTACAGTAACAGTGATATAAGTGATATGCTGCGGATTCAGTACTGTGGTTCGGTTGATTACTGGAGTGAGCTGCCGCAGGTTTTTCGTATGTCAAAGATCAATCTGAATTTTACGATTCCGAATATCAAGAGCGGCATACCGCTCAGGGTATGGGATGTGCTTGGGGCAGGTGGCTTTTTGTTGACGAACTATCAGGCAGAGATACCATATTATTTTAAAGAAGGCGAAGATTTAGTATGCTTTGACGGAATTGATGATCTTTGTGAAAAAGCAGGATATTATCTGGCACATGAGGAAGAACGTCTGGCAATCGCGGAAAATGGTTATCGAAAAGTAAGGGAGCATCACAATTATATAGAAAGAATAAATACGATGCTGGATATTATAGAAGAAAATGAAAATCAGGAAAATGATATATAGTACATGATCAGCGTGAAAGATGCATAATCTGAAGTTGCATCTGGGATATTGGAATATTAAACGGACACTACAGAAAATCTGTAAGTGTCCGTTTAGCAGTATCTGTCTAACATCATTCCGGAATAAACGGAAGTCAGATAAGGACAGGAAAAATTCTTATGTCCGGGTCTTTTGTATGTGATCATCGTTTTGCTTGCATAATTTAATGGGTCGACAGAGACATTTCCAGCGGTCGTTCCGAGATCATTTTTGAATTTATTTAATGTGGAAAAACATTCTTTGGCATCAGCAGAAGTAACGGCGTCTGTCAGGAGATTTGTATCGATTTTGATTTCTCCATCGTCTGTTAAATTCAGTCCGTATGACTCAAATTCATTGTAATAAGGTTTCACTACCTGCGTGAAATCACGCCGCAATTTATCTGCTTCCTGTGTATCGTCATAGTGATAACTCAGTTGGATCAGATTATTGTACGCATTTATCAAAGACTGTACATTGTCTACAACAGAGTCAGCGGTTGTTTTGAAACCAATCTGTACAGGCGTTGTCCGGGAACTTGGTTTGTTCAATGTCAGCTCAAAAGCATTGTTGACGGTAAAAGTGTTAGACAAGGATGCGTGTTCAGTACCATTTAACAGGAAAGAAGAATTACATGCCTGCTGGGCAACATAGTCAATACCGAGTGTCTGCATTGCTTTTGCGGATGCATGATCGGAACTTGGGGTAACTTCAAACAGATAAGACTGACCGTCAGCGAGACCGGTCTGGCTTGAAGTCAGACGCAGTGCAATCTTATTGCTGGCATTTTTCGCAAGATCTGCATGGATTCCGACGCCGGAAGAATTGACCAGGCGTGCAAGTTTTTCAAGAATGTACTGATTGTCATCATTTCTGCCTGCCGTATACTGAAATTCGTATGAATTTAAGTCAGTTGATATGTCGAATGTGTAAGTACCGGCCTTAAAATCACATTCATCAGGATACAGAAACTTTCCGATATTGATCTGCGGAGCAGCAAGCTGCCTTACTTCAACATCAAAATGCAGAGAATTATCGAGATTCTGATCTTCTCCGATGTAGGAAACATTAACAGAGGATGAATCAGAAGACTTTGCCACTTTTTTATTGAATACGTTTTCAATCCCCTCATCATTGTCAGAAAGGGATGCGATCACATTCTGGATAGACCTGGTATGTTCTTTCAGATCGATCGCAAATTTTTTGACATCTGTGGAGTCTGGAATTTTATACAGAGGAGTATCTTTGTTTGTTTTTACAATCTGATTATAGACAGCACGAAGCTGACTCTTCTTATGGGTATCATAACGCGATACCTTCGAAGTGCCATAAGTGCTTAAATAATAATGATATGCACTGTCAATAGCAGCCAAGAAAACCCCTCCTTTCTTCCATGAAATATATAACATTTATCAGGTTATAGGACAGCATCCTTGCCGCTTGGCATGATAAATGTGGGGATTTTAATATAAATTTAAAGATTCTTTAGAACTATTTCGGTTGAACCATCTAAAAATATTATACCATTTGAGAAAAAAATGTGAAATAGGAAATAAATAGGAAAAAACTCACAGAAAAGTATGGATAGATATTGTGGATTTTTAAATATAAAAAAAGATTGACGGAAATAGACGGATATGATATAGTAGACAGGCGATGGAAGTAGGTCTTTTTTTTATGCCTTTTTTTAAGGACTGTCGCTGATCCTTAGAAAACGTCTCACTACGGAGACCGGGGCAGGAAAAAGCACAAAGAATTTTAATGGAGGTGGAAGTTGTGCGCACAAAAATAACATTGGCATGTACGGAATGCAAAAACCGTAACTACAACATGACAAAAGACAAAAAAGCTCATCCTGACAGGATGGAAACCAAAAAGTATTGCAGATTCTGCAAGACCCATACGTTACACAAAGAAACCAAATAAGACGCGCGTGGCAAAGGAGTGAAAAAATGGGAGAAACCGAGAAGTTAGACAAGGCTCCGAAAGAGAGTTGGTTTACCGGTCTTTCGGCTGAGTTCAAAAAGATCATCTGGCCGGAGAAACAATCACTTGTAAGACAGACCACGGCGGTTATTGCTGTATCCGTTGTATTAGGTCTTATTATCGCGCTTTTGGATTTCGCAATTCAGTATGGCGTTGATTTCCTTGTTGGTTTTAATTTTTAATGGAGGCAGAGTGATTTATGGCAGAGGCACACTGGTATGTTGTTCATACCTACTCAGGATATGAGAATAAGGTAAAAGCGAACATTGACAAGACAATTGAAAACAGACATCTGGAAGATCAGATCTTAGAGGTTCGCGTTCCGATGCAGGATGTTGTCGAAATGAAAAATGGCGCAAAAAAATCCGTATCAAAGAAAATGTTTCCGGGATACGTTCTTATCAATATGGTTATGAATGACGACACATGGTATGTTGTCAGAAATACCCGTGGTGTTACCGGATTTGTTGGTCCGGGAAGTAAGCCGGTTCCACTTACCGATATGGAAATGAAACCATTGGGAATCAAAAAAGAGAACATTGAAGTTGACTTTACAGAGGGAGACACCGTTGTGGTTACCGGAGGCGTCTGGAAAGACACCATCGGAGTAATTCAGGCGATGAACCACGGAAAACAGAGTGTAACGATCAATGTTGAACTGTTCGGTCGCGAAACACCGGTAGAAATAAGTTTCGCAGATGTAAAACTTAACAATTAATGCACAGACCAGGATCTGTGCGCAGGTATGAGATCATGCCTGAAACATTGGATTAAGGAGGCAATTCCAAATGGCAAAGAAAGTAGAAGGATATATCAAATTGCAGATTCCTGCTGGCAAGGCTACACCTGCTCCTCCAGTTGGACCTGCTCTTGGACAGCACGGCGTTAATATCGTTGAATTTACAAAACAGTTCAACGCAAGAACAGCTGATCAGGGAGATCTTATCATCCCTGTAGTTATTACAGTATACGCAGACAGAAGCTTCAGCTTCGTTACAAAGACACCACCTGCTCCTGTATTAATTAAGAAAGCCTGCAACATTAAATCTGGTTCTGCAACACCGAACAAGACAAAGGTTGCTACACTTTCCAGAGCAAAATTACAGGAAATCGCAGAATTAAAAATGCCAGACTTAAATGCAGCATCTTTAGAGGCAGCTATGAGCATGATCGCCGGTACTGCAAGAAGTATGGGCGTTACCGTAGAAGAATAGAATTTGCAAAAACAGCAAATTCATTGGAAGAATGCAAGAGCGGCATTCTTCTGGAAAATTCTACAACAATTAAGACTATTTGTTAACGATTATGTGGGAGGGCCCTCTCCCGATAATACCACCAGGAGGTTTTTTTAGAATGAAAAGAGGAAAGAAATATCAGGAAGCTGTTAAAGGTTTTGACAAGGCTGCTCAGTACGATGTTGCTGAAGCAATCAGCCTGGTAAAGAAAAACGCAACAGCTAAATTTGATGAGACAATCGAACTTCACATCAGAACAGGTTGTGATGGACGTCATGCAGAGCAGCAGATCCGTGGTGCAGTTGTATTACCACACGGAACTGGTAAATCAGTTAAGGTTTTAGTATTCGCAAAAGGAACCAAGGTTGATGAAGCACAGGCAGCAGGCGCTGATTTCGTAGGCGGAGAGGAACTGATCCCGAAGATCCAGAACGAGGGATGGTTAGATTTCGATGTTGTTGTTGCTACACCGGACATGATGGGCGTTGTTGGACGTCTTGGTCGTGTACTTGGACCGAAAGGTTTAATGCCAAACCCGAAAGCTGGAACAGTAACTATGGATGTTACAAAAGCTGTTAACGACATCAAAGCTGGTAAGATTGAGTACAGATTGGACAAAACAAACATTATCCACGTGCCAGTTGGAAAAGCTTCTTTTACAGAAGAACAGTTAAGCGACAACTTCCAGACCCTTATGGGTGCAATCAACAAAGCTAAACCTGCAAGCTTAAAAGGTCAGTATGTTAAGAGTGCAACTCTTACATCTACAATGGGACCTGGTGTAAGATTAAACGTAGTTAAAATTACACAGTAACAGCAGAAAATTGTTGACAACCATAATATACAATGTTATAATGCAAATCGTTGAGTTGGTTTTTGACCGCTCAGCGGTTTGCATATATGCCGAAGACAGTAGGTGCCACATGGCGTAAACGTAAGACGACCTACCGAGGGGATCTTTATCAAGATTATTTTGACCGTATCTCTCTGTCTTTGCAGGGAGTTTTTTATTTGTTACAATACATTCACTTATGAAGGTGCAATTTATTATAAATATAAAAAACGGTTTTATATACCTCAAGTCTTTTATGCAGCAGCGGTGGATTATCCATTGCGATCCGGCAGGAGTTACCTGCCGGCAAAATAATAAA
>NZ_JBGLEJ010000004.1:555000-940000 GCF_041325975.1 Roseburia sp. | reverse complement strand
TAAGCTGCGAAAAGCTGCGGGGAGGAGCAAATATCCATTGAGCCGCAGATATCTGAATGGGGAAACCCGGCTGGACGAACTCCAGTCATCCATACGCCAATCCATAACGTATGGAAGGGAACCCGGTGAACTGAAACATCTAAGTAGCCGGAGGAAGAGAAAGAAAAAATCGATTTCCAAAGTAGCGGCGAGCGAAATGGAAAGAGGCCAAACCATGGTGCGTGCACCGTGGGGTTCGGACCGCATAATTGATTCGTTGATCCTAGCAGAAAGGTTTTGGGAAAGCCTGCCAGAGAGGGTGAAAGCCCCGTAAGCGAAAGGAAAGATGACATGGCGGTATCCAGAGTACATCGAGACACGAGAAACCTTGATGGAATGAGCGGGGACCACCCCGTAAGCCTAAATACTCCTTAGTGACCGATAGCGCATAGTACTGTGAAGGAAAGGTGAAAAGGACCCCGGGAGGGGAGTGAAAGAGAACCTGAAACCCTGTGTTTACAAGCTGTGGAACATCTTTATATGATGAACCGCGTACTTTTTGTAGAACGGTCCGGCGAGTTACGCGTGCCGGCAAGGTTAAGCACTTAAGGTGTGGAGCCGAAGAGAAATCGAGTCTGAACAGGGCGTTCAGTCAGCACGCGTAGACCCGAAACCGGGTGATCTACCCATGTCCAGGTTGAAGTTGCCGTAAAAGGCAATGGAGGACCGAACGCACATCCGTTGAAAAGGGTGGCGATGAGGTGTGGGTAGGGGAGAAATTCCAATCGAACCCGGAGATAGCTGGTTCTCCTCGAAATAGCTTTAGGGCTAGCCTCATTTTAGTCTTATGGAGGTAGAGCACTGAATTTCCGCGGGGGCGTCAAAGCTTACCAAAGAATATCAAACTCCGAATGCCATGTAGATGATGAATGGGAGTCAGACTGCACGAGATAAGTTGGGTGGTCAAAAGGGAAAGAGCCCAGACCTACAGCTAAGGTCCCAAAGTGCGTGTTAAGTGGAAAAGGATGTGGGATTTCAAAGACAACCAGGATGTTGGCTCAGAAGCAGCCATACATTCAAAGAGTGCGTAACAGCTCACTGGTCGAGAGGTCCTGCGCCGAAAATGTCCGGGGCTGAAACACGACACCGAAGCTTAGGAATCACATAGTGATTGGTAGAGGAGCATTCTTAAGACCGACGAAGCTGTACCGGAAGGAGCAGTGGAGGGATAAGAAGAGAGAATGCCGGAATGAGTAGCGAGAGGAAGGTGGGAATCCTTCCGGCCGAATATCTAAGGTTTCCAGAGTAAAGCTGATCTGCTCTGGGTAAGTCGGGGCCTAAGGAGAGGTCGAAAGACGTATCCGATGGACAACAGGTTTAGATTCCTGTACCACATATAAACAGAACTGTGGGGACGCATGTGGAAAGCATAAGCCGGGAATGGAAATACCGGTACAAGCGGAAGAGGTGTCAGGCTGGCAAATCCACCTGATAAGCCAAAGACGTGATGTGTAGCGAAATAAAAGTAGCGAAGTGTGTGAGCCATGTGCCGAGAAAAGCCGCTATTGTTTTATATGTGCCCGTACCGTAAACCGACACAGGTGGATGAGGAGAGAATCCTAAGGCCGACGGAAGAAGCATTGTTAAGGAACTCGGCAAAATGACCCCGTAACTTCGGGAGAAGGGGTGCCCACTTCAGGGTGGGCCGCAGAGAATAGGCTCAAGCAACTGTTTAGCAAAAACACAGGTCTATGCGAAACCGTAAGGTGAAGTATATGGGCTGACGCCTGCCCGGTGCTGGAAGGTTAAGAGGAGAGGTTAGTCGCAAGATGAAGCTTTGAATTTAAGCCCCAGTAAACGGCGGCCGTAACTATAACGGTCCTAAGGTAGCGAAATTCCTTGTCGGGTAAGTTCCGACCCGCACGAAAGGCGTAATGATTTGAGCACTGTCTCGACAATGCATCCGGTGAAATTGAAGTACCAGTGAAGATGCTGGTTACCCGCGCCAGGACGGAAAGACCCCATGGAGCTTTACTCCAGTTTGGTACTGGGATTCGGTACTGCACGTACAGGATAGGTGGGAGACTGAGAACTTGGGACGCCAGTTTCAAGGGAGTCGCTGTTGGGATACCACCCCTGCAGTATTGGGTTTCTAACCAGCCGCTGTGATCCAGCGGTGGGACAATGCCAGGCGGGGAGTTTGACTGGGGCGGTCGCCTCCGAAAGGGTATCGGAGGCGCTCAAAGGTTCCCTCAGAATGGTCGGAAACCATTTGAAGAGTGCAAAGGCAGAAGGGAGCTTGACTGCGACACCGACGGGTGGAGCAGGTACGAAAGTAGGACTTAGTGATCCGGTGGCATAAAGTGGGATTGCCATCGCTCAACGGATAAAAGCTACCCTGGGGATAACAGGCTTATCACTCCCAAGAGTTCACATCGACGGAGTGGTTTGGCACCTCGATGTCGGCTCATCGCATCCTGGGGCTGTAGCAGGTCCCAAGGGTTGGGCTGTTCGCCCATTAAAGCGGTACGCGAGCTGGGTTCAGAACGTCGTGAGACAGTTCGGTCCCTATCCGGCGCGGGCGGAGGATATTTGAGAGGAGCTGTCCTTAGTACGAGAGGACCGGGATGGACGGACCACTGGTGTATCTGCTGTCGACCAACGGCATGGCAGAGTAGCCAAGTCCGGAAGGGATAAACGCTGAAGGCATCTAAGCGTGAAGCCCCCCTCAAGATGAGATATCCCTTCCATAAGGAAGTAAGATCCCTTGAAGAGTACAAGGTAGATAGGGCAGAGGTGGAAGCACGGTAACGTGTGGAGCTGACTGTTACTAATCGATCGAGGGCTTGACCAAATAATAGCGAACGATGTTCGCATTGGAAGTTGCTTCGCAACTTCACAGATTATGTTATTGATGGTGTTCTGTATGAAGTTTTGAAGGTACTAAGAAAATACCTTTAGATTATTCCTCGATAGCTCAGTTGGTAGAGCACGCGGCTGTTAACCGCGCTGTCGTAGGTTCGAGTCCTACTCGGGGAGTTTTTTTAATGAAAGAATAAAGATAAGGCTCCGTGGTCAAGCGGTTAAGACATCGCCCTTTCACGGCGGTAACACGGGTTCGATTCCCGTCGGAGTCATTCAGGAATATAAAGAAATAAAGTATTGACAGATTTGTATTCTTGGTATATATTTAGGCAGTAATATTAATAGCATAAAGTATGTTGTTGATAGAATACGTGCCGATGTGGCTCAATTGGCAGAGCAGCTGATTTGTAATCAGCAGGTTATCGGTTCGAGTCCGATCATCGGCTTTAAACATTTGGACCATTAGCTCAGTTGGTTAGAGCAACCGGCTCATAACCGGTCGGTCCTGGGTTCGAGTCCCCGATGGTCCACTAACTAAATAAGGCCTAATGGCTCAGTTGGTTAGAGCGCCGCCCTGTCACGGCGGAGGTCGCGGGTTCGAGTCCCGCTTGGGTCGTTTTGCAGTGAGGAAAATGTGAGTGTGTATGCCAGTTCTACGAACTGCCATCCCGCGCTAACGCTCGGATAAAATAAAAGATTCTGAGTCTTAGCCATGCAAGCATGTCACAACTCAGAATCTTTTATTTTAGCACTCACTACAAGTAATCGCGTGGGATCTTAGCTCAGCTGGGAGAGCATCTGCCTTACAAGCAGAGGGTCATAGGTTCGAGCCCTATAGGTCCCATTCAATGAGTTTATCTCATTATGCCGGCGTGGCGGAACTGGCAGACGCGCAGGACTTAAAATCCTGTTGTAGAAATACAGTACCGGTTCGATTCCGGTCGCCGGCATTGTATCTGGTTTCAGATACAATGAATTAAATATGTGTGCGTAGCTCAGCTGGATAGAGCACTTGGCTACGGACCAAGGTGTCGGGAGTTCGAATCTTCTCGCGCACGTATGTATGGAGACATGATTTATCATGTCTCTTTTTCTATATATAATTTAAAAAAGTTCTTGACGTAATCTCCTCTCTTGTGCTATCATATACGTTGCACTATTGTGGTGCAGTGGACTTAGTGCGCTTATTCGCAGGAGTCCGGTAACGTTATAAACAACGGGTTCTGCCCTTATGTTAATAAAAACGAGAGGTGAAACGTCAAATGGAGAAAAACAGAATACGACCAGTCAAAGCCGGTAAAGGCATGCGTATGAGTTACTCAAGACAGAAAGAGGTATTGGAAATGCCGAATCTGATAGAGGTTCAGAAAGACTCCTATCAGTGGTTTTTAAAAGAAGGCTTAAAAGAAGTTTTCGACGATATCTCCCCGATCGCAGATTACAGCGGTCACTTGAGTCTGGAATTTGTTGATTTTACATTATGTGAATCAGATGTAAAATATACAATTCCGGAGTGCAAAGAGAGAGATGCAACTTATGCAGCACCTTTAAAGGTAAAGGTAAGACTTCACAACAAAGAAACAGATGAGATTAATGAACATGAGATTTTCATGGGTGATCTTCCTTTGATGACCGAGACAGGTACTTTCGTAATCAACGGAGCCGAGCGTGTTATCGTCAGCCAGTTGGTACGTTCTCCGGGTATCTATTACGGTATTGCTCACGATAAAGTGGGTAAAAAGCTGTATTCCTGTACCGTGATCCCGAACCGTGGTGCATGGTTAGAGTATGAGACAGACTCCAATGACGTATTCTATGTTCGTGTTGATAGAACGAGAAAGGTGCCGATCACAGTATTGATCCGTGCACTTGGTATCGGAACCAATCAGGAAATCATCGATCTGTTTGGTGAGGAACCGAAGATTCTTGCAAGTTTTGGAAAAGACGTTGCAACAAATTATGAGGAAGGTCTTCTTGAGTTATATAAGAAAATCAGACCAGGCGAGCCGCTTACAGTTGAAAGTGCGGAGAGCCTTATTTCTGCTATGTTCTTTGATCCGCGAAGATATGACCTTGCAAAAGTAGGCCGTTACAAATTTAATAAGAAACTTATGTTAAAGAACCGTATCAACGGACAGGTTCTCGCAGAGGATGTTGTAAATCTTGCAACTGGTGAGATCATTGCAGAGGCTGGTACGGAAGTGACAAGAAGTCTTGCAGATGATATCCAGAATGCAGCTGTTCCATATGTATGGATTCAGACAGAGACTAGAAATGTCAAAGTTCTTTCTTCCATGATGGTTGATTTAAGAACATATGTGGACTGCAATCCAAAAGACCTTGGTATCACCGAGCTGGTGTACTATCCGGTACTTGCTCAGTTGATGGAAGAACATACAGATATTGATGAATTAAAAGAAGCGATCAAAAAGAATGTGCATGACCTGATTCCGAAGCATATTACAAAGGATGATATTTTTGCATCCATTAACTACAATATGCACTTAGAGTATGGTATCGGTAATGATGATGATATCGATCACCTTGGAAACAGACGTATCCGTGCAGTTGGTGAGTTATTACAGAACCAGTATCGTATCGGTCTTTCCAGATTAGAGAGAGTTGTTCGTGAGAGAATGACTACTTTAGATTTAGACGGTATTTCTCCACAGAGTCTGATCAATATTAAACCGGTAACAGCAGCGGTAAAAGAGTTCTTTGGTTCTTCCCAGTTGTCACAGTTTATGGATCAGAACAACCCATTAGGTGAGCTGACACATAAGAGACGTCTTTCTGCATTAGGACCTGGTGGTCTTTCCAGAGACCGTGCCGGATTCGAGGTACGAGATGTACATTATTCCCATTACGGAAGAATGTGCCCGATCGAGACGCCTGAGGGACCAAACATCGGTCTTATCAACTCACTGGCAAGTTATGCAAGAATTAACGAGTATGGTTTCGTAGAGGCACCATACCGTAAAATCGATAAATCAGATCCTAAGAATCCGCGTGTCACAGACGAAGTAGTTTATATGACAGCAGATGAAGAGGATAATTACCATGTAGCGCAGGCGAATGAGGCACTGGATGCAGAAGGACATTTTGTCCGTAATTCCGTATCTGGTCGTTACAGAGAGGAAACACAGGAGTATGAGAAGACTATGTTTGATTACATGGACGTATCTCCGAAGATGGTATTCTCTGTCGCAACAGCACTTATTCCGTTCTTACAGAACGATGATGCAAACCGTGCGCTGATGGGATCTAACATGCAGCGTCAGGCAGTGCCGCTTCTTACCACAGATGCTCCGGTAGTCGGAACAGGTATGGAGACAAAGGCAGCGGTTGACTCCGGTGTATGTGTGATCGCAAAGAAATCCGGTATTGTAGAAAGCTCTGAGTCAAACCAGATCATCATTAAGAGTGATGAGGGAACCAGAGATGTATATAAACTGACAAAATTCTCAAGAAGTAACCAGTCTAACTGCTACAACCAGAGACCGATCGTATTCAAAGGTGACCGTGTGGAAGCCGGAGAGGTAATTGCAGATGGTCCGTCTACTTCAAACGGTGAGTTAGCACTTGGTAAAAACCCACTGATCGGATTCATGACCTGGGAAGGTTACAACTACGAGGATGCTGTTCTCTTAAGTGAGAGACTGGTACAGGATGATGTTTATACATCTATCCATATTGAGGAATACGAAGCAGAAGCACGTGATACAAAACTCGGACCGGAAGAGATCACAAGAGATGTTCCTGGTGTCGGCGATGATGCGTTAAAAGATCTCGATGAGAGAGGTATCATCCGTATTGGTGCAGAAGTTCGTGCCGGTGATATCTTAGTCGGAAAAGTTACTCCGAAGGGAGAGACTGAGCTGACTGCGGAGGAGAGACTGCTTCGTGCAATTTTCGGTGAGAAAGCAAGAGAAGTTCGTGATACTTCCTTAAAAGTACCACATGGTGAATATGGTATCGTAGTTGATGCGAAAGTATTTACAAGAGAAAACGGTGATGAGTTATCTCCTGGTGTAAATCAGGCAGTCCGCATTTACATCGCACAGAAGAGAAAGATCTCTGTCGGTGATAAGATGGCTGGTCGTCATGGTAATAAGGGTGTTGTTTCCCGTGTACTTCCTGTTGAAGATATGCCATTCCTGCCAAACGGACGTCCGCTTGATATCGTATTAAATCCTCTTGGTGTGCCGTCCCGTATGAACATCGGTCAGGTCCTTGAGATCCATTTAAGTCTTGCTGCAAAGGCACTTGGATTTAACATTGAAACACCGGTATTTGATGGTGCAAAAGAGATCGATATCCAGGATACACTTGAGCTTGCAAATGACTATGTAAATATGCCGTTTGATGCGCAGGAAGCAGCAAAAGAAGGCAAAACAGAGAGTTTTGAAGAAAAATACAAAGATATCTTAAGAGAAGACGTTATGAAGTATCTTTCTGACAATCGTGCGCATCGTGCACTGTGGAAAGGTGTTCCGATTTCCCGTGATGGAAAGGTTCAGCTTCGTGACGGACGTACCGGAGAGCCGTTTGATTCACCGGTAACCATTGGACACATGCATTATCTGAAACTCCACCATCTGGTAGATGATAAGATCCATGCACGTTCTACTGGTCCTTACTCCTTAGTAACGCAGCAGCCGTTAGGTGGTAAAGCACAGTTCGGTGGACAGCGTTTCGGAGAGATGGAGGTTTGGGCACTGGAAGCATACGGTGCATCTTATACCTTACAGGAGATCTTAACAGTAAAATCCGATGATGTTGTCGGACGTGTTAAGACTTATGAAGCAATTATTAAGGGTGATAATATCCCTGAGCCGGGTATTCCGGAGTCTTTCAAGGTTCTGTTAAAAGAGCTTCAGTCACTTGGTCTGGATGTCAAAGTCTTAGACGAGGACAGAAACGAAGTAGAGCTGATGGAGACAAGCGAATACGGCAATACCGATCTGAATTCCATTATTTCCGGAGATAAGGATTTTGCATTTGAGGACAGTGATTCCTTTGCAAAGATGGGATTCTCACAGAAAGAGTTCAATGCGGAAAATGAAGAACTCGTAGATGTGGATGAGGAGCCGGAGGAAGATGAGGATGATTCCGACTTTTTCGACGATGCAGAAGAAAATACTCTTGACGAAGAATAAATAGAAAGGGAGTGTCATAATGCCAGAAACAATGAGTAAAGAAGCCACAGGTCAGTCTATCTCATTTGATGCCATCAAAATTGGATTGGCGTCTCCGGAAAAGATCCGGGAGTGGTCTAGGGGCGAGGTAAAGAAACCGGAAACCATTAACTATAGAACTTTAAAACCGGAAAAAGATGGTCTGTTCTGTGAAAAGATATTTGGACCGAGCAAAGACTGGGAATGTCATTGTGGTAAATATAAGAAAATCCGTTACAAAGGCGTTGTCTGCGACCGATGCGGTGTTGAGATCACAAAAGCAAGCGTTCGTAGAGAGCGTATGGGACACATTGAGCTTGCAGCTCCGGTATCCCATATCTGGTACTTTAAGGGTATCCCATCCCGTATGGGATTAATCCTTGACTTATCCCCGAGAACTCTTGAAAAAGTTCTTTACTTTGCTTCTTATATCGTACTGGATGCGGGCAATACCGCATTACAGTACAAACAGGTACTTTCTGAGAGTGAATACCAGGAAGCAAGAGAGCAGTACGGCAGTTCTTTCCGTGTTGGAATGGGTGCCGAAGCTATTCAGGAATTATTACAGGCAATCGATCTTGAGAAAGATTCCGCTGAGTTAAAGGCAGAGCTTGAGGATGCAACCGGTCAGAAACGTGCAAGAATCATTAAGAGACTGGAAGTTGTAGAGGCTTTCCGTGAGTCTGGAAACAAACCGGAATGGATGATCATGACAGTTATCCCGGTTATCCCACCAGACTTACGTCCTATGGTTCAGCTCGATGGTGGACGTTTTGCAACATCAGATCTGAATGATTTGTACAGACGTATCATCAACCGTAACAACCGTTTAAGAAGACTCTTAGAGTTAGGAGCACCGGATATCATCGTCCGCAACGAAAAACGTATGCTTCAGGAAGCAGTTGATGCCCTGATCGATAATGGTCGTCGTGGCCGTCCTGTTACAGGTCCTGGTAACCGTGCATTAAAATCTCTTTCTGACATGTTAAAAGGTAAATCCGGACGTTTCCGTCAGAACTTGCTTGGAAAACGTGTTGACTACTCAGGACGTTCCGTTATCTGTGTAGAGCCGAAGTTAAAGATTTATCAGTGTGGTCTGCCGAAAGAGATGGCAATCGAGCTGTTCAAACCGTTCGTTATGAAAGAGCTTGTTGCAAACGGAACTGCACACAACATCAAGAGTGCTAAGAAGATGGTCGAGAGACTCCAGACAGAGGTCTGGGATGTTCTCGAAGACGTTATCAAAGAGCATCCGGTTATGTTAAACCGTGCTCCTACACTGCATCGTCTTGGTATTCAGGCATTCGAGCCGATCCTCGTAGAAGGTAAGGCGATCAAGTTACATCCGTTGGTATGTACCGCATTCAACGCCGACTTCGATGGTGACCAGATGGCTGTGCATCTTCCACTTTCTGTAGAAGCACAGGCAGAGTGCCGTTTTATGTTACTTTCACCGAACAACCTGTTAAAACCGTCTGATGGTGGTCTTGTTGCCGTTCCTTCACAGGATATGGTACTTGGTATCTACTATCTGACACAGGAAAGACCGGGAGCAAAAGGTGAAGGTAAATTCTTCAAGAGTGTAAACGAAGCAATTCTTGCATATGAGAATGGCGTAGTAACGCTTCATTCAAGAATTACTGTCCGCATGACAAAGACTATGCCGGATGGAACAACACTTACCGGAAATGTAGAATCTACACTGGGACGTTTTATTTTCAATGAGATCATCCCACAGGATCTTGGATTTGTAGACAGAAGTATTCCGGGCAACGAATTAAAACTGGAAGTAGATTTCCTTGTTGCAAAGAAACAGAATAAACAGATTCTGGAAAAAGTTATCAATATCCATGGTGCAACAAAGACAGCAGAAGTTCTTGATGCTGTAAAAGCTATGGGTTACAAATACTCCACAAGAGCAGCTATGACCGTATCCATTTCCGATATGACCGTACCGCCTCAGAAGCCGCAGATGATCAAAGATGCACAGGATACTGTTGACCGTATCATGAAACAGTATAAACGTGGTCTTATCACTGAGGAAGAGCGTTACAAAGAGGTTGTTGAGACCTGGAAAGAGACTGATGAGGAACTGACACATGCACTTCTTTCCGGACTTGATAAATACAACAACATCTTCATGATGGCTGACTCCGGAGCCCGTGGTTCCGATAAACAGATCAAACAGCTTGCCGGTATGCGTGGACTTATGGCAGATACAACCGGTCGTACGATCGAGCTGCCGATCAAGTCAAACTTCCGTGAAGGTCTTGATGTACTTGAGTACTTCATGTCCGCACATGGTGCTCGTAAAGGTCTTTCCGATACTGCACTTCGTACGGCTGACTCCGGTTATCTGACCAGACGTCTTGTTGATGTTTCACAGCATATGATCGTTCGTGAGTCCGACTGCTGTGAGGGTACAGGCAGAGAGATCCCTGGAATGTGGGTAACTGCGTTCATGGATGGAAAAGAAGAGATCGAGAGTCTTCAGGAGCGAATTACAGGACGTTTCTCCTGTAACACGATCTGTGACAAAGATGGAAATGTCATTGTAAAAGCAAACCATATGATCACACCGAAACGTGCAGCTGCAGTTATGAGCCAGGGTGTTGATGAAAATGGCGAGCCACTTAAGAAAGTTAAGATTCGTACCGTATTATCCTGCCGTTCCCATATGGGTGTCTGCGCAAAATGTTACGGTGCAAACATGGCTACAGGTCAGGCTGTACAGGTTGGTGAGGCAATCGGTATCATCGCGGCACAGTCTATCGGTGAGCCTGGTACACAGCTTACCATGCGTACGTTCCATACCGGTGGTGTTGCCGGAAACGATATTACTCAGGGTCTTCCTCGTGTCGAGGAGATTTTTGAGGCAAGAAAACCTAAGGGTCTTGCAATCATCACAGAGTTTGGCGGCGTAGCAACCATTAAGGATACTAAGAAGAAACGTGAGATCATTGTTACAAATAATGAGACCGGAGAGTCAAAGGCATATCTGATTCCTTACGGTTCCAGAATCAAGATCATGGATGGCGCAGTGCTTGAGGCCGGCGATGAGCTGACAGAAGGTTCTGTAAATCCACACGATATCTTAAAGATCAAAGGTGTCCGTGCAGTTCAGGATTACATGCTCCGTGAGGTACAGCGTGTATACCGTCTGCAGGGTGTAGAAATCAACGATAAGCATATCGAGGTTATCGTACGTCAGATGTTACAGAAAGTACGTGTTGAGACAAACGGTGATTCAGAGATGCTTCCGGGTGTGTTAGTAGATACACTTGATTTCGAAGATACTAATGAAAAACTGATTGAAGAAGGAAAAGAGCCGGCAGAGGGCAAGCAGGTATTACTTGGTATTACCAAGGCTTCTCTTGCAACAAACTCCTTCTTATCAGCAGCATCCTTCCAGGAGACAACAAAAGTTCTTACAGAAGCTGCAATCAAAGGTAAAGTTGATCCATTGATCGGTATGAAAGAGAATGTTATCATCGGTAAACTGATCCCTGCCGGAACAGGTATGAAGAGATACCGTAACATTAAACTGGATTCCGATATCAATGAGGATGATGAGCTGATGTTTGATGATTTCGATGACTTCGACGATTATGAGGAAGAGATTCCGAGGGACGAAGAAAATGAAATCGAAGAAGCTCCGGTAGAGGAAGAATAAAATAATATTTATGAGAAGAACTGTCGCACCAGCTGATAAAAGTCAGTGGTGCACGGTTCTTTTTTTTATTTATAGGATTTTTTTGATTCATAGGATTCTTTTTTCTGGCAGCTGGAAAAAATATGTATAATTCACAAGAAACTGGAAAAAATAGATAAGGGTGCAAAAAAAACAGATTATTATAGAAGAAAGTCTGAAAATAGAAAAAAGGCTTGACATACAGGAATTGCACTTATATAATAATTTAGCATGCATATTTAGGGATGCATATTTAATATAACAGGAGGTGAAAATAATGCCAACATTTAACCAGTTAGTAAGAAAAGGACGTCAGACATCTGTTAAGAAGTCTACTGCACCTGCACTTCAGAAGGGTTACAACTCCCTGCAGAAGAGACCTACAAATACTTCTTCTCCGCAGAAGAGAGGTGTATGTACCGCTGTTAAGACAGCAACTCCTAAAAAACCTAACTCAGCTCTTAGAAAGATCGCCAGAGTTCGTCTTTCCAACGGAATCGAGGTAACAAGCTACATTCCAGGTGAGGGACACAACTTACAGGAGCACAGCGTTGTTCTGATCCGTGGTGGTCGTGTTAAGGACTTACCAGGTACAAGATATCACATTATCCGTGGTACACTTGATACAGCAGGAGTCGCTAACAGAAAGCAGGCTCGTTCCAAATACGGCGCTAAGAGACCAAAGGCTTCTAAGTAATTTTAGGTATTGGACCGAAGTTGCTTGATAATTTAGCGAACCATAGTATCACATTTGTTGTATCCGACATATTTTGCCGGATGGACTATAGGTTGGTGTTGGGATTATTATCACAAACGATAGATTTCCGCACGAACATTATGGCGAAATAGATGGTCTATGACCGATATTTTACACATTGTGAGTACCGTTGAATTAATCGAAATGAAGTTCACTGAAACAGCCTGTCGATAGCGGTATGCTGTCAGGTAGTAAGGCTGTAAATGGCGGCATTGCCGCACTCAGTAAATGCAGAAAATATTTCTGTATAGTAAATTATGATTAAGGAGGGAAGAACCGTGCCACGTAAAGGACATACTCAGAAAAGAGACGTATTAGCAGATCCGTTATACAACAATAAAGTGGTTACCAAACTTATCAACAACATCATGTTAGATGGTAAGAAAGGTGTTGCTCAGAAAATTGTATACGGAGCTTTCACAAGAGTTGAGGAGAAAACAGAGAAACCAGCTCTTGAGGTATTTGAAGCAGCAATGAATAACGTTATGCCTGTTCTTGAAGTAAAGGCAAGACGTATCGGTGGTGCAACATATCAGGTACCAATCGAAGTAAGACCGGATCGTCGTCAGGCGTTAGCACTTCGCTGGCTGACCACTTACTCTCGTGCCAGAGGTGAGAAGACGATGGAAGAAAGACTTGCGAATGAGATCATGGATGCAGCAAACAATACTGGTGCATCTGTTAAGAAAAAAGAAGATATGCACAAAATGGCAGAGGCAAACAAGGCTTTCGCGCACTACAGATTCTAGGACGAAAGGAATCTCCACGAAGCCTTTGCATTCGCGCATTACAGATTCTAATAAAATCTATAGTGTCTCCGCGAAGCTGTTGCTTTTAAATATGGAATTTTTGATCGCTGCGTGAGCCTTTGCTTTCGCGGCGATAGCATATCGTTAGTAAATTAAGGAGGAAATACCTTGGCTGGAAGAGAATATCCATTAGAGAGAACCAGAAACATTGGTATTATGGCTCACATCGATGCTGGTAAAACAACATTGACAGAGCGTATTCTTTACTATACCGGTGTTAACTATAAGATTGGTGATACTCATGAAGGTACTGCTACCATGGACTGGATGGAGCAGGAGCAGGAAAGAGGTATCACGATTACATCAGCCGCTACAACATGTCACTGGACATTGGAAGAGTTCACAAAACCAAAGGCAGGTGCATTAGAGCATCGTATCAATATCATTGATACCCCAGGTCACGTTGACTTTACAGTAGAGGTAGAGCGTTCACTCCGTGTACTTGACGGCGCTGTCGGCGTCTTCTGTGCAAAGGGTGGTGTTGAGCCTCAGTCAGAGAATGTATGGCGTCAGGCTGATACCTACAATGTACCGCGTATGGCATTCATCAATAAGATGGATATCTTAGGTGCAAACTTCTACGGCGCTGTTGACCAGATCCGTACAAGATTAGGAAAAAATGCAATCGTTCTTCAGTTACCGATCGGTAAAGAAGATGATTTCAAAGGTGTTATTGACTTATTCGAGATGAAAGCATACATCTACAACGACGATAAGGGTGATAATATCACTGTTACCGACGATTTAGGTGATATGAAAGATGATGCAGAACTTTATCGTTCTGAATTAATCGAGAAAATCTGCGAGTTAGATGATGACTTAATGATGATGTACCTTGAGGGTGAAGAACCATCCGTAGAGGAAATGAAAAAAGTATTGAGAAAAGCTACATGTGAATGTACAGCTGTACCTGTTTGCTGTGGTTCTGCTTACAGAAACAAAGGTGTTCAGAAACTTCTTGATGCGATTATCGAGTACATGCCGGCTCCAACAGACATCCCTTCAATCAAGGGTGTGGATCTGGATGGAAATGAAGTAGAGAGACATTCATCTGATGATGAGCCGTTCTCCGCTTTAGCATTCAAGATCATGGCTGACCCATTCGTAGGAAAACTTGCTTTCTTCCGTGTATACTCCGGTAGCATGGCAGCAGGTTCTTACGTTCTCAATGCAACAAAAGATAAAAAAGAGCGTGTTGGACGTATCCTTCAGATGCATGCAAACAAGAGACAGGAGCTCGACAGAGTTTACTCTGGTGATATTGCAGCAGCAGTTGGATTTAAGTTCACCACAACAGGTGATACAATCTGTGACGAGCAGCATCCTGTAATCTTAGAGTCCATGGAATTCCCAGAGCCGGTTATCGAGCTTGCTATTGAGCCGAAAACAAAGGCTGGACAGGGTAAGATGGGTGAGGCTCTTGCAAAACTTGCAGAAGAGGATCCTACATTCCGTGCGCATACTGATCAGGAAACAGGACAGACAATCATCGCTGGTATGGGTGAGCTTCATCTGGAGATCATCGTTGACCGTCTCCTTCGTGAATTCAAGGTAGAGGCAAACGTTGGTGCACCTCAGGTTGCTTACAAAGAGACATTTACAAAACCTGTAGATGTTGAATACAAATATGCAAAACAGTCTGGTGGACGTGGACAGTACGGACACTGTAAAGTTAAATTCGAGCCGATGGACCCGAACGGTGAAGAAACATTCAAGTTCGAGTCTACCGTAGTTGGTGGTGCTATTCCGAAGGAATACATCCCGGCAGTAGGTGAAGGTATCGAAGAAGCAGCTCAGGCTGGTATTCTTGGAGGATTCCCGGTACTTGGCGTACATGCTAATGTATACGATGGATCTTACCATGAAGTCGATTCATCCGAGATGGCATTCCACATTGCCGGATCTATGGCTTTCAAGGAAGCTATGCAGAAGGCAAGTCCGGTATTACTTGAGCCGATCATGAAGGTTGAAGTAACTATGCCAGAGGAATACATGGGTGATGTTATCGGTGATATCAACTCCCGTCGTGGACGTATCGAGGGAATGGATGATATCGGTGGCGGTAAACTTGTAAAAGCTTATGTTCCGCTTGCTGAGATGTTCGGATATTCTACAGATTTACGTTCTAAGACACAGGGACGTGGTAACTACTCTATGTTCTTCGAGAAATATGAGCCAGTACCAAAGAATGTACAGGAAAAGGTATTAGCAGATAAATCTAAATAATCGGTTACCTGCTTTTCCTGCGGAAAAGGTATTAGTAGATAAATCCAAATAATTGGTTGACTGCTTTTACTGAAATTAAAACATCCGGATTTCCTATATTTTATAGGAAATCCGATAGAAATAGCTTGAAAAACCAATGATTATTTTATATAATCAGAGTTAGCCGAGTTATTGAAAATAACAACTATAGCCCATAGGGCATCATTTTAAGGAGGATATTCAAAAATGGCAAAAGCTAAGTTTGAAAGAACAAAACCACATTGTAATATCGGTACCATTGGACACGTTGACCATGGTAAAACAACTTTAACAGCTGCTATCTCTAAAGTATTAGCTGCAAGAGTTGCTGGTAACACAGCTACAGATTTCGATAACATCGATAAAGCTCCAGAAGAGAGAGAGCGTGGTATCACAATTTCTACTGCTCACATCGAGTATGAGACAGAGAAGAGACATTACGCACACGTTGACTGCCCAGGTCATGCCGATTACGTTAAGAACATGATCACTGGTGCTGCTCAGATGGATGGTGCTATCCTTGTTGTAGCTGCTACAGACGGTGTTATGGCTCAGACAAAAGAGCACATCTTATTATCCCGTCAGGTAGGTGTACCTTACATCGTTGTTTTCTTAAACAAATGCGATATGGTAGACGACCCAGAGTTAATCGAGTTAGTAGAGATGGAAGTTACAGAGCAGCTTGAAGAGTACGGCTTCGAAGGATGCCCGATCATCAAAGGTTCTGCTTTAAAAGCTCTTGAAGATCCAAACGGCGAGTGGGGAGACAAGATCATGGAGTTAATGGATACTGTTGATGAGTACATCCCAGATCCACAGCGTGATACAGATAAACCATTCTTAATGCCAGTCGAGGACGTATTCACAATCACAGGTCGTGGTACAGTTGCTACAGGACGTGTTGAGAGAGGTACATTACACTTAAATGATAACCTTGAGATCCTTGGTGTTAAAGAGGACGTTCAGACAACAGTTGTAACTGGTATCGAGATGTTCCGTAAACAGTTAGACGAGGCTCAGGCTGGTGATAACATCGGTGCATTACTTCGTGGTATCAACCGTGATCAGATCGTTCGTGGTCAGGTTCTTGCTAAACCAGGTACAGTTACATGTCATCGTAAATTCACAGCTCAGGTTTACGTATTAACAAAAGATGAGGGTGGTCGTCATACTCCATTCTTCAACAACTATCGTCCACAGTTCTACTTCAGAACAACAGACGTAACTGGTGTATGTAACTTACCAGCTGGTACAGAGATGTGCATGCCAGGTGATAACATCGAGATGACTATCGAGTTAATTCACCCAGTAGCTATGGAGCAGGGTCTTACATTCGCTATCCGTGAGGGTGGACGTACTGTTGGATCAGGTCGTGTTGCTACAGTTATCGAGTAATTTATAATTGCTTAAAATTAAGGGTTCCCAGTGATGGGAGCCCTTTTTTGATATTATTTTGAAACTATAATGTAATTTTAGTGAAAAAATGGTAAACTGTTATTTGTTATTTTAATAATTTGAAAAGAGGCAGAAGATGAACAACAAAACAACCAGAAACAGTTTACTACTATTAGTGACGGCAGCTGTCTGGGGGGCAGCTTTTGTGGCGCAGACAGTTGGCGGACAGGCGATCGGAGCGTATTCATTTAATTGTATCCGCAGCATTATCGGTGCATTGGTGTTGATTCCAGTTATGAAGTTTTTGGACAAAAAAAATTTATCACCGAAAAGACCAAAGACAAAGGAAGATTACAAACTTTTGATAAAAGGCGGAATCTGTTGTGGAGTGGCACTCTGCATTTCTACGAATTTACAGCAGGTTGGAATCCTGATGGGAGCCAGTGCTGGAAAAGCAGGTTTCCTGACAGCAGTTTATATTTTGCTCGTGCCGATCCTAGGTTTATTTTTACATAAAAAATGTGGTATAAATATATGGTTTGCAGTTGCGCTTGCACTGGTGGGACTGTATTTTTTGTGTATGCAGGATAAGAATGGATTTCACCCGGCAGATTTGTTACTTCTTTGCTGTGCGTTTGGGTTTTCTATTCAGATTTTATTTGTCGATTATTTTTCACCGAAGGTGGATGGGGTACGTCTTTCCATGATCCAATTTCTTGTAACCGGGGTGCTGACTTCAGTTCCAATGTTTGTGGTTGATATGCAGCATTCAATCCCGGGGATTGAGGTGTGGGCGCAAGCTTTTTTATCATGGTCGGCATGGGTTCCGATTTTATATGCAGGAATTATGTCCTGTGGGGTTGGATATACATTGCAGATCATTGGTCAGAATGGGCTGAATCCAACAGTGGCATCTCTTATCATGAGTCTGGAAGCCGTGTTTTCAGCCGTGTTTGGATGGCTGATTTTGAATCAGAAACTTAGTACGAAAGAGATATTTGGCTGTTGTCTGATTTTTGCAGCAATTATTCTGGCGCAGCTTCCGGTGAAAGGGAAAAATAGGAGAAAAATGAAAAAAACAAAATATTCTGGTAAACAGAATTTAGCATTAATATTATTGTTTGCCGTATTTCTAGGGTTATTTGCAGATCCATGTGCGATCAATGCAAAGGCGGATCAAAAGAAAAAAGACTATGGTGTATTTTTAAGTATTGATTCGTCTAAGATGCAGAAATTATACGCATACAAACTTGTGGTCATTGATGCACAGTATTTTTCGGCAAAAGAGATACGCGCCCTGCATAAGAAAGGTGTAAAAGTTTATACCTACTTAAATGTCGGGTCCATTGAAAAATTTCGTGATTATTATAAAAAATATGAACATCTTACGATTGGGAGTTATGAGAACTGGGAAGAGGAAAAGTGGGTAGATGTTTCCAATAAGAATTGGCAGAAGTTTATCGGAAATTTGTCAAAGAAGCTGTTGAAAAAAGGCGTGGATGGTTTCTTTATTGATAATTGTGACGTTTATGATTACGCAAAGACAAAGCAGAATTTTACAGGGCTTGCAAAGATACTGAAAAATGTTAAGCGCCTTGGAAAAGATGTCGTAATCAATGGTGGGGATGTTTTTGTCACGAAATACAGAAAAACATATGGTTCAGCAAAAGACATTATGACTGCAGTTAATCAGGAATGTGTGTGGAGCAGTATTCAATTTAAAACAGGTTCGTTTGGAAAACAGACCAAAGCAGCGCGCGGATATTTTACTGATTATGTTAAGAAATGTAAAAAGGATGGAATGAAAGTTTATCTGCTGGAATATACAAAAGATAAAAAGCTGATCAGACAGATCAAGGAGTATTGCAAAAAAAATAAATTTCATTATTATATCTCAGATTCGATCGAACTTGATTAGTGCATTTTGCAGCGTGTAAACGATGGATAGAGTCTGGTAAACAAGGCTTCGGTTGAAAATTCGGTGCCTTTTTGGTATCTTTTGGGTAAAAAGGCTATGGATGTCAGACATGACAGGAAAGGAAAACTATGGAAGCAAAAGAATTAGGAGCATTTATCGCACAGATACGCAAGGAAAAACAAATGACACAGGCACAGCTAGCAGCCTGCCTGAAAGTCACAGACAAAGCTGTCAGCCGTTGGGAGAGGGGAATGGGATTTCCGGATATCCAGACACTAGAACCTTTGGCAGAGGCACTGGGCGTTACTTTGACAGAGCTGATGAAATGTCAGAAGATGCAGCAGCAGGAGGTAAGTGTGCAGGATACTGATGCGGTGATCGAGGCGGGCATTGATATCGCAAAATATCAGCAGAAGATGCAGAGAAAAAAGATGATGCAGGGTTTTGGACTGATTGTAGCAGGTGCATTTGTAATTTTTAATGCAGTATATCTGCATGCCAGCGTAACATTCAGTGCGATATTGCCGAATAGCGCAGATGGACCGACTGCAGTATTTTATGCGGGAAAACTTGGTGATGTAAAACCATACATCTGGGGAATGGTCGGTGTAGCTGCGATCGCAGGAGGAATCATCCGAATCATCCGTGGACGGAGATAGAACAGCAGTTACTGCAATTGACAGTGCAGAACAAAATCCTTACAATAAAAAGGTAACATTTATTGATTGTAAGGGGAGGAGTTTTGGAATGGAACAAAAAGAGATGGCAAAAAAGAGGTTAATTATTTATGTGCTTATTGCCTATGGTCTGACCTATCTCATGGGAATTCTGATGTGGTATGGCAGTACAAAAGGATATGATCTTACGGCATTTCCAACGGCGCAGATGATGTATCCGGCCACAGGCGTGATCATTGGACTTTTTCTGGCACACAAAGGAGAAAAGATTCTGCCGACAGGTTTTTTTATTGCAGTTCTGGCAACAACTGGAGTCCTGATTGTACTTGCACTTTTATCCGTATTTTCTCCGGTGGAGGATTTGAATATTGCAGGAATGACGATGTCCGTTTATAATCTGATCTCACAGTATGTACTTATCATTGGGAGTATCGTGGCATTCATTTTTCTTGCGGTTGCAGGAAATGAAAAGAGGGCGGCAGCAGGACTGACCAGACAAAACTGGAAAAGTGCTGTGCTCATTGTACTTTTATTTGTGGGTATTTATATTGTAAGAACTGTAGTGTCGATGGCAGGACAGGGCGTGTTTGACGGCAATGGAATGCAGTATGTAAAAGAATGGGCGGCAATGTTTAAAGATCCTGTGATGTGGCTGAATATTGTTGCACTTCCGATCAATTATTTTTTTGTATTTATTGCATTTTTCGGAGAAGAATATGGCTGGAGATATTATCTGCAGCCCATTTTACAGAAAAAGTTCGGTCTTCGTGCAGGTGTGATCGTGCTTGGTGTGGTATGGGGACTGTGGCATATTCCGGATGATCTGTTTTATTATACGCAGACGTCGGGAATCCAGATGATTTTTGCACAGCAGATCACCTGTATTGCACTTGGAATCTTTTTTGCATATGCTTATATGAAAACAAAAAATATCTGGGTGCCGGTCTGCCTGCATTATCTGAATAACAACCTGATACCGATCATTTCAGGTACATTTTCCGCAGATGTTCTGGAAAATCAGACTGTAAGCTGGAAAGAACTTCCGGCTGCGCTGGTGCTAAATGGATTGTGCTTTGGATTTTTTCTGCTTGCAGATGTGTTCAAAAAGAAAGAAGTTCAAAAAGAGGATTAATTTGAAGAAAAATTAACTGTAAAAAGCATATGGTGTCATATGAAAAAGCGCATGTACAGTAAAAAAGATTGTCAGAAAGATGATTTTACTGCATATGCGCTTTTGGTTCATGACAATAGAAAGCCTGCAGAACGTGAATTCTATTTTAAAACATGATTTTTGATTTATTTTTTAACAGTCTGGCACCATTTACGATCAGAAGAATCCCGGCGGTGATTCCACCCGCAAGGACACAGATACCAACTGCCAGTGTACAAGCCCCGGTAGAACCCATTGTCTTATAAATTTTTTCGTCCATCTTATATGCCCCCTTTGTTTGGATTTCTCATATTCTTAATGTATATTATTCTATCATTATTCTCATGAATATACAAACCTAGATTAAAAAATATCTGATAAAAATTACAGTTCATCGGGTGTCCAGTCACCGAGAACCAGTTTTCTTGCAAAGTGTCTGGCCTGTTGTTCATCCAGATTTTGAACAAAATCAGCCTGGTCAGAAAGTGGACGGCAGTCAGAGGTTGCGGGGTAACTTGCGTATTCGGCATAACATACCGTTTCATGTGTATTTTTGCGGTTCCAGTCATGAAAACCGGCAGGATGGATATGCGCGCCAAGTTCACAGGAAATCAGGATCGTTTTTGCATAGTCGCGCCATGGTCTGCCAAGATAGACAGATCCGGCAGGGCAGTCTTTGGAGATGAACCGGCAGTCGGAAAAAACGTAGCCGTATGTCTGACCTTTTGGTGTGGAGGCGGCAGTTACATAGCCCTGGATAAGAGGAAATGCAGATGTATCGGAAAGCGCATCGGACAGGGCTGATGTTTTTGTGCGCAGTAGGGATTCTATGGTGCAATGTTCAAAATATGCTGTGGCACTGCCAAAAATAAAGTCAATATCGCCGCAGATATAGCAGTTTTTATAATAATGTCTGCCGTTGATACGCGGGGCAAACTGTTTTGGACCGATGAATCCTCCGGGCTGTCGTTCTGTTTCAGGAAGCGGTCCGGTAAAAAGTGTGTCCTGATGTCCGAGAAGGCGGCAGGAATCGATCGTAAGGCGGTCACCGTCAGCATAGAGAGCGATCGCCTGTCCATGTGTGGCAGAATCTCCCGAAGCGTTTTCAACGGTGAGATTTTGAAGCGTTACATCATGTGTATCTATAAACAGTGTATATGTGCGGAAGGTACCACGCTTACTTCCATCGGGCATCAGATCCAGGGCATAATCATCATAGGTGATGACAGTATCGGAATTGTTTTTACCCATACCACGCAGTGTAACATAGGGTTTATCTATAGTCAGTTTTTCATGATAAATGCCCGGTTCGATTTCAATGACAGTTGGTGTCTGATCAGCGGCAGGAATATGTGCTATTGCAGCACTGATAGTGGAAAAATGATCCGGATTGCTGGAAACATGGAGTATTTTTTGCATGGGAAAATCCTTTCTTTGTTTCTTAATATTTTCTGAGGATAGTATAACACAGATATTGTCTGGTTGAAATTGGGAAAGAGGATGTTTATAATAGAATATAAAATAGGAAAAAGGTACAGTATTGAAAGGTGTGGAGATTATTATGGAACTAAGTTATAAGGAAATCAGGGCACAGATCTGTGATGTATGCCATAAGATGTGGCAGCTGGGATGGGTTGCGTCAAATGATGGAAATGTGTCGGTAAAACTTTCGGATGGTACATTTTTGGCAACACCGACAGGCGTGTCAAAAAGTATGGTAACCCCGGAAATGATCGTGCATATAGATAAAACAGGGGAGATTATTGAAGCCATGGACGGTTATCATCCGTCGTCTGAAATGAGGATGCATTTCAGATGCTATGAGGAACGTGAGGATGTCGGCGCAGTTTTGCATGCACATCCTCCGGTTGCGACAGGGTTTGCCGTGGCAGATATCCCTCTTGATGAATATTCCATGATTGAGACTGTGCTCGCACTTGGTTCGGTGCCAGTTGCGCCTTATGCGACACCTTCCACGGATGAAGTGCCGGATGCCATTACTCCGTATCTGCCAGAGCATGATGCGATCCTGCTGAAAAATCACGGAGCTGTGACGGTAGGTGCTGATGTCTATACGGCATACTATAGGATGGAAACATTAGAGCAGTTTGCAAAGATCACGCTGACGGCACATCTGCTTGGTGGTGCAGAAGAGATCGACCGGGAAAATATCGACAGACTTGTGGACCTTAGAAATAATTATTATAAAATGAGTGGAAAACATCCGGGGTATAAGAAATATAGCAGGCATTTTGCTCCGCAAAACAAGGAGGAAAATACTCCCAAAAAGAAAGGAGGATTAAAATGAGTACAGGCAGACATAAACAGGAACGCGGCGTTGGGCTGCAGCCATTGGATGAGATCAATGGATATCAGGTACGTCCGGGTTTTTATAACAGGGATGGTGCGACAGCAACCACAAGAGGTGTCAGCTTTACGATCCATTCCTTTGGTGCGACAGCATGTTATCTTCTGTTGTTCCAGCCGCAGGAAAAAGAGCCATATGTGACCCTAAAATATCCGGAGGCTTATCATATTGGAAACACATATTCCATGTTCGTTTTTGGATTGAAAATCGAAGAGTTTGAATATGCATTTCAGTTGGACGGACCTTATGATGAGAAAAAAGGTTTATTGTTCAATAAAGAAAACATTTTGCTTGATCCGTATGCGAGGGCGGTGACAGGACAGCGGAACTGGGGAGAGCGTCCGGAAGGCGGAGCAGATTTTATTTATCATGCCAGAGTTGTGGAAAATAACTTTGACTGGGGAGATATCCGCCCGACTGAGCATCCGTTTGAAGATCTTGTCATCTACGAGATGCATGTAAGGGGATTTACAAAAGATGCATCGTCCGGTGTGACACCTGGAGCAGAAGGCACCTATGAGGGACTGCGGCAGAAAATCCCATATTTAAAAGATCTTGGGGTAAATGCAGTTGAACTGATGCCGATTTTTGAATTTGACGAGATGGAAAGCACCAGAGTAGTGGATGGAGAACGTCTGTATAATTACTGGGGGTACAATACTGTCTGCTTTTTTGCTCCGAATACCAGTTATACATCAGTTGTAGAGCATAATCATGAAGGTGATGAGTTAAAAGAACTGATCTATGAGTTAAAGGAAAACGGTATTGAGGTCATTTTGGATGTTGTGTTTAACCATACAGCGGAGGGAAATGAACAGGGACCGTGTTTTTCTTTTAAAGGAATTGATAATAATACTTATTATATTCTGACACCGGATGGCTACTATTATAATTTCAGCGGCTGCGGTAATGTCATGAACTGCAATCATCCGGCAGTAAGACGTTTTATCATTGACTGTCTGCGCTACTGGGTAACGGAGTATCGTGTGGATGGTTTCCGTTTTGATCTTGCATCTATTCTGACGCGTGATGAAAAAGGAGCACCGATGGCGGATCCACCATTACTCCAGGCTATCGCATGTGATGCGATCCTTGGAAAGGTTAAACTGATTGCAGAGGCATGGGATGCAGGCGGACTTTATCAGGTTGGAAGTTTTCCGTCATGGAACCGTTGGGCAGAATGGAATGGAAGATACCGTGATGATATAAGACAGTTTTTAAAAGGCACGGATGGAATGGCAGGAACAGCGATCACACGTATCACAGGCTCGAAAGACCTTTACCCGAAGCACCGTGGTGACAGTGCATCTGTCAATTTCATCACCTGTCATGATGGATTTACATTGTACGATCTATATGCCTATAATACAAAGCACAATGAAAAAAATGGCTGGAATAATTCTGACGGAGATAACAACGGAAATAGCTGGAACTGTGGAGCAGAGGGTGAGACGGATGATCCGCAGATCGAAGGCCTGCGCCTTAGAATGGTCAAAAATGCATTTGCGACACTGATGTGCAGCAGGGGACCTGCCATGTTTTATGCTGGAGACGAATTTTGTAACACACAGTTTGGCAATAATAACGCTTATTGTCAGGATAATATCATATCCTGGCTTGACTGGAGCAGGTTGGAAAAATATCGGGAGATCCATGATTTCTTCCGTTATATGATCGCTTTTCGTAAAAAATATCCGGTTCTGCGCCGCTCGACAAAAAAAGCGCTTTGCGGACTCCCAGAGATCAGCATTCACAATGGTTTTCCATGGAATGGAGGAACTGATTTTACCAGCAAACTGATTGGTATTATGTATGCCGGCAGGGATGATGCAGATACCAGAGATGATATTATTTTCTATGGAATGAATGCGTACTGGGAAACGCTTGTCATGCAGCTTCCGGAATTACCGAATAATCTGCAGTGGAAAATCTGTGTCAATACGAATGTAGAGTATGAGGACGGAAAAGATGTAGAATCACAGACGGAATTTTATTATAAAAAATCGTTAAAAATTCTGCCGAGAAGTGTGGTTATTTTAGTGGCAGAATAGATATATAACAAAATCAGCCAGTGACATGCGATCGTGCATGAAACTGGCTGATTTTGCAGAAACATCTATAGCCAGCCGCCATCAAGTGTGATGATCTGTCCAGTCAGATAGTCATTTCCACTAGCAAGCTGCACGGCAAGATGTGCAACTTCTTCCGGTGTTCCAAATCTTCCGGCAGGAATCTCATCGGCAAGTTCTTTACGTTCTTCTTCAGAAAAGCAGGCATTCATCTGTGTATCGATCACACCACATGCGATCGCATTGACCTGGATATTACTCGGAGCAAGTTCCTTTGCAAGTGCTTTTGTAAAAGAATTGATTCCGCCTTTGCATGCGGAGTATGCAACCTCGCAGGAGGCGCCGGCGATGCCCCAGACGGAAGAAATATTGATGATCTTACCTTTTTTTTCATGCACCATATGCGGGATGGCGAGCCGGCTGGTAGAAAAAACAGAGGTAAGATTTGTGGAAACGATATGATTCCAGTCATCAATTGACATATCTGTCAGCAGACCGATATAGGAAATTCCGGCGTTATTGATCAGGATATCTATGCCACCAAAATACTCTGTGATCTGGGTAAATAATTGCTCGACATATTCAAAGGAGGAAATATCGCCGATACTGGCGAGTACCTCGGTATGATAAGTATCTTCCAGTTCTGTTTTTAAAATCATAAGTTCCTGTGTGGATTTCGAACAGGTAATGATCAGGCGGTCGCCTTCTGCTGCAAATGCAGTTGCGATCGCGCGTCCGATCCCGCGGGAAGCTCCGGTGACTAATACAGTTCTATTCATAAAAATCTCCATTTCTTAATAATTTGTTGTTTTAGTATATTGTGTGTAAAATCAGCACATGATCCAATTCGTTGTTCGTCAATCATGCAAGCATGTTGACTCTCTTGCGCTCATTGTATCATGAAAAAAATCAGAAGACAATTTTTGAAAAATGATGAAATTTAAATAAAAAAGTAAAAATTAGGTATGGACATTTTCAGAAAGATGTGATAATATAATCAAGCACGATTCAAGACAACTTGATTACGGCGCGTGGCTCAGCTTGGTAGAGCGCTGCGTTCGGGACGCAGAGGTCGCAGGTTCGAATCCTGTCGCGCCGACTATATGAAACCTTTGAGAATAAAGGGAGAATGAAAAAGGACTTTCCAAGATGGAAAGTTCTTTTTTTGTGGTCTGACTAACAATTCTATTAAAAATAATTCCCTATTTTCTGAATATGTGATATAATAAAAAATGTAACCGCTTACATTGCAAAAAAAGAAGGGGGAATTTCACAAATGAAGAAAAAAACAAGTCTTAGTGTAAAGCTGATCGCAGCTTTTATGGTTGCGATCCTTGGAAGTGTTTTGATCTGTGCACTTCTTACACACAGTAAGGTAAAAAGCGTGTTAAACAGTAACATGCAGCTTACGAGCGAGCAGACATTAAGCAGTGCAATGACAAGTCTGCAGACATATGAGAAAACGATCAGTCTGCCGGTCGATCTTCTGACTAGAAAAGACAGTATCAAACAGCTTTTGATCGAGCCGGAAAACTATGATAAATATATCGACAATGTAAATGACGAACTGGTTGCAGCCTGTAAAGTCGTGAATGGATCTGTGCGTGCATATTATGCTTTAAATGATGGCAGAACGATCACCGGATGGGTAAAATATGAAGCTGACGGTTCAAAGACAGCGATGAATACAGTAGAAAATAAGGATCTTTCCGGAAAAGAATGGTACACTGCATGTCAGGGAAGAAAGGCAAAAGTAAATTCTATTTTCAGTTATATTACAGCACCTTATACAGATGAGGAGACCGGAGAACAGATTATCACAGTCTGTCAGGAAGTAAAATACAAAGATGTTGTCCAGGGTGTTGTTGCCATGGATATCGAGGCATCTGCACTGGCAGATTATGTGGAAAACATCAGGCTTTTAAATACAGGATTTGTCATGCTGGTAGATGAACAGGGAAATATCATGGTTGACAGCGAAAGCAATACTTTTGCAGATGGTACAGTTGCAGACCTTGAATTTTTCGCTCCTTTGACAGAAGAATTAGATAATCTTGAAGAACAGAAAGCACAGTTGGAGGAAAGTGAAGATCCTGCAGCAGATGATATTGTATTACAGGCATCCTATAATATGCGTGCCGAAGGAAGGAACTGCGCGATCACAGCGATGACAGACCGCGTGACCGGATGGAGAATGATAGGATGCATCAATGATCAGGAAAATCAGAAAAATCTCATCAATATTAATATTGGAACACTTGCAGCGGGAATGATCGGACTGGTATTTGGCTGTGTGATCGCAGTTGTGACAGCATTCAGTTTTAACCGTGAGATCAAAAAACTTCAGAATGCGACACATCGTGTTGCAGGCGGTGATTTCTCCGAAAAGATCAAAGTTACCAGAAGCGATGAATTTGGTGTACTTGAGACAAACTTTAACGGTATGATGGATGATGTGTCCGGACTGATTCATGCAGTTGAGGATAAGTCGAATCATATTCTTGAAGTTGCAGGTGGTATCTCTGAGGTCGCAGGCAATACGAAAACGACGATCGAACAGGTAACACAGGCAATTGACAGTGTTGCGCAGGGGGCAGTAAAACAGGCAGAAAGCACACAGGAAGCCAATACCCAGGTGGAGCATTTGAAGAATAGCTTAGATGAGACCAAAGAATATGTTTCTGGCATGAATGGCATGACGGAGAAGGCAAATGAGGTCAGCACCGAGGGAATTGAAAGCGTAAAAGACCTGATTGAAAAATCCGGAAAAACAGCCGAAAAATCCAAAGTTTCGTTAGAGGTCATGAACGAGATGGTCGAGAGTATTGATAAAATTTTCTATATATCAGATACGATCGCAGATATCACTTCCCAGACGAATCTGTTATCATTAAATGCAAGTATTGAGGCAGCAAGAGCTGGAGAGATGGGAAAAGGTTTTGCAGTTGTTGCAGATGAGATCCGTAAACTGGCAGATGAGTCGAAAGAGTCAACGGATGAGATCAAAAAGATCATCACGGAGATCACAGAGAAATCAAAACTGGTTGAGGCAACCATGCAGGAGAATGAGGTACTGCAGAGTGAGCAGCAGGAAGCAATCAACCGTACGGAAGAGATCTTTGGTGAGATTATGAAACAGATCGAAATGTTAGGATCTGGCATGGAACGAATCAATACATTAAATGAAAATATGTCTGCCAATAAAGATCTTGTTGTGGATAAGATGGGAACGATCGCATCGGTATCCGAGCAGTCAGCAGCGGCAACCGAAGAGGTTAATGCTTCCACGGAGCAGGTTAATGTTACAATGGCAGAGATCAGTGAACATACCGGCACACTACAGGCAATTGCCAAAGATCTGATGGAGACGATTAATCGATTCAAACTCTCTTAAGTCATGTAAAATGACTTGCAAAACACATTCCATACAGGTATAATTCATGACAATGGGGTTGCATCAAAGCGTGCAATCTATTGCATTTGAGAATTGAAAAACAAACCGGATGGGATGAAACAGGAGGAAGAGATGGGAAGAGACGTTATTATTGCGTGTGATTTTAACAGCAAAGAAGAAGTGATCAGTTTTCTTGGAAAATTTAAAGAGGAAAAACCTTTTGTAAAGATTGGTATGGAGTTATTTTACGCAGAGGGACCGGAGATTGTCCGTACGATCAAACAGATGGGGCACAAGATTTTTCTTGACCTGAAATTACATGATATTCCAAATACCGTAAAAAAAGCAATGTCTGTATTATCGGGACTGGATGTAGACATGTGTAATGTACATGCGGCAGGCACTAAAGCGATGATGCAGGCTGCTATCGAGGGACTTACGAGAGAGGATGGAACGAGACCACTTCTGATCGCAGTCACACAGCTTACTTCCACCAGTGAAGAGGTAATGCAGCAGGAACTGTGGATCGAAAAACCGATCGACCAGACGGTTATGCATTATGCAAAAAATACAATGGAAGCAGGATTAGACGGTGTGGTATGTTCTCCATTGGAAGCCGGAAAAGTACATGAAGTATGTGGAGACAAATTCCTTACCATCACACCGGGAGTACGTTTTGCGGACGGCGATGTCGGTGATCAGAAGCGTGTGACAACGCCGGCGAAAGCAAAAGAGCTTGGATCTGACTATATCGTAGTCGGAAGACCGATCACACAGGCAGATGATCCGGTAGCTGCATACCGCAGATGTGTAGAAGAATTTGTAGGCTAGATGAAAAACAGGAAAAAGAGAAAGATGAACGGTCTTTCTCTTTTTTCGGTTAAAAGAGAGGATTGGAACAGATAGGGGATTTCATGGAAAGAAAAGGACTCAGTGGAAGTGCATTAAAGATGATCGCGATCGCCACAATGCTTATTGACCATATTGCAGCGACTGTGATCATTCGTGTATTAAAATTCGGAGGCTATAATGACAGCCTGTATCAGTTATACCGTGTGATGCGGAATATCGGAAGAATTGCGTTCCCGATTTTCTGCTTCCTTCTGGTGGAAGGATTTATGCACACGAGAGACCGGGAAAAATATGCGCTGCGTCTAGGGTGTTTTGCTGCAATATCCGAAATACCGTTTGATCTTGCATTTAACGGAAAAATTTTAGAAGTCGGATATCAGAATGTGTTTTTTACATTGCTGCTTGGTCTGCTTACCATGATGGCATATGATTCTGTGATGAAACAGAGTCGTTTTAGCGTCTGGAAAAGGACAGGACTTTCCACACTTGCAATCCTCGTCGGGATGTTCGCAGCAGAGTTTTTATCGACGGATTATGGTGCGCTTGGAGTGCTTTGTATCATGGTGTTTTATCTGTTTCGAAGAAGCAGGATGCAGCAGGTCGTATTTGGATGTCTGGCGTTTGTCTGGTGGGAATGGGCGGCAGTATTTGCATTTATTCCGATCTATTTCTATAATGGAAAACGTGGTTTTGGCATGAAATATTTCTTTTACGCATTTTATCCGGTACATCTGCTGATCTTGTATTTTATCGTATATAAAATGGGATATGGTGCTGTATCTGCAATCTGAAAATTTTAATATAAGGATTCATAGAAAAGGACTTTAGAAAACGGAGGGGATGTTTTCTAAAGTCCTCTTTATATGTAAACCTGCCGGAATATCTGGCAGGATTGTTTTTTGACGGAACTGACAGAACCCCAACCCCCGAGTCGAAACTCAACAGCTCCTTTTGATGTTATTAATGATACGGGATAATTGTGACCATTTCTTGACTGGAAAATGAAGGAAATCTTAAAAACAGATAAGAAAATTATAAAGTCACATATGCGGGAGGGCAGAAATAGGGTATAATGTGCATAAGCAATGAGCAGTGCCAAACATGGAAATGACAAAAAAGACTGCTTGCAGGCGCTTTTTTGTTATTTTTATGTTTGATAGGGCGAATGCCCGTCAGTCCGGAAAATCTCTGATTTTTCGGACGTGCACTGCAGTTTGAAGTATTTATGATATAATAAGACTGTCGAGCGAAGCGAGTGTAGATCACGATCATGTGCTGCTTTTGCGCATGATATAATGTGCATAGAAGTAAACAGTATGGAGCAGAAAGATTTATGAAAAAGTATCTTGATAATGTGCGGCGTATAGCGCCGTTAATTCATAATATAACAAACTATGTGACGGCAAATGATGTCGCAAATGTTCTTTTGGCATGCGGAGCAAGTCCTATCATGGCAGACGAGGAAGCAGAGGCAGAGGAGATTACGGCACAATGCATGGGACTTAATTTAAACCTTGGAACGCCAAATCAAAAGAAAATTCAGACTATGTTAAAAGCGGGGAAGATGGCAAATAAACGGAAGCATGTGGTGGTGTTAGACCCGGTTGGAGTGGGGGCAAGCAGTTTTCGCAGACAGGCAGCAGAACAACTGTTAAAAGAAATACATTTTGATGCGGTCCGTGGAAATATTTCTGAGATCAGGGTGCTGGCATCATTATGTGAATCAGAAGAAAATAGCGGAAAAGGCGTGGATGCAGACAATACAGACAGAGTGACAGAAGAAAATTTAGCACAGAATATCGCAGCGGCAAAGATGCTGTCACAACAGTTGAAAACGATCATTGTGATTACCGGAGCTATTGACCTTGTAACGGATGGCAGTAAATGTTATGTGATAAGAAACGGCAATCCACAGATGAGCCGGATCACCGGAGCCGGGTGCCAGCTTTCTGGTATTTTAACGGCTTTCCTTGCAGCAAATCCAGAGGATAAGTTACAGGCGGCAGCGGCAGCAGTGTGTATGATGGGATATGCAGGGGAGCTTGCGGCGGAAAAAAGCGGGCAGTCAGGCAGTGGGACTTACCGTGTGAGCCTGATGGATGCAGTGTCATGTATGGATGGAGATATGTTAGAGAGAGGAGCACGTTATGAGATTCGATAAAAAGCAGTTATTATTATATGGGGTAACGGATCGAACCTGGTTAAATGGCCAGACCTTGTATGAGCAGGTCAGACAGGCATTGGAGGGTGGAGTTTCTTTTTTACAGCTTCGTGAGAAAAATCTTTCAGAACAGGCATTCTTAGAGGAAGCAAGAGAAATACAAAAACTGTGCAGGGAGTATCAGGTTCCATTTATCATCAATGATAATGTAGATCTTGCATTAGAGATCGATGCGGACGGCGTGCATGTTGGCCA
Organism: Roseburia sp.; assembly: GCF_041325975.1. Lineage (NCBI taxonomy): Bacteria > Bacillati > Bacillota > Clostridia > Lachnospirales > Lachnospiraceae > Roseburia > Roseburia sp. The sequence continues at coordinate 908,239 of NZ_JBGLEJ010000004.1, read as the reverse complement.
GGATGATATGGAAGCCGGGGAAGTACGCAGGCGGCTTGGCGCAGATAAGATCATCGGTGTTTCGGCACACTCGGTGGAAGAAGCACTGCGCGCTGAAAAATGCGGGGCAACTTACCTTGGTTCCGGGGCAGTGTTTGGAAGCGGAACCAAGAAAGATGTCGGAACATTAGACCATGAAGTGCTAAAAGAAATCTGTGCAGCAGTGCAGATCCCGGTAGTTGCGATCGGAGGGATCAGCCGGGATAATATTTTACAGTTAAAGGGCACGGGGATTGACGGAGTGGCAGTGATCAGCGCTATTTTTGCACAGAAAGATATCCGTGCGGCATCAAAGGAACTGAGGGGGCTGTCGGAAGAAATATGCAGATAAGGAACATACAGGGGGCAATCTTTGATATGGATGGAACACTGCTTGATTCCATGCCGGTATGGGAACATGCGAGTGAGCGCTATCTGCAGAACAAAGGAATCAAGGTAAGGGAAAGACTTTCGGATATCTTATTTTCCATGAGCATGCAAAAGGGCGCAGAATATGTGAAAGAAAATTATCATCTCGCAGAGTCAGTTGATGAGATTGTGGCGGGCGTGAATAACATTGTCTATACTGCATATGAAAAAGAGGTGCAGCCCAAAGAAGGTGTAAGAGAGCTGTTAGACACTTTGCAGGTAAATGGGATAAAGATGGCGGTGGCAACTTCGACTGACCGTCCTATGGTGGAAGCAGCATTGAAACGTACCGGACTGTTTTCCTATTTTGAACAGATATTCACATGTACGGAAGTTGGCAAGGGAAAAGTGGCTCCGGATATATATTATGCAGCGGCTGATATTCTTGGGACAGAGCCGAAAAATACGCTGGTGTTTGAGGATGCACTGTATGCGATCGAGACGGCAAAGAAAGCAGGATTTGTGACAGTCGGGGTTTATGATGATGCGAGCAGAAAAGAGCAGGGAAAGATAAAGGAGCAGGCAGATATTTATCTGGAAGGATTTGTGAGTGCTGTGGAAAGTCTGCAACGGTAACATAAAAAGTTTCATTTACATGGAATTTACAAATTTTACATGGCGTCGTATAAAAAACTATGCTATGATAGATAATATTGAGGTATAGTGTGAAAATAAGATTTTCACATGCAGGAATGAGGATTATTATGATTCGCAGAGCAGAGTTAAAAGACATTCCGGCATTGATGGATATTTATAACGATGCCATTTTACATACAACAGCAACATTTGATACGGAAGTCAAGGATTATGAGGATCGTCTGGCATGGTTCCATGCGCACACGGGACAATATGTGATCTTTGTATATGAAGAGGCAGGAACAGTCGCGGGTTATGCCTCTCTTTCACGTTACAGGGAAAGGAAGGCTTTTGACCCTGCAGTTGAGATCTCTATCTATATTCATGCGGGTTATCGAGGGCGTGGCATTGGCTGCAGTCTTATGGAGAAAACATTGCAATATGCAAAAGAATGTCCGCAGATCGGAACGGTTATTTCACTGATCACAAGTGAAAATGAAGTCAGTATCCATCTGCATGAACGTTTTGGTTTTTCTTACTGTGGTCAGATCAGACAGGCAGGCGTTAAGTTTGGGAAAAAACTGGGCTTAAACGCATATCAGATCATTTATGACAGAGAAATTGAATAGAAAGATTCCCGGAAAGATGTAGTGTGCAAAAATCTGGCATAATACATGGCAGTATCCCGGGAAATTGAGGAAAATGCCATGATAAGATATTTTAAGACAGATAACCAGAGGATTCATGAGGAGGAAAAAATCGGTGATGGCGTATGGGTGCAGATGCTCCAGCCGACGCATCAGGAATGTGCCGAGATCGCAGAAGTATTGAATGTAGATATTGAGGACATCCAGGCCGCACTCGATGAAGAGGAGAGTTCCCGTATCGAACTTCAGGATGGTTATACACTGATCTTAGTCGATATCCCAACCGTTGAGATACGTCATGAAAAACAGAGTTATACGACAATCCCGTTAGGTATCATTTTAACACAGGATGTGATCGTGACGGTCTGTACGGATGATACACCGGTGCTGCAGAATTTTGTAAACAACCGTGTGAAAGAGTTCAGCACAAAGAAAAAACTGCGTTTTGTATATCAGATATTATTCCGTACGGCGACAAATTACCAGATGAATCTACGCGTGATTGATAAGAAAAGAACAGAGATTGAGGAACGGATCGGAAAAAATACAGAAGATATCGATCTGATCGATCTTCATGAATTAGAGTCTACATTGGTCTACTTTGCAACGTCCCTGCGTGCCAACGGCGTTGTCTTAGACCGGTTGACCAGATATAAACGATTAGAGCAGTACCCGGAGGATAAGGAACTGTTAGGAGATGTGATCGTCGAAAACCGGCAGGCAATCGAGATGACATCGATTTACCGTGATATCATCAATGGTACCAGGGAACTGATGTCATCTGTGATCGACAACCGATTGAACAACGTTATGAAATATCTGACATCCATCACGATCGTTATGGCGATTCCGACCGTTATATCCGGTATTTACGGAATGAACGTCAATGAAAAATGGATGCCGTTTGCAAATACACCGCATGGATTTTTGATCATCTGTGTTCTGACACTGCTGATCTGTTTAGTCACAATGCTGGTGCTTCGGAAGAAGAAGATGCTGTAAAATATTAAGGAGTTCTGCAACAACAATTTTGGTTGATGCAGAACTCCTTTTTTGGAGAACATTATGCTGAAAAGTAAAATCCAGACAGTCTTTAGTTTCCTTCAAAGCGTCCGCTTGCGCCACAAGGCAGCACCAGTCCATTGGAGGATACCGGCAGACCGATCTCATCTGCGGTGACGGTTCCGTCATATTTTTCTAATGCAGTTGCGATCATATAACGCAGCACTGCTGGCTGAAGTCCGGTAGTGTAAGAGTTTACCAGAAAGAACAATGGCGTATCTGTCAGTAACTGTGCACAGAGCTTGATCAGCGGATACACAGATTCCTCGATCTTCCAGATCTCACCCTTAGGACCTCTGCCGTAGGATGGCGGGTCCATAATGATCGCATCATAGTGATTGCCACGGCGGATCTCACGTTCTACGAATTTCACACAGTCATCTACGATCCAGCGGATCGGTGCGTCCGAAAGACCGGAGAATGCAGCATTTTCTTTTGCCCAGGTAACCATACCTTTTGAGGCATCCACATGTGTGACAGAAGCTCCGGCTGCGGCTGCTGCAAGTGTTGCACCGCCGGTGTAGGCAAAAAGGTTTAAGACCTTGACCGGACGTTTTGCAGAGCGGATCTTATCTGAAAACCAGTCCCAGTTTACTGCCTGTTCCGGAAAAAGTCCGGTGTGCTTAAAGCTGAATGGTTTCAGTTGGAATGTTAAAGATCCATAACGAATACTCCACTGTTCCGGCAGATCAAAAAACTCCCATTCGCCACCGCCTTTTTTACTGCGGTGGTAGTGGGCATTCATATGTTTCCAGCCTTTTTCTTTTTTTGGTGTGTCCCAGATGACCTGTGGGTCAGGACGCACAAGTGTATAATTGCCCCATCGTTCTAATTTTTCACCACAGGAGCAGTCTATTACTTCATAATCTTTCCAGTTATTTGCAATCCACATAAAAAATCCTTTCATAATCATTCTACTATTCATGACAATAGAATATTCGCGAAGCGTATTCTATTATTTACGTTTCCAGGTTGACGGCATCAGAAGAATCATCATCGGAAACAGTTCGAGTCTTCCGGCAAGCATGTCAAACATCAGGATAAACTTGGAAAACGGAGAGAAAATTGAAAAATTCTGTGTCGGACCGACCAGATTTAAGCCAGGACCGATATTGTTTAACATTGTGACAACGGAAGTAAAATTTGTTGTGAAGTCAAATTCATCCACACTGATAAGAAGCATGGAAGTTAACAGCAGTACAAAATAAACGACCAGAAAAACATTTGCAGAACGTAAAGTCTCATGATCGACCGGGTGTCCGTCCATACGGATTTTTTTCACCTGACGCGGATGGATGATCAGGGAAAGCTCCTTACGGATCGTTTTTAATAAGATCAGGATACGGGACACCTTAATACCACCGCTTGTACTGCCGGCACAGGCACCGATAAACATTAGTGTAACCAGCAAAGTTTTTGATAAAGCCGGCCAGAGATCAAAGTCTGTAGTCGCATATCCGGTTGTTGTGATAATGGAGCCGACCTGGAAAAAAGCATGACGCACAGTGTCACCTAACGTTGGGTAAAACGAACGGATATTCCAGGTAATAATACACACCGATCCAAGTATAATGGCAAGGTACCAGCGGACTTCTTCTATTTTAAAGAAGTCTTTTAATTTGCCTGTCAGAATATAAAAATACGCAGTGTAGTTGATGCCGCTTAAAATCATAAATACGGTGATCGTAATCTGTATTGCAGGGGAATAGCTGGCAATACTGTCATTTTTTATTCCAAATCCACCAGTGCCTACGGTACCAAATGTAGTAGTCAGCGAATCGAATAGGGGCATGCCAAGCGCCCGCAGGATCGTTGCTTCACAGATCGTGATGGCAATATAAATACCGTAGAGGATTTTTGCAGTGTCTTTCACATGTGGAACCAGTTTACTTACAGAAGGACCAGGGCTTTCGGCTTTCATGAGGTTCATCGAAGAACCGCCCATCAGAGGGAGAATCGCCATGATAAAAACAAATACTCCCATACCGCCGATCCAGTGTGAAAAACTGCGCCAGAACAGGCTGGCTTTTGATATACTCTCCACATCGGACAGGATGCTTGAACCTGTTGTGGTAAAACCGGAAATCGTCTCAAACAGTGCATCTACATAAAATGGAATATCTCCGGTCAGTACAAAAGGAATAGCACCAAAAATACTCATGATGATCCAGCTTAAGGCAACCGTCACAAACCCCTCCCTGGTGTAAAGGTTTGTAGAATGAGGCTTTTTATGTGTCAGAAGCATACCAAGTACCAGACATAAAACAGCAACTGCAAGATAAGAGACAGAGGCTTTTTCCTGGTATATCAGCCCGACCAATGCGGGAAGGACTAAAAACGCGCTTTCGAATTTCAAAACACAGCCTAAAATATATAAAACGATCGAATAATTCATTGCCGTCTACTCCTCCAGAATCTCTTTGATATCGGAAATACGATAACCGGAAAGAACGACTAAAACGGAGTCACCAGCCATCATGATATCCTGACCACTTGGGATGATGACTTTGCCGTTACGGTAAATACAGCAGATCAGAGTGTTTTTGCGGAAATGCAGATCGGCAAGCGGGATGCCGGCAACGGCGGAATCTGCCTTGATGATAAATTCTAATGCTTCTGCTTTACCGTTTGCTAATTTATAAAGTGTTTCCACATTGCTGTCCTTGGAATTATAAGTTGAGCGTACATATTTTAAAATATAGTCAGAGGTAATAATACGCGGATAAATAATGCTTCCAAGATTCAGCTCATTAATGACGGAATGAAAATTGATCCGGTTGATCTTTGTTACAGTCTTGGCATTGGAGACATCATTTGCATAGAGGGAGAGAAGGATGTTCTCTTCGTCTAAGCCTGTTAAGGCTGCAAAACCCTGTGCATGTTCAAGACCTTCCTGCAAAAGGAGATTCTGATCGGTTGCGTCGCCGCAGATTACAGTGGCATGCGGCAGCAGTTCACTTAATACATCGCAGCGTTCACGGTCTATCTCAATGATCGTCACGCGGATACCCGAAGCAAGCAGACTTTTTGCCAGATAAAAGGATACTTTACCGCCACCGGCAAGAATGGCATTTCCAACACGGTTTTTTACAATACCGATCTTGCGGAAAAAGTCGATCGCATTGCGGCGTTCTGATGCTATCGCAACCACATCGTTTTCCTGAAATTCAAAATCACCATTTGGAATAATGACTTCATCTCCACGGATTACAGTACAGACTAAGACATTACTGTGCAGTGTCTGATGCAGGTTAAACAACTTTAAGGCGATAAGCGGGGAACCTTTGGTAACTTTAAAATGCAGCAGTTCCACGTGACCTTTGGCAAATGTATCCACGCGGATCGCAGATGGAAACTGGAAAATACGTGCGATTTCATTTGCAGCGGCAAGCTCTGGATTTATGATCATTGCAAGCCCGAATTCTTTTTTTAAAAATTCTATTTCCTTATTATATATAGGATTGCGCACACGTGCGATCGTCTGACAGTGACCTGTCTTTCTTGCGATCACACAGCAGAGAAGATTCTTCTCATCGTCACCGGTCACAGCAATCAGAAGATCGGCGGTCGTGATGCCGGCATCAATCAGTGTCTGGTGGTTGATTCCGTTTCCTACGATGCCCATCGCATCGAGATTATTTGTGATGGCGGAAACCTTTTCCGGTTTCTCGTCAATGACTACGATATCGTGGTCTTCGCTGCCAAGCTGTTCTACGAGCGTGTAGCCCACCTTGCCACAGCCTACGATAATGATCTTCATGATATGATAACTCCTCTATTGATAATATTCTGGATTATGTGAAACTATAGTCTGCAAGCAGTCTTTTTGTTAGTTTCAAGTGAAACTGTAGTCCGCAGTGCACGTCCGTAAAATCAAAGATTTTCCGGACTGACGGGCATTCGCCCTATCAAACATAAAAATAACAAAAAAGAGCCTGCAAGCAGTCTTTTTTTGTCATTTCCATGTTTGGCACTGCTCATTGCATACGCACATTATACCATATGCGTGCAGAAATGCTACTAAATTTAGAAACATTAGCGGAGATATCATGGATGTGTATGCGCTTAGTGCGAAATAGGTGCGTAAATTTTTAGTGTTTTGTGTCTGAATCTGATAAAAAAATATTTCCAAATAACTATATTCAATAATTTATTATTTGTTTGACAACACTGGCAAAACCTCAATATATCCCACTATGCCCATATTTATTAACTACACATTTGAAAATATTTTGTGTTATTGGTCTGGCATCTTGCACAAAGTCGAAGCTAATTCTGTGACTTTGGGAGAAAATTACTCCGGCTTTGCGCAAGATGCCACTCACAAGCCTACGAAATACCATTTGGACGGGAGACTCATGTCATAAACACACCATCATTTGTTGTGCAACTTATTCTCCATGTAAAAATCATACAGTTTTTCCGGTACCGGGGATAAAAAATCTGATGTATATTAAAAGTATCATCGGATTTTTGCGTAATAATAGTGTTTTGATAAATACAGAGAACACATTATAATATGTGAAACAGGAATCGATGCATTGAAAAAATAGTGTAAAGAGGGGAAAATACATGTTTACAAAAAACAATACCATGAATGAAATTTTAAACACAGAACCAGTCAGCCGTGCGATCGGCAATTTATTTCCAACCTGTTTTTTAAACCGTGTGCCGCTGGAACACAGAGATCATACGATGGCGCAGATCGAAAAAGAAGAAACAATGGAATGGGGAGCCCCGTTTTTGGCGGATGCTTTTTTAGAGTGTGCGAATCTGATCAAAGAAACAGCGGAGACAAAGAAATTCAAATATATTCCGCTCTGGGGCGAAACAGATGACGCATCTGCAGGCGTTAAGATGCCGCACTGGGAAGATGGTATTCCACAGTCGGATTTAAATACAGAGGAAGGCGTCTGGTTATTTACCGGTGATCCAGCAGTAGATAATGAAGCATTTGCGCATACAGCAGGCAGCGATTCTATTCCTCCTTATGAATCCACGGCGGTCGCAGAGGAGAAAAAAAATAAAACAGACTTAAAGCCGGCGGTAATTCTCTGTCCCGGCGGTGGTTACGAGATGGTGTCCTTTTATAATGAGGGACTTCAGCCTGCACAGCGTATGGAGCGTGATGGCGGCTACAAGGCATTTGTTTTATGTTATCGGATTCGTCCGAACTATTATCCGCTGCCACAGATGGATCTTGCAAGAGCAGTTATGTATGTGCGGGCACATGCAGCGGAATATCAGGTAGACCCGGAACGGATCGTGATCATGGGTGCGTCTGCAGGCGGTCATCTCTGTGCAAGTGAAGCGCTGCTCCATGAGGAATTAAAGGAAAATGTACTGGAAAACCTTGCAAAATTCCAGAAAGCTGATATGGTAGAACAATACAGAAAAATTTCTGCCAGACCGGATGCCATAGGACTTTTGTATCCTGTTATCAGTTTTACTTCGGAATATCACGAGGGAAGTTATCTTTATAATACCAATGAGGAAACAGGACTGCGTGAAAAATTATCGGTAGAGTTCCATATCACACCGGATTATCCAATGACCTATGCCTATGCAAATGCGGATGACGGCTGTGTACCGGCGAGCAATACCGTGCGTTTAAATGAAGCACTTGAAAAAGCAGGTGCAAAGCATCTGTGTGAGGTATATCCGACCGGAGATCATGGAATCGGGCTTGGATACCATACTTCCGCAAAAATGTGGAGTGAAAATATGCTTGCTTTTTTCGATAAAAATTTGTAAAACAGGGATTTCAGTTAAATGTATAGATCAATCAGTGTTTTGAACTAATGTATAGATCAGTCTGTGTATTCCGGGCAGAAAACATAAGAGAGGAATATCGTATATGTTACAGGATATCAATGAGATTTCAGATGGAAAAATATACGGCGTACATGATATGGTACGTGTTGGCTGCAGTGACTGTGCAGGCTGCCATAGCTGCTGTGAGCAGATGGGGGATACTGTTTTAGTTGATCCATACGATTGCAAAAGATTAGAGACAGAACTTGGAATGGACTTTGAGGGACTGATGCAGTCTTATGTCGGACTTCATGTGGAAGATGGTCTGATCGTGCCACATTTGAAAATGCAGGAGCAGACGGGCACGTGTGTATTTTTAAATGATGCAGGGCGTTGCAGTATCCATGCATACCGTCCGGGCATCTGCAGACTATTTCCGCTGGGAAGAATTTATGGGGAGCAGGGTGTTTCTTATTTTCTGCAGAGCGGTGCCTGTGAACGCGGCAAAACCAAGATCAAAGTGGAAAAATGGTTAGATACGCCACAGTTAAAGCAGTATCAGCAGTTTTTGACAGAGTGGCATAGTCTGAAAAAGAATATGCAGGAATATTTAAGCCGTATGACGAAAGAGGAAGAAAAGAAAACAGTCTGTATGATGTTTTTGCAGATTTTCTTTTTCCGTCCATACGATAGCAGGCGGGATTTTTATGAGGAATGGGGGGAGCGGAGAAAACAGCTTCATTCGCTCCTGCCAGAATAAAATGTTGTGTTATTCTGATGTTTTTTTAAAAATACAAGTGGGTAATTAGTAACAGAAAAGGTTGATATTCTAACAAAAAGTGCTATGATAATATCCGGCTGAAAATTGAAATTTCAGAGAAGCCTCTGAAGAAGAGGATAATGGTGTGAAAAATACATTTTTCACATATAAGATTTGTGCTGAATGGCAGCGCAAGAATGGGGATATAATATGAAGTACTTGAGACAATTTATGATTATTTTGTTGTTTTCTTTTCTGGGAGAGCTGTTAAAATATGTACTCCCGTTTCCGGTACCGGCAAGCATCTATGGTCTGGTTCTTTTATTTATTGCACTGGAAACAAGGATTCTTCCGCTTGCAGCAGTCAAAGATGCCGGAAAGTTCATGATCGAGATCATGCCGCTTATGTTTATTCCGGCCGGTGCGGGACTCATTGATGCGTGGGATGCACTGCGCCCGATCTGTGTACAGATCGTGGTGATCATGGTGGTATCAACGATCGTGGTTATGATCGTATCCGGTCATGTGACGCAGTTTGTCATGCGCAGAGGAAAAAAGAAAGGAGAACAGCAATGAGAGAGTTTTTATGTGATTCCGTATTTTTGGGTGTTGCGATCAGCGTACTTGCATATGAGCTTGGCGTGTTTTTAAAGAAGAAATTAAAACTTGCGGTATTTAACCCGCTTCTGATATCGATCGTTGCCGTGATCGTATTTTTAGTTGCATTTCATATTCCGTATGAGCGTTACAACGAGGGCGCAAAATATTTAAGCTATCTTCTGACTCCGGCAACGGTATGTCTGGCAATCCCGCTTTATGAGCAGTTTGAACTGCTGAAACAGAATGTTGCCGCGATTTTTGCTGGATTGATTTCCGGTGTTCTGACGAGTGTGATCTGTGTTCTGGTCTTATCACTGTTATTCCATTTTGACCATGCGCAGTATGTCACGCTTCTTCCAAAATCGATCACAACGGCGATCGGAATGGGAATCTCGGAAGAACTTGGCGGTTATGTCACGATCACGGTTGCGGTCATCATTATCACCGGTATCATCGGAAATGTGTTAGCAGAGACAATCTGCCGGGTTTTTAAGATCGAAGAACCGGTGGCAAAAGGAATTGCGATCGGATCATCTTCACATGCACTCGGAACGGCGAAAGCACTGGAACTTGGTGAAATCGAGGGCGCGATGAGCAGTCTTTCCATTGCGGTGGCAGGTATTCTGACGGTAATCGCTGCACCGATTTTTGCAACGATGTTGTAAATATAATGCCGTGATTTTATTAAGGTGATTATTAATATTAAGCCGAATATAGAATGTGAAATATCAGAGATGGTATTTCACATTTTTTTTCGATTTACATATCATAATATGAAAAAGTTATGGTTGGAAATAAAGATATGTATTGTCAGAACAAAATTGTGCATACGATACAGGCAGGCGATTCCCTGTATAAATTATCGAGACAGTATCACACGACAGTGACGGAACTGATTCTTGGAAATCCGGGAGTCAATCCATATAATCTCCAGATCGGGATGCAGCTTTTTATCTGCCCGGGAGAGGGATATGTGCCTCAGCAGAATCCGGGAGGCGGAAACATGGGAGGAGGAACAGGCAATCCGGGAGGCGGAAGCATGGGAGGAGGAACAGGCAATCCGGGAGGCGGAAGCATGGGAGGAGGAACAGGCAATCCGGGAAGTAACAACGAGACCGAATCGGAGCGTGAGGATTCCATCCTCCGTCTCAACGAGGATATGCGTCTTGCGTGGTTAAATCATGTTTACTGGACCAGGATGTATCTGATGAGTGCAGTCGCAGATAATGCAGACCAGCAGGCGGTGGAAGAACGGCTGCTTGAGACTGCAGACGAGATCACGGATGTGTTTGCAAGGTATCTTCCGATCGCAACGACCAGACAGCTCCGCAATCTTCTGACCGAACATATTGAAATCGGCGGTCAGATCATTCAGGCATTGAAGGCAAAAAATATGTCTGACTATGATGCACTGGTGAAGGAGTGGTACCGCAATGCCAATCAGATGGCAGCTCTTTTTGCCAGTCACAATCCGTATTTTGAGAGCAGGGAAACCAGAAATATGCTGTTAAATCATCTGGATCTGACCAGGGAGGAGATTGAGCAACAGGTCAATGGAGAGTATGAGCAGAGCATTGATGTGTTTCGGGACGTAGAGCAGCAGGCACTTGCGATGGCGGATTACTTTGCGAGAGGACTGCTGGCAAGATAAAACGTATAGATTGAAGCCTTCTGCTAAATGCAATTCAACGGATCATTCATTCGTTAAAGCAGATAGAACAGCTGCAGAAAAAGCCCCATGCGGTAGAGTATGTTTTCAGACCGCATGGTGGAACAGCAGAAATACACAGGGGTATTCCGGACGATTCGAAAAATGCCAAAAGTAACGGAATCGCAAGATTTGCAATAAAAACAGCAATTAACTTGAATTGCCAGTAAAAAAATGTACATGCTATAATGCAATTATCAAGATTAAGGGGGAAAAAGATATGCCAATGCAGATGGGTTTCCGCTGGTATGGCGAGGGCAATGACAAGATCAGCCTTGCTGATATCAAACAGATTCCGGGTGTGACGAGCATCGTGTGGGCACTGCATCATAAACTGCCGGGAGAAGTGTGGACAGTAGAAGAGATTGCAGAAGTGCAGAAACAGCTTGAGCCATATGGTTTTAATATGGACGTTGTGGAATCAGTCAATGTACATGATGATATCAAGATCGGACTTCCGAGCCGTGACCAGTATATTGAAAACTATATCCAGACAATTAAGAACCTTTCCAAATTCGGTGTCAAGGTTATCTGCTATAATTTTATGCCGATCTTTGACTGGACGCGCACGGATTTATTTCATCCGGTAGGAGATGGTTCGACAGCACTTTATTACGAAGCAAGCAAGATCCATGATGATCCGAAGGAAATGGCAGACTATATTTTAAATAATTTACATGGAATGACATTTCCAGGCTGGGAGCCGGAACGTATGGAGAAACTGGACGAGCTTTTTGCAGCTTACAAGCCGGTGACAAAAGAAGTATTGTGGGAAAACTTAAAATATTTTCTTGAGGCGCTTATGCCGACCTGTAAAGAATGCGATATCAAAATGGCAATCCACATGGATGATCCGCCATGGGATATTTTCGGACTTCCACGTCTTCTGACCTGCGAGGAAAATATTGACCGTTTCTTAAAGATGGTTGACAGCCCGTACAACTGTCTGACACTGTGCTCAGGGTCTTTGAATGCCGACCCGGGAAACAATGTGGCAGATATTGTCCGCAAGCGTTGTGACCGCATTGCGTTTGCGCACATCCGCAATGTAAAACATTTTCCGAATGGAGATTTTTCGGAGGCTTCCCATCGTGACTGTGATGGTGATACCGGAATCCTTGACATTTTAAAAGCATACCATGACTGCGGATTTGAGGGTTATATCCGTCCGGATCACGGACGCCACCTCTGGGATGAAAAGCCGGGCAATGTCCGTCCGGGTTATGGCTTATACGATCGTGCACTGGGTATTATGTATATGCTCGGCGTGTGGGATATGCTCGATAAGCTGGATGAAAATAAATAAGCATAAAATATGCATAATTAGGGACTGCCGTATGGCAGTCCCTTGTATTATGGAAAAGTCCGTGGCATATGCCGCGGATTTTTGTATGCTTATCTCTGGTTATCAAAAGGGCATTATTTGCCAGTCAAAAAATCTGAAGTTACCTTTTGACACCTGAATCCACATCAGTAAAAATCATGCGTTTCTTTTTCACGGGTCCGGAAGCTGCGTGGAGAGATGCCATATTCTTTCACAAACGCTTTGTAAAAAACAGAATAATCACAAAAGCCGCACTGTTCGGCAACTTCTTTCAATGGAATGCCGGAATTGATCAGATTTTTAGATTCGATCAGTCTCCGCTGGGTAACGATTTTGTAAAAGCCGGTGTCAAGCTGCTTTTTAAAAAGCTGGCTTACTGTCGACTGGCTTACCATAAACTGCGCTGAAATAGATGCGAGGCTGAGGTCTTCGGATAAATGCAATTCAATGTAGTTGAGAATCTGGTCTAACAGGCCTGTATTCTCCGGTTTGGGGATGTCTGACTGCGGATGGTCGTTCATACGGTAAAACAGACAGAACAACTGCAGAAAAAGCCCCATGCGGTAGAGCTCGCTTCCAAGACGCATGGTGGAACCCTCGTACAACAGTGCAGCCAGAAGCTGGTCGATCTGGTTTAAGAGTGTTCCTTCCGGGCGGATGACATAGGGGAGCTGCTTTTGTGGTGCATATTGGGAGGAGCCTGCATCCGCAAAGAAGTTCTGCTTACAGGTCTCAAAAAAATCGTTGTTGATCCAGAGTACGGTTCTCTGATAGGGTTCCCGAAGCTGCTCTAAAAATAAAGGGCGGTGGCTGGTGCCGGGGGGAACGAGGATGATATCATTTTTGCGGATCTGGTAACGGGTGTTTCCAATGAGATATTGCAAGTTTCCACTGCGGCAGAAAAGAAGTTCGTAAAACTCGTGGCTGTGGAGGGTTACATAGTCTTTCGTGTAACTGGTATCCTCATGTACATCCAGATAGGGGCTGTCCATTTCCAGTTCCTGGTATCCGATCAATTCCCCACCGGCAGTCAGGATGCCATCGAGCGTGGAAATATACGGAGGCTTCATCGAATCCTTATGTTCCATTAAAAAACGTTTCATTTGGCTATATTTCATAAAAACTCCTGTTCTGATTTGTTATATTTATACAATCCTACAAATATTGTAGCACAATAAATGTAAGATATGCAATGTATTTTGGTATAAATGCAATTTAAATTGCAATAAAGCAAATGTATCATAAGGATATCGGTTCTTGTGAAATGTACAGACACAAAACCAATGCGCGCGTACAAATACCAGAAGGAGAAAAATTTATGAATAAAAGAAATGTAAGACCCTTTTCAAAAAGGGATGAGATCGGATATGTGTTTGGAGATATGGCGGGCAGTTTTGTCAATTTATTTGTAGACGCATATTTTTTGACGTTTTGTACTTATGTGCTGGGAATCAGTCCGGCGTGGATGGGTTCCCTGTTCCTTGCAGCGAGACTCTGGGATGCAGTAAATGACCCGATCATGGGTTCTTTTCCGGACCGTTGGATGCTTGGAAAATCAGGAGATAAATTCAAACCGTGGATTAAAATTTTTATGATACCGCTGGCGTTGTCAGGTGTGCTTTGTTTTTCCAAAGTGCCGTTTGAAGGTGTTGCACTTCATGCGTGGGTCGCTTTTGTGTATGTCTTATATGGAATGAGCTATACCGGAACTTCCATGCCGTTTGGTGCGATGGCAAGTGTGGTCAGCACAGATCCGATTGACCGGAGTAAACTCTCAAGGGCAAGAAGTCTTGGCGGAACATTTGTGGGAATTGCAGCGTTATCCTTTGTGCCGGTAGTCTGTTTTGACAGCGAAAGCAACATTATCCCGGAAAGATTTACACTTCTGGCAGTTATTTTTGGAATTTTAAGTGTGGTCTGCTACTGCCTGCTGTTACATTTAACGACAGAGCGTGTGCGTGAGGAAAAGAAACAGAATACAGAAAAGTTCAATTATGGAAATGTGTTGAAAGCAGTCGTAAAAAATAGGCCACTGATCGGTGTCATGGTTGCAACCATTGGAAGTATGCTCTATATCACCGGTTCAAACCAGATTAGAAGTTATGTATTCAAAGAGTACTATGGAAATACCTCTGCAATGACTCTGCTTAGTCTTGCAAGTGTGCCGATCATTATCATCTGTTTCCCGCTTGTGCCAAAACTGGTTGCAAAGTTTGGAAAGAAAACGACATTGATGTTTGGCGTAATCAGCAGTACCGTGCTCAGTGTAATCATTTTTGCCGTAAAAATACCAAACGTTTATGTTTATTCGGTACTGAATGTACTGGCAATGATCGGACAGACCGTATTTACCATGCTGATCTGGGCGCTTGTCACAGACTGTCTGGATTACAGTGAGTGGAAGTTCCATGAGAGAAGTGATGGCTCGATGTATTCCCTTTATACGTTCAGCCGTAAAATCGGTTCCACCATTGCTTCCGCAGGTGTTTCCTTCGGACTCCAGGCGATCGGATATATTTCTGGAAATAATGTGGTGCAGTCAGATGCAACCATAAACAATATCTACATGTTAGTGGCATTGATCCCGGTGCTGACCTGTGTGCTGGAACTCATTGGTATCGGCGCAATCTTTAATCTGGATAAGGAACAGACCAAAGAAATGTATGCGGAATTAAAACAAAGACGTGAATAGTAAAGAGGAGATTAGATTGAAAAAAATTGATATTCATCTTCATCTGACATTACAGCAGTATCCGAAAACAGATACCATGTTCCTTTCCAGTGCGGCACAGATGCTGCCGCACTTAGAGGAACTTGGAATTGAACAGGGAATCGTGTTATCTTCCGGCGAACAGGAAAATGAGCAGATCCTGGTTGCAGCAAATGAGGAGTGTAAACGCATCTGTGAACAGTTCCCCAAGAAGTTCCACTGGATGTGCAATGTGGATGCAAAAAACCAGACAGATGTGTATAAACGGATCTTAGCCTGTAAAGAGAGCGGTGCGGTCGGAATCGGGGAACTGATGGTAAACCAGAGGCTGGATGCTCCATTTTTACAGAGTGTAT
Organism: Roseburia sp.; assembly: GCF_041325975.1. NCBI lineage: Bacteria > Bacillati > Bacillota > Clostridia > Lachnospirales > Lachnospiraceae > Roseburia > Roseburia sp. Next base: position 892,295 of record NZ_JBGLEJ010000004.1, on the reverse strand, counting down.
TTGAGGTGGCAGAAGAATTAAAATTACCTGTTCTTTTTCACATGAGTCCGAAAGAGGGCTTTCAGTATGGGGTTGTGGACGGGTCGGGGCTCCCGCTGCTGGAGGAAAATTTAAAGCGTTATAAAGGATTAAAGTTCATCGGGCACAGTCAGCCATTCTGGCATGAAATTTCAAAAGATGCACCGGCGACCCCAAAGGAACGGATGAAATGGGGAGAGGAAGCTGTATGTCCCGGCGGCAGACTGCCATATCTGTTTGAAACCTATGAAAATTTATATGGAGATCTGTCCGCAAACAGTGGCGGATGTGCAATCATGCGTGACGAAGAATTTGGGCTGGCTTTTCTGGAAAAATATCAGGACCGGTTGCTGTTTGGAACAGATATGGCAAATTGTGAAATGACATTTCCGCTTGGAAACTGGCTGGATGAGCAGGAACACGCAGGAAGACTCAGCCGGAGTGCCTATGAAAAAATCTGCCGTACAAATGCAGAAAAATTATTTCACTTATAAGAAAAAAGAGGGAGAGCCGAAAACATACCACATCCCTCAAAAACAGGAGGAAACATATGAGAACAAGAATATTACCTAGAATGTTAAATGATGAGGTGGAAGAATATCTTTCCAGAAATGACATTATCATTGTACCGGTCGGAACGGTAGAGATGCACGGGGGATTTCCACTGGATTCAGAAACCACCATCAGTGAGGCATTTGCACTGGAGATGGCAGAGGCGTGTGACGGGCTGGTATTGACAGGACTTCCGTATTTTTACGCAGGCGCAACGGCAAGCGGCAGGGGAACCGTCCAGGTGAGTGTGCGGGAAGGAATCGACTATTTGATGGCGGTGGCAAAAAGCCTGTTGCGCCAGGGATTCAAACGCCAGATCTACATCAGTTTTCACGGCCCGGCACATATGACATGCAGTCCGATGGTGCGGGATTTCTTTGATGAGACCGGAGTGCCGATTTTATATATGGACCTCACCATGCAGATGATGAAAAATGCAAGGGATATTTTTACATCAATGGACAGTTTCCACGCAATTACAGTGGGAGCTTATCAGAAAATGAACCGATTAAGTGACGTGCCGCTCACAACGGAGTATGCGCATAACGAGCCGCAGTCCTGTGCCGGATTTGAGGATATTTTCGGACTGGCATATCAGAGTGCTGCGATCGGTTATTATTTTGGCGAGAAAAAAGACCACATGAGTACATCGGTCATTGCAGATGAAGCAGCGAGGGAAACACTTGCAAAAGAGGGTGTGGAAATCATTGAAAAATTGGTGGAGCGCATGGATATGAACCATATCGTAGCACAGATGAGGGAATTGGAGCATTATAACAGCGAAGTTGCAAAAAAATGCCCATGGGTTCCCTCTAACACTAAAACAGAGCGGTAGATTCTACTGCGGTTTCTGCGCATAAAGTTCCTTATATTCTTTGGGTGAGATGCCATACTCTTTTTTGAATGCACGAAAAAAACTGGTGTAATCTTTGAATCCGTACATCAGGTAGATTTTTGTGATATTTTCATTGCTGAGAATGGCATCCCTGCACATGGATAACCTTTTTTTAGTAATATACTGATGGACGGATATTCCAAAGTTATCCTTAAAAATATGGGAAATATGGTATTTGCTCACAAAAAAAGCTTTGGAGAGGCTGTCTAAGGAGAGATCCTCATCCAGATGAGATTCAATGTATTGCAGGATGCCGTCATACAGACCAGAGGCATCTTTGCGGGCTGCAGGATGTTCTGCCTCATAGACAGCCCGGTTGATGTGGAGCATCAGATCGTTCACGCAGAGCTCGATCTTGGCAGCTTTTCCAAAACGGTCCGCATGGATCTCCTCGATCAGCCGGAAAATCTTTGCGGAAAGCGCATTGAAAGCCACGACATCATAGTGATAAATAAAATGATGGGTATCCTGTGCATGTTCGATCAGATAAACATAGTCTTTGGATAATTCTTTCAGTTTCTGACAGTAATCCTGACTGATCCAGAAAACAAAACGCTGATAGGGAAGTGTTTCCCCCACACTGGACACATGGTGGTGAATACCAGGGGGAATGAAGACCATATCCCCCGGTTTCAGATGGTGATGTTCCTTTTCAATGGAGATCGTTACATTTCCCTCCAGAAAAAAATAGAATTCATAGTAATCGTGAGTGTGATCTGTCACGCCATAAAAGTGGTTGTCATTATAATAGTAAATTTCAAAATCTTTGGACAGCATATACTGTCGTTCATTAAAAGGAGACTGTAACTGTCTGCGCATGGTAAAATCCTCTGAAATATTTCAAATATAAGGAAAAAGTGACGATCTGATATAAAAAATTTACCACAGAATCGCAATTTTTGCAATGTGAACAACAAGCAACTCTATTGGATGTCTTAAGGGGATTCACTTATAATAAACATATCAAAAAACGTTGAACAATGGAGAAAGGAAAAGCTATGGAATTAAGTACACTTGGTTTAAAAGACAGGGCACAGTGGGAAGCAAAGGGATATCAGCTTCCGCAGTTTGACCGTGCAGCAGTAACAGAGGCAACCAGAGAAAATCCGTGCTGGATTCACTTTGGTGCAGGAAATATTTTCCGTGCATTTCAGGCAAATGTAATGCAGAATATCTTAAACAGAGGGGAAATGGAAACAGGCCTGATCGTAGCGGAAGGTTTTGATTATGAGATCATTGAAAAAATGAACCGTCCGCATGATGATTATTCCATTCTTGTCACATTAAAGGCAGATGGAAGCGTCGAAAAAACAGTTGTCGGTTCTGTTGTGGAGTCCTGTATCCTCGATTCGGAAAATGAGGGCGAGTATGGCAGATTAAAAGAGATTTTCTGCAAACAGTCCTTGCAGATGGTATCCTTTACCATCACAGAAAAGGGATACAGTCTGGTAAACGGAAAAGGAGAACTGCTTCCGGCAGTCGCTGCCGATTTTGCAGCCGGCCCGGAGAAACCTGCAAGCTATATCGGAAAAGTTGCATCTCTTTTATACACACGTTTTAAAAACGGACAGCTTCCGATCGCCATGGTATCCATGGACAACTGCTCCCATAACGGGGATAAATTATATGCGGCAATCCATACATTTGCCGAAAAATGGGCAGAAAACGGTCTTGCAGAGAAAGATTTTGTAAACTATATCAATGAAAGGGAAAAGGTTTCGTTCCCATGGTCTATGATCGATAAGATCACGCCGAGACCGGATGCTTCCGTGGAAGAGATCTTAAAGAAAGATGAGATCGATGGGCTTGATCCGGTCGTTACATCCAAAAACACCTATGCAGCTCCATTTGTGAATGCAGAGGAATGTGAATATTTAGTGATTGAGGACTGGTTCCCGAACGGACGCCCGGAGCTGGAAAAGGGCGGCATCATGTTTACCGACCGCGCAACCGTTGACAAGGTGGAAAAAATGAAAGTCTGCACCTGCTTGAATCCGCTTCACACGGCTCTTGCAGTGTTTGGCTGTCTGCTTGGCTACACAAAGATCTCCGATGAAATGAAAGATGCAGAGCTTCGGAAAATGGTGGAGAGAATCGGATATACCGAGGGACTTCCGGTCGTTGTGGATCCGGGTATCCTTGATCCGAAAGAGTTTATTGATACCGTGTTAAATGTCCGCATACCAAATCCGTTTATGCCGGATACACCACAGCGTATTGCCACAGATACTTCACAGAAACTTGCGATCCGCTTTGGAGAAACTGTGAAAAATTATCTTGCATCAAAAGATAAGGATATCAAAAACTTAAAACTGATCCCACTGGTATTTGCTGGATGGCTTCGGTATCTCATGGCAGTTGATGATAATGGCGAAAAATTTGAGTTAAGCCTGGATCCACTGCTTGAGACCGTCTGTCCGGTCGTTGCCGGTATCAAATTTGGTGATACAGATGTGGAAGGAATGATCCGGCCATTGCTGACAAACCGTACTATCTTTGGTGTGGATCTTTATGAGGCCGGTCTTGCCGGACTGACGGTGCAGTATTTTAAAGAACTGATCGCCGGGGTGGGCGCAGTGCGTGCTACTTTAAAGAAGTATGTATAGGCGCTGATTCTGATGCCAAACCATTTTTCCCTGCATATCTTATAGTACAGGATGTGAATTCCTGAAAAAAATATGCAGGAGGGAAAAATGCCAGATTTTAATGTGATAAAAATTGGATGTATTGTGGTGATCCTGCTTGTTTTACTGATTGCAGCAGTGATCATCACGGTAAAAAGAGAAAAAAGTAAGAGAAAAATACGCCGGATGTGTGCTGCAGAGAAAATTCAGCTTCTGAATGAACTCGCAGAACCATTCGGCTTTTGTTATGTGCCGTGTGAAGACGTGTTCACGTCGAGGGAAGATGCGTGGCAGAGAAAACAGGGGTATGAGGCGCTTTACGACAGGGCAGCAGTGGGAGCAGGCATGGTGTTTGATGCACTGCCTATCTATTTTGATTATGCTGGCGAAACATGGCTGATCGAATTCTGGAAGGGGCAGTATGGCATCAATACCGGAGGAGAGGTTGGCGTATATCATGCGGGAAAGGTCGTCCCGGAACGATATTACAGGATCGCCCATTTTGAGGCGGTGGAAGATCAGGATATGCCGTTTATCCAGTGCAGGCTAGACCGCAGGCGGAAAAAAGTTTATTTCCTGCAGAAGCGGCACTGGTGGCTGACCGGATTTGGGATGGGGACATTTTCGAGACCATCGGATCTGATATTGGTGACGACAATACGGTTTCAGAATGAATGCATGGCAGAAGCATTTTTTGAGGGATTAAAGCGGGCGAAAGGAAAAATACCGGGGAATAAATACCGGATCTGCCGCAATGAAGTTTATGTCAGAATGGATTTCTGTATGAAACACAAATTCTGTGCGTCCGTTTGGCGCTGCATGGTGCAGGCTTGGAACTGTTTCTGCTGTTTCCTTTACCGTCTGTTCACACATCCGTTTATTGCTACACCTGACCGTCTTTTATTTTTATACTATCAGCTTCCGTGGTGTTTGAAACATGCGTTTCGGATGCGGGGATGGAAGCATGGAAAATAAGAAAAGATATCCGCCCTTTTCCTGTCAGATGCGGATCGATAAAGCGCTTTCAGAAGCAGTCCATCTTCCGCTTAACAGTTGCAGTCGTTATATCATCATCAGCGACTGCCACCGGGGAGAGGGAGGGGCAAATGATAATTTCTTGAGAAACCAGCATCTGTATATGGCGGCGTTAAACTACTATATCGCGCATGGTTTTACCTATTTTGAACTCGGTGACGGGGAGGAATTGTGGGAAAACAGGCATCTTTCCCGCATTGAGGAGAGTCATCAGGATGTCTACTGCCGGTTTGAAACACTGCAGAAACAGTGCCGGATATACCGCATTTACGGAAATCACAATATGGAAATGAAAGGCATGTTAGGGGAAGCAATGATCTTAGATAACTGTGAGGGAGGCAGGGATATCTGCATGATCCACGGGCATCAGGCAGATTTTTTTAACTCAGTCTGCTGGAAATTATCCCGTTTTCTGGTGCGGTATTTCTGGAAACCGTTAGAGCATTTTGGCGTCAGTGATCCGACGAGTGCGGCGCGGAATTATAAAAAGACCTTAAAATATGAAAAATGTTTAGATAACTGGACAAAAGAGCATGACTGCTATCTGGCGGCCGGACATTCCCACCGTCCAAGGCTGCCGGCAGACGGCAGTCTGTACCTGAATGCCGGGAGCTGCGTGCATCCGTATGGCATTACTGGAATTGAAATCACAGATATGCAGCTTACACTGGTGAAATGGAAGATGGCGACGAGACCGGATCTGTCGCTTTTTGTAGCGCGCGAAGTGCTGATAGGACCGGTTGGTATTACCTGAATTTAAAGTACTTATAAGTACAGGTAATGAAAAGTTGACATAATATAGAAAAATACAAAAATTTTTGATTCCATGGAACTAAAAATCGGAAAAATCATTTGACGGAAACTGCATTTATGATAATATATATTCATTATATGGATAGTATCGGGTGTTTTCTTACACGCGAAAGTAAGTGGAGGTTCAGAAGAAAATGATTAAAGTTGTGAAATTTGGCGGCAGCTCTCTTGCAAGTGCAGAACAGTTTGCAAAGGTTGGTAAAATTATCAACGCAGATAAAGAGAGAAGATATGTAGTTCCGAGTGCACCGGGAAAAAGAAATTCCAAAGACACTAAGGTTACCGATATGTTATATGCATGTTATGACCTGGTGGAGGCAGATGAAGATTTCCGTGTGTCGCTTATGAAGATCAAAGACCGCTATGACACAATTATCAATGGTCTGAATCTGAAATTATCATTGGAAGATGAGTTTAAGAAAATTGCAGAAAATTTCAAAAATAAAGCCGGTGTGGATTATGCAGCTTCACGTGGAGAATATTTAAACGGTATCATCATGGCAAATTACCTTGGCTATGAGTTTGTAGATGCTGCAGAAGTGATTTTCTTTGATAAAGAGGGAAATTTTGATGCAGAAAAAACGGATAAGGTACTTGGCAAGCGTCTTGCAAAGATCGAGCGAGCAGTAATTCCTGGATTTTATGGTTCTAATCCGGATGGAAGTGTCCGTACATTTTCAAGAGGCGGTTCTGATATTACCGGATCTATCGTTTCAAGGGCTGTACATGCGTCCTGCTATGAGAACTGGACAGACGTATCCGGTTTTCTGGTTGCAGATCCAAGAATCATCGACCATCCGGAAACGATCAAGACGATCACTTACCGCGAGTTAAGAGAGCTTTCCTATATGGGAGCAAGTGTGCTGCATGAGGATGCGGTATTTCCGGTCCGCAAAGCCGGTATCCCGATCAACATCCGTAACACCAATGCACCGGATGATGCAGGAACTTGGATTGTTGAGAGTACCTGCCACCAGTCAAAATACACGATCACAGGTATTGCCGGAAAGAAAGGTTTTGTCTCCGTTAACATTGATAAAGATATGATGAACTCCGAAGTTGGTTTTGGAAGAAAAGTATTATCCGCATTTGAGGAAAATGGAATCTCATTTGAGCATATGCCATCCGGTATCGATACAATGACGATCTTTGTTCATCAGCCGGAGTTTGAGGGCAAAGAGCAGTCCGTGATCTCCGCGATCCATCGCCTTGCAAAGCCGGACAGCATTGAGTTAGAGGGAGATCTGGCATTGATAGCAGTCGTTGGACGTGGTATGAAATCTACCCGTGGAACTGCGGGAAGAATTTTCTCCGCACTTGCACACGCAAACATCAATGTCAAGATGATCGATCAGGGATCTTCTGAACTGAATATTATCATCGGTGTCAGCAATGCAGATTTTGAAAATGCGATCCGTGCGATCTATGATATTTTTGTAGTGACCCAGTTATAAAAAAGAAACCTGCGGCGGAACTTTATTTCCGGCTGCAGGAGAGTATATGCAGCGTAAAGCCAGAACTGCTGTGACACACAATGAAGGCGACACCGTATGGAATTCATTCATGCGATGCCGCCTTCTAAGATATCTCGTCCATGGGACTCTACCTCGATTCATTTGTATTTTTCTGAGCTTGTCTCAGATTTGTCTGTACTTCTTCGCTTTCTCTTCAATCCGGATCTGTTATTCTTATGACTTCTGACATCGTATCATATCTGAGAATCTTGTCTGATACTGATTCATAAATCCTTTCTTAGGATCGTCATGTTTTCTTTCCTCTTTTGAATGAAAAAACGAATGCGTTTACGTTTTTGGTGGTCCGTACCTCTCTTTCTTAGTATCGTTTGGTGTAAATCGTTATCTTTCTGGTGGTCTGTACCTCTTTTCTTTTAGTATCGTTTGAGGTAAATCATTATGTTTCCGGTGGTCTGTACCTTCCTTTCTGATTGTTTCTTCTGCAATCGTTTTGTTTTTTTCTTATCTCTTTTGTTATTTTGTAATTTGATTATATCTGATAAAAATATATTTGTCAATAAAAAAATAGAAAAAAAGTAAAAAAAATAAAAACTAAGAAATAATTGCGTAAAAATAAAGAAAAATTCAGAATATTACAACAAAAGAAACAAAGGCGGGAATGAATATCTGGATAAAAATAGAAAGAATAACAGAAGAAAGAAAACAACAAGGAACAGCAGGAACAAATGGTTCATATAATAATGTAAAGGGAGCGTAAAGGAGTTTGCATGGACGGACAGACAATTCTTCTGATCAGTGATATGCGTCAGGTTTATCTTGCTGAGATATTGACAAAAAAGGGTTATAACGTGCGCTGCCTTGATATCAGAAATCGTGAGACGGCATTGCAGCAGTTAGAGAAGCTGAAACGTTTTCTGGATAAGGCAGATGTACTGATTCTTCCAATCCCGGTGCAGAAGGTACCGGAACAGGAACTTTTTTATGATATATTAAATAAAAATCTGCAAAAGAAAACACTTGTGATGGGAGGATGTTTTTCGAAAGAGCAGAGAGCGCTATTAACAGGAAGAGATATTCATTTTCTGGATTTTATGGAAGATACAGTTGTGACAGAGGAGAATGCCGTGGCAACAGCAGAGGGAACGATCGCACAACTGGTGGAAAAAAGTCCGTATAATATTGATGAGGCAAAAGTGCTTGTGACCGGGTACGGATATTGCGGAAAGGCGATCGCGAAAAGACTAGGAGCACTCAGAGCGCGTGTGACGGTGCTTGCAAGAAGGAGGGAAGTACGAAAGGCAGCAAAAGAAGATGGTTTCTATGCGGTAGATTTTGCATTTGGGCCGGAGGAGGCAATGGGAGCTGCAATGGTTGTCAATACGGTTCCGGCGCTTGTCATCACAGAAAAGATCATAAAAGAACTTCCAAGAGATGCTTATATTGTGGATATTGCATCGGGGGAGGGCGGCACGGATTTTGCTTGTGCAAGGGAATATGGTATCCATGCAGATCATGTGCTTGGAATCCCAGGAAAATATGCGCCAAAAGAGAGTGCATATATATTAGAGCGTTCTGTGGAACGTTTTATTTTACAGCAAAAACAGGGGGAAAAGATTTGATGGATTTTGATAAATATAATATTGGTTTTGGGATCACAGGTTCCTTCTGTACATTTGCAAAAGCGAAAAAAGAGGTGGAGTTTCTTTGCGGGATGGGAGCAAATGTGATCCCGATTTTCTCATTTCAGGCACAGACCTGTGATACCAGATTTGGAAGTGCAAAAGAATATGTGGAAGAAATATGTGAGATTACCGGAAATGAAGGGATACGCTCTATCTGTGCCGCAGAGCCGATCGGACCGAATAATTTTCTCGATATTATGGTGATCGCACCCTGTACCGGCAATACCGCAGCAAAACTGACCGGAGGAATCATTGATACACCGGTACTGATGGCGGCAAAGGCACATATGCGGAACGGAAAACCGCTTGTCATTGCGATTTCCACAAATGATGCCCTTGGAGCAGGTTTTAAAAATATCGGTATGTTGATGAATATGAAAAATATTTATTTTGTGCCGTTTGGACAGGATAATTATAAGAGCAAACCAAATTCCATGGTTGCGAAGATGGAACTGCTTCCGGAAACAATTGAGGCGGCATTGCAGGGCAGACAGATCCAGCCGGTGCTGCAGGAGCCGTAAAAGAGTATAAAAAGACTGGCACATTTATGAGTTGTTTCATCATAAAAGTGCCAGCTTATTCATGACTATAGAATGTTTGTGGCATTCTCTTATATTCATACCAGATAACAGAAAGGTATATCGGAGGTCTTATGCGTTTTTGGATGCCTCTAATGCCTCACGGCATGCTTTTGCAAGCTGGTCGCCACAGGAAGTAGGACGTCCGCCACAGCGGATGCCGCCGATTTTTTCTTCTACCTGTTCAACGGTAAGACCTTCCACTAATTTTGGGATTGCCTGCAGATTACCGTTGCATCCACCGGTAAACTTTACGTTGTGGACAACATTTCCATCCAGTTCTAAGTCGATCTGTGTGGAGCAGGTTCCTTTTGTTTTATAAGAATAAGTCATATCAGATTCCTCCTTTGTTATAGATCATAGTCTGTGTGCCGTCGCAGAAACTGCGATTCAGTAAGAGTATAAACACAAGTGTGCAGCAGTGCAAGGACTTTTTTATGTAAGCGGAAAATTCGTTGAAATTCCCGCTTACATAAAAAAACCTCCGGACAGGATTCTTTCTAACGTTAATAAAAAATTCACAAAACGTTTACCCCTATTTTGGTTGTGGTAATAAGGGAAAAGTGTTACAATGACAATATTGTGCAAGGTTTAGCCTGTAAAAGGACTTGCAAATTTGAGAAATAGCCAGGAATAGGAGTTTTTATGAGCGCATTTACAAAGTTATTCGGAACGCACAGCGAACGCGAGTTAAAAAGAATTTATCCACTCGTTGATAAAGTGGAGTCATACCGTGACGCTATGGGAGCGCTGTCCGATGAAGAATTAAGAGACAAGACGAAAGAATATAAAGAGAGACTGGAAAAAGGAGAGACACTTGATGATCTTCTTCCGGAGGCATATGCAACTGTCCGTGAAGCAGCAAAGCGTGTACTTGGAATGGAACACTACCGTGTACAGATCATTGGTGGTATTATCTTACATCAGGGCCGTATCGCAGAGATGAAGACTGGTGAAGGTAAGACACTTGTTTCTACGCTTCCTGCATACTTGAACGCCTTAGAGGGCAAGGGTGTGTGCATTGTAACAGTTAACGATTACCTTGCAAAGCGTGACTCTGAGTGGATGGGACAGGTTCATGAGTTCCTTGGCTTAAAAGTCGGAGTAGTTTTAAACTCCATGACCAATGATGAGCGCCGTGAGGCATATAACTGCGATATCACCTATGTAACAAACAATGAGCTCGGATTTGATTATCTGAGAGACAACATGGTTATTTATAAGGAACAGCTTGTTCAGAGAGGTCTTCATTATGCGATCATCGATGAGGTCGATTCCGTATTGATCGACGAGGCACGTACACCGCTTATCATTTCCGGACAGAGCGGCAAATCCACCCGTCTTTATGAGGCTTGTGACATCTTAGCACAGCAGATGAAACGTGGCGAGGATGTACCGGAGTATTCCAAGATGGATGCTATTATGGGTATCGAGCAGGAAGAAACAGGTGATTTCCTTGTCAATGAGAAGGACAAGGTTGTCAGCCTGACACAGGAGGGTGTGAAAAAAGTTGAGCAGTTCTTCAAGATCGGTAACCTTGCAGATGCAGAAAATCTTGAGATCCAGCACAATGTGATTCTTGCGCTGCGTGCACACAACCTGATGTTCCGCGATCAGGATTACGTTGTAAAAGATGATGAGGTACTGATCGTTGATGAGTTTACCGGACGTATCATGCCGGGACGCCGTTACTCGGATGGTCTGCATCAGGCAATCGAGGCAAAAGAGCATGTAAAAGTAAAACGTGAGAGCAAGACTCTTGCAACGATCACGTTCCAGAACTTCTTTAATAAATTTGACAAAAAATCCGGTATGACAGGTACGGCACTGACTGAGGAAAAAGAGTTCCGTGATATCTATGGCATGGATGTTATCGAGATCCCGACCAACAGACCGGTCATCCGTGTGGACAAACAGGATGCTGTTTATAAGACAAAGAAAGAAAAATATCATGCAGTTGTCGAGGAAGTAAAAGCTGCCCACGCAAAGGGACAGCCGGTACTGGTTGGTACGATCACGATCGATGTATCTGAGACGATCAGTGCGATGTTAAAGAGAGAGGGAATCCCACATACTGTTTTGAATGCGAAGTTCCATGAACTTGAGGCTGAAATCGTAGCCGCAGCAGGACAGCACGGTGCGGTAACGATCGCTACAAATATGGCTGGTCGTGGTACGGATATTAAACTGGATGATGATGCAAAAGAGGCTGGCGGATTAAAAGTTATTGGTACAGAGCGCCATGAGTCAAGACGTATTGATAATCAGCTGCGTGGACGTTCCGGACGTCAGGGAGATCCGGGTGAATCCCAGTTCTTCATTTCCCTGGAAGATGATCTGATGCGTCTGTTCGGTTCAGAAAAGCTGATGGATATCTTTAATACACTGGGTGTTCCTGAAAATGAACAGATCCAGCATAAGATGTTAACCTCTGCGATCGAGAAAGCGCAGACAAAGATTGAGGGTAACAACTTTGGTATCCGTAAGAATCTTCTTGAGTATGATCAGGTTATGAATGATCAGAGAGAGATCATTTATGCAGAGCGTATGCGTGTATTAAACGGAGAGAACATGCGTGATGTGATTTTCAAGATGATCACAGACCGTGTTGAGAGCTGTGTGGATACCTGCATTTCTTCTGAGCTGCCGAAAGAAGAGTGGGATTTAAACGAGTTAAATCAGCTTCTGACAGATATTATCCCATTAGAGCCTGTAAATGCTGCTGATGTGGACAGTGTTAAGAACAACAAAGAATTAAAACATCTCTTAAAAGAGCGTGCAGTGAAACTGTATGAGGCAAAAGAGACAGAATTCCCGGAGCCGGAGCAGTTCCGTGAATTAGAGCGTGTAGTACTGTTGAAAGTCATCGACCGCAAGTGGATGGATCATATTGATGATATGGATCAGCTTCGTCAGGGTATCGGCTTACAGGCATATGGACAGAGAGATCCGCTGGTTGAATACAAGATGGCAGGATTTGATATGTTTGACGATATGATCGCCAACATTCAGGAAGATACAGTCCGTCTGCTGTACCATGTCAAGATCGAGCAGAAGGTAGAGCGCGAGCAGGTTGCGAAAGTAACCGGTACTAATAAGGATGAAACGGCAACCAATACACCAAAGAAACGTGCGGCTGCTAAAGTATACCCAAATGATCCGTGCCCATGTGGTTCCGGTAAAAAATACAAACAGTGCTGTGGAAGAATGGCATAAAATTAAAAAATAATAAAAAAGCGTCATGTTTATGGAGTGATTCATAGATGTGACGCTTTTTACTTTATAGGATGAGCTGCTTAGCAGACGGGGTGTTCGCTAAATTGTGGTTTGTGGGTGACATGAGTTTCCTCGTGTAGGGTGGTTCCGGGGGTTTTAGATTGGCAAATTGCATCAAGCCGGGACTGTTTTGTTTCCGTTGTCCGAAAATAAGAAACTCTATCTCAATCTGATAATAATCAGATTGAGATTTGTATGCCTGATTCAGGTTGGGGCGGAGTGACGTGTGCGTCCTAAATGCGCCATCCGGGCACATTAGGACTTGTGCTGCCGTCCATGGCAGCACAACACTGTATTGTGAACAGGCATACTAAGACTTTCTAATTTTCTCCCAAAGTCACAAAACGAGTCCCGGCTTGATGCGATTTGCCAGCCGCAAGGTTGTGAACCACCCTTCGCCGGGGAACTCATTTTACAACCTTGGAGGTGCGTAAATTTTTAGTGTTTTGTGTCTGAATCTGATTAAAAAATATTTCTAAATAACTATATTCAATAATTTATTATTTGTTTGATAACGCTGGCAAAAACCTTAATGTATTCCGCTATGCTCATGTTTATTACCATACATATTTGAAGAATATTTTGTGTTATTGGTCTGGCAATTTATGAAACAATTCATGTAGTACAATGTAGCAGATGGAAATTTTGGCAAGTCATTAGTCTGAATATCAATGATACAGTACATTAGGATCATAAGCAGATTATAGGCATAATGAATATCAAAAATTCGCACCTACGCCCCCCAGTTTTGAGATGAACCGCCCACCCAAATGGTGTTTCATAACCTGGATGCTGGCATCTTGCGCAAAGCCGAAGTAATTTTGTGACTTTGGGAGAAAATTAGAAAATCTTAGTGTGTCTATAGGTACACAGTGATGTTCTGCCACGGATGGCAGAACAAGGCAGCATCGAGTCATGGATGACTCGTTGTTGCCGGTCACGTCACTCCGAGAAAATCTAACCCAGACACACTTAGACTTTTCTTATTTTCGTACAACGGAACCAAAATTAACTCCGGCTTTGCGCAAGATGCCATTCACAAACCTGCGACTCACCATTTGGACGGGCGACTCATATCACCCACAAACCATCATTTGATGAGTCTCTTCTATAATAGAAGAAACACAAAAAGTGAAAAAAGTACTTGCATTTCTGCAAATCATCGTGTATACTAAGCATTGCTGTGACATTGATAGCGTAGAAGCGTGAGGTTGCTGCCGATATGGCAGGTTTTCCGTGGAGCGAATGTCAAGTTAGGAAACTGGCGACAAGTCACTGTATACGAGTAACATCTACAAAGTAGAAACAACGTGCGGGCAGACCGGAAGGCTGTCAGAAGAACTTTAAGCATTCGATGGTGCAAAGAAGTTTCTTTTTATGGGTAAAAGCTCATGATACGCACGGGAATGTGTGCAGTCACCGCTTGTCGTACCAAAGCGAGTTTATCGCTTGCAAAAGTGCGAAAAGGAGGCGACTTTTTTTATGGCAAGTCAAGTAATGAGAATCACATTAAAAGCTTATGATCACGAATTAGTAGATTCATCAGCAAAAAAAATCATCGAGACTGTAAAGAAGAACGGATCACAGGTGAGCGGACCGGTACCTCTTCCTACTAAGAAGGAAGTAGTTACTATCTTAAGAGCTACTCACAAATATAAGGATTCCCGCGAGCAGTTCGAGCAGAGAACTCATAAAAGACTGATCGATATCGTAACACCAACTCAGAAAACAGTTGATGCTTTATCTCGTTTAGAGATGCCGGCTGGTGTATACATTGATATCAAAATGAAGAACAAATAATTCTTCAAACAAATTTGTTAATATCCTGAAGGGTTTTATATAGAAGTAAAGAATGTTCGGCATCAGCCTCCATTCTATGTGGTTTTCCACATCCACTTATATGGACTTTCTAGGATGAACGGTTCCGCTACCCCACATCGATGGGCATGAAGCGTTCCGCTGTAGAGTAAACAGGAGGTAAAAGAATGAAGAAAGCGATTTTAGCAACAAAAGTCGGAATGACTCAAATCTTCAACGCAGACGGCGTATTAGTGCCGGTTACTGTATTGGAAGCTGGTCCTTGCTCCGTAACACAGATCAAAACTGTAGAGAACGACGGATACAGCGCAGTTCAGGTTGCATTTGCAGACAAGAAAGAAAAAGTTGTCAGCAAAGATGCAAATGGTAAGAAAGAAATCAGAAACAGACATGGCGTAAACAAAGCTCAGATGGGACACTTTGCAAAAGCTGGTGTATCCGGAAAGAGATATGTCAGAGAGTTCAAATTTGAGAACGCAGACGAGTACAAACTTGGAGATGTTATCAAAGCTGATATTTTTGCAGAGGGCGACAAGATCGACGCTACTGCAATTTCCAAAGGTAAAGGTTTCCAGGGCGCTATCAAGAGATTAGGACAGCATAGAGGTCCTATGGCTCATGGTTCTAAATTCCATCGTCATCAGGGTTCTAACGGTGCATGTTCTTCACCGAGCCGTGTATTCAAAGGAAAAGGAATGCCTGGACATATGGGAAGCGTAAAAGTTACAACACAGAATCTTGAAGTTGTAAGAGTTGACGCTGAGAACAACCTGCTCTTAGTTAAAGGTGCTGTACCAGGCGCTAAGAAATGCATGGTAACAATCAAAGAAACTGTAAAAGCAGGTAAATAGTGCTTAGATAGGAAAGGAGGAAACAACAATGGCTAACGTAGCTGTTTATAATATGGAAGGCAAAGAAGTAGGAAGCCTGGAGTTAAACGATGCTGTTTTCGGAGTAGAAGTTAACGAGCATCTTGTACACATGGCAGTACTTCAGCAGCTTGCAAATAACCGTCAGGGAACTCAGAAAGCAAAAACACGTTCTGAAGTTCGCGGTGGTGGTAGAAAACCATGGAGACAGAAAGGAACCGGTCATGCAAGACAGGGTTCAACAAGAGCTCCACAGTGGACTCATGGTGGAGTTGTATTTGCTCCGGTACCAAGAGACTACTCTTTCAAATTAAACAAAAAAGAGAAGAGAGCAGCATTAAAATCTGCACTCACATCCAGAGTAAATGAGAGCAAGTTCATCGTTGTTGATGAGTTAAAACTTGACTCCATTAAGACAAAGAACTTCGTTCAGGTTCTGAACAACTTAAAAGTTGAGAAAGCATTAGTTGTATTAAACGATATGGATGCAAACGTGATCAAATCTGCAAGCAACGTTCCAACTGTTAAAACTGCTCAGACAAACGAGTTAAACGTATTTGATGTATTAAAATATGATACAGTTGTTGTAACAAAAGACGCTGTTAAGACTATCGAGGAGGTGTATGCATAATGGCAAACGTACAGTATTATGATGTAATCCTCAAACCGGTTATTACCGAGAAATCCATGGCAGCTATGGCTGAGAAGAAATATACTTTCTTAGTTCATCCGGAAGCAAATAAGACCATGATCAAAGAAGCAGTTGAGAAAATGTTCGAGGGCACAAAAGTTGCCAGCGTTAACACCATGAACATGGATGGAAAGAACAAAAGACGTGGCATGGTTTATGGAAAAACTGCTAAGACAAAGAAAGCTATCGTTCAGTTAACGGAAGACAGCAAAGATATCGAGATCTTCGCTGGACTGTAAGATATACTTTAGATAGCAAACTAAGCGCAGCGATGCGCGATAACAAACATCGAAAGGAGAACAACAATGGGAATTAAGACATATAACCCATATACACCTTCCAGAAGAAATATGACTGGCTCTGATTTCTCCGAGATCACAAAAACAACACCGGAAAAATCACTGGTAACTTCTTTAAAGAAGAACGCTGGTCGTAACAATCAGGGTAAAATCACTGTAAGACACCATGGCGGTGGAAACAGAAGAAAATACAGAGTTATCGATTTCAAGAGAAACGGTAAAGACGGAATCCCGGCTAAAGTAGTCGGAATCGAGTACGATCCGAACAGAACAGCTAACATCGCTTTGATCTGCTATGCAGATGGCGAGAAAGCATATATCCTTGCTCCGGCTGGTTTAACAGACGGCATGACAGTTATGAGCGGTGCAACTGCAGAAGTTCGTGTTGGTAACTGCTTACCACTTGAGAATATCCCGGTTGGTACCCAGGTACACAACATCGAGTTATATCCGGGTAAGGGCGGACAGTTAGTTCGTTCCGCTGGTATGAGCGCTCAGTTAATGGCTAAAGAAGGAAAATATGCAACACTTCGTCTTCCTTCAGGCGAAATGCGTATGGTACCTTTAAAATGCCGTGCAACAATCGGTGTTATCGGAAACGGTGATCACAACTTAGTTAACATCGGTAAAGCAGGACGTAAACGTCACATGGGTGTTCGCCCGACAGTTCGTGGTTCTGTTATGAACCCGAATGACCATCCACACGGAGGTGGTGAAGGACGTGCTCCGATCGGACGTCCGGGTCCATGTACTCCTTGGGGTAAACCTGCTCTTGGTCTTAAGACTAGAAAGAAGAATAAAGCTTCTAACAAGTTAATCGTAAGACGTAGAGATGGTAAAGCCTTAAAATAATAAGCTGGGGTTTATTATTTTAAGGCTTGGAAGAAGCAGAAAGCGCTTCTTCCGGTTCGTGGCAATAACTGATAAAAACAGATATGTTTTTTGAAATTGCAACGGTGACTGGATGAGGAGCAGAAACTGTTTCTTCCGGTCTTTGAAAAAATAATAAAAAATTAGAAAACCGGGAGAAGTTTTGCTTGCTTCTTCCGGTAATCTCTGATATAATAAACAAGATGTTCGGAGTCCGAGGAAACACACGGCAGTGTGTAAAGGGGACTGACAAAATAGGAGGTAAATTATGGCTCGTTCATTAAAAAAAGGACCATTCGCTGATGCCAGCCTGCTGAAAAAAGTAGACGCTATGAATGCATCTGGTGACAAATCTGTTATTAAGACATGGTCACGTCGTTCTACAATCTTCCCTCAGTTCGTTGGTCATACCATCGCTGTTCATGACGGAAGAAAACATGTACCTGTATATGTAACAGAAGATATGGTTGGACATAAACTTGGTGAGTTCGTTGCAACAAGAACTTACAGAGGACATGGAAAAGACGAAAAGAAATCAGGCGTTAGATAAGATATTTGAAAGGAGGTTTCATCCATGGCTAAGGGACATAGAAGTCAGATTAAAAGAGAAAGAAATGAAGTAAAAGATACCAGACCTTCCGCTAAGTTATCTTACGCAAGAGTGTCTGTTCAGAAAGCTTGTTTCGTATTAGACGCAATCCGTGGAAAGGATGTTCAGACAGCATTAGCTATTGTAACATACAATCCAAGATATGCTTCAAGCTTAGTAAAGAAATTATTAGAGTCAGCAATCGCAAACGCTGAAAACAACAATGGAATGAAAGCAGAAAACCTTTATGTTGCAGAGTGCTACGCAAATAAAGGACCGACAATGAAGAGAATCAGACCGAGAGCACAGGGTAGAGCTTACAGAATCGAAAAGAGAATGAGCCACATCACAATCGTGCTTGACGAGAAATAAGGAGGTCAAATATGGGACAGAAAGTTAATCCACATGGCTTAAGAGTCGGCGTTATCAAAGACTGGGACTCTAAGTGGTATGCGGAAGCAGATTTTGCAGATTTCTTAGTAGAAGATTACAATATCAGAACATATCTGAAAAAGAAATTATATGCAGCAGGTGTTTCTAAGATTGAGATCGAAAGAGCATCTGACCGTGTGAAAGTTATCATCTACACAGCTAAACCAGGTGTAGTAATCGGAAAAGGCGGAGCTGAGATCGAGAAGATCAAAGGCGAAGTTCAGAAATTCACAGATAAGAAATTAGTTGTTGATATCAAAGAAGTTAAAAGACCGGATCGTGATGCTCAGTTAGTAGCTGAGAACATTGCATTACAGTTAGAAAACCGTGTTTCTTTCCGTAGAGCAATGAAATCCTGCATGGGAAGAACCATGAAATCAGGAGCAAAGGGAATCAAAACATCCTGTTCCGGACGTCTTGGCGGCGCTGATATGGCTCGTACAGAGTTCTACTCTGA
This sequence comes from Roseburia sp., assembly GCF_041325975.1. NCBI lineage: Bacteria > Bacillati > Bacillota > Clostridia > Lachnospirales > Lachnospiraceae > Roseburia > Roseburia sp. Next base: position 873,322 of record NZ_JBGLEJ010000004.1, on the reverse strand, counting down.
GGGAACTATTCCGCTTCAGACATTAAGAGCTGATATTGATTATGGATTCGCTGAAGCAGATACAACCTACGGTAAAGTTGGTGTTAAGGTTTGGATCTACAAAGGTGAGGTACTTCCTACAAGAGCTAATAAGGAAGGAGGAGTACAGTAATGTTAATGCCAAAAAGAGTAAAACATCGTAAACAGTTCCGTGGTTCTATGAGCGGAAAGGCTACAAGAGGTAATACGATCACTTATGGTGAGTATGGTATTATTTCAACTGAGCCATGCTGGATCAAAGCAAACCAGATCGAGGCAGCCCGTGTTGCGATGACAAGATATATCAAACGTGGTGGTAAAGTTTGGATCAAAATTTTCCCAGAGAAACCAATTACTCATAAACCTATGGGTGTTCGTATGGGTAAAGGAAAGGGTGCTCCAGAGTACTGGGTAGCCGTTGTGAAACCAGGTCGTGTATTATTTGAAATCTCCGGTGTTCCGGAAGACGTTGCGAAAGAAGCGTTACGTCTTGCTACACACAAATTACCTTGCAAATGTAAAGTAGTTTCACGTGCAGATTTAGAAGGCGGTGTATCAAATGAAAACTAGTAAATATTTAGAAGAATTAAAAGGCCAGTCTGTAACAGACTTAAATGCGCAGTTAGTAGAAGCTAAAAAAGAACTTTTCAATTTGAGATTCCAGAACGCAACGAATCAGCTGGACAACACAAGCAGAATCAAAGAAGTAAGAAAGAATATTGCAAGAATTCAGACAATCATTACTGAGAAAGAAAAAGTTGCGCAGTAGGATTCCAGAAAGGAGATTAATCGGTCGTGGAAGAAAGAAATCTTAGAAAAACACGTGTTGGTATTGTTGTAAGCGACAAGATGGATAAAACAATCACTGTTGCAATCCAGGATAACGTAAGACATCCTCTTTACAACAAGATCGTTAAGAAAACATACAAATTAAAAGCTCATGACGAGAATAACGAATGTAAGATCGGTGATAAAGTAAAAGTTATGGAGACAAGACCATTATCGAAAGATAAGAGATGGAGACTTGTAGAAATCATGGAAAGAGCAAAATAATTAAAGGAGGCTACAAGCATGGTACAACAGGAAAGTAGACTTAAGGTAGCCGATAACACAGGAGCAAGAGAGTTACTCGTTATTCGTGTTATGGGTGGATCTACTAGAAGATATGCGAATATTGGTGATGTAGTAGTTGCTACGGTCAAAGAGGCAACACCAGGCGGTGTTGTTAAAAAAGGTGATGTCGTAAAAGCTGTAGTTGTTCGTTCAGTAAAAGGTGCACGTCGTAAAGACGGTTCTTATATCAAATTTGATGAAAACGCAGCAGTTATTATTAAAGATGACAAAACTCCAAGAGGAACACGTATTTTTGGACCAGTAGCAAGAGAGCTTCGTGAGAAACAGTTCATGAAAATTGTTTCCTTAGCTCCGGAAGTATTGTAGGAGGACCAGGATATGGCAACCATGAAAATTAAAAAAGGCGATATGGTCAAAGTGATCGCTGGTAAAGATAAAGACAAAGAAGGCAAAGTTATTGCTGTAAATACAAAGAACAATACCGTTCTGGTAGAGGGTATCAACATGGTGACGAAACATGCAAAACCAAGCATGGCTAATCAGCAGGGTGGTATCATCCATCAGGAGGGACCTGTTGACATTTCAAACGTTATGTATCTTCACAAAGGAACAGCTACCCGCGTAGGTTTCAAGATGGATGGAGATAAAAAAGTACGTTTCGCAAAGAAAACAGGCGAAGTGATCGATTAATTAAAGAGAGGAGGCAAAACAGTTGAGCAGACTTAAAGAACAGTACCAGAATGAGATCGTAGATGCTATGATCAAAAAATTTGGATATAAAAATATCATGGAAGTGCCGAAGCTCGATAAGATCGTTGTAAACATGGGCGTTGGCGAAGCAAAAGAGAACGCAAAATTATTAGAGGCTGCAATCAAAGACATGGAGACTATCACAGGTCAGAAAGCAGTTCCTACAAAAGCTAAAAACGCAATTGCAAACTTCAAGATCAGAGAAGGAATGGCAATCGGATGTAAAACAACACTGCGTGGCGAGAAAATGTACGAGTTTATGGATCGTTTAATTAACCTTGCATTACCACGTGTACGTGACTTCAGAGGTGTTAACCCGAATGCATTTGACGGTCGTGGAAACTATGCCCTTGGTATCAAAGAGCAGTTAATCTTCCCGGAAATCGAGTATGATAAAGTTGATAAAGTTCGTGGTATGGATATCATTTTCGTTACCACTGCAAAAACAGACGAAGAAGCTCGTGAGTTATTGACATTGTTCAATATGCCGTTCGCCAAATAATAGGAGGGAATTTTAATGGCTAAAACATCTATGAAAGTAAAACAGCAGCGTAAACCAAAGTTCTCTACCAGAGCTTACACACGTTGCAAAATTTGTGGACGTCCACATTCTGTTTTAAGAAAATACGGAATCTGCAGAGTATGTTTCCGTGAATTAGCATACAAAGGCCAGATACCAGGCGTTAAGAAAGCAAGCTGGTAATCAGACGGCTGTGTCCGGCATGTACGGCACAGTAACTTAATAAAGGAGGAAATATACATCATGACAACAAGTGATCCAATCGCAGATATGCTTACAAGAATCCGTAACGCAAACACTGCTAAACATGATACAGTTGATGTTCCGGCATCTAAAATGAAAATCGCAATCGCAGATATTCTTGTAGATGAAGGATATATCGAAAAATATGATATCGTTGAAGATGGTAACTTCAAAACAATCCGCATCACATTAAAATATGGTGCAGATAAGAATGAAAAGATCATCACAGGACTTAAGAGAATCTCTAAACCAGGTCTTCGTGTATACGCAGGCAAGGATGAGCTTCCTAGAGTACTTGGCGGTTTAGGTATCGCAATCCTTTCTACCAACCAGGGTATCGTAACTGATAAAGAGGCTAGAAAGCTTCAGGTTGGTGGCGAAGTATTAGCATTCGTATGGTAAATTTTGCCCGCCATTGGACGGACAAAATTGAAAGAACCTTCGGTTCTTTCGGTATATTTTAAGCCTTTCATACAATGTTATTTAAAACTTTCATTTCTTCCGGGTTATAACAACCTGGGAGAGAAGGTTCTTAAAGAATCAGGTAACTACGGCGTAAGCCGCAATTATACATTCACGATGGCAGGTCATGCGATCTGTTGTCACAAAAAAATTTAGGAGGTACGGGCATGTCACGTATAGGAAGAATGCCAATCGCAGTTCCGGCTGGTGTTACAGTGGATATTGCAGAAAATAATCATGTGACTGTAAAAGGTCCTAAGGGAACTCTGGAAAGAACCCTTCCATCTGAGATGGACATCAAATTAGAGGGTGACGAGATCATCGTTACAAGACCTAACGATTTGAAGAAAATGAAATCCTTACACGGATTAACAAGAACACTGATCAACAACATGGTTGTTGGTGTTACCAATGGATATACCAAGGAACTCGAGGTTAACGGTGTTGGTTACAGAGCTTCTAAAGCTGGTAAAGTGCTCACACTGAACTTAGGATATTCTCATCCGGTTGAGATGGAAGATCCTGAAGGACTTGAGTCCAAAGTTGATGGAAATAAAATCATTGTATCTGGTATCGATAAAGAAAAAGTTGGCCAATACGCAGCTGAAATCAGAGATAAGAGAAGACCTGAGCCTTACAAAGGAAAAGGTATCAAATATGCTGATGAAGTTATTAGACGTAAAGTTGGTAAGACTGGTAAGAAATAATTAAAGGAGTGACGAAAAATGGTTAGTAAGAAATCAAGAACAGCAGTTCGCGAAAACAAACATAGAAGAATGCGTCATCATCTTGCAGGTACAGCGATGAGACCACGTCTGGCTGTTTTCAGAAGTAATAATCATATGTACGCTCAGATTATTGACGATACAGTTGGAAATACACTTGTTTCTGCATCTACACTTGATAAGGATGTAAAAGCAGAGTTAGAGAAGACCAATAACGTCGAAGCAGCAGCTAAGCTTGGTACTGTTATTGCAAAGAAAGCTTTAGACAAGGGTATTTCAACGGTTGTCTTTGATAGAGGCGGCTTTATATATGCAGGTAAAGTAAAGGCATTAGCCGAAGCAGCAAGAGAAGCTGGTTTAGACTTTTAATAGGAGGAAACGCAAAACATGAAACGTGAAATCATTGATGCTAGTCAATTAGAATTAAACGAAAAAGTGGTATCAATTAAACGTGTAACAAAAGTTGTTAAAGGTGGACGTAACTTCCGTTTTACAGCTTTAGTTGTTGTCGGCGACGGCAATGGCCATGTTGGTGCTGGCTTAGGAAAAGCATCCGAGATTCCGGAAGCAATCCGTAAAGGAAAAGAAGATGCTATGAAGAAACTCATCACTGTAAAATTAGATGAGGTTGGCAGTGTTACACATGATGTTACCGGAAAACATACAGGTGCATCTGTATTATTAAAGAAATCTCCAGAAGGTACTGGTATCATCGCCGGTGGTCCTGCTCGTAACGTATGTGAGCTGGCTGGTATTAAAAATATCCGTACAAAATCTCTGGGATCTAACAACAAGCAGAACGTTGTTCTTGCAACAATCAATGCTTTAAGTCAGTTAAAATCCCCGGAAGAAGTTGCAAAACTTCGTGGAAAATCAGTTGAAGAGATTGTAGGTTAAGGAGGAGTTTTAAGATGGCAGATAAGAAATTAAAAGTAACACTTGTAAAATCTACAATCGGTGCTGTTCCAAAGAACAAAAAAACAATCGAAGCACTTGGACTGAATAAGTTATATAAAACTGTTGAGCTGCCGGATAATGCAGCAACAGCAGGTGCACTTCGTAAAGTAGCACCTTATGTAAAGGTAGAAGAGATCTAATAATAAGATAAGGAGGTGTCAGTAATGGACTTATCCAATTTACAGGCAGCAGCAGGTTCTGCACATAGCGATAATTTCAGAAGAGGACGTGGACACGGTTCAGGAAACGGTAAGACTGCTGGTAAGGGACACAAGGGACAGAAAGCTCGTTCCGGAGCTCCGAGACCAGGTTTTGAAGGTGGTCAGATGCCGTTATACAGAAGATTGCCAAAGAGAGGTTTCAAATGCAGAAACTCTAAGACAATCATCGGAATCAACCTTTCCGCTCTTGAGGCATTTGAGAACGATTCCGTTGTTTCAGTAGAGACATTAATCGAGGCTGGTATCGTTAAAAATCCTAGAGATGGAGTTAAGATTCTGGGTAATGGCGAACTTACTAAGAAACTCACCGTTCAGGCAAATGCATTCAGCGCAGCTGCAAAAGAAAAAATTGAGGCTCTTGGTGGAAAAGCAGAGGTGATCTAATGCTGGAAACACTCCGTAATGCATTCAAGATTAAAGATATTCGAAACAGAATTATTTTTACATTTCTCATGTTAGTTGTAATCAGGATCGGAAGCCAGCTTCCGATTCCTGGTGTTAACAATGAACTGTTTTCAAACTGGTTTGCAAGTCAGACCGCAGATGGAATGGGATTTTTTGATGCAATTACCGGTGGATCATTCTATAACATGTCAATCTTTGCATTGAACATTACACCGTATATTACTTCATCCATTATTATGCAGCTTCTCACTATCGCAATTCCAAAACTGGAAGAGATGCAGCGCGACGGAGAAGAAGGACGTAAAAAGATTGCAGAGATTACCAGATATCTTACAGTAGCTCTTGCTTTAATTGAAGCGATCGCAATGGCAATCAGCTTTAAGAGAGGTCAGATGTTACAGAGTGATGGTATTCTTACAATTATTATGATTATTTTCACATTAACTGCAGGATCAGCAGTATTAATGTGGATTGGTGAGCGTATTACAGAAAAAGGTGTTGGAAATGGTATTTCTATCGTACTTACCATTAACATCATCTCCCGTATTCCAAATGATATGGGTACACTGTATCAGCAGTTCATCACAGGAAAATCCATACCTAAGGGAATTCTTGCGGCAGTAATCATTATTGCAATCATTGTTGCAATGGTCGTATTTGTCGTATTCTTACAGGGCGGCGAGAGAAGAATCCCGGTTCAGTATTCCAAAAAGATTCAGGGAAGAAAACAGGTTGGCGGTCAGTCAACATATATCCCGTTAAAGGTTAATACCGGCGGTGTTATCCCGGTTATCTTTGCACAGTCTTTGTTGCAGACACCGGTTATCATTGCAAGTCTTCTTGGAAAAGGAAACGGAACCGGTATCGGAAGTAAGATTTTAAAAGGAATGTCCCAGTCAAACTGGTGCAATCCGAATGAGCCGGTTTATTCCATCGGATTGGTGGTATACATCGTACTTATCATTGCTTTCGCTTACTTCTATACTTCAATTACATTCAATCCCTTAGAGATTGCTAATAATATGAAGAAAGCCGGCGGATTTATTCCGGGTATCAGACCTGGTAAACCAACCAGTGATTATCTGAACCGGATGTTAAATTACATTGTATTTATAGGAGCAGTAGCACTTGCATTTATCGCATTCGTTCCGATCTTCTTCAACGGAGTATTCGGTGCCGATGTATCATTTGGTGGAACATCTATCATAATTATTGTAGGTGTTGTCATTGAGACATTAAAACAGATCGAATCACAGATGCGTGTTCGTTACTATAAAGGATTTTTAAATGATTAATCTGACGGCGTAAGTCAGATTGGCAAAGGAGCAACGCTGGGCTTTTAAAGTTCAGCGTTACTTTCCTATATAAGCAATATTTGTATGATGAAGGTATTTTGGAAAATGGAGGTATTAGTGTGAAAAATAAGATTTTTCACACGCAAGATTAGTGCTTACGCACAAATCTTGAGATGCGTAAAAAGCAACGCAGGAAGGAAGAATTTTATGAAGATTATCATGTTAGGAGCTCCGGGAGCAGGAAAAGGAACACAGGCGAAGCAGATTGCAGATAAATATCGTATCCCGCATATTTCAACCGGTGATATTTTCCGTGCAAACATCAAGAATGGAACCGAGCTTGGAAAGAAAGCAAAACAGTATATGGATCAGGGTTTATTAGTGCCGGATGAGTTAACCTGCGATCTTGTTATGGACAGAATCGGACAGGATGACTGTGAGAATGGATTTATACTTGATGGTTTTCCAAGAACTATTCCGCAGGCAGAAGCACTTACAGCTGCACTTGAGAAGATCAATGAAAAAATGGATTATGCGATCGATGTGGATGTACCGGATGAAAACATCGTAAATCGTATGAGCGGAAGACGCGCATGCTTAAACTGTGGTGCTACATACCACATTGTTTCCATTCCAACAAAGGTAGAGGGAATCTGCGACAGATGCGGACAGCCGGTTGTCTTAAGAGATGATGATAAACCGGAGACCGTTCAGAAAAGACTTACAGTATATCATGAGCAGACCCAGCCATTGATCGATTATTACAAGAAACAGAGTATCTTAAAAACAGTTGACGGTACGCAGCCGATGGAAAAGGTATTTGCAGATATCGTTGCGATTTTAGGCGAGTAGAGGAACCGGAGTAATGGCTGTAACAATAAAATCTTCCCAGGAAATAGAACTGATGCGCCAGGCAGGAAAGATTCTTGCAAAGGTGCATGAGGGATTAAAAAAAGAATTAAAACCCGGAATGTCGACACTTGATATTGACAGGATCGGGGAGGAAATGATTCGGAGTTTTGGATGCGAACCATCTTTTAAGAATTATCAGGGATATCCGGCATCCGTCTGTGTCTCCATCAATGAAGAAGTTGTACACGGGATTCCGCGCAAAGACAGAATTATTGAAGAGGGAGATATTGTAAGTCTTGATACCGGTGTGATCTATAAAGGGTATCAGTCAGATGCCGCAAGGACACATGGTGTTGGCGAGATCACTGAGGATGCAAGACTTCTGATCGAACGTACCAGACAGAGCTTTTTTGAAGGAATGAAATATGCAGTGGCGGGAAATCATCTGCATGATATTTCAGGTGCGATCGGTGATTATGCCGAGAGTTTTGGCTATGGTGTGGTACGGGATTTATGTGGACATGGAATCGGTACACATATGCATGAGGACCCGGAGATCCCGAATTACCGCAAATTCCGCAGGGGCATTAAGCTGAAAGCAGGAATGACATTAGCGGTGGAACCCATGATAAATCTGGGAACAGAGAGAGTCGTATGGATGGATGATGACTGGACCGTAGTGACAGAGGATATGGATCTTTCGGCTCATTATGAAAATACCATACTGATCCGGGAGGGAAAACCGGAAATATTATCACTTACGGATTCTGAAATCGCCGAAGGAATCTGGAGTAATGATCCAATTCTGTAAAGCATAGAGAAAAGAACCGGAGGATATTTCAGAAATGGAATTTGCAAAATCCAAGTCGGGACACGACAGAAATCAGATTTATCTTATCAAAGAAAAAGATGAAAAATCTGTATATCTGGTAAATGGAACAAGCCGTACACTGGATATGCCAAAGAAAAAAAATGCAAAGCATATTCAGATTATCAAAAATTTACCGATAGAAGTTACGGAGATTCTGGATGAAAATTTATCAGATCTTACAGTAAAAAGAGCAATCAAACAGTACTGCCGTATAAATGAAGGCAGACAGGAATCATAAAATAGGAGGATTTATTCAATGTCAAAAGCAGACGTAATTGAAGTAGAAGGAACCGTTGTTGAGAAACTCCCGAACGCATTTTTTAAAGTGGAGTTAGAGAATGGACATCAGATTTTAGCAACCATCAGCGGAAAACTTCGCATGAACTTTATTCGTATTTTACCGGGTGATAAAGTTACCATCGAGATGTCTCCATATGACCTGACTAAGGGAAGAATCATCTGGAGAGACAAATAAGATTTTATTACAGATCTTATACAAAATAATAGTTGACTTCTAAACAGTGTCCGTGCTATAATGTTAGACGGACACTTTTGGATAGTGCCTTTTTGTGCGTGCATATTTCAGTGCAACAACACAAAAAAGAGCCTTGTTAAGAAAGGAGGATTTGCTGTGAAGGTAAGATCATCAGTTAAACCTATTTGCGAAAAATGCAAAGTCATCAAGAGAAAAGGAAGCATCAGAATTATCTGTGAGAATCCGAAACACAAACAGAGACAGGGTTGATTTAGTTCTTGTCATATTTGTGCCAATGGGGTAATATGCGCATTTTAATGAGCAGGAACCCGCCAAATTATGTGCGGCTGCAGTGGAACGCCTGGTAGGGTTGTTCACACTGTTATCATAATCAGACAGCCGGGATAGCTGCTTTTTTATGTCTACATACCGAGGACATAAAGGGACATATCCAAATAAGAAGAAAGACGGATGGGACACACATTTCAGGCCGCTGACAACGGAGCTGTCTCAGACGATTTTCCGAAATAAAGTCACAACGTCAGGTGATTTGAGAAATGAAACAATATAACAGGTGCAGAATGCATCGGATGAATTAATGGAGGTTAAAAAGCACATGGCTCGTATTGCAGGTGTAGATTTACCAAGAGAAAAACGCATCGAGATCGGTTTGACATACATCTACGGAATTGGTAGAACAAGCTCTAGCCGTATCCTTGCAGCAGCAAACGTAAATCCTGATACTCGTGTCAGAGATTTAACAGACGATGAAGTAAAGAGAATCAGCGCAGTAATCGATGAGACTCAGTTAGTAGAAGGTGATTTAAGAAGAGAGATCGCTTTCAATATCAAGAGACTTCAGGAGATCGGATGCTATCGTGGAATCCGTCACAGAAAAGGTCTTCCGGTTCGTGGACAGAAGACAAAGACAAACGCAAGAACCCGTAAAGGTCCAAAGCGTACCGTTGCAAATAAGAAAAAATAAAGTTTCCTGAGGTACGCTTCAGAGAACTGTTGCTAACAAGAAAAAATAATTCTGGCAACAGAAGTAATTCGTATCAGTCGATATTTTATATTTTAGAGAAAGTAGGTTAGTTTAGATATGGCTAAAGTTACAAAAAAAGTGACAAAAAAGCGTGTAAAGAAAAACGTTGAACGCGGACAGGCACATATTCAGTCATCTTTTAACAATACAATCGTAACTATCACAGATGCTGAAGGTAATGCTTTATCATGGGCAAGTGCCGGTGGTCTTGGATTTAGAGGTTCAAAGAAATCTACTCCGTATGCTGCACAGATGGCAGCTGAGACAGCTACAAAGGCTGCTTTAATCCACGGATTAAAGACTGTAGATGTTATGGTTAAAGGACCGGGTTCAGGAAGAGAAGCAGCGATCCGTGCACTTTCTGCATGTGGTCTTGAGGTTACCAGCATCAAAGACGTAACTCCAGTACCTCACAATGGATGTCGTCCACCAAAACGCAGAAGAGTTTAATTAGGAGGGAAAGACGAAGATGGCAGTAAATAAAGTTCCTGTTCTGAAAAGATGTAGATCACTTGGTTTAGAGCCAAGTTACCTTGGATATGATAAAAAATCCAACAGAGAGTTAAAGAGAGCAAATAAGAAAGTTTCCGAGTACGGACTTCAGTTAAGAGAAAAACAGAAAGCAAAATTCATCTATGGTGTTCTGGAAAAACCTTTCCACAACTACTATGTGAAAGCTGATCAGATGAAGGGCATGACTGGTACAAACTTAATGACCATGTTAGAGTCCAGATTAGATAACGTTGTATTCCGTATGGGATTCGCAAGAACAAGAAAAGAAGCAAGACAGATCGTTGACCACAAATTTATCTTAGTAAATGGTAAACAGGTTAACATTCCTTCTTACTTAGTAAAAGCTGGCGATGTTATCGAGATCAAAGAGAAAAACAAAGGTCTTCAGAGAATGAAAGACATCGTTGAAGTTACCGGCGGAAGATTAGTTCCGGAGTGGTTAGATGTTGACGCTGAGAAATTACAGGGAACTGTAAAAGAATTACCTTCCAGAGAGCAGATCGACGTTCCTGTTGATGAGATGCTTATCGTCGAGTTATATTCTAAGTAATAGTTAAGCAAATTACCCGAGAAGGAGGGACTTTGTAGTGTTCGATTTTCAAAAACCAAAAATTGAAATCGCAGAAATTTCAGAAGACAAGAAGTACGGAAAGTTTGTTGTAGAACCTTTGGAAAGAGGCTATGGTACGACACTTGGTAATTCTTTAAGAAGAATCATGCTTTCTTCTTTACCGGGTGCTGCTGTAAGCCAGGTTAAGATCGACGGTGTTTTACATGAATTCAGTTCCATTCCTGGTGTTAAGGAAGATGTAACTGAGATTATTATGAATATCAAAAATCTTGCCATCAGAAATAACAGCTCTACAAATGAACCTAAAGTTGCTTACATTGAATTCGAGGGCGAAGGTGTAGTCACAGCAGCAGATATCCAGGTTGATTCTGATATTCAGATTTTAAATCCGGATCTGGTAATTGCCAATTTAAATGGCGGACCTGACTGCAAGCTTTACATGGAGCTTACCATTACAAACGGCAGAGGCTATGTAAGTGCAGACAAGAATAAGACAGAGGATATTCCGATCGGCGTTATTGCCATCGACTCTATCTATACACCGGTAGAAAGAGTAAATCTTTTGATTGAAAATACCCGTGTTGGTCAGATTACAGACTATGATAAGCTTACTTTGGACGTTTATACAAACGGTACCTTAGAGCCAGATGAGGCTGTCAGCTTAGCTGCTAAGGTTTTAAGCGAGCATTTAAGTCTTTTCATCGATCTTTCCGAAGCTGCTCAGCAGGCTGATGTCATGATCGAGAAAGAGGACAATGCAAAAGAGAAAGTTCTTGAGATGAATATCGATGAACTTGAGCTTTCCGTTCGTTCTTATAACTGTTTGAAGAGAGCCGGCATTAACACAGTCGAAGAACTGACAAACAGAACACCGGAAGATATGATGAAGGTTCGTAACTTAGGACGTAAATCATTAGAGGAAGTTCTTGCTAAATTAAAAGAGTTAGGACTTCAGTTAAACCAGGGAGAGGAGTAAAGCGAGCGCTTTACATTCCCCGATACAGGCAGAAACAGTAAGACCATGCGGCATGGAGTATGTCTGGTGTGCAGAGTGTATGCATTTGTTGCTCTGATATGCCTGACGAGGAAATGCGTCAGAGACAGTCAGAGGGATGAGGCAGACGAGATTCTGACACACGGATCATGAGTGGCACTTGGAATGGCACTGTGCGGTATCACAGAACCACTCCGAAACAAGAATATGGCGTCCGGTAAGTAAGTCCAAAGCGCGTGGCCGGATGTTCCACAAAATGGAGGATATTAAAAATGGCAAAGTATCGTAAATTAAGCAGAACCTCTAGCCAGAGAAAAGCTTTATTAAGAGGTCAGGTAACAGCATTATTAAACAATGGTAAGATCGTTACCACAGAAGCAAAAGCAAAAGAGGTTCGTAAAATCGCTGAGGGAATCATTGCTTTAGCAGTAAAAGAGAAAGACAACTACGAAGAAGTTACTGTAAAAGCAAAAGTTGCCCGCAAAGATAAAGACGGTAAGAGAGTAAAAGAAGTTGTAGACGGTAAGAAAGTTACTGTATACGATGAAGTTGAGAAGACTATCAAGAAAGATAAGCCATCCCGTCTTCATGCTCGTAGAGAGATGTTAAAAGTTCTTTACACCGTAAAAGAAGTTCCGACTGAAGCTGCCGGAAGAAAGAAAAACACCAAAGAAGTTGATCTTGTTGCTAAATTATTCGATGAGATCGCTCCGAAATATGCAGACCGTAACGGTGGTTACACAAGAATCGTAAAGATCGGTCAGCGTAAAGGTGATGGCGCTTTAGAGGTATTACTTGAGTTAGTATAATCACTATCCAAAATATGAGAACGTGAAAAAAGCCAGTCCAGGCTGCAGATGATGCAGACTGGGCTGGCTTTTTTGTATGTTGTAGATAGGTTTGGATATCAAAAGGTGGTTTTCAGTTTTTTGAGTGGAAAATTGCACTAAGCCGAGGCTGTTTTGTGCCGTTGTATGAAAATAAGAAAATTTGTTTCATACGAAGTTTCTGGTCGAAGTCTGTTCATATGTGTTGAAAGATGTTATGCTAAACATGATATATAGCTGCCGTGCTAAAATGGAGGGATTGAAAATGGCAAGACCGAAAAATAAACAGGAGTTAATAGAGGCTGCAAACACAAATTATGAGAAACTGCTTTCTATGATTGAACGGAGAACAGAAGCGGAGAAAAGTGCACCGTATGATTTTCTGGATGATGAAAAGAAAAAGGAAGCACACTGGAGACGTGATAGAAATTTAAGAGACGTACTGATGCATCTGAATGAGTGGCATCTGCTGCTTTTAGAATGGGTCAAAAACCGTGAAAACGGCAGCAATAAGCCATTCCTGCTGGAAGGATATAACTGGAAAACGTATGGTGATATGAATATGGTATTCTTTCGGCGCTGTCAGAATATTTCCGAAGAAGAGGCACTCGAACGGTTTAAGGATTCACACAAAAGAGTGATGGAGGCATTAGATACGTTTTCACAGGAAGAACTTTTTACCAGGACTTATTATCCATGGGTGGGCGGAAGCTGTATTGGAAATTATTTTATCAGTAATACAAGCAGTCATTATGATTGGGCGATGAAGAAAATGAAAGCACATAAAAAGCGGGTTGGATAAGAAATGTGCCTGCATACCAATTTGAGATTTTCGCTGCCCCGTTGCAATAAATTACTTAGAGGAGACCAGCTATGAAAAAATGGTACAATGAAGAATATGAATTTGAAATAGAAGTTACAGGGTTTTTACGAGGAGATCACACAGAACATTATTGCAGAAATGGGGAAGAGGTTGGGGATCAATATACCTGCACCTATGGATGTCCGGTCAATAAAGATGGTCAGGGAATCTGCTCAAAAACAATGATGATGCTTTATCCACTCATGGAGGCGGTTAGAAGTGGCGGAGATCTTGAGAATCTTGGCGGAAGCAGCAGATATGTGAAAGATATCGTGTGTCCGGACGGATGTGTGATGTTCCGACTGACGGCAACACCGTTAGGAAATGAAAACTTCCATAAGGGTGGATTTTGGAAGGAGCAGTAGGATATGGCATCAAGTAAGGAATATTTACAATTTATTTTAGGACAGTTAGCGGAGTTGGAAGAAATCTCATACCGGGCTATGATGGACGAATTTATTATTTATTACTGCGGTAAAATCGTTGGTGGTATCTATGATGACAGGCTGTTGGTAAAGCCGGTAAAAGCGGCACTTTCCTATCTGTGGGAAGCCTCCTACGAACTGCCGTATGAGGGAGCAAAAGAACGCTGCTGGTAGACGAGGTGGATGATAAAGAGTTTTTGCAGGGATTGTTCGTTGCGATGTATGGGGAGCTGCCGGAAGCGAAAGGGAAGAAAAAGAAGTAGGAAGGTAAAATAAAGATGTAGTACAAAAACTAATTGACAATTAATGAAATCTATCATACTATAAACATAGAGAATAATTGTTGTAAAGATAGTTATTCTATAATATTGGAGTGCTTCGCCACTTTTTGAGAGCGAATTATATATGTTGGAGTGCTTCGCCACTTTTTAAGAGCGAGTTATAATGTTAGAGTGCTTCGCCACTTTTGAGAGCGAACTATAATGGATAAATAAGAGATGGCTTGCCATCTCTTATTTAGTTTATGAGTCATGAAAAAAATTAATCGAGTGTTGGGGTGTGAAGATTTGACAAGTACTGACATAGAACCACTGTGATAATATGATAGACGAGTAAAACGTAATCCTCATAGTTCATAATAATGAGACAGTTTATGTTGATGTATGACAATATTGTTTTTTGGGAGAAAGAATGGCATTATCATTTTACGACATAGATAAAGATTACGTTAAATACTTACAAAAAGAAGAAATGAACGAGAGGGGCTTTACTAAGGTTCCGAATATAGAATATCCGGGAAATTTGCCTAAGTTTACATGTGGAGTAGTTTTGGATGTTCATGAATATAAATATTATGTCCCGGTATCATCTTACAAAATGCAAAAACCGGATAATATATTGATAAACATTGAATCTGAACGCTATAACAAAGTAAAAGGGGCACTGCGGTTTAACTATATGTTTCCAGTTCCAGATGAATGTATAAAGGAAAGAATAATAGCGGATGATCCTAATAAAATTTTGTTAAATCTAGAGTGGAAATTTTGTAATGAGAATGAAATTCGCATAAGAAATAAAGCAAAACAAACTTACTCCAAAGTCATAAATAAAGTAAATCCAAGTATTGTAAATAACAGTTGTGATTTTAAATTATTAGAAAGATTGTGTGCTGAATATCAAAAGTAAGGTTAATGAAATAAAGAGAAAAGGAAAAGGTGAATTTTAATAATCACGTTATGTAAAGGAGCATGCCATCAGGCATGCTCCTCCTGTTCTTTCGCTAACGGCAGTGTAAAGATAAACTCCGTACCAACACCCTCGGTACTGATACAGTTGATGTTTTCTCCGTGAGCCTGGATAATCTCTTTTACAATGGAAAGACCAAGACCGGTTCCTTTCTTGTCTTTCCCACGGGAAAGATCGGTTTTATAGAAACGCTCCCAGATTTTCTTGATACTGTCTTTTGGAATACCAATTCCGGTGTCTTTGACGGAAACAAAGACCTTTTCATTTTTTTCGGTCGTCTCGATCGTGATCGATGAATTTGCATGGCTGAATTTGAGTGCATTGTCGATCAGGTTATAAAGCACCTGCTGAATTTTGCTGAAATCAGCAGAGACAAACAGTGTCTCACCGCTTAAGATCAGGTTAAAACTGATATGTTTTTCCATACAGGTTCCCTCAACGGTCTGTACGGTCATGCGGATTGTGTGATTGATATCAAAACTGGTGATGTCTAACATAACACCGTGTGAGCCGAATTTGTTTAATTCCAGAAGGCTTTTTGTCAGTTTGTTCAAACGTTCTGTCTCAAAAAGGATGATGTTTAAATATTTATCCTGCATTTCAACCGGGATTGTTCCGTCAAGCATTGCTTCTACGTAGCCTTTGATCGAGGTCAGCGGAGAGCGGAAGTCATGTGAGACATTGGAGACAAATTTTCGCTGATCCTCCTCAAGGGTGTTTAATTCATTTGCCATATAGTTGAGCGAGGCAGCAAGATAACCGATCTCATCATTGGAGTGGACATCGATCTTTGCCTCAAAATTTCCGGCGGCATATTCATTGGCGCCTTTGGCAATTTTGCGGATCGGGATATAGACGATCCAGGTAAAGAGTGCTAAAACAACAAACGCTGCCAGAAATAAAAGTGCAAACGTCTGATAGGAAAGATTGGTCAGCAGGTTGGATAAATTGACGATGGAGCTGACAGGTTTATGTATGATCACATAGCCTCGTACTTTGTAATTTACAGTGATCGGTGAAAACACACTTAATGTTTCTGAGTCAAAATGACCGTAAAAGTTTCCGGTGCGGTAATATTTATTTCCAAAATCAGTCACGTCAAAATCGGGGATCACTTCCGGTTCTGTATTTTCTGCCGGAGAGGTGGCAGAAGCTGTATTTAAAAGAATCTGTCCCTGCTTATCAATGATCCAGATCTCACTGGAGAGGTAAGTGCTTAAAGTGGAGAGCTGCGTTTTCATTTCTTCTAATGTTGTGGAACGTTTGAAATAATTCTCTGCATAATTGGAGGAAATCAGCGCAGACTCCCGATAGAGCGTCGAGGCATCCCGGCGCTCTAAGAAGTTAAAAGTAATATGGTAACCAAAGGTTGAAATAATAATAAAACAGATCAGTCCATAGATCAGATAGCCGCCGAGCAGCTTCGGGTAGAGTGTTCGTTTCATATATTTTTAACCTCGAACTTATAACCGATTCCCCAGACAGTCGAGAGACTCCAGCTGTCATTGTCCTTTATTTTCTCACGGAGGCGTTTTACATGGACATCCACGGTGCGGGTGTCGCCGATGTATTCATAGCCCCAGATATGGTCGAGAAGCTGTTCTCTGGTAAATACCTGATTTGGCGAGGATGCAAGGAAATATAAAAGCTCTAATTCCTTTGGCGGCATGTCGATCGGATTGTCCTTATAAATAACAGAGTAGTTGGATAAGTTGACGATCAGATCCGGGTATTTTACACATTTTAATTCAGGAGCAGGTTCTTCAATTTTGACCGGCTGGTAACGGCGCAAAACGGCTTTGACGCGGGCAACAAGTTCTTTGGAATCGAACGGCTTCATGATATAATCATCTGCTCCAAGTTCAAGACCGAGTACTTTATCAAAAATCTCACCCTTTGCGGAGAGCATGATGATCGGCACGTTTGCTTTTGCACGGACTTCGCGGCATACCTGATAGCCGTCGATGCCCGGAAGCATCAGATCAAGAAGGATCAGGTTCGGATTGTACTGTTCGAATGCTTTTAAGGCTTCTTCACCGTCATTTACAATTTTTGTATCAAAACACTCTTTCGTAAGATAAAGAGAGATCAGTTCTGCAATATTATTATCATCATCGACGATCAGTATTTTTTGTTTTGCTGCCATAAAATTACCTCCTGTTAGTTGTTATTCTGTTTGTAAATCAGACGAAATGGTATTGCTTCGGCAGTGCTTTGTGCATGGGATCAGATAAAATCTGTCTTACTGAAATTACTTTTTGTCTGAAATCAGTCTTTGAATTCGGCAATTGTTACGCCGGCATCACCTTCGCCATACTCTCCGAGGTGGAATGATTTCACATATTTTAAACGTTTTAAATGTGCCTGTACGGCGTTGCGCAGTGCACCGGTTCCTTTTCCGTGGACGATACGCACGGACGGAATGTGCGCAAGGTAGGCATCATCCAAGTATTTATCTAAAAGAGCGATCGCTTCGTCTGTGGTCTTGCCGATCAGGTTGATCTCTGTGGAGACGGATGCAGACTTGCTCATTTTGATCTTGCCGGCACTGGTACGACCGTATTTTTTGCTGGTCGGGGAAGTTTCTTCCTCTAACAGGATCAGGTCATTGATGTTGACAAGAGAACGTAAAATACCCATCTGTACATAAAGGTCACCCTTTGCGTTTGGCAGGGAGTGAACGGTTCCGTTTAGATTCATGCTGATGACTTTCACGCGGTCGCCAATGCGGAGTTTTTTGGGAACTTTATGGTTTGGCGCAGCATTCTTTTTCTGGTCAGACATTTTTTTCTGTGCATTGTTCATCTTATCGCGCAGTTTAGTGCGCTCTTTTTCCATTTCGCTGACCGGGGCATGTGCGGTGCCGTATTTATTGAAATTACGGATCGTTTCATCGGCAAGGTCTTTTGCTTCTTTGATGATATTGTAAGCCTGCTCGTTTGCCTCGCGCAGGATCTTGTCACGGCTTGCGTCTAAACGTTCCTGTTTCTGTTCAAGCTGTTCTTTTAATTTCTGGATTTCTTCTTTATACTGGTTGATCTCAAGCTGTTCTTTTTCAATCGTGATGCGGCTCTTTTCAAGATCTGCTAAAAGATCCTCGAAATTCATATCATTTTCGCTGATCCGTCCTTTGGCATCCTCGATGATATCCTCACCCAGACCGAGTTTCGTGGAAATCGCAAATGCATTACTCTTTCCAGGAATACCGATTAAAAGACGGTAAGTCGGGCTTAAAGATTCCACGTCAAATTCACAGCAGGCATTTTCTACACCGGAAGTCTGCAAGGCAAATACTTTTAATTCACTGTAGTGTGTGGTTGCCATGACACGTGCACCGTATAGTTTTAATTTTGACAAAATAGAAATTGCAAGTGCTGCACCTTCCGTTGGATCGGTTCCGGCACAAAGCTCATCGAAAAGCACGAGGGAACGGTCATTTACCTGACTTAAAATGCGTGTGATATTTGTCATATGGGAGGAGAAAGTACTTAAAGACTGTTCAATACTCTGCTCATCTCCGATATCAGCAAACACTTCCTCAAAGATTCCGAGTTCCGAACGCTCGGAAGCCGGAATATGAAGTCCTGCCTGCCCCATCAATGTCAGAAGACCGACTGTTTTTAAGGAGACAGTTTTACCACCGGTGTTTGGTCCGGTAATGATCAGAAGCGTAAAATCTTCTCCGAGACGTACATCGATCGGTACAACTTTTTTGGCGTCGAGCAGCGGATGACGCCCTTTTTTGATGTTGATACGTCCGTCGGTATTGAAAGTCGGAGCAACACCGTTGTAAGTCTGAGCGAAAGCTGCTTTTGCAAAAATAAAATCAAGTTCGGTGAGCACATTGTAGTCAGTATGAAGCTGCATGGAGTATCCTGCCGTTAAGTTGCTTAAGTTGGCGAGAATGACTTCGATTTCTTCTTTTTCTTTCATAAGAAGAGCTTTATATTCGTTGTTTAAGTTTACAACAGCGAGCGGTTCGATAAAGAGTGTGGAACCGGAAGATGACTGGTCGTGCACCATACCCGGAACCTGTGATTTTGCTTCTGCCTTGACCGGCAGACAATAGCGGCCGTCACGCATCGTAATGACGGCATCCTGCAAATAACTGCGTGTAGTTGTATTGTTGATCATCGAGTTCATCTGTGCACGGATCTTATCGTTCATGCCACGCATGGATTTACGGATGGAACGGAGTGTGCTGCTGGCATCGTCTGCGATTTCGTCCTCCGATAAGATGCAGCGGCGGATCTCGTCACATAATGGTGTGAGTGGTTCGATCTGGTCAAAAAATCCGGTCAGGGAATCAACCGGAAGTTCGTCTGTCTCATCTGCTGAAACAGGGCGGTCCGGTCCGGTATGTCCGATGCTGGCGCGGGAAAATGCTTTTGCACGTTTGGCTGCCTCAAGGAGAGAGCAGACGCGCAAAAGCTCCGTGATGCTTAAGGATGCACCGATCTCTAAACGTTTCAGGGAGTCTCGGATGTCGTGTACACCGGAAAAAGAGATGCGCCCGCCTTTAAAGAGACGGTTTAGGGCATCTTTGGTCTGTAACTGTAAAAGATTGATCTCATTGATGTCTGTGCCCGGTGTGAGGGAGAGACAACGTTTCTTTGCATCCTCACTTGAGGCGTGCTCCGCTAAGCGGGCAATGATTTTATTATATTCTAATGTTTTTAAAACTTTTTCATTCATAAGATTTATAATTCCTTGTGGTTGAAAATTTAGTTTGTAGTGGCAGTATGCTGACGGATATGTGTGTTCGACTTTAGTCCGCAGTGCCAGCCCGAAAAATCAGAGATTTTCCGGGCTGACGGGCATTCGCCCTATCAAATGAGAAAAAAACAAAAAAGAGCCTGCAAGCAGTCTTTTTTTATTTTTCCCTCATTTGGCACTGCTCATTGCTTATTCACATTATATCCCATTAATTGGGGGAAGGAAAGCCGGAAATGCAAAAATAGTGTTGCAAGCGTATGTGATTCAAACTATAATAAATAAGGTGCGGTTTTCATTTTTGTTAAGGAAGGGAAAATCATGCAGGAGAAAGAGAAGGGTGGCTTTTCTTTTATTAATGAGCAGATCAAGGAGAAGCCGTTGAATAAAAAACGTCTTATAAAAAAAGCATTGTTTACCGTAGTGCTTGCCGTTATTTTTGGTACGGTGGCAGCACTGGTGTTTAGTTTATTGCAGCCGGAGTTTTCAAACTGGTTTTACCCGGAGGAGAAGCCTGTCGTTACGATTCCGAAGGATGATGTGACAGAAACGGAAGAAAGCGGACAGGACGATACGCAGGAATCGACAGAGCAAAAGGACACAGAGAATAACGGACAGCAGGGAGAAAATAAAGAGCCGGAAAACGGGCAGCAGGAGACAGAAGAAGCGGGAAACAGTCAGCAGGAGCAGACGGATGAACCGGAAACGGAACATAACACTGGGGATGTTCCAAACAATGAAATGCAGGAACTTGAACTTGCCGATTTTCAGAAACTTCAGAATAAATTGTATGCGGTTGGAAAAGAAGCAAACAAGTTTATCGTGACGGTAACCGGTGTGAAGAGCGATACCGACTGGTTTAATAACCCATATGAGAGTAAGGGGCAGGCCTCCGGTATCATTGTAGCGGAAAATGGCAGGGAACTGCTGGTTTTAACAGAACGCAAGGCGATTGCGGATGCACAGGAAATCTATGTCACATTTATTAATGATGCTGTCGTGAAAGCTGAAATGAAAAAATACGATGGCAATACAGGGATAGCTGTGTTAAGCGTAAAGGCGTCAGAACTTACCGAAAGTACAAAGAATGCGATCGCAGTTGCAGTTCTTGGAAATTCACTGACTGTTACGCAGGGAACGATCGCGATCGCGATCGGAAGTCCGCTTGGAACCAATTATTCAATCCTGACTGGAAATATTACATCCACCACGAACAGTATTTCTACGATAGATCATAATTACAGTGTGTTTACGACAGATATTGTAGGAAGCAGCAACGGAAGCGGAGCACTTGTCAATGTAGATGGCGAGATCATTGGAATCGTGATGCAGGGATACAGCAGTGCGGGGGATGAAAATACGCTGACAGCGATCTCTATTTCCGAGTTAAAAGCATTGATTGAGATGCTGTCAAACGGACAGGATATCCCTTACTTTGGGCTTGAAGTGACAACGGTTACAGCAGCGATCGAACGTGAATATGAGATACCGAAAGGTGCATATATCAAGGATGTATGTATGGATTCACCGGCAATGGCTGCTGGACTTCAGAGCGGGGATGTCATTACGGAGATTGACGGGGATGAGATTCTTACGGCAGAAAATTATGAGAAAAAACTGCTTTCGTTAAAGCCGGAAGATACGGTGGAAGTGAAGATTGAGCGGCAGGGACCGGAAGGTTATACGGAAATCACCTGCACGGTAGAAGTCAGTGTGCTGCCATAGAGATGTGAACCAGATACAGGCATGTATTTTAGAAGCAGAAATGCGGATGCGGCCATGCATGTCAGAAACAGAAATGTGGACACCGGTATGCGTTTTAGAAGCAGAAATGCGGATACAGGCATAATAATTTTAGAAAATAAAAGCAGGAATAAGGAGTAGTATGAAGTATATTGAGAGCCTCAGAGAGGGCGAGCGAATTAATGAAATCTATCTATGTAAAGTAAAACAGTCTGCACTGACAAAGGCAGGAAAACCTTATGATACATTGATCTTACAGGACAAAACGGGCACACTGGATGCGAAGATCTGGGAGCCTGGTTCTGTTGGAATCGACGAGTTCGATTCACTGGATTACATAGCCGTAATGGGTGATATCACCAGCTTTCAGGGCAATTTACAGCTGAATGTAAAGCGCGTCCGCAAGGTGCAGGAAGGGGAGTATGATCCAAAAGATTACCTTCCGGTCAGCGATAAGGATATCGACCAGATGTATGAGGAGTTAAAAGGCCTGATTGCGAGCATCAAAGAAGTGCATTTAAAGAAGCTGTTAGAGAGCTTTTTTGTGGAAGATGCAGATTTTGAAAAACGCTTTAAATTCCACTCTGCTGCAAAGACTGTGCACCACGGATTTGTCGGTGGTCTGCTTGAGCACAGCTTAAGTGTGGCAAAGCACTGTGATTATTTTGCAGGCTGTTATCCGATGTTAAACCGCGATCTTTTGATCACGGCAGCTATTTTCCATGATATCGGAAAATTAGAGGAGCTTTCCACATTCCCGGAAAATGATTACACGGATGACGGTCAGCTTTTAGGACATATTATTATCGGAACCGAGATGGTCGGTGACAGGATCCGCACGATCCCGGATTTTCCAAAGGGACTGGCAAGCGAGTTAAAGCACTGTATTTTAGCACATCACGGCGAGTTAGAGTTTGGTTCACCGAAAAAACCGGCGCTGCCGGAGGCATTGGCACTCAGTTTTGCGGATAATATCGATGCAAAGATGGAGACGGTGCGCGAAATCTTTAACAACGTGCCGGAAAATAATCAGGAATGGCAGGGGTACAACCGTCTGCTTGAGAGCAATATCAGACGCTCCGGGAAATTATAATTATGCAGAAAAATGATATCATAGAACTGAAAATCGAAGATATGGGCGTGGACGGCGAAGGAATCGGAAAATACGATGGCATGACCTTTTTCGTTAAAGATGCGGTGCTTGGAGATGAGATCGAAGCCCGCATCACAAAGATGAAGAAAAATTATGGTTATGCGAGAGTGGAGCAGATTTTATCGCCGTCTAAATTTCGTGTGACACCACAGTGTGAACTTCACAGGAGATGCGGCGGATGTCAGATACAGGCGTTGGATTATGAAAAGCAGCTGGAATTTAAGCAGAACAAAGTGCGCGGAAATCTGATCCGCATCGGTGGTTTTGAACCGGAATTTATTGACCGTATCATGGAGCCGGTTGTTGGAATGAAAGAGCCATACCGTTACCGGAACAAGGCACAGTTTCCGATCGGTGCGGACAAGGATGGTGATCCGGTTGCTGGTTTTTATGCAGCGCGCACCCATAGTATCATTCCGGTAAATGACTGCAAGCTGGGGGTGGAGGAGAACCAGATCATTTTAAATGAGGTTCTTTCCTATATGAAAGAATATCATGTAGCGCCTTACGATGAAAATATAGGTAAAGGACTGGTTCGTCATGTTCTGATCCGCTACGGGTTTTCCACAAAAGAGATCATGGTCTGTGTGATTATCAACGGAACAACTTTGCCAAAAGTGGAAAAACTGATCGATAAGCTGGCTGCTATCGGGGGAATGAAAAGCATTTCCATTAATCAGAACACAAAGAAAACAAATGTGATCCTTGGGGATGTGACAAAATGTATCTGGGGTGATCCATATATTACAGATATGATCCATCTTCGTGATACAAAGGATTTTTCGCTGACAGATACTGCGGTTGCATACCATATTTCACCGCAGTCATTTTATCAGGTCAATCCGGTTCAGACGGAAAAGTTATACAGCCTTGCCCTTGATTATGCCGGACTGACCGGCAAAGAAACGGTATGGGATCTGTATTGTGGTATTGGTACGATCTCCCTTTTCTTAGCACAGAAAGCAGGAAAAGTTTACGGCGTGGAAATTGTTCCGCAGGCAATCGAGGATGCAAAGAACAATGCAGCATTAAACGGAATCAATAATGCAGAGTTTTTTGTTGGGAAGGCGGAGGAAGTACTTCCGGCATTTTATGAAAAAAAGAAAAACACAGATAACGACATGCTGCATCCGGATGTGATCGTTGTCGATCCGCCACGTAAGGGATGTGACAGTGTGTGCCTTGAGACAATGCTTAAGATGCAGCCGGAGCGGATCGTGTATGTAAGCTGTGATTCTGCGACGTTAGCGAGGGATCTTAAGGTGCTCTGCGAGGGCGGATATGAGCTTTGCAGGGTACGGGCGGTGGATCAGTTTGGGAATACTACACATGTGGAGACTGTAGTCTTACTTTCCAAGGGCGCTAAAGGTCCGGTGGATCTTTGCTCAGCGCGGACCGAAGTGGAACGGAGACTGGTCGACAGTAGAAAAGTGAAGGTGGACTTCTCTCTGGAGGATATGGATTTATCTGAATTCAAAGGAAAAGCGACATATGAGCAGATAAAGGCATATGTATTGGAGCAGACAGGACTTAAGGTTTCATCACTGTATATCGCACAGATTAAGAAGAAGTGTGGATTGGATGTCGGCGAGAACTTTAATTTGCCTAAATCTGAGAATGCAAGACAGCCACAGCATACACCGGAGAAGGAAGATGCGATTATGCAGGCGTTTAGACATTTTGGAATGATTTGATTGTGGATAAATAGCATCGTGTGTATATCTTACTGTTGGAAAACGTAAAAAGGACATTCCTAAACCGTAATTATTACGGGTCAAGAGATGTCTTTTTTGGTTGCTTGGAGTGTCCAAAGGACAAGGTAATAATACTGAGATTATTATTAATACTGAAATGAATAATATCTAGCTTATCTAATCATGGGATGAGGTGATATATGAATAGTATTTTATGACATATAATACATAAAATTTGTTTGTGGCATTGAGTGGCCTTTTGTGGTACAAGCAATCAAAATATACTGATACTATAGTAAGCAGAGATTATTCAAATATTGATGGTGAAAATTCCAGTAAATATGGAGAACTTTACTTGTATGGGTAATGATTGGTTGATATAATGAAATTGTTGCTTTAAATGAATATTCTTGCATCAAGAAACCGTGATTCCGGCGCAGTGGAAACCTACATTCCGGATACGGAAACCGCCTTTGATTGGTTTAACTACCATTCATAAGAAATTGAGCCAATGTCAAGCCCAGAGCCGCTTTGGGGGGCGTTAGCCGGCTTTATATTGGTGAGATTTCTTGTATTCTAAATAATTGCCAATCGGTTTCCTAACCACCGGACAGCACGGACACCAAGACCGGAATATTCATTTAAAGTATAGATATAAAATAAAGACTCTGAGAATTGACTGAGAGGAATGCATTATGGAAGTAAGTTACAAAAAACTTTGGAAACTACTTATTGATAAGGATATGAAGAAAAAGGATCTTCAGGCAAAGGCGGGAATCAGCTGGACTTCTGTTACGAAACTCTCTAAGGGAGAGACAGTGAGCATGGAAGTTTTGATGAAAGTTTGTAAGGCACTGGAATGTAATATTGGAGATATCATGGATTTAATCCAGAAAGAAGGTGGCACAGATGGCAAGTGCAAAGAAGAATGATGTAATCAGCGAGGCACCGCCGCACAGTATCAAAAAATTCGAATTGATATCGGAGTATGTCAAGGCGTGGATTCAGATTTTGATGCAAAATACAAAATGTAAAGGAATAGTCTACATTGATTGTATGTCAAATAGCGGTGTGTATAAGACGGACAAGGGTGAGGAAATAGAGGGAACACCGCTCAGAGTTTCGAACATTATCGCGGAAGCTATGCAGACGTACCCGTACAAACAGGCATATTTGTATTTTAATGATTGGAATGATGCGAAAATAGACCTTCTTACAACACGTCTGCCGAAGCAAACGAACAATTTCCACATATACACGGAAGCAATGGATGCGAACACTATGCTTCGACAAATTGGAAATGAGATTGCCTCGAACTTTAAGGATATGAATTTCTTGCTTGTATATGATCCGTATGATGCTCATATAGAATGGGATGCAGTGGAGCCGTTTCTTCAGAATTGGGGAGAAGTAATCATCAATCATATGGTTTCAGATACGATTCGTGCTGCAAAAGTTGCAAAGAAACCAGATGTAATTAAAAAGTATGAAAATACATATAAAACACCTATTGATGAGCTTATTTATGTGGGTAGTGATAGAAATGCTTATGAGGCGATTGTTGAGAAAATTATTCGGGAGAGAAGTGGACGAGGCGATAAATATTATGTTGCATGCTTTCCTTTCTTCAATAGCAACAATGCAGTAGTCTATAATTTGATTCACTGCACAGGACATTACAAAGGATTTGAGTTGTTTAAAACAACAGCATGGCATACATTCGGAGACAAATCATCTATGAAGAAGTCGGGTAGCATTGATGATCCGATTCAAATGAGATTTGATGAAAATGGAAATTTTGTATTTGGAGAGCCTGCGGATGAGTCTTGCTATAATCTTAGAGATGCAGCCCAGTATGTACAAGAACATTTCTCAGGACGGTCTGATGTGCCGAACGATGAAGTGTGGAATTATTTGGGAGAACATCCGGTGTTTCCAACAAGAGATTACAAAAACAAAATAAAGGATGTGTTGAAACGAGATTTTGACATGAAAGCGTCCCGCAGTTCAATGAGTTTTTCAGATAGGAGCTATTAAGTATGCCAAATGTAGAAGGCTTTATAACAAGAAAATCGATGCTCTACAAAACGGGAGTAGAGTATGGGGATTATACCATTAACTTCGTCCAGGGATGTGCTCATGGATGTAAGTATCCTTGCTATGCCTTCTCCATGAAGAAGCGTTTTGGGCAGGTTAAGACATATGAAGAATGGGTGAAGCCATATTTGGTTTCGAATACCCTAGAACTTTTAGACAGGGAAATCCCGAGATTGCGAAATAAAATTAGGTCTGTTCAATTATGTTTTACAACAGATCCTTTTATGTATGAATATCCGCAGATTGAGCAGATGAGTCTTGCTGCGATAAATAAGCTGAATCATGCTGGTATCAAATGCACGATTCTTACGAAAGGAATCTTGCCGGAGGTATTGTCGGAATGTTCGGAACAAAATGAGTATGGAATTACATTAATTTCACTAGATGAGAACTATCGAAGTAAAGTAGAGCCAGGAGCCGCACCATATGAGGAAAGATTGCGTGCTTTAAGGAGACTTCATGAAAAAGGTTGTAAAACATGGGTAAGTATGGAACCTTATCCGACACCGAATCTAATTAATCAGGATCTCAGAGAAATATTAGAAGCGGTCAGCTTTGTGGATAAGATTATCTTTGGTAGGACGAATTATTCAAGGAAAGTTACAAGCGGATATCCGGAACATAAGAAATTTTATAATGAAAAAGCTGCAGAGGTGATACGCTTCTGTGAAGATCATAAAATAGCTTACCATATAAAGGAAAAGACGATTACATAAGAGTGCGTCCTATTTTGAGGACACTCGAGATGATAGAGAAAAGATGACAGAGAATATTTTGGCAATCAGGAGAAACAGGAGGAAGAAACATGGCGGCAATACACGATTTACTTGCGCAGGTGCAGGACGAGGCATTAAAGGTTCGGCTGGAACAAGAAATTAATAGACTGTCGAAGGCAAAAAAATTTGGATTGGTGTTCGAGGAACATCTTCCGGAATGCACACCGCTCTATGACATTCCAGTCAAGAGCGGCTCTATGGTTGCGAAGAAGAATGGAGCAGTTAGTGACATGTATGAGGTGGCATTCATCAAGGATGATGTAGCAACGTGTTATCATAAAATAACACAGGAGAAGGAAGAAATTCCGGTAAATGAGTTGGTATGCGTGGCTCAGTTTGGTGAACCGATTTATCCGTATCTGAAACCGATAGATAGTGTGTGTAATGCCCCGGACAGTAATCTCTGGCACACTTTAATTGAAGCAGATAATTATCATGCACTGCAATTGTTGGAGTATCTCTATGCGGGCAAAGTGGATTGTATTTATATTGATCCACCCTATAATACTGGTGCGAAGGATTGGAAATATAATAATGATTATGTGGATGGAACAGATGCATATAGACACAGCAAGTGGCTGTCGATGATGGAGAAAAGACTTAAGTTAGCTAAGAAACTGCTGAATCCAGAGAACTCTATCATGATGATAACAATTGATGACATCGAATTGTGTCATTTAAAAATATTGCTTGAATCATTATTTTCTGAATGTTATATACAGATTATCGATATGGTTATTAATCCTAAAGGAAAGGCTAGAGTGGGGAAGCTTTCTCAAGTCGATGAATATCTCATATTGATTTATATGGGAAATGCAAAAACATGTTCAGTAAAGAATGCAGAATGTGATCAAGAAGTTAGATGGCCGTATTTAAGACGAAGTGATGTCGAATCGGCCAGAGGAACAATTAAGGGAGGAACACAACAGTTTTATCCTATATATGTTGACAAAAAAACAGAAAAAATTGTTGAAATCGGAGATTTTTTAACGCCAGATCAACCACTTACAGATTCCAAAACGGTTGAAGGTGCAGTTGCGGTATTTCCGATAAGGGATGACGGCAAACATATGAATTGGGGGTTGACAGAAAAAAGTTTGAGATATGCGCTTGAAAATGATTGCGTAAGAGTAACAAAAAGCAATAATAAATATCAACCTTATAATTTTACCTATGTTACTATTCCTAGCATACAGAAAGCACTTAGTGGCGAATATATAGTTGCAGGGAAAAGAAAAGATGGAACAAAAATAATTATGATTCCAGATGGAACTGAACACCAACGACCTACTGCATGGAAAGGAAATCAGTATGATGCTAATGCGTATGGAACTAAGCTTATAGGTAAATTTTGGAATGACAAAAGATTTTCTTTTCCCAAGTCATTATATAGCGTGGTTGATGCCTTAAATATTTACTTGGCAGATAAAAAGGAAGCATTAGTGATTGACTTCTTTGCGGGTTCGGGAACTACATTGCATGCGTTAAATCTTTTAAATGCTGTGGATAACGGAAGCAGAAGATGCGTTATGGTTACCAATAATGAAGTGTCAGAAACGGAAGCTAGAAATTTGATTCAAAAGGGTTATAATCCAGGAGATCGAGAATGGGAAAAATTAGGAATAGCTCATTATGTAACTTGGACAAGGACGGTTTGTTCAATAAAGGGTATAGATGTGGACGGAAACCCGTTGCATGGAAATTATGGTTGTGATTTAGAAACATATTTAGAAATTGATGGTGAAGTGACGGATCCATCTACAGGGAAAAAAATTCGTGGGAAAGTGTATAAAAAGACAAAAACCGCTGTGTATCCAGAATTTGAAAATATGAAATTTTCGGATGGCTTTAAGACCAACGCAGTTTTTTTCAAACTTGGTTTCCTCGATAAGAATGCTGTTGCTTTGGGCAATCAACTCGCAGAACTCATTCCGGTTCTGTGGCTTAAGGCTGGTGCTCGTGGCTCATGTCCCTCACTGATAGATGCAGACTCAGTAATGATGATACAGCCGGAGAATCAATTTGCTATTCTGATCGATGAAAAACAGTTTTCAATTTTCGAGGAAGAACTAAAGAAGTATCCGGAGATTCAGACGATTTACTTTGTTACGGATTCAGATTCGGGATATCGAGAGATGATTAAAGGCTACAAAGATAAGGAGACCTATCAGCTTTACAGAGATTACTTGGATAATTTCAGGATAAACACAAGGAGGTAAGCGATGAAAGCAGAATTATTTCCATTTCAGAAGAAGGCATTGTCACAGCTCCGTTTGATGGCTGGAGAAGCCATTCATGGATATCAGAGAACACATGCAAATCAAGTGGTTTCCTTTACTGCACCGACCGGCGCTGGTAAAACTATCATCATGGCATCGCTGATTGAAGAAATTTTCTTTGGTGGTGTGGAATATGAAGAACAACCGGAGGCAATTTTCGTATGGCTTTCGGATTCTCCACAACTTAATGAGCAGTCGAAGGATAAAATAGATTTAAAAGCAGATAGAATTTTGCTTGGACAATGTGTGACCATTAGCGATGATTCTTTTGATCAGGAGATGCTGGACGAAGGACACATCTATTTCCTGAACACACAGAAACTGGGCAAGAACTCTAATCTGACAAAACACAGCGACGAAAGGCAGTATACTATCTGGGAGACATTGGCAAATACTGCCAGAGAAAAGAGCGACAGACTTTATATAATCATTGATGAGGCACATCGAGGTATGCAGGGGCGTGAGGCAGGAAGAGCGACGACTATCATGCAGAAATTCTTGAAAGGAAGCCCAGACGATGGCCTAGAGCCGATGCCTGTTGTGATCGGTATGTCCGCAACGATTGCCAGATTTAATGTGTTGGTGTCCGGAATCGTAGCAACGACCTATCCTGTCGTGGTTACAACAGATGAAGTGCGTGCTTCCGGTCTTCTGAAGGATCGCATTGTTATTTCATATCCGGAGGAAAACTCTGGAAACCGCGATATGGCAGTATTGCAGGCGGCAGCAGATGAGTGGAAGGATAAATGGGAGCACTGGTATCAGTATTGCTTCGAACAACACTATGCTTATGTGAATCCGATTCTGGTCATTCAGGTACAGAACAGTACGGGCGACAACGTGTCCGCTACAGATTTAAATGATTGCATTCAGAAGATAGAAGAACGCTGCAACATTCGATTCCAGGAAGGCGAAGTGGTTCATACATTCGGTCAGACGAATGCGGCATTGATTGTTAATGGTTTGACGGTACCCTATGTAGAGCCGGCTGCAATTTCGGAAGACAAGAGGATTAAGGTTGTATTTTTCAAAGAGAGTCTGTCAACGGGATGGGACTGCCCTCGTGCAGAGACAATGATGTCCTTCCGTCGTGCAACAGATGCTACATATATCGCTCAGCTTCTGGGACGTATGATTCGTACACCGATGCAGATGCATATTCAGGTGGATGATACGCTGAATGATGTGCATTTGTACTTACCTTATTTTGATGCAGGAACAGTAAAGGATGTCGTGCAGGCACTTCAGGATGCAGAAGGTGGTGACATTCCGGCGGATATCTATGGCGAATCGTTGGATTCTAGAGTAATGGATACTTTATCGGTAAGACCGAGGACAACATCTACGCAGAGACATCATGTGACGCAGCAAACTCCTGGACAGATGAATATGTTCCAGTTCTCTGGGAATGACAATATTTCGAATGCAAGTGCTTTACATGAAGATTCTCATTATGTTCCGAGTGGTCAGGTGGAAACTAATGGGATGCAGACGCAATCGGCTACAAACAATGAAATGAATAGAAGCACTGCAAAAAGCAGCAATAATTGGGCGAACACATCGGCGACGTATGTGTACAATACAGTTACTTCAAGTGGTGTTACTGTGGCAGATAGCTTACAGATGCAAACGAACATATCAGAATTCTGTGAGGTTAATGGAACTGAAGTGAATTCATCAGAGAATGAGGCAATTGATCGAGAAGGCGTCATGAAAGCAATCAACGATTCTGGTCTTTTGACCTATGATGTGCGTTCCGTAAAAATCAGCAATTATTTGAATTCCCTTTATGCGCTAGCTCGTTTGTTGGTACAATCTGGCAAATATGAGAAGGCCAAGGATGATGTTCTGGAAGAAATTGTTAAGCAGATTCGTGAGTATGCGATGGATCTTCGCAGAACCGGAAAATATGATGAGATGGCAAAGCAGATCATGGAATTCGAGATGAAGACACAGATCTTTGATGCATTTGGTCAGAGTGTTGATGATAATATCATCTATCACTTTATGTCTTCTACGGATACTGATATTGACCGGCAGTTCCGAAAGGCTGAAAGTAAGCTCGGAAATGAAGGCGTTGCTAATAAGTATGGTCGGTATTTTTATGATGAGGATGATCCGAATGCATATAAGATTGATGTGATTTTATATGCTGCGGATGATGATTGTACAGAAAAATTGCAGGCCTATGCTGAGAAGATGTTCCATGAGTTGAATGATAAATATCGCCGGAAAATGGTCAATATGGAGGAACGCTTTATCAAGCAATACAATACGATTGTTTCGGATGGAGATATTATATCAAAGCACAATTTCAGATTGCCGGAAATTATTCAACAGCCGAGAGATGTGAATGGAAAAGAATATACAGATCATTTGTTCGTAGATGATTCGGGCGTTGCCAGAATTAATCTGAATTCTTGGGAAGAGGGTGTGCTTAAGGAAGAGCAGGCACAACCTGATTATGTATGTTGGTTGAGAAATCCGCCTAGAAAGGCGTGGTCGTTGTGTATTCCATATGAGATGAGAGGAGAACAAAAGCCGACTTATCCCGATTTCTTGATTGTGCGAAGGGATAATGATGGTGAATATGTCATTGATATTTTAGAACCACATGATCCAACTAGAATTGATAATCTTGGTAAGGCAAAAGGATTTGCTGAGTACGCCCGCCAAAATCCAGGCGTAGGTCGTATTGAGTTAATTCGAAAAGAAAAGGATGGAACTGGGCACGAGCGATTTAAGAGACTGGATATGGCTAGAAGCGCCATTAGGGATAAGGTGTCGCACGTAATGACAAATGATGAGTTGGATCATATTTTTGATACCGATGGGAAATTTATAAACTAGGGAAAACAGAGGTTATTGTTTCTAAGCAACATTAGGAGATGGATTTCTTACGAAAAAGCAACTATAGATAGCAAGCCACATTGGACAAAATCCTCTGTGGCTTGTTTTAAAGGTTTACAATTTTGGATTCTTTCTTCTCAACTTCCGATGCTCCTTTGCAGGCTTAGAACGGGAAAATATTTCTTTTAATATTCGTTTTTCTTCCATAGAAAGCTGAGAGACTTTCATCTCCAGATTTTTGCAGAAAAGAAGCAAAAGACCATTTATATAAGCATCATTTGATGACTCTGCATCGTCATCTGCGGTAGTAGGTATTTGAGATGTAAAGTCATCAATGATATTTTTGACCATGCTTTGATAGTCAATGTTGCTGGCAGTATTACTATCTTTCATATGCGCATTTCTCAGGTCAGAGACAATCGGCTTTAAGTCGTCTGACAGAATATTCATATAATATTGCTCTGACTCAATGTGTGAATTATCAAATACAGTTGCAAATGTATCAGTGGAATCGGCACCAAGCTCTGTTAATTTACATCTCATCACATCAAGAAAAGCATTCGCTATCTGAATTCCCTTATCGTTAAAGCCATCAATATAGATTTCCAGGTCAGTCATGAATTTTTTGAAATTTTCATGTGTGAGTAATTCAGATAATAATCGAGGGTTATATTTTTTATCAGTCAGTATTTGTATGGCATCGTCATTTAGGTGCAGATCAGATACTGACTGATTTTTATGTTTCCGCAATTCTGTCCGGCAAAGAAGGTAATCTGTGCTTACGTTGTAAAAATTTGCAAGCGTTATAAGATTACCGAGTGACATATCTATGTTTTCATCTTTTTCATAATTGCCAAGCGTGGAGCTAGGGATACCGGTAGCATCGGATAACTCTTGCAACGACATTCTTTTTTCTGAGACTCTCAAATCTTTCAGTCTTTCTGGTATGGTAAGTTTTGTATGCATAGCATCTTCCTCATTTTTAAAGATACAGATAGATTACCATGATATTGCCATGAGATAAAGAGAAATTCTTTTCCTGTCTTGTCTTGGATGTTGGAAAAAATCATAAAGAGGATATTTTTCCAGCATCTTGGATATACCGGATTCGTATAAAAATTTTGAGAAAATAGTTTCATACAATGAATCGGAAAGGAGTACAAAAATTATGGAATGTTGTAAATGTATCAAGAAAATCAATTTAGAAGCATGACGAATGAGGCAAAGACACTTTATATGATTTTGTTGGATCGGCGTTGCTTATCGGAGTGTAATGGTGATGCATGGCGAGATGAATATGGAGCTACATTTATCATTTTTACAATCAAAGAAATGATGAAGCTGTTGCATCTGGGAAATAAGAAAATTAACAAGATGCTGAAGGAACTGGAGGTACATAATCTGATTTATCGAAACCATCAGGGATTAGGAAAGCCGAATAAGATATATGTATATGACTTGTTGAAAGCAGATAACGATAATTGGCTGCCAAAGCAATTTAAGCACAGAAAGGGGCGGACAGGGGAATGGAGAAAACTGTAACACTTGAAGAGGCATTAAAAAGAATTGAGGAGTTGGAAAAAGAGAATGCAGAACTTCGGGAGGAATTGGAGTATTACAGAAATCGTAAGTTAAGCGGTCGTCAGAAACATAACGCCAAGTGGATGGCAATTTATAATGATTTTGTTGTTGGATATGAGAGCGGCATGACAATGGTAGAAATTGCGGACGATTTTTTTGACCGCAAATGGATGGAGGAGTTCTATGGCAGAAGATAAAAAGAAAGAAATCGATGTTACAGTAATAGAAGTAACAGAAGAATATCTAAAAGAAAAACTGTATAAAATTAGGGGTAAAAGGGTATTGCTTGATGCTGATTTAGCAGAGATATATGGCTATGATACGAAGGGATTTAATAGACAGGTAAAAAATAATATTGAAAAATTTGATGAAGATTTTATGTTTGAATTGACAGATGAGGAATTAGAAGATTTGCGGTACAAAAATTGTACCGCAAATATAAGTTCAAAAAGTCGTTATAATCCTCATGTATTTACAGAGCAAGGATTATATATGCTGATGACTGTCTTGAAAGGACCGTTGGCTGTTAAGCAGAGCAAGGCATTAATAAGAACCTTTAAGAAAATGAAAGATTACATATTAGAAAATCGTGATTTAATAGGTCAGCGGGAAATACTTCAGTTAAGCATGGAAACTGCTAACAACAGAATAGAAATTAACAAAATCAACTCAGATATGATATCTCTTGAAAAGCAGATTTCAGATGTTGCAGAAGGCTTGAAGGATGTTGTGACAAAATCTGAGTTGGCTGATATGATGAACAGCTTTGTTTCAGATGATGATGAAAAGTGGCTCATGTTTAACGCAAAATTTAGTAGTGCAGATGAGGTATATGAGACCATTTATAAGCAGGCAAAGTCGTCAATATATGTCGTTGACAATTATATTGGCTTAAGGACGCTGGTACACCTTAAGAATTCTCCGGCCGGAGTAGCTATTATTTTATTCAGTGATAATGTTGGAAATAATAAACTTCACAACATAGAATTTACAGATTTCTGCAAGGAGTACCCAACAGTAAATTTGTCAATGAAAAAGACAGGCGGTATATTTCATGATCGATTTATCGTATTGGATTATGGAACTGCTGATGAAAGGGTTTTCTTATGTGGTGCTTCATCAAAAGATGCAGGCGCTAGAATAACCAGTATTGTTGAAGATTATGGAATATCTAAATATGCTCCGGTGATTGCCACGCTGTTGAAAAATCCAACTTTGATTTTACCACAATAGAGGCGAGAGAAAGCAAGCTGTCACGGTTCCCCGTTACGATAAAAAATGCCACCATCTGAAAAAGGATTTGTGTACCCACTCCCATCCAATTTGTGGTACAATATCAATTAACAACAACATACCATACCAAAAGGAGGACATCCAATGCTTTTTATAGAATATCCCAAATGTTCCACCTGTCAGAAAGCAAAAAAATGGCTGGATGAACATGAGATTACATATACGGACCGTCACATCGTAGAGCAGAATCCGTCCTACGAGGAGTTGAAAGACTGGCATGAAAAGAGCGGTCTGCCATTAAAGAAATTTTTCAACACCAACGGACTTTTATATAAAGAAATGAAGCTTAAGGACAGGCTTCCCGAAATGAGCAGGGACGAGCAGTTAAAGCTGCTTGCGACAAACGGAATGTTGGTAAAACGTCCGCTGATCGTAGATGGAAGTACGGTAATTACCGGTTTTAAAGAAAAAGAATGGTCAGAGCACTTCTTATAAAAATAAGAATGTGGTTTTCATAAAAGGACTTGCAGGAATGGAGGATCATTATGATTATAACAATTGCCAGACAATGCGGATGTGAAGGGGACGAAGTAGGAAGAAGGTTATCAGAATTATACGGTATTCCGTGTTATTCCAAAAAGGAACTGATCGAGCTTGCAAAAGAGAAAAAAGTGTATGCAAAGTATCCGTTTTATTTTGGGGAACGGCAGGTTGATGATATGATGAGCATGGTTGCGGATGATATGAATTTAAAGGTGCGTGAGACACCGAAAAAGGCATTAACGGCGTTGTTTGATGATCAGCCGTGCATCGTGATCGGTCGTGCATCGGATTATGCGTACAAAGAACATGCGGATGCGGTTCGTATTTTCCTTTGCGGGGACAAGAAAACAAGAATTGAAAAAATCGCAGAGAAACACCAGGTATCAGAGTCGAAAGCAAAAATGATCGTGGATGACACAGACCGTCGAAGAAAGCAGTATCATAATTATTATTCCGGGGAAACCTGGGGATTAGCAGATAATTATGATCTGTGTTTAGATGAGTGCAGACTTGGGATTGATGGTGTGGCTGCAGTTGTTTCGGCTTATATCAGTCAGATCAGAGGAAAGAAGTGATCTAAGGATAGTAGAAACAGGACTGGGAGTAAAAACGGTCGGAAGGGAGAGCAGCATGGCATACTATTTAGCAGAAGGTGCAATTGTAAAAGGAGATGTTACGATCGGAGAAGATTCAGGAATATGGTATCATGCAACGGTGCGTGGAGATACTGACAGGATTACGATCGGAAGCAGGACGAACGTACAGGATAATGCGGTCCTTCATGTGGGAGACGGGCATGCGCTTACCATTGGAAACGATGTGACGATCGGGCATGGTGCGATTGTACACGGATGTGAGGTCGGCAATAATACATTGATCGGAATGGGGGCGATCATATTAAATGGTGCAGTGATCGGCGATAACTGTATCATTGGTGCAGGGGCTCTTGTGACACAGAACATGGAAATCCCGGATGGCAGCCTTGCATTTGGAAATCCGGCGAAGATAATAAGAAAGCTGACAGAGGAAGAAATTAAGTCAAACCATAACAACGCGCTGTTGTATGTGGGAGAAGCAAAAAATCAGTTGATGCCGGTATGAGCAGAGATCAGGATAAATATTAATATTGATCCGTTATATTTATAAAAATGGATGTTTCCAATAGATTAAATGAGGAAACATCCATTTTTTGTATATGTTTTTTATTTTATTCCCTGATCGAATCAAGTGCATTGGAAATATCTGCAATTAAGTCTTCCTT
Source organism: Roseburia sp. (assembly GCF_041325975.1). Taxonomy (NCBI): domain Bacteria; kingdom Bacillati; phylum Bacillota; class Clostridia; order Lachnospirales; family Lachnospiraceae; genus Roseburia; species Roseburia sp. Next base: position 836,049 of record NZ_JBGLEJ010000004.1, on the reverse strand, counting down.
ATCCTCAAGACCGAGGCTGATACGGACAAGTTCAGCCGGAACACCGGCTTCTTTTAACTGTTCATCCGTCATCTGGCGATGTGTGGAGGTTGCAGGATTTAAGCAGCAGGTTCTTGCGTCAGCAACATGTGTTTCGATTGCTCCGAGTTTCAGATTCTGCATAAATGTGGATGCAGCGGCACGTCCGCCCTTTAAACCGAAGGAAACGACACCACAGCCGCCGTTTGGCAGGTATTTTTTTGCACGCTCATAATATTTATTGGAAGGAAGCCCCGGATAGTTGACATAGGCAACCTTTGGATGCTGCTCTAAAAATTCAGCAACAGCCTGACCGTTTTCTACATGTTTTGGCATACGGACATGCAGGGACTCCAGACCGAGATTTAAAATAAAGGCACTCTGTGGGGACTGCATGCAGCCAAAGTCACGCATCAGCTGTGCAGTACATTTTGTAATGAAGGCACCTTCTTTACCGAATTTTTCTGCGTAGGTGATTCCATGATAGCTTTCATCCGGAGTACACAGTCCCGGATATTTATCAGCGTGAGCCATCCAGTCAAATTTACCGCTGTCCACGATCGCTCCGCCTAAGGCAGCTCCGTGACCATCCATGTATTTGGTCGTGGAGTGGGTTACGATGTCAGCACCCCATTCAAACGGGCGGCAGTTGACTGGAGTCGGGAACGTGTTATCGATCACAAGCGGAACGCCGTTGGCATGGGCAACTTTTGCAAATAGTTCGATATCTAAAACGGTGAGTGCAGGGTTAGCAATCGTCTCACCAAACATAAGCTTTGTATTTGGCTTAAATGCTGCATTTAATTCTTCCTCAGTAGCATCAGGAGAAACAAATGTGGTCGTGATTCCCATTTTTGCCATCGTGACAGCGAGCAGGTTGAAAGTACCACCATAGATAGAGGAGGAAGCAACGATGTGATCGCCACATTCACAGATATTGAACATGGCAAGAAAATTGGCTGCCTGTCCGGAAGAAGTTAACATTGCAGCCGAACCGCCTTCCATAGCTGCAATCTTTGCAGCGACGATATCGTTGGTAGGATTCTGAAGGCGGCTGTAAAAATAACCATCTGCCTCTAAATCAAAAAGTTTTCCCATATCCTCGCTGGTACTGTATTTAAAAGTGGTAGACTGGATGATCGGCACCTGTCTCGGTTCTCCATTGCCAGGTGTGTAACCTGCCTGCACACATTTTGTCCCCATTCTGTATTCACTCATAGAAATCTAATCCTCCGTTTCTGCACTGTTTTATAAAAACAGCTGCATTAAAAATTCCTTCGCGATTCATCACATTAGTAAGAAAAAGCGCATAAAAATATCGTATCATTCATAGGAAGATTTTACAAGGGAATATCTTTTGATTTTAAAAAATTTGTGATACAGTAGGGAAGAAAAAATATAGAGCATGTCAGGTTTGAATAAAAAGAGAGAAGTGTGATTGAAAAGTGAAATTACAGCCATTTCAGACATTAAAACATTACGATAAGCAAAATCTTCCAAAGGACATTCTTGCTGGAATCATCATCATGGCAGTTTCTATCCCGATTTCCATGGGGTATGCACAGATTGCAGGGCTTCCGGCAGTTTATGGATTATACGGCTCGGTGTTCCCGATCATTTTATTTGGACTTTTTTCCACGTCACCACAGTTTATTTTTGGTGTGGATGCGGCTCCGGCAGCATTGATCGGTTCAGCTATTGTGGGACTTGGCATTGAAGGCGGAACGAAAGAGGCCATGGCAGCAGTGCCTGTACTGACTTTTTTTGTGGCACTGTGGCTTCTGGCATTTTATTTTATGAAGGCAGGAAAACTGGTCAATTTTATTTCTGCACCGGTCATGGGAGGATTTATCACCGGAATCTGTACCACGATCATACTGATGCAGGTGCCAAAGCTGATGGGTGGAACGGCAGGAGTCGGAGAACTTTTTGAACTGGCAGAGCATATTGCAGGGACGGCAGGTCAGATCAATCTGCCGTCGCTTGTGATCGGACTTTTTGCACTTGTGATTCTTCTGGTTTCGAAAAAGCTGATCCCAAAGTTTCCGATGGCAGTTGCACTGATGGCAGCAGGGGCACTTATGACACGCTTTCTGCCGGTCAGGGAGTGGGGGGTGCAGACACTTGCAGCAGTAGAACCTGGCATGCCAGAATGGAGCATACCGGATTTTTCTGCAATCGCACCAAAGGATGCGATCATCACCAGTCTGTCAGTCGCTGTTGTCATTATGGCGGAAACTTTGCTGGCTGAGAATAGTTTTGCACAGAAAAATGGTTACAAGATCGATGATAATCAGGAAATTTTTGCATTTTCCATGGGCAACTTTGTGGCGGCATTTACCGGCTGCTGTCCGATCAACGGTTCAGTATCGCGCAGTGCAATGGGCGAACAGTATCAGGCAAAGACACAGCTTACCGGTATTGTGGCTGGGTTATCAATGATCATTCTTCTCCTCTGTGGAACCGGTTTTATTGGGTATCTGCCGATCCCGGTGCTGACGGCGATCGTGATCTCGGCACTGCTTGGGGCAACGGAGTTTGAACTTGCGGTAAGATTGTGGAAAGTCAGCCGGACCGAGGGTTTCATTTTTATAGGTGCATTTTTTGGTGTGCTGATGCTTGGCACGATCAACGGCGTTCTGATCGGAATTATCCTGTCTTTTACAGAAATGATCATCCGTACCTCAAAACCGGCAAGATGTTTTCTGGGAATCCAGCCGGGGCATCAGCATTTTAGAGATCTGCGGGAAGGCAGCCAGATCCATGCGGTGGAGGGAGTTTTGATTTACCGTTTCAGCAGCAATTTGTTTTTTGCCAATATCGGGGTGCTGCAAAAGGATATCGAGGAGCATATCAAAGATGACACGAAAGCAGTCATTCTGGATGCCGGAGGAATCGGAAGTCTGGATATCACAGCGGCAGACCGTCTGGAGATCCTGTACAAATTTTTGAAGGAAAAAGGAATCCGTTTCTATATGACAGAGCACATCGCAGACGTGAATGAGCAGCTTCGAAAATTAGGTCTTGGCTATCTCATCGAGGAGGGCTGCGTGCGAAGAACCATACATATCGCATTAAAAGATATGGGAATCAACAGACCTTATCCGCTTGAAGGCGGTGTGGATAACGTGGAGCGCAGTGCGTCGAGAAAACGTGCTGATAACCGTGTCCAGGAGTTTGTCTGGGCATTTGGTTCAGAGACGGAAGATGAGATCGAAAAACAGATCGTACTTCAGATTGAGCAGTTAAAGCAGACGGGGGATGTTGAAAATCTGTTTCATGGCAGATGGGCACATATGGAGGCACTGGATGAAGATGAGTGGCTCGAACATTTAGAGGAACATTTAAAGGAAATCGTTAATATCTCCGGCAAGGATGAGGTAACGCTTGCAGGCAGACTTGAGGCACACCGGAAGGAAGTACATGACCGTATTGCAAAAGAGCATCCGGAACTGGCGGAGCGTTTTAAGGAACGCAGGCACCTGCTGGATGAGCATTTGAAGGAACGCAGGCCGGAGGTGTATGAGCTGGTGTTAGAGCTTAGGGAGAAGAGGAAAGAGTAGAAAAAGGAACTAGTGAAAATTCATAAAGATAACAGGAAATATAAAATTATAATGACATATGTATAAACTTATGTTATCATTCATCCAAAGCATTACATTCTAGCAAAATCTACAAGGCAGACTGTGAGAAATTATATCATAGTATAAGCCGTTTCAAAACAAGTCAAAACCACGTTAAGGGCTTTGTATATCAATAAGCAAGCCACCACGTCGGATATCAGAATTTTCAATGCTTTTAAATCACCAGCCAAATAAAAGTAAAAGCAGGGAGGATTCGAAAATATCAGACGATTCTCCCGAATAAAAAGGGAGGAAACGATTATCGCGCAAAAGACAAAGAAATCGTCATCAGACAAAGCCAAAAAGATCCAGTGGCATCCTGCGTTTTATGCAGCAGCGGAACTGGAACTAAAAGAAAACATCGAGGAACTTGATTTAATATCGGAGTATCATTTGAGTAAAGAACCGATCCGTATTGATCTTCTGATCATAAAAGAAGAAAATGCAGAAAAAGTGATGAAAAATGAAATCGGTCATATCATGCGAAAGTACAATGTGTTAGAATACAAAGGACCGGGAGATGAACTGTCGATAGACACCTTTTACAAAACACTTGGATATGCCTGCCTTTATAAAGGATATGGGAAAACAATCGATGAAATCCCGGCGGACGAACTGACCGTGTCATTGTTCCGTGAAGCATATCCAAGAGAACTGTTTTTTGAATTAGAACGAAAAGGATATGTACTGGAAGAAAAATATCCAGGTATTTATTACGTGAGCGGGAGCATTTTATTCCCGGTGCAGATCGTGGTGATCAGCAGGTTGAACCGGGCTATGCACAGCAGCCTAAGAATCTTATCTGCAAATGCCGATATAGAGGATATCAGGAAGTTTTTAGAACAGACAGAAAATATGAAGACACCGCGGGAGCGGAATAATATAGACGCAGTATTACAGGCAAGTGTCAGTGCGAATTATGAAATATATCAGAAGGTAAGGAGGGCGAATGGTATGTGCGAAGCATTACGGGAATTAATGAAAGATGAAATAGAGCAGGATGTAGCAAGAGGAGAAGCAAGAGGAGAAATGCGTGGCAGAGCGGAAGGAATTGTAGATACATGTTGTGATCTAGGGTTGCCAGAAGACGCTATTTTAGAGCGGTTGCAGAAAAAACTAAATATATCATTACAGACTGCCCAGGAATATCTCCAAACCTTTGGAAAACAGATCGTAAAAAATTAACGAACGTCAGGAAAATCAAAAACATATGAACTATCAGCAAAAAGATTTAGTGAGAATAGCAAAACGGGAAAACAATACCAAAAGAGGTTATCTGGTAGTAGATCCACTGCAGGGAAAACATGTTCCGGTAGAACCTTCGAAAGCACTGAATTTATTTAAAAGTCTTGCAGAGAAGCTTCAGGGAAAATATGAAGGCGAGAGGCTGCTTTTGATCGGTTTTGCAGAAACCGCGACAGCAATCGGTGCACAGGCTGCGATCACATTGGGGACAAAGTATATCCAGACAACGCGGGAAGTGATACCGGATGTCAGCTATTTGTTTTTCTCAGAGGCGCACAGCCATGCGACTGAGCAAAAATTAGTAAAAGATGATATTGACCGTGTGATCAATGAGACAGACAGAATCGTATTTGTGGAGGATGAAGTGACCACGGGTAATACGATTATGAATATCATCAGAATCATACGAAGGGAATATCAGAGAAAGATAAAATTTGCAGTTGTTTCGCTGTTAAATGGAATGACCGAAGAATATTTAAAAATCTATAGGGAGGAAGAAATAGAACTTCATTATCTGGTAAAAACGGATCATTCCGGATACAGTGCGATTGCAGAGAAATATCATTGTGATGGTTTATCTATTCGTGCAATACAAGAGGATCACACGCAGGAAAAATTAGCGGTCAGCATACAGGACAAAATCTGGAATGAACTACCACACATCATATCAATTCCGGGATGGATGAATGCGAGACGTTTCGTTGATGCAAAACAGTATGAGACTGCATGCAAAAAACTTGCGGAAACTGTAATCGCGGAAACGAGTGTGAAACAGGGTGAGCGCGTACTTGTGATCGGCACGGAAGAGTTTATGTATCCCGCACTTCTGACAGGTCAGGAAATAGAAAAAATAGGATGTGATGTCCGCTGCCATTCTACGACTAGAAGTCCGATCGCGGTCAGTACCGAGGAAGAGTATCCACTGCATTGCAGATATGAACTGTGCAGTTTATATGATCCGGAACGAAAGACTTTTATTTATGATCTGGAAAACTATGACAGGGTTATCGTTATGACGGATTCGGCATTAGCGTCGTTAAAAGGATTAGAAACGCTGATTTACGCACTTCGGATGAAAAATGAAAATATATCTGTGATCCGTTGGTATTAAAGAGGGCACAGGAATAAGGGCATAATGTGAAAATAAAATTTTTCCCATACGAAATTTGTGTCTCAGCAGCAAACATGCGATGTAATGGAAAGCAGGAAAGAATGGAGACAAGATTAAATGAGAAGTTCATACCGGGATGAGGACGTGACTCTTCTGTTAAAAGATATCACCGGCATGGTGCAGCCACAGCCGACCGAAGAGAGAGAAAAACTGATACAGGCGGGAAAACATTACAGTGAAATGCTGCCGGTCGAATATGTCCCGACAGAAAAATATATGCAGGTGTACCGGGAAGCGTTGAAAAATTATGCAAAACCGGTAGCACTTGCTGTCGGAAGACTTGCAGATAAGATCGTTGAAAAAAAGGGACAGGGCATTGTGCTCGTCTCACTGGCTCGCGCCGGTATTCCAATCGGAATTTTAGTCAAAAGATATATTGCAAAAAAATATCAGGTCAATGTACCGCATTATTCCATTTCCATTATCCGCGGCAGAGGGATTGATGACAATGCGATGAAATATCTGTTAAGCCGGTATGAACCGGGAAAGTTATTGTTCGTGGACGGATGGATCGGAAAGGGCGCGATTTTAAATGAATTAAAAAAAGATCTTGTGCAGTATGAAGGCGTGTCATCCGATATCGCAGTCATAGCAGATCCTGCTAATGTGACAGAACTGTGTGGCACGCACGATGATATTTTAATACCGAGTTCCTGTCTGAACAGCACTGTGTCAGGACTGATCAGCAGGACATTCTTAAGGAGTGATATCATTGGAAAAGATGATTTCCACGGAGCCGTTTATTATGGAGAATTAAAAGATTCGGATCTGTCCTATGAATTTATCCATACGATCGAGAACGAGTTTGAGATGGATGTGGAAAAAGAAAATAAGTGTGTGGAAAGCTCTGGTATTGACGAGGTAAAACAGATTGCAAAGACATTTGATATTGATGATATCAATCTGATCAAACCGGGAATCGGAGAGGCGACAAGAGTATTGCTGCGAAGAGTTCCATGGAAGATCCTGATTGATGAGAGGTACAAGGGAGATCCTCAGCTTGGACATCTGGTGAGATTAGCTGAGGAAAAAAATGTGTCGATCCAGTATTATCCGATGAAACATTATAAATGCTGCGGTATCATTAAAAAAATGTCAGATATATAAAAAATACTGCCGGTTTCCAGGCAAATTTATTTGCATACGTCAGTTTGGTCTCGTCATGCCAAAGAAATTTATGTATACATCAGTCTGGTCTGTCATGCCAAAGAAATTCGTGCATACATAAGTTTAGTCTGTTATGCCAAAGACCTCTGCAAGAAATAAGATTTTTTCTGCCCAGTTATGGTGGGTCTTGTATTCGTTCATGCGTTCACCCGCAAGATTTCCGGAGACAAGCGAGTCTGATTTTTTATCCCAGTTTAAAATTGCTTTTGCATCGTTAAAATCTGATCTTGTAACCTGATAAACTTTGTTTACGACAGAAATCTGATTTGGATGAATGACTGTTTTTCCGGTAAAGCCGCAGAGTTTATCATCTTTTAGTTCCTGAATCAGGCCATTTTCCCAATTATACCCGGAATAATATTCCCATACTGGTCCGGAAACGACGTAGTCCATGCCGTAAACAGTTATGATATCAGAAAAAATATCAGCGACAGGTCTGATCCGGTGAATGGACTCGTCACAATGACGGCGGAATCCAAACATGTGACACAGATCATTTCCTCCGACACGGATATTTAAAACGAGATCTTCCACATGGGAAAGCCTGTCTTTCAGATCATACAGGATATCGATACGGTGCCGCAGGTCAATGATAGAAGAACTCTCATAGATCGGCATCATATATAATTTCCTAGAAGCCTGTTCGTTAGCCCGGATCATTTCTTCTATATAAGAGCTGGCGTTGTCAGTAGTAAATTTCGGTATGATATAACCGGTGATCAGCTTTATGCTGTCGCCGAAAGCCTTTGTTAAGCGTCCAATCTGACCGGCATTGCGGACGCGGATAAAGATTTTCGGAAGGTAAAAAGGATGATCCTGAAAACTTTCAAATATCTGATGGATGGAAGAGATAAGATCCTGCTCTGCTTCTGTCACATAGTTGTCATTGATCGTATCTTCAAGGCATAAAGCCAGAGAATATTTAGTTCCAAATTTTTCATGAATCACAGAGTCGGCAATCGTTTTTTTATTGGCGGGACAATAGAGCAGTGCACCGACACTGTAATAAATAATATCGTTTTTCAATTTGTAAAAATCCCCCTGAGTGTATAAAAACTCTTCAAAATAACACAAGTTTAACAACAGATTGCAAATTGAATTATAGCATTAATATAGGCAAAAAGATAGATAGATTCGATGCCGGACGTTTTCTTGAAAACAGGATGCCGGTATGCTATACTTTTAGATGATTTTTATAGAATATTGTGCTCTGTGAAACAGGGTTTTTGAGGAAGGAATAGTATGGGTAACGGTGGTAAAAAGATACGGCTGTCATTTAACTCTCCGGTTATTTTGGGATTTACGCTTGCCTGTTTTATCGTACTGATTTTAGATAAAGTAACAGGCAGTGCATCCACGCGTGCATTTTTCAGTGTCTACCGGTCATCGTTAGCAAGTCCGTTCACATACATCCGGTTTTTTGGACATGTATTCGGACATGCCAGCTGGGATCATTTCTTTGGAAATATTATGATGTTATTGGTTGTAGGGCCGCTTTTGGAAGAAAAGTATGGGTCGGCAAATATTTTATTTGTAATTTTAACGACAGCGCTGGTGACAGGTGTGATCAATTTCATATTTTCCCCCAATGTCCAGCTTCTTGGAGCAAGTGGTGTTGTATTTGCGTTTATATTGCTGGCATCATTTACGAGTATTGAGGATGGAAAAATACCGCTTACATTTATTCTTGTTGCGCTGATCTATATCGGGCAGCAAGTGTATGATGGTATCTTTATCAGGGATAACGTCTCGAATCTGACACATATTTTGGGAGGCATTGTCGGTTCAGGCCTTGGCTATGTGATGAACAAAAACAAAATGAACAGATATTGAAGGTGAGAATGCGCTATGTTAGAACACAAAAAGATTCACAGCCTTGATGATTACTTTGTCGATCTCGATAGCAGACAAAGCAGAGAGGTGTATTTTTACCGGATCAATGGATACACGGAAAAAATCGGGGACTTTATAAAAAAATATTATGATACGGCAAGAAGGGCGGGCGTGGTGATCGAAGGAAAGATCCCAAATCCAGATGAGAAGAACCTTGCGTATTATTCTGAGATCATGGGGATGGATTTTCAGATGAATCCGTCATTTATATCGAATGGTTTAAAAAAATGGCTGCCGCGTATGAACGATCTGCAAAGGAAGAATGTGGCAGATTCGATTTATGACTCGCTTGATTCCATGAGACGGAATGGAAAAACAGAGAATATGCAAAAAAATGCATATATCAAATTTATGTGCTGGCTGTATTACAAATTTGAGCGGATTGTAAACCAGCTTGGGGCAAATGAACTGCCCAAGATCCTTTATGAGGGGGATATCAGTAATTACGAGCTGATGCTGATATCAATCCTGTCAAATGCAGGGTGTGATGTGGTGTTGCTGCAGTATCACGGTGATGCAGGGTACCTTAAGTCAGATCCGGATTCCGTTTTATCGGACGATCTAAAAATGGAGGGAATGACAGCCTTCCCGGAAGAATACTGCTTAAAGAAAGTCCGTGAAGCGATACAAAATGATTTTGAAAAAGAACGGCTGTATGGAAATCTTCCTTCTGTCAATAACTGTACTAATGCCTGGATCAGCGGAAAAGGATTTGAAGATATCAAAAAAAGTGTGTTGAGCAGAGGGACAGATTCCCGTTTCTTTTATAATTGTTTTTACCGGATCAATGGAGCAGAGGACAAGCTGACTTATGCAAACGAATTGTTTCAGCTGCAGCTTGAACTGAAAAATGCCAGACGAAAGACTGTGATCGTAAATGGAGAGATTGAAAGACCGACACCGGATGAGATCGCAGATATCCGGCGAGGAAACTATGCAAAAGCAGATCAGCTTATCATGGATCTTTCCGCCAATATAAAATATCCGGCAAATATGGAACTGCAGAAGATCATGCATAAAACATTTGTTGATATTCTTCTTGCAGAATTTAGCAAAGAAGGCGATAATTTAAACAGGCTCACCAGTAAGGCGGTATATCTGTTGTGCTGGCTAAAGAGATATCTGCCGTCTTTATTTTCTGACTGGAAGATGCCGGAAATCGGATGTTTTATTCACATGGGTGGTTGTCAGAATGAAAATGAGGCACTGTTTCTTAAGTTTTTAGCAAGACTGCCGGTTGATGTGGTGATCCTGTGCCCGAACCGGAATGTACCTTGTCAGCTTACAGATCCTTTGCTGTATGAACTGAATTATGAGGAAAGTCTTACCATGGAAAGGTTTCCAGAAGAAAATTCACAGGTTAAAATGGGAACAGTGGCATATCATGCGGAGAGAGAACTGGATACATTAATGTATCAGGACACCGGAATGTACCGGAATCAGCAGTATGGAAAGGCGAATATTATCAGCCTGCAGACCATGTATGAAGAAATAAAGATCCTGTGGGATCAGGAGCTGAAGTACCGGCCGGATTTTAGTGTGGTCGATGGTGTGGTCAACATACCGGTTATTTTTGCAAAGGTTTCCGGTGTAAAAGATGGACAGACGGATCATTACTGGACATCAGTAAAAGAATTGGTTACGGAAGATACCATTGTGATAAAAAAGGCGCCTTATATAGAGCCGATGGCACCGAATCCGATGAAAATGTATGCTGCCGAATTTTTTAAGAATGGAAAATTGCAGCGAAATAAGATCAAAGCACATCCGAAATATCCGTATGGTATCCTGAGAGAAGATATACAGGAAATGATTCTCGATAAGATGCAGCTTTTGATCAATCAGAAAATGATAAAGGGAATCGGGGAAAATGGCATGGAATATACAGTCATTGCGCAGATTTTAAATCTGCCAAAGGATATTGTAAGACTGATCCAGAAATTTGATCTTACCCGGAAAAATCCGAAAATGATCTACATTAATACATCGGAGACGGTAATTTCGTTAGAGGATTCGATCCTGACAGCATTTTTACATCTGATTGGATTTGATATCGTATTTTTTGTACCGACAGGATATCAGAGTATTGAAAAATATTTTAACGGGCAACTAATGGAAGAACATCAGATCGGGGAATATAAATATGATCTGCAAGTCCCTGACCTGAATAGTATTTCATTTGGCAGTACACGCTACACTTGGCGGGAGAAATTTTTTAAGAGAGGTAATTAGTGCGAAAAATCAGATTTTTCACACGCAGAAATGGAGGAATAGTATGGGACTTGATTTTAGCAAAACAATGACTGCGGAAGCACCGGCAGCCACAGCAGTTCCGGACACAAAGGATGAGATCGCTGTTGTGGAACAATATGATATTGTTGCCGACAGGGAAAAAATGAACTCAGAACTGGTCAATTCTGATGAAGTTGACCGGATCGTCAGTACGATCGAGATCAATAATCTTGAGACGATCGTCACATTTGGAGCAGAGGTGGCAGAGGAGATTTCAAAGGCTTCGGATGTTGTGTTAAACAGTATGAATATGTCACAGTTAGACGATACCAGCGAAATGTTAAAAACGTTAGCAAAGATCATGGATCAGTTTGATATCGATGAGATCAAAGAAAATCCGGGACTGTTTGGAAAATTATTTGGAAATATGAAAAAACAGCTTGACAAGATTCTTGCAAAATACCACACAATGGGCGAAGAAGTCGATAAGATCTACGTTCAGCTCAAAGGCTATGAATCAGAGATCAAGCAGTCAAACCGTAAACTAAATACGATGTTTGAGGCAAATGTAAATTATTATCATGAACTCGTGAAATATATTCTTGCCGGCGAGCAGGCATGCAAAGAAATCGAAGCATATATTGCGAAAAGACAGCAGGATATGGAGACTACCGGAGACGAGTCGATCCGGTTTGAACTTACCAGTTTAAATCAGGCATTGATGATGATGGAGCAGCGTACACAGGATCTTCGAACAGCAGAGAATGTTGCAATGCAGTCCATTCCGATGATCAAAGCGATGGAATTCAGCAATTATAATTTGGTCAGAAAAATTAATTCCGCATTTATCGTGACGCTTCCTGTATTTAAACAGGCACTTGCACAGGCAATTCTGCTGAAACGCCAGCGCATTCAGGCGGAGGCAATGTCAGCTCTTGATAAGAAGACGAATGAGATGCTTATTAAGAATGCACAGAATACGGTAGAGGTTTCTAAGGCTACTGCTAAGATGGCATCTGGAAGCTCTATTCAGATTGAGACACTTGAAACGACCTGGAGAACGATTACGAGCGGTATTGAAGAAACCAGAAGAATTCAAGAAGACTGCAGAAAGAAACGTGTGGAAGATCAGGCAAGGCTTGAGGCAATCAAGGCGGACTTCAACAGACAGTATCATATGCCGCCGGCAAACAAGTAAGTTATTTGAAATAACTATAGATTCATTTATTCTAAGGAGGTAATACTATGCCAATTAATTTATCAAAAGGACAGAAAGTAGATTTAACAAAAGGAAATCCGGGACTGAAAAATATCATGGTTGGTCTTGGCTGGGATGTCAATGCATATGATTCAGGTGCAGATTTTGACCTGGATGCAGCAGCATTTATGTTAGGCGCAGATGGAAAATGCCCGACAGATAAAGAGTTTGTATTTTATGGAAACCTGGTTCATCCAAGTGAGTCTGTAAAACATATGGGCGATAACTTAACCGGAGAGGGAGAAGGCGATGACGAACAGGTCCAGATCGATCTTTCCAAAGTACCGGCAAACATTGAGCGAATCGCTTTTACCGTAACCATCTATGAGGCAGAGGCAAGACGCCAGAATTTTGGACAGGTATCCAATGCGTTTATCCGTCTGGTGGATGAGACAACCGGAAAAGAAATGATCCGTTATGACTTGGGAGAGGATTTCTCCATTGAGACAGCAGTCGTTGTCGGTGAATTATACAGACATAACGGAGAATGGAAATTTAACGCAATTGGAAGTGGTTTCCAGGGCGGACTCGCAGCACTTTGCGGACACTATGGAATTGAAGTGGCATAAGGGAGGAAAACAAGGAGTAAAATCCTCTGCTCCTGCAATGGCAGTCGCATTTTGCTCCGCAAAACAAGGAGGATTGTAATGTCAATTAGTTTACAGAAAGGACAGAAGGTCAGTCTGTCAAAAGATAACGCAGGACTGTCAAAGATCATTGTCGGTCTTGGATGGGATGAAGCGCAGCAGTATTCATCCGGAGGTGGATTTTTAAGTGCTTTATTCGGGGGCGGACAAAAGCAGCAGCCAATCGACTGTGATGCATCCGCATTGATGTTGAAAAACGGAAAACTGATGGATAAATCAGATATCGTTTATTTTGGTAATTTACATCACAAATCAGGTACCGTAAATCATCAGGGAGATAACCTGACGGGAGCTGGTGATGGAGACGATGAGCAGATCGTGATCGATCTTGCAAAAGTACCGCAGGAGTACGATAAGATCGTGATCGTCGTAAACATTTATCAGGCGGTTCAGAGACATCAGCATTTTGGCATGATTGAGAATGCATTTATCCGTTTAGTTGATGCAAGAAATAATAATGAAATGTGCAAGTACAATCTGACCGAAAATTATTCCGGTATGACGGCAATGATATTTGGAGAAGTGTACAGACATAACGGAGAATGGAAGTTCAGTGCTGTTGGTCAGGGGACAAATGACCCTGGACTTGGCGAACTGAGCAGAAGATTTGTATAAATAGACTTGATACTTTAGAGGAGGTTAATTACCCAAAATGAGTAACATAAATAAAGAAGAGCTGATGAGAGGTCTGTCAGACTCACAGGTAAACAAGAGCAAACAGGATTTTGGAACAAATGCTCTTGCAAAAAAAGAGACAGAATCACTGTGGTCAATGTTCATCGGAGCATTTGATGACATTTGGATCAAAGTATTATGTGCAGCACTGGTCATGAAAATCGTTATTTCCGTTATCGGTGTATTTGTACCGGCATTAGCGGGAGAAAATGATGTTGTTGAGATCATAAGTATTGTTTTGGCAATTGCGCTTGCAACCGGCTTCAGTACTTTATCGGAATACCGCAACAGTTCGAGAAGTGAGGCATTGCAGGAAGAGTATAACAAGACTTATGCAAAAGTCGTGAGAAATGGAAAACTGGTCAATATCCTTACCAGTGAGATCGTAAAAGGTGATACGATCCTGGTTCAGGCAGGAGATAAAGTACCTACGGATGGTGTGTTATTTGAAGGACACATCAAAGTTTCCCAGGCTGCGTTAAATGGTGAGTCAAGAGACGAGAATAAAACGGCTGCTGACAATCTTGATGAGGCTGAATCGACAGATTATGCATCTGCTAACAAAGTATTTATGGGATCGGTAGTGACCTCCGGCGAAGGTTATATGGTCGCAACTGTGATCGGTGATGCATCTGAGCTTGGTAAGATCAATAAAGCTTTGACGGATGAAAGCGAAGAGGATGAGAGAAAAGATACTTCAAGTCTGAAACTGGAAGTTGTAGCTGCCGGTATCGGTAAACTAGGTGTATCCGCAGCCGCCATTGCCGGTGTATTAGATGTTGTACTGAATCTGATCCGTACGGATGAACCTGTCACAGTTGTTTTTGTTCTGCTTCTGGTCGCAGAGGCAGTCATGCTGATGGCGTCCATCGTTATCATGGCGGTGCCGGAAGGTCTTCCAATGATGAACAGTCTGGTGCAGTCCATGAACACAGAGTCCATGTACAAGAAAAATATTCTTGTCAGTCATAAGGCAGCGTTTTCGGATTCTGCATACATGAATGTCTTATTCAGTGATAAAACAGGAACCATCACACAGGGTAATTTATCATTAGTGGAATTTATCACCGGTGATGGTAAAATCGTGGATCATATTCCTAATCAGGAATTTATTGAAGCGATCACATTAAATAACCTTGCAAAAATATCTGAAGGAAAACCGATCGGAAGCAACAACATGGACAGGGCTCTTTTAGGATATGCATTAGAGCACGGTTATGATGATTCAAAAAATGATCCGGATAAAGTTGCTGATATCAGCGGATTTGATTCTGAGAAGAAATGTGCGACTGTTACACTGAAAAACGGACTGGTTTACTGGAAAGGTGCAACAGAAAATATCATCGGTAAAGTAACGCATTATATGCTTCCATCCGGTGAGGAAAAAGAGTTCACTTCTGCAGATAAAAAAGCAGTGGAAGACCAGATGCTTGCACAGGCAAAGCGAACTATGAAGTTACTTTCTGTTGCAAAGATCGCAGATGGAAAAACAGTCTTAATGGCAGTGCTCTGCTTAAGGGATAATGTAAGAACAGATGCGGTTGAGACCGTTGAGATTTTAAATAATGCAGGTATCCAGGTTGTTATGGTAACCGGTGATGCAGAGGAAACAGCAGTTGCCATCGCAAAAGAAGCCGGAATCTTAAAAGATGAGAAGAATGACGTTGTTCTTACCCATGAGGAATTAGAACAGATGTCAGATGAAGAATTAAAGAAAAAACTTCCGAACCTTCGTGTGGTGAGCAGGGCAAAACCGCTTGATAAGAAGAGACTTGTCTCTATTTCACAGCAGCTTGATAATGTCTGCGGTATGACAGGAGACGGTGTCAATGATGCACCGGCATTAAAACAGGCAGATATCGGATTTGCCATGGGAGACGGTACAGCAGTTGCCCAGGAGGCAGGTGACGTTGTCATCTTAAATAACAGTCTGACATCCATTAAAGACTGCGTATTAAACAGTAGAACGATGTCTAAGTCAGTAGGTAAATTCCTGATCTTCCAGCTGACGGTAAATATCAGTACCCTTTTGATGAACATCATCGCACCGATCCTCGGATGGACAGAGCCGTTTTCCATTGTACAGATCTTATGGATCAACCTGATCATGGATACATTGGCAGCCATGGCATTTGGTGGAGAGCCGATCCTTGACCGTTACATGAATGAAAAACCGGCACTCAGAAAAGATAACATTTTAACAACTTATATCAAATCTGCGATCGGAACCAGTTCTGTATTTATTACACTCGGTTCGATCCTGATCCTGGAAAATATCGGTGGCATCACGGATTTTGTAACACCGGCAGGTTGTGCTGACCCGGAATTATATGAAAAAACATTTATGTTTGCGTTTTTCATTTATTCCATTATCTTTAACAGTTTAAATACCAGATCAGAGAAATTTAATGTATTTGAACACATCAGAGAAAATAAGAACTTTATCATTGTCATGGGTGCGATCTTTGTACTGCAGACCATCATTATTGAAATTGGTGGTCAGGTATTCAGCACAACAACTTTAAATGCAAAAGCATTGCTTGTTTCCATGTTGTTAGCGGTACTTATCATTCCGGTTGATATGGTAAGAAAAGCAATTGTTTCCAAAAAATGATTGTCTTTCATACTGATTTAGATAATACGATCATCTATTCCTATAAACATGACATCGGGATGCGGAAGCGAAATGTGGAATTCTATCAGGGGAGGGAAATATCCTACATCACAGAGGAAACATATCGTCTTTTGCAGCAGGTAAAAAATGAAATGCTGATTGTTCCAACGACCACAAGAACGTTGGAACAATATCAGCGCATCGACCTTGGAATTGGACAATTCCCCTATGCATTAGTCTGTAACGGCGGTGTTCTTCTGGTAGATGGTATGCGGGATGAAGCGTGGTATCAGGATTCCCTGCACCTTGTGTCGGATAGCAGGGATGAAATGAATCTTGCAATGGAACTGCTAGAAAAAGATCCACGCAGAAAGTTCGAACTCCGGTATATTGAAAAGCTGTTTCTCTTTACAAAATGTAATGATCCACAAACAGTTGTAAATGATTTAAAAACATCTCTCAATATAAAATATGCAGATGTCTTTTCCAACGGCGAAAAAGTATATGTAGTACCGCGTTCTCTGAATAAAGGAACGGCAATAGACCGCCTCAGACAGAAACTAAAACCGGAATTCGTGATTGCCGCCGGAGACAGCGCCTTTGATATCCCCATGATATTAACCGCCGACCGCGGACTTGTCCCACACGGATTCACACAAAAATATGAAATCCCCAAAACATCCGTAACCCGGAAAAAAATAGATGAGATGCATCCGAAAAAAATATTTTCAGATGCCCTATTAGAGCAATGTCTGAAAATAAAAACGGAGTCCGTTGCAAAAGGTATCATCCACCCAGGATGATGCCACTTGCAACAGACTCCGTTTTTACCTGTAAAGTTAAAATTCTAAAGAGGTTACAGCCTGGCAGCATGCAATACAGGTGCCCCCTCGCACAACGGAACAAAACGAGCCTCAGCTTCGCGCAACTTACCCCAGCAAAACTTCTTATCCCCCTCTTTTTGCACTTTAATTTTCACGGACCTTCACTAATCCATACTCACACTGATTCCGCCTCTGCGTTCCGAAGGCTGAATAATCACCGTAACCGGACAATTCCCATGCCACTCAAACTGATAAGACTCACCGGAAGCCTGTCCGATAAATGTTTTCCAGGAGATATCTGCCGTCACCTGAGGATCACAGTGTCCATTTCCAACCCAGCATACAACAGCATCCGGATCCACAGAGAGCGTATCCTGAGACATCACGTTGCTTAAAACAATCGGGTTGCCGTTACAGAGCACGGCGACATATGCATCTTTTCCGCGCGCGGTCAGAGTGGAGGTGGCAAGACCTTTCTGGGAAAGCACACCGACACCGATAAAACGGACACTGTAATCACAATCCTGGGAGAAAGCGAGAATATTTTCAGATTCTACGGAGATCGTCTCACCCTGTTCTAAATGATAGACAACAATGTGCTGTCCGTAATTTGCGTAATAGGTAACGGAATCACCATTTAAAGTTACTTTCATA
Organism: Roseburia sp.; assembly: GCF_041325975.1. Lineage (NCBI taxonomy): Bacteria > Bacillati > Bacillota > Clostridia > Lachnospirales > Lachnospiraceae > Roseburia > Roseburia sp. Next base: position 818,028 of record NZ_JBGLEJ010000004.1, on the reverse strand, counting down.
AGCGGAAGATTTTCACCGGTGAATCTTCGTGCAATCTGACCGAACAGAGCTTGACCGATATTATTTTGTGGTCCGAGTAAAACCTTCTCAAATTTGTAATTTTTTCCACCGGCATTCTCTCCGGCAATAAAAGCACCGGCTTTTGTAAAGAGCACATCATTGCCTGTGCAGGTAACCTTTAAAGTAAGTTCGTTTACTGTTTCAAATGTTAACATAACAAATTCCCTCCAAAATCTAATCCTTTGTTTTAAATAACCTGAACTCCATACATCTCGCATAATCCTGCGAGATCTTTTGCCACGCCGTTTCCGATGGCATTAAATTTCCATGCGCCGTTATGCAGATACAGTTCGCCGATCATCATGGATGTTACATTTGAGTAATATTCATCCATTTTAAAGCTGACTAATTCGGCATCGGCAGAATCCATAATGCGGATATAAGCGTCCTGAAGCATTCCAAAGTTCAGATTTTTTTCTAATGCTTCGTTGATCGTCAACACAAATACGATTCTGGCAACGGATGCATCCAGTTTGGTGAAATCAACGGAAATGCTTTCGCGGTCAGCACCGTCCTCAACATGAAAAACCGTGCTGTGATCAGGGCTTTTAGTCTGCCCGTAAAAGACGAACCAGGAATCACCGATCACCTTGCCTGATGCACCGAGCAGAAATGCGGACACATCCACATCACAGGCAGGATTTTTGACATTCCATCCAAGACATGCCTTTATGGAAGTGAGTTTCCCGGAATTCTCCAGCGGTGTTTTCTGACCTTTTTGCACCATATGTACCAGTGGAGGTAAAGGTTTTGACGCCGGTGTGGATGCAGGGTGCATAGCACTGGGGTGCATAGCACTAGGGTGCATGGCAGTGTGTTGCATGGAAGAAGTCGTTCCGGAAGATGCTTTTGATGCAGTCTGAGATTGTGTGTGGTTGATCGAAGTGATAGTTCGTGTTGTTTTAGCTCCTTCGACTTTCCGCTCGTTGATGGAAAGAACGGTCTGCCTGGTGACGGGAGCAGAGGATCTCATTGGAATATCTACCATAATAAAAAAACCCCTTGTCATTTAGTAAAATAATAGAGTGTACGCTTTGCGGGCAATCTATTGTTATGAATTAATAAGTTTCTGGATTTCATTTTAAGTGATTCTGATAGAGGTGTCAAATGTATAGCAATCATAGAAGATCCTTGTTATAATACAACAGAAAAGAAGAAAAAAGGGGACTTGTCCGAAAGCAAGATTTTCCCCGGGAGTTTGACACATTGAAATGCAAAAACGTACCGCAAAGCCTTGAAATAGACTTATTTTTTTGTCAAATTTTTATTTTTATTATATAGTAATATTTGGTGATATGTTGTATAATGGTGACAGAGGTGATTATTGTGCGTATAACAACATCAAAATCAAAAAATTCTGAGTCCTTTTACATCACTCAGTCCTATACAAATGCCAATGGGAAAAGTACTTCCAAAACCATCCGAAAATTAGGTACATTAGCTGAATTATCAGCGCAGCTCCACACGGATCGTGACGGAGTTGTTGAATGGGCAAATGAACAAGCTCGTCTTGAAACACTGAAATATAAAAGTGAAAAAGAGGATGCTACTGTCATGATCCCATTTCATTCCAACAGACTCATGGACTATAATAAGCAGAAACTTTTTTCTGGCGGATATCTTTTTCTTCAGTCTATTTACTATGGGCTTAAGCTCGATTCTATCTGCCGAAAAATCAAAAGCCGACATAAATTCGAGTATGATCTTAATGCGATTTTATCTGATTTAATTTATACAAGGGTCCTGGAACCTTCCAGCAAAAGTTCTTCTTTCCGAGCAGCAAAACAGTTCCTTGAGCCTCCCACTTATGAACTTCATGATGTGTACCGAGCTCTTTCTGTTCTTGCTTCTGAAATGGATTTTATTCAATCAGAAGTTTATAAAAATAGCTTTTTTCTCGGTGACAGAATGGATCGGATCCTTTATTATGATTGCACAAACTACTACTTTGAAATCGAACAGGAAAATGGAGATAAAAAATACGGAAAAAGCAAAGAGCACCGTCCGAATCCCATTATTCAAATGGGTCTCTTTACGGATGGTGACGGAATACCTTTGGCTTTCTCACTCTTTCCTGGAAACCAAAATGAGCAGAAATCCTTAAAACCTTTAGAAACAAAGATTCTCCAACAATTCGGCTGTGATAAGTTTATCTATTGCAGTGACGCCGGACTTGCTTCTGAGGATAACCGTGTTCTTAATCACATGGGACAGAGGGCATTTATTGTCACTCAGTCCATCAAAAAGCTGCCTGCTGAAGACCGGGCATGGGCTTTAAAGAAAACTGGCTTTAAACGTCTCTCAGATGATAAACCTGTTGACCTCACAAAACTGACAGATGATGACAAGAACCAGCTTTATTATAAAGACGAACCATTTACAACAAAAAAACTGGATCAAAGATTGATCATAACCTACTCCCCTAAATATGCCGCTTATCAGAAATCCATCCGTGCGGAGCAGATCTGTCGGGCAGAAAAAATGGTTGCAAATGGCTCTCTAAAAAAACAGCGCAAAAATCCAAATGATCCTGCAAGATTTGTAAATAAGGTAGCTGTAACCAACGAAGGAGAAAAAGCTAATATCCACTATTATCTCGATACGGATAAGATTGCTGAAGAAGAAATGTATGACGGGCTTTATGCGGTATGTACAGACCTGCTTGATGATAACGTTGCAGATATCTTAAAAGTCAGTGAAGGAAGATGGCAGATTGAAGACTGTTTCAGAACTATGAAAACAGACTTTGAAGCCAGACCCGTTTACTTAAACCGTGAAGACCGAATTAAGGCTCATTTTCTTACCTGTTTTCTTGCTCTGTTACATTTCCGGTTATTAAACCGCTCCTTGAAAGGGACTTATACCACAGAACAATTACTTCACACTTTAAAAGACATAAAATTTACGGATATAGAAGAACAGGGCTTCATGCCGGTATATGAGCGTCAGGAAATCACTGACGATCTCCATGAAACCTGCGGATTCAGAACGGACTATCAATTCATAACAAAACGGAAAATAAAAGGAATTCAGAAAAAAAGTAAGCGGAGATAAAACATTACTATATTTCGTGTATGCAGATAAAAGTGCCACACCCCTTGTATTTACAGGGATTGTGGCACTTTATTAACTAATCAACTGTCAAAAATGAGAATACAACAGAAAAGAAGAAAAAAGGGGACTTGTCCGAAAGCAAGATTTTCCCCACGCAGGAATGGAGAGTTTATGCAGATCTATGTAGATGCGGACGCCTGCCCGGTGGTAAGGATCATAGAAGAACTTGCAGGCAAATATGGAATACCGGTAACGCTGTTATGCGATACAAATCATGTCTTAGACTCGGATTACAGTGAGGTAAAGGTGATTGGAGCCGGTGCGGATGCAGTGGATTTTGCACTGGTCAATTTATGCCGGAAAGGAGATATCGTCGTGACGCAGGATTACGGGGTGGCGGCGATGGCACTTGGACGCGGTGCATTTGCCATCCATCAGTCCGGACGGTGGTATACGGATGATAACATTGACCGGATGCTGTTAGAGCGTCATATGAATAAAAAAGCAAGAAGGGCATCCGGGAAGAATCATTTGAAGGGGCCGAAAAAGAGAACCGCAGAGGATGATATGCATTTTCGGGAAAGTTTTGAAAAAATGATCCGAAAGGGAATGGAGAATATTAATGGTACAACATGAAATGTTTTATTTAAATGGAACATGGCAGTTAAAAAAAGCAGATGAAACACTGCTTTGCCCGGTGGAAATCCCGGGATCAGTACTTTTCGGTCTGACAGAGCATGGTTTACTGGAAGATCCGTTTTACCGGATGAATGAGTACCCGGCGAGAGAGTTACTGAAAAACGATTTTATTTTTTCAAGGGAATTTGAACTGAAAAAAGAAGAGGGAAGAGTGTACACACTCTGCTGTGACGGAATCGACACAGTAGCAGATATTTTTATCAACGGCATACCGGTAAAGCATGTGGATAACATGCACCTGCGCTACCGGATTCTGTGTACAAATATACTGAAAAACGGGACAAACAGTATTGTAGTGAAAATTCATTCTGCAATCTCATATGTAAACGAACATGTATCCGCACCGGGAAAAGAGATCCATTATACGGCATGCGGGGCGATGGAAGGAAATCAGTACATCCGAAAAGCACATTCCATGTTTGGCTGGGACTGGGGCCCACAGTTACCGGATATGGGAATCTGGCGCGATATTTATATTGACAGTTATGAGAAAGCAGAACTCTCTGATCTGCATATCAGACAGGAACATATAGATGGAAAGGTTCTTCTGTCGGCAGAAGTAAAAGTGACGTTGCCGGAAAAGGCACAGAATGGGAAAATTGTGGAAGCGGAGCATCAGGTATCACCACAGAGTAAGGAAAGTCATGCTCAGACATTGGCAAAAAATGCAGAGACAGCAGATAGTCTTAAGGTAAAGATTACGCTTTGGACACCGGATGGAAAACAGCTTTCTTTTTCGGATGGAAAATGTCTGGTCGAAGATCCGGCACTTTGGTGGCCGAATGGATATGGTAAGCAGCCGCTCTATACCGTGCGTGCGGAACTTTTTCTGGGCGGAGAATTTCTGGATGTAAAAGAGCTGCGCATTGGTCTGCGTACATTGACGGTCAGCCGGGAAAAGGATGCATGGGGTGAGGAGTTTGCATTTTGTGTCAATGGGGTAAAGATTTTTGCCAAGGGTGCGGATTATATCCCGGAGGACTGTATTTATTCAAAGATTACACCTGAGCGCATTTATGAATTGCTGGATATTGCGGTGGCGTGTCATTTTAACTGTATCCGTATCTGGGGTGGTGGATATTATCCGGCGGATGTTTTCTATGATTACTGTGATGAGCATGGTCTGATCGTATGGCAGGATTTTATGTATGCCTGCAATGTCTACGAACTTACGGATGCGTTGCGGGAGAGCATTATAGAAGAAACAAAAGATAATGTAAAAAGATTAAGACACCACGCAAGTCTTGGACTTTGGTGTGGCAACAATGAGATGGAATCAGCCTGGGATCACTGGGGTGGTTTTAATGATCATTCGGATGCATTAAAACAGGATTACCTGACAATGTTTGAAAAGCTGATCCCGGAAGCATTAAAGAGTGAAGATGATGCAACGTTTTACTGGCCTTCTTCCCCATCATCCGGCGGTAATTTTACGGACCCGGACAGCGATGATATCGGGGATCGTCATTACTGGGATGTATGGCATGGAGAAAAGCCGTTTTCTGACTATGAAAATTACTATTTTAGATTTTGCTCAGAATTTGGATTCCAGTCGTTCCCTTGTAAAAAAACCATCAATACCTTTACCCTGCCTGAGGATCGCAATATCTTTTCCGAAGTTATGGAGAGTCATCAGAAAAATGGTTCTGCAAATGCTAAAATTCTGCATTATATTGCGGAGAACTTTTTATATCCAAAAGATTTTGAGAGTCTGATCTATATCAGCCAGGTGCTGCAGGCAATCGCGATCAAAAGCGGTGTGGAACACTGGCGCAGAAACAGGGGACGCTGTATGGGTGCAATTTACTGGCAGTTAAATGATAACTGGCCGGTTGCATCCTGGGCGAGCATCGATTACTTTGGCAGATGGAAAGCATTGCAGTATTTTTCAAAACATTTTTATGCGGATGTACTCGGCAGCTTAAAGGTATCTGAAGATGCAGTCTATACGCCATATCTGCAAAATGAGACAATGCAGGAAGTATCGTCTGATGTCACGGTTTTCGTGAAAAATATGCTGGGGGAAGTTCTCTGGAAAAATTCGCAGCGTGCAGTATGTGAACCGTTGTCCGTGAAAGCAATGGGACCGGTTTCTTTGAAAGATGTGATAGAAGGCAGGGAAAGTGAAGTTTTTGTGGAGGCGGTATTTACACACTCCGATGGAACTTTGAGCCGTCAGGTTGAAATGCCAAAACCGTATAAACATATGCAGATCAAAAAAGCAGAGATTACTTTTGATGTAATGATAGAAGGCGATCTGCTGACGGTGCGGTTAAAATCAGATGCTCCGGCATTTTTCGTTTCAGTGGAGAGTAATGTGGATCTGGTCTGGTCGGATAATTTTATGCATCTGACCGGAAAAGAACCTTATGAGATTACGGCTGTTTTGCCGGAGGGGGCAGAAGGCGTGCCTAAGATCCGGGTACGGTCACTGTGCGATTCATGGGAAGTGGAAGAATAACTCTAAAACAGAACAGCTTTACACCTTCTTATACAAGTGTTATCATAAAGTTAGTTAGAAATAACTAACATATGAAAAACATTTTAAAGAAGGTAGAATTCTATGAAAGTATATTGTTTTGGAGAGAAAGAAAAACCGGTTATTTTCCTTTTCCCGGGAACCTGTTGTCACTGGAAAGGAAATTTTGGAAAAGTGATAGAGCCGTTAGAAGAATATTTTCAGGTGGCATGTGTTTCCTATGATGGATTTGATGAGACGGAGCAGACAGAGTTTCCAACGATGACAGAGGAGACGGAAAAGATAGAGCAGTATATAAAGAAAGAATTTGGCGGTCATATCTGTGCCGCATATGGCTGTTCTCTTGGCGGTTCCTTTGTTGGATTACTTGCGGCACGTCAGAATATCCATATGGATTATGGTATTTTGGGAGGTTCTGATTTAGACCAGTCCGGGAAAATTTCAGCGAAACTTATGACAAAACTGATGGTACCGTTTTTTTATCCGTTTCTTACGAAAGGTGAGATGAAAATTCCTTTTATGAAAAAGAAAATGGAAAAGATGATGGCAGAAGACGATGGCTATATCAAAGCATTTATGGATATGATAAAGACACCGGATGCTGATATGAGCCACATTACAAAAAAGAGTGTCGAAAACCAGTTTTATTCTGATCTGATCACGCCACTGCCGGATCAGATCGACCCGCCGGGAACAGAGATACATATTTTATATGCCCTTAAAATGGGAGAAAAGTATCGTGCGCGATATCAAAAGCATTTTAAAAGACCGGTTCTGCATGAGTTGGATCTGCAGCATGAAGAACTGCTTGCAGTTTATCCGGATAAGTGGGTGAAACTGATCACGGAGATCTGTGGTGGGTGAATCGGGTTTCCCGGCAAATGATGGTTTGTTGGGCTATGAGTTCCCCGGCTAAGGGTGGCGTCGCAGTTTTGTGAGTGGCAAATTGCATCAAGCCGGGACTGTTTTGTTTCGTTGTCCGAAAATAAGACAATCTAAGGCTGCCTGGTTCAGGTTGTGGCGGAGTGACGTGTGCGTCTTAAATGTGCCATCCGGGCACATTAAGACTTGTGCTGCCGTCCGTGGCAGCACAACACTGTATTGCGGACAGGCAGTCTAAGATTGACTAATTTTCTCCCAAAGTCACAAAACGAGTCCTGGCTTGATGCGATTTGCCAGCCGCAAGGTTGTGAACCACCCTTCGCTGGGGAACTCATTTTACAACCTTGGGTAGTGCGTAAATTTTTAGTGTTTTGTGTCTTTATTTCCATACACATTTGAAAATATTTTGTGTTATTGGTCTGGAAATTTACGAAAAAATTCATGTAATACAATGTAGCAGATGGAAAATCTGGGAAGCCATTAGGTTGAATATTAATGATACAGCACATTAGCATTTTAAGTATATTTCCATTTGTGCGAATATCAAAAATTCGCACCTACGCCCCCAGTTTTGAGATGAACCGCCCCCCCCCCCCCCCAAATGGTGTTCATAACCTGACGGCTGGCATCTTGCGCAAAGCCGAAGCTGATTTTGTGACTTTGGGAGAAAATTAGAAAATCTTAGTGTGCCTGTAGATACACAGTGATGTTCTGCCACGGATGGCAGAACAAGGCTTCACGAGCCAAGGATGGCTCGTTGAGCGCCGGTCACGTCACTCCGCCATAACCTAAATCAGGCAGACCTAGCTTTTCTTATTTTCGGACAACGGAACCAAAATTAATTCGGCTTTGCGCAAGATGCCGCTCACAGACCTACAACACACCATTTGGGCGGGCGATTTATTTCATAAACAAACCATCATTTGTGAGGCAGTTCATGAACAGATCAGAAATCAAAGAACAAAAGCCAGAATCCAATAATGAAGAATGGAAAATGAGAAAGAGTCTCATTTTCCATTCTTGTTTTTTGCTCAGATGTTCGCTATACTAAACAATAGTTAGATACAACTAACAATAGTGTAAATCATGCAGACCAGAAAAAGTGACGCGGGTGGAAGCGCGGACATTTTTGAATATCACAGAGGGAATCAGACACCCCTGCCCGGAATCCGAAAGTTGCTACCTTTCAGATTCCGGTAAGATCGTCTGCGAATGAGGAAAAGGAGACAGCGGGAATGAATTATTTAGAGATTGAAAAAGTAATCGGAAGAGAGATTTTAGACTCCAGAGGTAATCCTACCGTGGAAGCTGAAGTATATTTAGTGGACGGTACCATTGGAAGGGGAATAGCACCAAGCGGTGCATCGACCGGAGAATTTGAAGCATTAGAGCTTCGCGACGGCGATAAGTCGAGATATCTTGGCAAAGGTGTTACCAAGGCAGTTGAAAATATTAATACAATTATCAACGATACAATCGTTGGAATGGATGCCAGCGACATTTATGCAGTGGATGCAGCGATGATCGCAGCAGACGGAACAAAGGATAAATCAAAACTGGGAGCAAATGCGATCTTAGCAGTGTCGATTGCAGCGGCACGTGCAGCTTCCATCTCACTTGATATTCCGCTTTACCGTTTCTTAGGCGGCATTTCAGGCAACCGTCTGCCAGTTCCTATGATGAATATTTTAAATGGTGGTGCACATGCAGCAAACACGGTAGACGTGCAGGAGTTCATGATCATGCCGGTCGGAGCTCCGAGTTTTAAGGAGGCGCTCCGCTGGTGCGCAGAAGTGTTCCATGCACTTGCAGCTCTGTTAAAGAGCAAGGGACTTGCAACCTCTGTTGGTGATGAGGGTGGTTTTGCACCGGATCTCGCTTCTGATGAGGAAGCAATCCAGTACATATTAGATGCTGTGAAAAATGCAGGATATGAGCCGGGCAGAGATTTCAGAATTGCCATGGATGCAGCTTCCTCTGAGTGGAAGAGCGAAAAAGGAAAAGGATTTTACAAACTGCCGAAAGCAGGTACGGAGTTTACTTCCGCAGAACTGATCGAGCACTGGAAGAAACTGGTTGAAAAATACCCGATCATTTCCATCGAGGATGCACTTGACGAGGAAGACTGGGAAGGCTGGAAACTTCTGACCAAAGAGCTTGGCGATAAGGTACAGCTTGTCGGAGACGATTTATTCGTGACCAATACCGAGCGCCTGAAAAAAGGTATCGACAATGGCTGTGGCAATGCGATTCTGATCAAGTTAAATCAGATCGGTTCCGTATCTGAGACCTTAGAGGCAATCAAGATGGCTCATAAGGCAGGCTACACGGCGATTTCTTCCCACCGTTCCGGTGAGACGGAAGACACCACGATTGCAGATCTCGCGGTGGCATTAAATACCTGCCAGATCAAGACCGGCGCACCGAGCAGAACGGAGCGTGTTGCAAAATACAACCAGCTTCTCCGCATTGAGGAAGAACTTGGAAGTGCAGCAGTGTATCCGGGAATGGGTGCATTTAATGTAAAATAAGGAATTTATTCATATTATAATTTATTTTCTCCTCTGTATCATGGAAAGGACGCGAAAGGTCAGGGATGGCTTTTGGCGTTCTTTTTATTCCAATTCTCTTATTGAAAAACACTCTCAATTACAACCCCTGCAATCGCTTGTATTCAAAAATAAATAGCGGTATAATATTTTTACAATATCCTACTAAAATACTAGGAAATAAAAATGTGAAAGAAAGGGGTATGATTGATGGATAGATCAATGTTAAAGATAAAAGATCTGACTGTGGGTGTGGAGGACAAAGAACTGCTGCACCATGTCAATCTGGAGATAAAACGTGGTGAGACGCATGTGCTGATGGGACCGAATGGAGCCGGAAAATCGACACTTGGATATGTGCTGATGGGCAATCCGAAATATCAAGTTAAAGGGGGAATCATTGAATTCCTCGAAAAAGATATCACAGAGGAACCGGCGGATAAGAGAGCGCAGGACGGAATTTTCCTGTCATTTCAGGAGCCACTCGAAGTACCGGGACTGGCACTGGATTCCTTTTTAAATAATGCAGTGCGCAAACGGCGGGGAGATAAAGTGCGGATCTGGACATTTATGAAAGAAGTGGATGCTGCAATGAAGATTTTGCAGATGGATGAGTCCTATAAAAGCCGTGCATTAAACGTTGGATTTTCTGGTGGAGAGAAAAAGAAAACGGAGATTTTACAGATGATGCTGTTAAAACCAGAACTTGCAATTTTGGACGAAACAGATTCCGGACTGGATGTGGATGCGGTACGTCTCGTTTCGGCAGGTATTGAGGAATACCGGAAAAATAAGGACAAAGGACTATTGATCATCACACACAGCACCAGGATCTTAGAACATCTGCACGTGGATTATACACATATCATGGTGGATGGGCAGATTGTTGCGACCGGGGATGGAAGCCTGGTGGACAAGATCAACCGCGAAGGATATAAAGACTATCTGGCGTAAAAATAAATTATGGTCAGCAGGAATAAAGATAGTGTGAAAAATAAGCTGCGATATAATCTGAAAACAGTGTGAAAAGTAAGCTGCAATAGAGCAGAAAACAGTGCAAAAAATAAACCGTGATAGAAATGAGGATGATCATGAAAGAAAAAACTTATGTAGCGGATATCGACCGCACGATTTATGATATCCGGAATGATGATAAAGATGCATACCATATGGAAGCGGGACTGACGGAAGAGATCGTGCGTAAAATTTCAGATGAAAAAGATGATCCGGTGTGGATGCGTGAGTTCCGGATGAAATCACTTCAGATTTACAGACAGATGAAAATCCCGGACTGGGGACCACCGATCGACGGACTTGATATGGATCACATTGAGACTTATGTGCGGCCGAAAACACAGATGCGGGGAAAATGGTCGGAAGTGCCGGGAGAGATCAAAGATACGTTTGAACGACTTGGAATACCGGAAGCGGAGCGGAAATCATTGGCAGGTGTCGGAGCGCAGTATGATTCTGAGATGGTCTACCATCATGTGAAAGCGGAAGTGGAAGCACAGGGAGTTGTATACAGTGACATTGAGAGTGCGATGAAGGGCGAATATGCCGACATGATCCGCAGACATTTTATGAAACTGGTCAAACCGAATGACCACAAATTTGCGGCACTGCACGGAGCCGTCTGGTCTGGAGGATCGTTTGTCTATGTGCCACCCGGAGTGTCCTTAGATTTCCCATTGCAGTCGTATTTCAGACTGAATGCACCGGGAGCAGGACAGTTTGAACATACGCTTATCATTGTGGATGAGGGGGCATATCTGCATTTTATCGAAGGGTGTTCTGCACCGCGTTATAATGTGGCAAACCTGCATGCCGGATGTGTGGAATTATTTGTCCATAAAAATGCAAAGCTGCGCTATTCTACGATCGAAAACTGGTCAAAAAATATGTACAATCTGAATACAAAACGTGCGTTAGTCGAGGAGGGCGGAACGATCGAGTGGGTGTCCGGTTCTTTTGGTTCCCATACATCGTATCTGTACCCGATGAGTATTTTAAATGGAAAAGGTGCACACATGGAATTTACCGGCATCACGTTTGCCGGTAAAGGGCAGAACCTTGATACCGGTGCAAAAGTTGTGCAGAACGCGCCGGATACTTCTTCCTGCATCAATACAAAATCAATCTCAAAAGATGGAGGAATCAGTACATTCCGCAGTTCCGTAGTCATTGGAAAAGAAGCGAAAAACAGTAAGGCGGCAGTATCCTGTGAATCTCTTATGCTGGATGGTATTTCAAGATCAGATACAATCCCGGCAATGGATATCAAAACCGCTATGGCGGATGTCGGGCATGAAGCAAAAATCGGCAGGATCAGTGATGACGCAGTTTTTTATCTGATGTCACGCGGCATCAGTGAGCAGGAGGCACGCTCAATGATCGTCAGCGGATTTGCGGATGATGTATCGAAAGAACTGCCACTGGAATATGCACTGGAAATGAACAATCTGATCCAGCTTGAGATGGAAGGGAGCATAGGCTGATGGAAAAAGAATGGATTATAAATGAGCTTCCGGCAAAGACATGGAACTGGCTTAAGATGAATGAATCACAGGTTACGGCAGTTACAGATGCCATCCCATGCATACCGCAAGTTGGGGTGGAGACTTCGGATAATAGTAACGGAAAGCTGCCGGAGGGTGTAAGTTTTGAAAAAAGGGAAATAAAAAAAGGAATCAAAACCGGAATGGGAGCGCAGATATCAGAACTGGGCAGTCAGGATATGGCAGATACACTTCGAATCGAAGAAAATGTACAGATAAAAAGTCCGGTTGTTATTTCATATCAGTATGATGCAGAAAAAAATTACTTTAACCGCATGCAGATTATAGCTGAAAAAGACAGCGAAATAGAAGTCATTTTTATATTTTCCTCTGATAAAAATAGCAGTGGGACAGTGATACACCAGTTACTGGTTGATGCGAAAGAGGGAGCAAAAGTAAAAATATATGCCGCACAGCTTTTAGGTAAAAATGCATGTGCCCTGTTTGATATCGGCGGTGCATGCGAAAAAGATGCGTCGGTAGAACTGCTCCAGATACAGCTTGGTGCAGAAAAATTATATGCAGGATGCCAGATGGGACTTGTCGGTGCGCACAGTTCATTTACAGCAAACATTGGATATCTTGCGGATGGAAATGACCGCTATGATATGAACTATGTGGCAAGACATATCGGGAAAAAGACAGAAAGCCAGATGGATGCAAACGGCATTTTAAAAGGAAATGCGAAAAAACTGTTCCGCGGAACGATTGATTTTATCGCAGGGTGTGCCGGTGCGAAAGGTGCGGAGAGCGAGGATGTGCTTTTGATCGATGAGGGTGTCGAAAATCAGACAATACCATTGATTCTCTGTGGGGAAGAAGATGTGGAAGGAAGCCACGGCGCGACGATCGGAAGACTTGACGAGCAGATGTTGTTCTATCTTGGAAGCAGAGGATTTGACCAGGAGGAGGCAAAACGTCTTGTCGCAAGGGCAAGGATCGATGCACTCTGTGCCATGATCCCGTCAGAGGAGATACAAAAAGAAATCCAGATGATGCTGGATGCACAATGATCGCAAACAGCATCCGGATATGGAAGGAGGATGATAAAGATGCCTGATTATAAAAAAGATTTTCCACTGTTAAGAGACAATCAGCTGGTATATTTAGATAATGCTGCAACCGCACAGCGACCGGAAAAGGTACTTTTGGCAGAGCAGGAATTTTATGAAAAATACAATGCAAATCCCCTGCGGGGACTTTATTCGCTTGGTCTTGCAGCGACAGAACAGTATGAGTCTGCAAGGGAAAAGGTGCGTGATTTTATTCATGCAAAAAGTGAACGGGAGATCATTTTTACCAGAAATACGACGGAGAGTATCAATCTTGTGGCATACAGCTATGGACTTTCCAATTTAAAAACAGGGGATGAGATCCTTGTCACAATTATGGAACATCACAGCAATCTGCTTCCATGGCAGATGGTGGCGGAAAGGACAGGTGCAAAACTTGTTTATCTGGATTGTGAACAGGACGGAAGCCTTACAGATGAGGCAATTTCAAATGCCATCGGTGAAAAAACAAAGTTTGCAGCGATAGGACTGGTCTCAAATGTCCTTGGCAGACGAAATCCGGTGGAAAAAATCATAAAAATGGTGCATGAAAAAGGCGGTGTGGTGTTAGTGGATGCCGCACAGGCAGTTTTGCATAAAAATGTGGATGTCACGGCGATGGACGCTGACTTTATTGCATTTTCCGGTCATAAAATGATGGCGCCGATGGGAATCGGTGTGCTTTACGGGAAAGAAGCACTGTTAGAGGAAATGCCGCCATTTTTAACAGGTGGAGAGATGATCGAGACGGTGACAAGAACTGGGGCAGTTTACGCTGAACTGCCACATAAATTTGAAGCTGGAACGGTCAATGGGGCAGGAGCCGCCGGACTTGCGGCAGCTATTGATTATATGAATGACATCGGAATGGATACGATTCAAAAGCGGGAAGAAAAGCTGACAAAAATGTTATTTGATGGCATGGATCAGATTCCGTATGTGCATATCTTAGGAAGCAGCAAACCGGAGGAACATGGTGGTATTTTAAGTTTTGTGATAGATGGTGTACATCCGCACGATATTGCTTCTATTTTAGATGACAGTCAGATTGCAGTTCGTGCAGGACACCACTGCGCACAGCCGTTGTTAAAACATCTCGGTGTGATGTCTTCCGCGCGTGTCAGTCTGGCATTTTATAATGACGAAAAAGATATCGAACGTTTCTTAGACTGTCTTGCCAGCGTTCGAAGGAGGATGGGATATGGAGAGTAGAAGTTTTTATAATACGATACTGACAGAGCATAATTTACACCCATTGCATAAACAGGTTTTAAAGGATGCAAACCTGGCGTTAGAAGGTGTCAATCCGAGCTGTGGAGATGATATTGTTCTTCAGTTAAAGGTGGAGGATGGAAAGATTACGGACGGTGCATTTGCCGGAAGCGGGTGTGCTGTTTCACAGGCTTCTGCGGACATGATGCTTGATCTTATCATCGGAAGAACAAAAGAGGAGGCACTGGAACTTTCGGATATTTTTTTAAAAATGATTCATGATGAAGCGACACCGGAGGAAATTGACAGACTTGAGGAGGCATCCTCGCTTCAGGATATCTCTCATATGCCTGCCCGTGTAAAATGTGCGGTGCTTGGCTGGCACACGATGGAAGAAATGTTAAATGATAAATAATCTCACTTATTCGTGTGCCATCTTCTTCTGACAGGGGTATAATATAAACAATTAGAAATAACTAACAAAAGTTATGAATGACGTATCCAATTGCTCTGGAACGGTTCAAAACAGATTGTGTGCAAAGAATGCGCAGGAAATGGAGGTTCTGATGGGAAGATATTATCATTTGTCAAAGAAGCTGACAAAAGCACAGGTGGCAGAAGTAGAACGTGAGATGAGAGAGATCGAGGATGTGGAGAGCGTGGAAGTAAACGGTGATCATATGTACATGAAAGTGATCACAAAAGATGACGAGTTTTCCGGTGTGATGGGCAGGGCAGTCAATATCTGCAGCAGGGTTGCAGATGGGGCAGAATTGTCGTTTTCCGGATTTGCAGTGTGAAGCAGGGTGTGTGAAATAAGATCAGAAAGATATAGCCGACAGAAGGCGCGGTAAAATACTAATGTAAGTGCAGCAGATTTATGCGGAAATATATCAAAATCTTTTGATATATTTCCGCATTTATATTTCCGCGTATTAACGTGAACCGAAATGATTTTTGTGACAATATATCAGTGTAAGGACATAGTTCCTAATCTTAATCGCGACTAAGAGGAAAACACAATGACGATTCAGGAATTAGAGATATTTATAGAGAAGTATGGAAAAATCATAAGAAAAAATATGCCGTCAGGGACAGAAGCAGTATGCCAGAGCGGAACTGCGATAACCTTGAAATGTTTGCAGACAGGGAAACAGCCGATAAATACCTGAAAAATATTCTGGAAAAACAGAAGCAGATGAAAATGGTGTCAGCGGATTTTTTAGAAACATTTTATTTGCAAAATAAGTCCTGACGGTTTACACTTTTTATAGTTTATAGAAGTAATTCATACACAACAAGAGAGGACTTATCACATGCCATCATTTGTAACCTTTTCGAACGTGGGCAAAATCTACCATACCGGTGAACTTGATATCACTGCTCTCCACGACGTTAACTTTGAGATCGAAAAAGGAGAATTCTGCGTCATCGTCGGTGCATCCGGCGCCGGAAAAACTACTATTTTAAATATTTTAGGAGGAATGGATACCTTAAGCAGCGGACAGGTATTTTTAGACGGACAGGAAATTTCGGGCTATGACAAAAAACAGCTTACTTCCTACCGGCGTTTTGACATTGGATTTGTGTTTCAGTTTTACAACCTCGTACAGAATCTGACAGCACTTGAAAATGTGGAGTTAGCCGCACAGATCTGTAAAGATCCGCTTCCGGCAGCAAAAGTCCTTGAGGAAGTCGGATTAAAGGATCGTTTGTCCAATTTCCCGGCACAGCTTTCCGGTGGAGAACAGCAGCGCGTGGCGATCGCACGTGCACTTGCCAAAAATCCAAAGCTCTTACTCTGTGATGAACCGACCGGGGCACTCGATTACAATACCGGAAAAGCAGTTTTAAAATTATTGCAGGATACCTGCCGCGAAAAAGGAAAGACGGTTGTTGTCATCACACACAATCAGGCACTGACAGCGATGGCAGACCGCATCATTACGGTAAAGAGCGGAACGGTCGTGTCCATGGAAAAAAATGAGCACATTGCAGATATTGCAGATATAGAGTGGTAGATGGTTATGAGATCAATGATATGGAAATCAACATTCAGGGAAATAAAAGAAAGCCTTGGCAGATTTTTAGCCATCCTTGCTATCGTTGCATTGGGAGTGGGATTTTTTGCGGGACTTAAGGTAACACAGCCTGCAATGTTAGAAACGGCACAGCGTTATTTTGATAAGACATCTCTTTATGATTACCGCCTGATTTCTACGGTCGGTTTTTCAGAGGACGAAGTGGAAACCATAAAAGAACAAAAAGATGTAGCGGCAGCAGAAGGAGCAGTCACGTTTGATATTATCTGTGAGAGCGGCGGGAAAGAGCGTGTCATAAAAATGCACAGCATCACGGAGAATGTCAACCGTCTGGTGCTCGTGGATGGAAAATTGCCGGAAAATGCATCGGAATGTGTGGTGGATTCCAATCTTTATGATGCATCCATGATCGGAAAAACGATCAAACTTTCCGGGGACAATGATGCGGATGATCTGGAACATTTTTCGAGCAGGGAGTACAAGATTACCGGAATTGTGCAGTCACCATTGTATTCGCAGTTTGAGCGTGGAAGCACATCGCTTGGCAATGGCAGGGTAAGCGGATTTGCCTATCTTTTGCCAGAAGGATTTGCGGATGAGTATTATACGGAAGTCTATGTGAAATTTGACAGTGATTTTCCACTGTACAGTGAAGAATATGATGCTTACATAAACCAGAAACAGGATGCGTGGGAAACACTGGCAGAGAATCTTGCAGCAGAACGCTATCAGACGGTACGTTCGGAAGCAGAGACGAAACTTTTGGATGGGAAAAAACAGCTTGCAGAGAAAAAAGAAGGGACAAAGAGTCAGCTTGATGATGCAAAAATACAGTTAGAAGATGCAAAAAGTCAGATTGAAGAAGGTGAAAAGCAGCTTGCAGATGCAAAAAAGCAGTTGGAAGAGTCCAAGGCACAGATTGCAGAAAAAGAAGCGGAATTATCCGATGCAAAGAAGCAGTATGAGGATGGGAAAAAGGAATATGAGGACGGGCTTTCGACTTACAATAAAGAGATAGAAAAAGCTGAAAAAAAGATCAGCGATGGGGAAAAGACGCTGCAGGAATTAAAAGAGCCGGATACCTATGTGCTTGGGCGTGATACGAATGTTGGTTATGTATGTTTTGAAAGTGATTCCGGTATCGTCGACGGAGTTGCGGATGTGTTTCCGATTTTCTTCTTCCTGGTAGCAGCGTTAGTCTGTGTGACAACGATGAACCGTATGGTGGAAGAACAGCGGACGCAGATCGGTGTTTTAAAGGCATTAGGTTACAGTGAGCATACGATCATGGCAAAATATATGTTTTATTCCGGATCGGCAGCACTGACCGGCTGCGTGGCTGGATTTGCACTTGGAACTGTAATGTTTCCGAAAGTAATCTGGTATGCGTATGGCATGCTCTATAAGATGGAGTCGTTAGTGTATGTGTTTGACTGGAAATTAGCAGTCATTTCCGTGACCGTATCGCTTATTTGCTCTGTTGGCACAACATTTGTATCTGTCCGGCGGGAACTGACGGAGGTTGCGGCAGAACTGATGCGTCCGAAAACACCGAAAGCCGGAAAACGTGTATTTCTCGAATATCTGCCGTTTATCTGGAAGAGGCTTAAGTTTCTGCAGAAAGTGTCAATGCGGAACATTTTCCGGTATAAAAAAAGATTTTTTATGATGGTTGTGGGGATCAGCGGATGCAGTGCACTTTTAGTAACCGGATTCGGGGTACGTGATTCCGTGACGGGGATCATAACGCAGCAGTATACGCAGATACAGACTTATGATATCGGGATTACCTATTCATCGTCTGTTGCACAGAAACAGAAAGATGAACTGGAAAATAAAGAAAAAGACGGTGTAAAAAACTTTGTGTTTGTGGCAGAAAAGAGCATGGATTTAGTCGGTGAGGAAAAGACGAAATCAGTCAGCCTTATTATGGCAGATCCGGATTCGGATATAACGCCGTTTATCAACTTACATACGGAAAAAAAGGAGCCGATCGCATTTCCACAAAAGGGAGAGACGGTTATTTCAGCGAAAGTGGCAGATGAACTTGGAATAAAGACAGGGGATACCGTGACACTGCAGGATTCCGATATGAAAACGCTTAAGGTGACGGTAAGCGGTGTCTGTGAGAATTTTGTATATAATTATGTGTATCTGTCGGCAGATACTTACGCGGAACAGATGAAAGCAGAACCGGAATATAAGACGGCATTTGTGTCTGTTTCCGAGGGTACAGATGCGCATTTACTTGGAACAGCGTTAATGGCGATGGCAGATGTGGCAGCGGTAAATATTTCACAGGATGATATGGAACGTTTTTCAAGTATGATGAGCAGTATGGATCTGATCGTTGCTGTCATCATTCTGTGTGCAGCGGGACTTGCATTTATTGTTTTATATAACCTGACGAATATTAATATTACAGAGCGTGTGCGTGAGATCGCAACGATCGAGGTGCTTGGTTTTTATGAGAATGAGACAGCAGCATATGTTTTCCGGGAAAACACGATCCTCACATTTCTTGGCGCACTTGTAGGACTTGTGCTTGGCATATTTCTGCACCGGTTTGTCATGAGCCAGATTGTTGTGGACATGGTGTCTTTTGATGTGCATGTAAAACAGATCAGCTTTTTATACAGTCTGGTGCTGACCATGGTATTTACCTGGTTTGTGGACCGCCTGATGCGAAAGAAGATCGATGCGATCAGTATGACGGAATCTTTAAAGAGCGTTGATTAAAAATAGAGTTGGACGTTAATGTGGGAAAGTGTTATAGTCTATTTATAAAAAATGACGAATCAGGAGATGATACATATGGGAAAAATTATAACGATCGGGCGTGAATTTGGCAGTGGCGGACGTGAGGTTGGAAAGAGACTTTCGGATGAACTGGGAATCGCCTATTATGATAATGAGATCATTACAGAGATTGCGAAGCGGACAAAACTTGCAGAAGGTTATGTACAGCATGTAATGGAAAACAGTCCTTCCACGCTGATGCCGATCACGATCGGAAGAACTTTTTATATGGGCGTGGACCCGGTGATGGAGCAGAACAATGCGATTTACAGGGAGCAGAGCCTTTTGGTGCAGGAACTTGCAGAAAAATCAGACTGCGTAATTGTCGGAAGAAGTGCAGACTATATCCTGCGTGATAAAGATCCGCTGCGTCTGTTTATTTATGCAGACATGGAATCGTGTATGGAACGCTGCAGAAAACGTGCACCGGAGCAGGAACATTTTACGGATAAAGAGTTAAGACGTCATATTCAGGATGTGGATAAAAAACGTTCGAAATATTATCAGTTTTTTACCGGACAGACCTGGGGGGACAAATTAAATTATGACCTGTGTATCAATACGTCCGGTGCTGATATTGAAGCGCTGGTGAAGGTGATCGCAAAACTGGTAAAATAAAACATGCAGGAATATCATTTAAACATTGAAAAAAAAATCTGTCTGATGTCAACAGCAGAATTTAAGGAGCTAGAGGGGGAATATCCTCACAAGCGGAATCTTTACCGCAGTATGAATCCGGTGCAGTATTGTAAGGCGGAAAATTATGGAGACTGTCTGTTTGGGACAATGAAGATACCGCGCGTATTAAAAGGTGAAATAACTTATATTGTATTTGGATTTTATCTGAGGGGCGATGAACTGTTACTGATCGAGGATGGCAGTTTTTTAAAGACATGTCTGGGAAAACTGGAAAAAGTCATACCGGAAGAAATCAGTATGAATCAGCTTCTTGTCATGATCTTTGAAATGCTGATCGAGGATGATGTGATCTATCTGCAGCAGCAGGAAGAAAAATTAGCTTCGATCGAGGAAGAACTGTTAAAAAAGATTCCGGAACATTTTTATGAGATCATACTCCGGTACCGGAAACGCTTTTCGGCGTATCATGCTTATTACGAGCAGCTTGTAAATCTGGCAGATGCCATGCAGAGTGATTTTGGACAGATACTGACAGATAAGGAGCAATCACTTTGGCAGCTCTATGCAAACCGTGTGGAACGTCTGCATGACCATGTAGAACTTTTGAGAGAGTATCTGGTACAGATCCGTGAGTTATACCAGTCATTGATCGATGTTCAGCAGAATAAAGTCATGAGTATCCTGACGGTTGTCACAACGATCTTTCTTCCTTTGACATTGATCGCAGGATGGTACGGAATGAATTTCCCCAATATGCCGGAGTTCCGATGGAAGTATGCATATCCGGTTGTGATCATTGCCAGTATATTTATCATTGCAGGTGAGATCGTATATTTTAAGAAAAAGAAAATGCTTTAAGAGAAAGAAAATGCTTTAAGAGAAAGAAAATGCTTTAAGAGAAAGAAAATGCTTTAAGAAAAAGATATCATTTGTATGTAATCCGGAAACGGGGAATGATCCTCTGTTTCCGGATTTTTATATGTCAAAGTGCCGGATATATGAATATATTACAATAAGAATGAGTTAGAGAAGCTGCTGTTATGGCTTATGAAGATATAAAAATTTCAGGCATTACAAAATGCTTTTATAATAATGGGGAAATGCGTCAGATATTACGACCGATAGACCTTTCCATACCACATGGGAAATTCGTTTCGATCATTGGGCCGAGCGGGTGTGGAAAGTCGACGCTGTTTAACATTGTGGCAGGACTTCTGCCACCGACATCGGGAGATATTACGATCGGCGGGAAAAGCATTTTAGGGGAAAAGGGCTATGTTGGTTATATGCTGCAAAAAGATATGCTTCTTCCGTGGCGTACGATCATCGACAATATTATTTTGGGACTTGAAATCAAGGGTGTACCGAAGAGGGAAGCGAGAAAACAGGCACTGCCCCTGATGGAAAAGTATGGACTTTTGGGATTTGAAAAAAATTATCCGTGCGAACTGTCCGGTGGAATGAGGCAGAGAGCAGCACTTCTTCGCACGCTTTTGTATGACCGGGAGATCATTTTGTTAGATGAGCCGTTTGGCGCACTGGATGCGCAGACAAGACAGTCCATGCAAAACTGGCTGTTAGAGATCTGGGAAGATTTTCATAAAACAGTCTTATTTGTGACGCATGATATCGATGAGGCAATTTATCTGTCGGATATCATTTATGTTTTTTCGGAACGGCCTGGTTACGTAAAAGAAAAAATCAATGTTAACTTAAAACGTCCAAGAAAGCAGGAAGATATGCTGGAAGCTGATTTCTGGGATTTAAAACAGCATTTGACAGGAGGAATGTCTGATGGAAAAAAAGGCGTATGAAGCATATTATTATGAGCCGAAATCCGTTGGGGCAATGCAGTCAGACGGAAAGGAAAAATTAAGGCAGAAAAAACAGAAAAAAGGCATCCGGACAGGAAGGATTTTATTTGGAATTGCAATTTTAATCCTTTGGGAAGTGAGTGCTATGTGTGGATGGATCGATGATTATTACTGGAGTTCTCCTTCATTGATCGTACGGACAGCGATCGTTCAGTGGAAAGAAAAAAATCTTGCATATGACATCTATTTTACATCTATGTCTACGATCGGTGGTTTTCTGGCAGGAACGTTAGGCGGCGCAGTGTTAGGATTGTCATTCTGGTGGTCAAAGACATTTGCAAAAATTTTTGAACCGTATCTTGTGATGTTTAATGCAGTGCCAAAGCTGGCACTTGCACCAATTTTAATCGTGCTGTTTGGTATCGGTTTTTCATCCAAAGTAATCCTGGCATTTTTAATGACAGTAATATCATGTGCGCTCGCGACAGTCAGCGGCGTCGAAAATGTGGATGAGTCGATGGAAACTTTGCTTTATTCACTTGGTGCCACCAGGTGGCAGGTTTTTGGTAAAGTTGTGGTTCCGGCAGTGCTTCCCTGGATGCTTGGGAGCCTCCGGATCAATATTTCTTTGGCGCTCGCAGGTGCGATCGTCGGGGAATTTATCGCATCTGGGCATGGACTTGGAAGAATGGTCATCTATGCGGGTACTATTTTAGATACTACATTAGTGTGGGTTGGGGTGATCGTGCTGTCACTGCTTGCAATGGTAATGTACCTTGCGGTGGTGGAACTGGAAAAATGGATGACGGAACATCTTGCCATTTACCGTAAGGCGTAAAGACACCTTTTGGCACGTAAAGCCATATTATATGAAAAAGAGAAAACAGGCAGAGATGTTAACAAGAAAAATATTAAAAAGGAAATGGTTTAGTTGTTTTGGATGCGTTTTATTTGCTGCCGTGCTATTGGCGACAGCCTGCGGTGATGATAAGGCAGGGCAGGAGAGTGAGGCGCTAAAGAAGATTGTGATCGCAGAACCGTTACATTCGATTGGTTATCTTCCACTTTATGTTGGGCAGCAGGAGGGATTTTTTGAGGAGGAAGGACTTGATGTGGAGGTGATACAGGCTACGGGCGGCTCGCATGTGACATCTGTGATGAGCGGGGATGCATGGGGCGTGATCGGTGGAGTGGATTCGAATGCGATCCCGAATGCATCCGGAAACTGCCCTGACCCGGTAATTGCCGTCTGCAACTGTGTAAACCGTGCAAATGTGTACCTGTGTGCAGCAGTCGGTGAAGAATATACTGGAAATACGGATGAAGAACTTGCACAATATTTAAAAGGCAAGAAGATCAATTCCGGCAGATTTGGCGGCAGCCCAAATTTATGCGTGCGCTATCTTTTGCTTTCACTCGGACTTGATCCGGATCGTGATGTTGTGATGGTAGAGCCGGCAGACATGTCAACTTCCGTTGCTGTGGTGCAGAGCGGTCAGGCAGATATTTCCTGGGCAGCAGAACCCCAGATTGTAGATGGGATGAAGCAGGGGGTATGGACAGATGCATTTTACCAGTTTACAGATTTAGGAGATTATGCTTACTCTGTTTTAAGTGTAGCGGAATCGACAATCAGCAATGATCCGGAAACAGTACAGCACTTTGTGAATGCGATGTTAAAATCTCTGACTGCGGCGCAGGATAAGGAGATCGCAGTCCGGGCTGCAGAAAAAGAATTTCCGACCACACCGCCAGAAGATATAGAAGCCGCGATCGACCGCGCCTATGCAGATGAACTTTGGAGCATGGATGGTGTGATCACGCAGGAAGCAGTAAAAAATGATATGGAAGTATCCATTGCATCGGATGTATATCAGGGGACTTACCAGTATGAAGAACTGGTGGATATGCAGTTCGTTTACAATGCACAGAACAATACGGATTGAAATTAGCTATCTGACAAATGCTGGTTTGTCGAGGCATGCGTCGCCCACCTAAATGGTGTTTCGTAGGTTTGTGAGTGGCATCTTGCGCAAAGCCGGAGTAATTTTGGTTCCGTTGTACGAAAATAAGAAAAGTCTAAGTGTGTCTGAGTTAGATTTTCGCGAAGTGACGTGAACGGCAACAACGAGTCATCCATGACTCGATGCTGCCTTGTTCTGCCATCCATGGCAGAACATCACTGTGTAACTACAGACACACTAAGATTTTCTAATTTTCTCCCAAAGTCACAAAATCAGCTTCGGCTTTGCGCAAGATGCCCACCTCCAGGTTGTGAACACCATTTGGGTGGGCGGTTCATCTCAAAATGGGGGCGCGGGTGTGAATTTTTGATATTCGCACGAATGGAAATATGCTTAAAATCCTAATGTGCTGTATCACTGATATTCAGCCTAATGACTTCCCAGAATTTCCATCTACTACATTGTATTACATGAATTATTTCGTAAATTGTCAGACCAAATAACACAGAATATTTTTTCAAATGTGTATGGCAATAAACATAGGCATAATGGGATATATTGAGGTTTTCCAGTATTACCAAACCAATAATAATCTATTAAATATAGTTATTTGGAAATCTTTTTTAATCAGATTCAGACACAAAACACTAAAAATTTACGCACCCCCAAGGTTGTAAAATGAGTTTCCCGGCTAAGGGTGGTTCACAACCTTGCGGCTGGCAAATCGCATCAAGCCGAGACCTGTTTTGTGACTTTGGGAGAAAATTAGTCAATCTTAGACTGCCTGTCCGCAATACAGTGTTGTGCTGCCACGGACGGCAGCACAAGTCTTAATGTGCCCGGATGGCACATTTAAGACGCACACGTCACTCCGCCACAACCTGAACCAGGCAGCCTTAGATTGTCTTATTTTCGGACAACGAAACAAAACAGTCCCGGCTTGATGCAATTTGCCACTCACAAAACTGCGACGCCACCCTTAGCCGGGGAACTCATAGCCCAACAAATCATCATTTGGACAAACGATTTTCCATTCTGTAACGGAAAAATGAAAGGAAACCTTGGAAACCGCATAGAAAATTTCGTAATTTTTCGGGACAAATCCTCCATATTATAGTATAATGGCGGTACTAAAGTAATATAAACGAAAAATACACTGGAAAAGGAGAACAATTATGATGAATCCGGCTTCAATTATGAAAATCATGAATGCAAAAAATAAATTCACGGCAAATCATCCGAAATTCGCCGCATTTTTAAATGCAGTATTTTCGACCGGCATCACGGAAGGAACCATTATTGAGATCACCGTGACAAAGCCCGGAGCAGAACCGATCACAACAAATATGAAAGTGCAGCAGTCGGATCTTGATCTGTTGCAGGAATTACAGGATATTGCAAAAATGTAAAAAGAAAAGGAGAAATATATGTTAGGGAAAAAACTTTCTTATCAGATCAATGGCAGTACAGTAGAGTTTGAATTTGAACATGGAACGGCATATGTCACAGCAGTTACGGATACGATCATGAATGTATTTGTTCCGTATCAGTCAAAAGATCACCGCTCAAAGGCAATCGAAGGAGATAAAAGACAGAATGTTTCCGTAAAAGTCTCTGAGGAGAACGGAGCAGTACAGATTAAAACCGATAAACTGACAGCAGAAGTACATGATGATTTTCACATTGATTTTTATAAAGAAGACGGTACACTTTTATGCGAAGATTTCAGGGGAGAGCGAAAGAAAAAAGCAAGATTAAGTGATGAAGCACTTGCTACTTTAGAATCTGAGGGACATGCTGTCTCTGCAGATGGTGAAAAAGAAGATCCTGTCATGGTCATAAAGAAGATGGACGGAGATGAAAAATTCTATGGGCTTGGAGATAAGACAGGCGTTTTAAATAAAAGAAACTATGAATATGAAAACTGGAATTCTGATCTTCCGCAGGCGCACACGGACGATTTTAAGGCATTGTATAAATCAATTCCATTCCTGATCACGTTAAAAAAGACAGGTGTATTTGGAATGTTTTTTGACAATACCTACAGATCCCATGTTAATCTCGGAAAAGAGAATGATGCATACTATTATTACAGTGCAGAGAACGGAAATCTCGATTACTATTTTATTTCCGGAGAGAAAATGACGGATATCGTGGAAGGTTATACCTATCTGACCGGCAGGACACCATTGCCGCAGTTGTGGACATTAGGACATCATCAGTCGAGATGGGGATATCTGTCCGCCGAGGATATCAGACGTGTGGCGCATAAATACAGAGAACTACAGATACCGTGCGATACGATTCATTTTGATATCGATTATATGGATGGTTATCGCGTATTTACCTGGAATGAAAAGGATTTTGGAGCACCGGGAGAAATCATAAAAGAAATTGCAGAGGATGGTTTTAAGGTTGTCTGCATCATCGATCCGGGTGTGAAATTAGATCCGGGATATGCAAAATATGATGAGGGAATTGCGAATGATTATTTTGCAAAAACACCGGAAGGTGAAGTATACGTTAATGAAGTGTGGCCGGGAGAGGCTGTGTATCCTGATTTTGGAAAACCGGATGTCAGAAAATGGTGGGCGGACAATCAGAAGTTTTTAGTTGATCTTGGTGTACGTGGAACATGGAATGATATGAACGAGCCTGCAAGTTTCCGTGGAGAACTTCCACAGGATGTAGTATTCACGGATGAGGATCAAAAAACGGATCATGCAGCAATGCATAACGTTTATGGTCATCTGATGTCAAAGGCTACCTACGAGGGATTAAAGGAAAATGATAAAAGAAGACCGTTTGTCATCACAAGAGCATGTTATGCAGGAACGCAGAAATACTCTACGGTATGGACAGGAGATAACCAGAGCCTCTGGGCACATCTTAGAATGGCAGTCCCACAACTCTGCAATCTCGGTATGAGTGGAATTGCATTTGCAGGAACAGACGTCGGCGGATTCGGAGCAGACTGTACACCGGAACTGATGTGCCGCTGGGTTCAGGTTGGTGCATTTTCACCACTGTTCCGTAACCATTCTTCCGTGGGAAGTACATACCAGGAGCCATGGCAGTTTGATGAGAAAACGCTTCGCATTTACCGCAAATTTGTAGAATTAAGATATCAGCTGCTTCCGTATCTGTATGATCTGTTCCACGAGTGTGAACTGACGGGACTGCCAGTTATGCGTCCGCTGGTTCTGCATTATGAAAATGATCCGGAAACATGGAACTTAAACGGTGAATTTTTAGTAGGAGAGAATCTTCTTGTTGCACCTGTTTTAGAGCAGGGAGAGACAAAGAAGATCGTATATCTTCCGGAAGGTACCTGGTATGATTATGAGACAAAGAAACCATATCAGGGAAAACAGTATTACATGGTGGATGCACCGCTTGATACCTGTCCGATGTTCGTGAAAGAGGGAGGAATGATCCCGACTTATGAACTGGCACAGTATGTTGGTGAAAAGCCGTATGATACCTTGAAAATGCGCATATATCCGGGAGATGGAACATACCTGCATTACCAGGATAACGGAGAGGATTTTGCTTATCGTGATGGTGCTTATAATGAGTACATGTTTACGCATAAGGGAAATGAAAAAGAGGCATCCGTACAGATGAACAAAGAAGGTTACACAAAATACAAAAATATTCTTTTTGAGTAGGATTTATGGTATGGCTGATGACACAAAAATATTCCTTAAGCATATGATATAGAGATGTTAGTGACAGGAGTAATGTGTGGACTATAATCAGGAACAGTTTTTCCGTATGCAGATGGATGTACCCAAAATGCCATTTTACATGAGTTATCCGATGCAGAATCTGTATCTTACGGAAATGGAATATGAAAAAGATATGGAACGCATGAAAGAGCTTTATCCGAAAGAGGTAAAGACGATCCTTTCCTACGTGGAAGATGAGTGCGATAAAATGGAGTATGAGGGAAGCCTGATGTTTGACGAATATCCGGATCGTCTGATGTTAGAGCAGGTGGCAGAGCGGATTTACCGTAAGGTGGCAGGAGAAGAAAATAATGTTGAGGCAGAACAGTACTGGGGTGGAATGAATCCACCGCCGGGACCGGGAATGCCTCCACCGCCGCAACCAGGACCGGGGATGCCGCCTCCACCGCCCAGAGGACATGATGATATGAGGAGTCTGATCGGGGTATTATTAAATAACGAGATGTATAAACGGCGCTGCAGACACAGAAGATGCAGACGCTGGTGGTAAAATAGCTGATACAGGAAAAAGGGCAGGTACCTCAATGTGAGGTGCCCTTTTTTGTGTAATAGGAAAATTCATTGAAAGTGCCTATTACATAAAAAGCCCTCCGGGCAGGATTCTTTTTTACTTGATATCTTAAATTTTCTAAAAGAATCGGCAATAGGCATTGCGGATTTGAAAAAAAATGCATACAATATAGCTATCGCTTTTTTTGCGGTTTAACAGAGAAAATATATTTCATTCACATAGAGCAAGGAGATAATATCGTGCAGAAAGGTGCAATTAAGGCAGTCGTACTGACCGTCATTTTTTTTGTGGCGGTCGGAATATTTAGTATGATGACAAATCATGTCAATGAAGATCTGACAACAGAAATGAAAAATGCTACGTTACCGGTTATTTCATTAGAGAGCAGCGAACAGGAAATCAATGAATTACATGGATATCGTACAAAAATGAATGCCGCAAGCATGCGCGATACGATCACGCCGATCGGAAAAGACAGAAAACTCCCGGTTACAATTCAGACGTATGAGGCGAGTATAGATGCTATATCTTATGAAATACGGAGTCTTGATGGGGAGAGACTGATCGCTAATGCAGATGTCAGTTCCTACGATGAAAAAAAAGGTACGATCAGAGCGGAACTGGAAATTCAGAATCTTCTTCAGGAGGGGGAAGAATATTTACTGCTCATTAATTTAGAGAGCGGGAATGATGTGATCTATTATTATACAAGAATCATGGAGATGCAGAATGCGCATATAGATGAATCACTGAAATTTGTTAAGGAGTTTCATAATACCACATTTAATAGTGAAACGTCGGGAACGTTGTCAACGTACATGGAAAAAACGACCGGGGATAATACCACCTTACAGTTTGTTTCGTTAAATTCTTCGTTGAAACAGCTTGCCTGGGCAGATTTTAACGGAGAGCAGTTAACGACACCAGTGCCATCGATAAAAGAGATCACAGATACTTATAATGTGATCGTGCTGGATTATGTTGTAACGAGTATCGGGGAGGACGGCGAGAGCGAATATTATAATGTAGAAGAATATTATCGTGTGCGTTATACGAGCAGCCGTATGTATCTGCTTAATTTTGAACGCCGTATGAATCAGATCTTCCGTGGGGAAAATGTCAACTTTTTTGATAATTATATTGAACTTGGAATACGTTCGGGAAATGTGGAGTATCAGGCAAATGAGACTGGGACTACAGTAGCCTTTGTACAGGAGGGGGAGCTGTGGAGCTATAACGAGACAGAAAATACGCTTGCAAAAGTATTCAGTTTCCGCGGATATGAAGGAATTGACAGCCGCGAAAATTATGGCGAACATGATATCAAGATCGTCCGGATTGATGAGGCAGGGAGCCTTGATTATATCGTGTATGGTTATATGAACCGCGGAAGCCACGAGGGGGAAGTGGGAATACAGGTAAATCATTATGACAGTCTTTCAAATACAAATGAAGAACTGGCATTCATTTCTTCCGATAAAGCATATGAAGTTATGAAATCAGAACTTGGTCAGCTGATGTATGTGAATGAGGGCGGAGAATTATATCTGATGGTGGACGGCAGTGTATATGGGATAGATCTTAGTACATTGGAAATGAAAGAGCTGATAAAAGGACTGGATAAGGAAATATATGCAGTTTCGGAATCTGACCGCTATTTTGCATGGACAAAAGGCAGCCAGAATGGACAGAGTGATACGATCTGTCTCATAAACTTTTCGAATGAAAAAATAACAACGATAACAGAAGGAAGCAGCAAATATGTAAAACCGCTTGGATTTATGGGAGATGATTTTGTATATGGTGTAGCGAATGCTGCAGATGTATCAACAGAAGCTGCCGGGAATGTTATTTTTCCGATGTATCAGATTAAAATTCTGGATGTGTCGTCCGATGAACCATCTGTGTTAAAAACTTATGAAAAAAATGGTTATTATGTATCAGGTGTTGATATTGATGATTATACTATGTATTTAAACCGCATCCAGTATAATGGAACCGCCTATGTTGATGCAGATCAGGATATGATCATGAACAGGGAGGGAGATGGAAATAAAATTGTTTCCATTGTAAGCAGTAATTCCGACAGCAAAGAAACCCAGTTTGAAATATCTCTGCCGGAAACTGTAGGGGCGAAGGCTCCGAGGCTGCTTACTCCGAGAGAAACCATATTAGAGCAGGAGCGTACACTCACACTTGAGGATAAGGGTGATAGTAGGAAATATTATGTTTATGTAAAAGGTGATGTGGTCTATACCACAGATCAGGTGGCAGATGCGATCACAAAAGCGAATGAAAATATGGGAGTTGTGGTAGGAAAAGATCAGAAATACATCTGGAAACGTTCCAGAGATGCGATCAGACCGGCTCTTTCCGATATTGCGGTTGGCGCGGAAGATGCATCCTCTAACAGTATTGCGCAGTGTATCAATGCAATGCTTGAAAAGGAGGGAATTAATATCAGTGTAAGTGCATTGATCGCAGGCGGAGAAACACCAAAGAATATTCTGAGCAATACCATGAAAGATGCAAGAATTTTAGATCTGACAGGATGCAGTGTGGAGGAAGTCCTTTACTATGTAAGCTGTGGCAATCCTGTATTTGCGATGACGGGAAGCGATGAAGCGGTACTTGTGGTAGGCTATGATGCCAATAATGTCATTATCTTTGATCCGTCAACCGGAAGTAATTTTAAGCAGAGCCTGACAGATGCGGATGAAGTTTTTAAGGAAGCCGGAAATGTATTTTTCACATACCTCAAGTAAAAGAACAAAAATGCGGATATACAGACACATTGTAAGTATATATACATGAAAAAAACGAGAAAACTGCATAAAAAAACAGTGCTTCCATAGAATAGTTCGTTGAACTTTAACAGATTTAAGTGAGACGTATTGCAAATTAAAGTCGAATGGGTTATATTTTGAGAAGTACTTGAAAAGAGGAAGAGGATGAATATGAGCAGAAAAGAAGTAGTGGTTTCGAATGTTTCTAAAGAACACGATAATCCGATTGCAGAACTGGTTCAGGTGGCATGCCGCTATGACAGTGAGATTATCCTTGAGAGCAATAACCGCCGGATCAATGCAAAGAGTATCATGGGAATTATGGCATTTAATCCTTCAAAAGGTATGACTGTCAATATCGTTGCAGAAGGAAGCGATGAAGAAGAAGCATTAGACGCAATGGAGAAGTTTTTAGTTTGTGAGTAATTTTTGTTGAGGAGGGAATTCATTATGGCAAAAGAAACTATAGCAAAAAATAATGCAACAAAAACTAATGTTGTAAAAACAGCAGAGCCAAAGACAAACGAAAAGCAGGCAGAAGTATTGCAGGCAGCAAAGAATGTGGCAGCAACAGCAAAAACAGTTGTAAAAGAATCTGCAACTGAGGTAAAAGCAGCAGTAGCTGAGAAAACAACAGCAGTTAAAGAAGCAGTAGAAGAAATGACAGCAGCAAAGGCTGCATCGTCAACAAAACCAGTTGTCGAGACAAAGGAAACAGCAAAACCTGTAAAAGAGAAGAAACCTTCAAGAGCAGCAAAGAAAGCGGCAGCGAAAGCAGCAAAGGAAGAATTAGTTCCGGAAGTATTTATTCAGTATCAGGGAAATGAAGCGATCGTTGCAGATGTGATCGAGAAAGCAAAAAATGAGTTTGTTGCAGAGGGTCACAGAGCATCATCTATCAAGAGTCTTCAGGTATATTTAAAACCGGAAGAATTTGCAGCATATTATGTGATCAACCAGAAGTTTGCAGGAAGAGTTGATCTGTTTTAAATAAGTCTGTAAGACACAAATACATAGAAGTGAAATAGAAGGAACCGATGTACCAAAAAGTACTGAGGTTCCTTTTTTAATTCATGATCATGGAATGAAGGTATCCTGTTATTTGTAAAGAAAAGCCGGCACAAAAAGTACCGGCTTTTGAAAAGTATTTCAGGATTATTTCTGCTCTGCTTTGTATTTGGATACCAGACGTTCGATTCTGTCATACGGGTTTAACAGATCGCTGATGGAAGAATCATGGTTTAAGGTATCAATGATATAAGCGATGTATTTACTCATATCACAGCTGATGTAATAAGGTTTGGATAAGAGTTCAGGTGTCTGATAAGTAAGGTTTGTAGTAACGACTTTGTAGATGATACCATCAGCAACTGCCTGATCAAATTTTTCTAAACCGTTTGTGAAGAGTCCGAAAGTTGCAACAACGAAGATACGGTTTGCTTTACGTTTCTTTAATTCAGTTGCAACATCGATCATACTTTCACCGGAAGAGATCATGTCATCAATAATGATAACGTCTTTTCCTTCCACGGAGGAACCTAAGAATTCATGTGCAACGATCGGGTTACGTCCGTCTACGATACGGCTGTAATCACGTCTCTTATAGAACATACCGACATCTAAACCGAGAACGCTTGCAAGATATACAGCACGGTTCGTACCGCCTTCATCCGGGCTGATTACCATCATATGATCAGAATCGATCTTTAAGTCAGTCACTTCACGCAGGATGCCTTTTACAAACTGGTATGCAGGCTGTACAGTTTCAAAGCCTTTTAATGGAATTGCATTCTGGACACGTGGATCATGAGCATCAAATGTGATGATGTTGTCTACACCCATTGCAGTCAGTTCCTGTAATGCTAAAGCACAATCTAAGGATTCGCGGGAAGTACGTTTGTGCTGACGGCTTTCATATAAGAAAGGAATGATGACTGTGATACGTCTTGCTTTACCGCCAACGGCTGCAATGATACGTTTTAAATCTGCATAGTGATCATCCGGTGACATGTGGTTCTCATGGCCGCATACAGAGTAGGTAAGGCTGTAATTTGTCACATCGACCATCAGGTACAGATCGTATCCACGAACAGATTCTTTGATCACACCTTTTGCTTCACCGGTTCCGAAACGCGGAACAGCGGTAGAGATGATGTAAGAATCGCGGCGGTAATCCTTGAAGGCAAGATCAGATGCATGCTGATGCTGTCTTTTTTCTCTCCAGCCGACCAGATACTTGTCTACTTTCAGACCAAGCTCTTTGCAGCTCTCAAGCGGGATCAGACCAAGTGCTCCATCAGGTAAGGTTTCTAGGTTTCTTTCATCGTTTGGCATTGAATGGTTCCTCCATAAAAATTTGTTTACATGTATTTCAATAGATTGCTCTAATTGAAGGCAGAAAAAGTATCCTGTGTCTGTTGCAATGATTAACGTCTCCGCTTCTGCATCCTGATATCTTCCCCGAATAATTTGATCAGAACATAATTATCCATGATTCTCGATAAGATTCGCTCCGAATACAGATCGGTAAGCTGTGATAATCCGAGATTTGTGGAAATGATGGTTGATTTCCGGTGCAGGATTCTTTCGTTTAAACATAAAAACAACTGGGAAGTTGTAAAAGAATTTGTAAGCTCTGTGCCAAGATCATCTATGATCAGAAGATCGCATGTAAAAATATTTTCATTTGCGGCAATCGCATCTTCATCTTTTGCAAATACACCCTTGCTTAATATATCAAATAATTGGAACGCCGTAAAGTAAATTACAGAATGACCGTGATCCATCAGCTCTTTCGCAACGCAGTTTGACAGAAAAGTTTTGCCGATACCGGTATCTCCGTAAAAGTAAAGATTGGAAAATGTATCATCAAAGTGATCGATAAAGTCGTGACATTTTGCGACAGCATCTTTTGCGGTTGCCAAAGATGATAATCCGGTCGCAGGGTTTACGGCTTTATCGGAATAATAGTCAAAAGAAAATGTGGAAAAATTTTCACGCAGCAGGATGCTTTTTAAGTTTGACTGGGTATAGACCAGATCGATTGCAGCCTGTGTAAAACAGTGGCAGCGTTTCCCGTCAATAAAACCGGTATCTTTACAATCCGGGCACTCGTAAGCAGTTTCTAAATAATCAGCAGCCAGACCGGCTTTTTTTAGAAGATCCTTTTTCTCACTGCGGTAGGAGGCAATCTGTTCTTTTAAGGTATGAAGAGCTTTGGTATCGCCGTCTAAGAGCTTCTTTGCCTGTGCAACGGAACAGGTTGCGATGGCATCATCAATCTCGCGGAGACGCGGAATCTTGATGTAGGCATAGCGTGTCCGTTCTTCCCTGTCATGTTCATTTTTTAACTGCCGGGCATCGTATGCCCGTATGATCTCGTCATATTGCGAATTTGTCAGAGGCATGTTCTTATCCTAATCTCCATTTTTGCCTGTTTTAGTATGAAGACAATATTTTCATACTATTCTATGGTATCAGCGTTTTGAATTGGTTGTCAGTAACATTTTTTCAAGCTCATCATATTCATAGGAACGGTGTCCGATGTTGTTGAACTTATTTTTTGAACCAGCCGCTTCCTGTGCGGAAGTCTTTGCACGTTCTTTATGTTCAAGATTTAAACGTTTTACATCTTCCATGGTATGTACGTTTAATTTACGCCAGTTCGAAAGCATTTTATCCGTGTAAGGAAAACTCGGCTGATGGATACTCTGTATGGTCTGCTGACATGCCGCACAGATGATGTCGATGGAAAAACCATACTCGGAACGCCATTTTTCAATGAAGTCTGTTTCAGATGGAACGAGATTCCTTCCGGTAATGCCAAAGGAACGCATTACTGCATAATAAGCCGGACTGTGGATCTTTGCTTCCTGTTTGGCGGAGGTTACAGTCCGGATACCGCTTTCTGCCCATTTCAACGCCGTAGCTTCGATGTAGCGGATCGCAGTATGGTTTTTGCTTACGCAGTATTCCACCAGATATTCGATCAGATCCGGTGAAAAAGAAAGTTCTTCATATAAATACAAAAGCGTGTTTGTATCAGTCTGGCTGAGAGGGCGTCCGAGATAGCGTTCTGTAATAAAAAGAAGTTCTGCGATCTGGTCATTTTCCTGAAACTGTTTTAATTCATCGCGGGTGTAATCCCTCTTTGGAGGAAAATTTTCCGTATCTGCAGAAGAAATACCATCATCATCTGAGGAGGTGTATTCGTCTGCAGATGATGAAATGCTGTTTGAGTCGGGTGCCTCTGCGGCAGATTCATTTTCTGAAAATTCGCCGGTTACATCAGTTTTATCCCTGGATGCAGAATCAATAAGGCACACACCGGTTAAGTTATGATCTGTATCGTATTCCAGACGCAAAAGATGCATGCGTTCCCAATAACTTAAGGCACGTTTTACATCTTTTTCTGTGTGTTCGAATTTATCTGCAATGGAAGAAATCGAAAAAGCGGAATCCGGGGCGTTCATCAGACGCAGCAGGTACAGGTAGATCTTTACAAATTCTCCATTTGCGTCAGACATATATTCATCAATAAAAATATTCGATACACTCGTGGCAGAAGATGCGCTGTCACTGTGGATTAGTATTTTAGCCATGAAGGAAACCCTCTTTCGATAATATTCTAAAAGTATAAGCATAAATATTTGCTGCGCCACAAATTATAGCATAGGAAAAGAAAAAAGAGAAGAACAATTTTGAATACAAATGCTGTAAAATCAAGGGTTAAGGGGAATGTGGATAATGTGGATAAAAAGTGAATACATAAAAAACGAAAGTGATGGCAACTGTGACAAAATACAGAAAACAAGGGACATGAAAGAAAACGGAACAATAAAAGAGGGACATGTTATGTCGACAAGAAAAATCCACATTCGATGGTTGAAGTTTTCCCCAATCGAATGTGGATAATGTGGATAACTTATCTGCCAAGAAGGTGTTCACCAACGTTTACGATATCTCCGGCACCCATAGTTATCAACAGATCACCGTTTATACATTTTTTCAATAAAAATTTTTCGATTTCTTCAAAGGAAGGGAAATAATAGCATTCTGTTCCTTTGTCCTTTAATTTTTCAAGGATATCTTTCGAGCTGATTCCGTAAGTATTTTTCTCGCGGGCAGCATAGATATCTGCAAGAACGACTACGTCAGCCATGGAAAGCACATCTGCAAAGTCATCTAAAAATGCTTTTGTCCTGGAATAAGTGTGCGGCTGGAAAGCTAAGACCAGACGTTTGTGCGGATAATTCTTTGCAGCAGTTAATGTTGCACGAATCTCTGTCGGATGATGCGCATAATCATCAATGATAGTAACGCCATCCACACATCCTTTATATTCAAAACGACGGTCTGCACCTCCGAAAGCGGATAAACCGGCGAGGATCGCATCCTTTGAAATGCCAAGGTCAAGTGTAAGTGCAATCGCTGCAAGCGCATTTGAGATATTGTGCATGCCTGGAACATGCAGTTTGACATCCATGACCGGAGAACCGTGATGCATAGCTGTAAAGGAAGCACATGCTGTCTCATCAAATGTAACATCGGACGGATAATAGTCGCAGGAGTCATTCAGACCGAAAGTGATCACCTTGGGATCTAAACCATCTGTAAGCTCGGTGTAATTTTCAATTTCACCGTTGATAATGATCGCACCGTCTTTTTTTGTATTTCCTGCAAATTTTCGGAATGAATTGCGGATGTCCTGAATATCTTTAAAGAAGTCAAGGTGTTCCGCTTCCACGTTTAAAATGACACTGTAGCGTGGATAAAAATGAAGAAAACTGTTGGTATATTCGCACGCTTCGGATACAAAAATATCGGACTTGCCTACTTTTATATTGCCGTCGATGGCTTTTAAAATCCCACCCACGGAAATAGTAGGATCTGCATTTGCGGCAAGAAGGATCTGACTGATCATGGATGTGGTCGTCGTTTTTCCGTGGGTACCGGCAACGGCGATGGAATTGTTGTAATTGTCCATGATCTGGCCAAGCAGTTCTGCACGGCTTAACATTGGGATGCTGCTCTTTTTTGCGGCCGCGTATTCCGGATTGTCTTCACGGATGGCTGCGGTGTAGACGATAAGATCAATGTCATCGCTAAGGTTTTCGGCCTTCTGACCGTAAAAAATACGGGCACCCATGTGCTCTAAATGTCTGGTCAGTCCGGATTCCTTTGTGTCAGATCCTGAGATGGTAAAATGTTCTTCTAAAAGTATCTCAGCAAGACCACTCATGCTGATACCGCCGATCCCGATGAAATGGATGTGCAGCGGCTGGTTGAAATTGATTTTATACATTTATTGATACCTGCCTGTTTTATTAATAATTCTGTTTGTTTCATTATACCCGTATGGAATCAATTTGCAAATTCTTTTGAGGAAAAATCTTTTCGACAGAAAAAAAGAATTGTAGATAAAATTTTATCAATTTGTGCAATGTGTCAAAAATATGTAAAATCAAAAAAAAATATTGTGAAAAATGATGTACATGAGATTTGGAGTGTGGTATAATTAAAAATACCAAAAGGAATAGATTGACTAGAAAGTGACGAGAGGTGATTGACGTGATTCGAAAAGAAATGATAGCCATGCTATTGGCTGGAGGACAGGGCAGCCGTCTTGGAGTGCTTACAGCAAAGGTTGCCAAACCCGCAGTTGCGTTTGGAGGAAAGTATCGTATTATCGATTTCCCACTCAGCAACTGTATTAATTCAGGAATTGATACCGTTGGTGTTCTGACACAGTATCAGCCGTTACGTTTAAATACCCATATCGGAATCGGTATTCCGTGGGATCTTGACCGTAACAATGGCGGTGTAACGGTGCTTCCACCTTATGAGAAGAGCAATAACAGCGAGTGGTACAGTGGAACAGCAAATGCAATCTACCAGAATATGAATTACATGGAGAGCTATAATCCGGAATATGTCCTGATCTTATCAGGTGACCATATTTATAAGATGGATTATGAGGTAATGCTCGATTTCCATAAAGAAAATCATGCAGATGTAACGATTGCAACAATGCCGGTACCGATCGAGGAAGCAAGCAGGTTTGGAATCGTGATCGCGGATGAAAATAAAAAAATACAGGATTTTGAGGAGAAACCGGCAGAGCCGAGAAGTAATCTTGCATCCATGGGAATCTATATTTTCAGCTGGAATGTTTTGAAGGAAGCATTACATGCCATGAAAGACCAGAGTGGCTGTGATTTCGGCAAGCATATTATTCCATACTGCCATGAGAGAGGAAAACGTCTTTTCGCCTATGAATTTAATGGTTACTGGAAGGATGTTGGAACCTTAGGCTCCTATTGGGAAGCCAATATGGAACTCATCGATCTGATCCCGGAGTTCAATCTGTATGAAGAATACTGGAAGATCTACACAAAGAGCGATATCATTGAACCGCAGTATCTGTCAGAAGATTCTGTGGTTGAGAAGAGTATTATCGGTGAGGGATCTGAAATATATGGAGAAGTGCACAGTTCTGTCATCGGTGCAGGTGTTACGATCGGTAAAGGCAGTGTAGTAAGGAATTCAATAATTATGAAGGGGACACAGATTGGTGAAGGTGTCACGATAGATAAGTCAATCGTTGCAGAAAACTGCCATATTGGTAACAATGTGGTGCTTGGAGTCGGTGAGGAAGCACCGAACAAGCTGAATGCAAGTATATATTCTTTTGGTCTTGTAACAATAGGTGAAGATTCCGTGGTGCCGGATGGCGTTCAGATAGGAAAGAATACGGCAATTTCCGGAGTTACGGAAAAAGAAGATTATCCGGATGGAATTCTTGGAAGCGGTGAAGTAATTATTAAGGCAGGTGACTCAGAATGAAGGCAATAGGTATTATTTTAGCTGGCGGTAATAACAGCCGTATGCAGGAACTATCCAATAAAAGAGCGATTGCAGCAATGCCTGTCGGAGGCAGCTATCGCAGCATTGATTTTGCACTCAGCAATATGAGTAATTCGCATATACAGACAGTTGCAGTACTGACACAGTACAGCGCCAGATCCTTAAATGAGCATCTGAGTTCCTCAAAATGGTGGGATTTCGGAAGAAAACAGGGTGGACTGTTCGTATTTAACCCGACAGTTACGGTTGATAACAGCTGGTGGTATCGCGGAACGGCAGATGCCATGTATCAGAATATCAGCTTCTTAAAGAAACGCCATGAACCGTATGTCATCATTACGAGCGGTGATTGTGTTTATAAGATTGATTACAATAAAGTACTTGAATATCATATCGAAAAGAAAGCGGATATCACGGTAGTGTGCAAAGATATGGCACCGGATGTGGATGTAAGCCGTTTTGGTGTGGTACGGATGAATGAAGATTCCAGGATCGTAGAATTTGAAGAGAAACCGATGGTATCCCAGTCTAACACCATTTCTACCGGTATTTATATCGTGCGCAGAAGACAGTTGATCGAGATGTTAGAGCGCAGTGCAGAGGAAGGACGCTGGGATTTTGTTACGGATATTCTGATTCGTTATAAAAATATGAAGCGTATCTATGGTTACAAGATGAAAGAATACTGGAGCAACATCGCAACTGTTGAGTCTTATTACCAGACAAATATGGATTTCCTGAAACCGGAGGTACGCAGATACTTTTTCCATGATGAGCCGAAGATCTATTCAAAGGTTGATGATCTCCCACCTGCAAAATATAATGCAGGCTCTGATGTGCGGAACAGCCTGATCGCGAGCGGATGTATCGTGAACAGCAAAGTGGAAAATTCTATCCTGTTCAAAAAAGTATTTGTTGGCAAGAACTGTGTAATTAAAAACTCTATTATCTTAAATGATGTATATATTGGCGATAATACACATATCGAGAACTGTATCGTGGAGAGCAGGGACACATTGAAAGCAAATACATATTATTGTGGAGACAATGGTATCAAGATTGTTTCTGAGAACAATGAGCGCTACGTGTTGTAAAAATGCATTTTTGGGACAAGGGTAAAACAACTTAAAGGGGGACATAAGACATGCAGATAACGGACGTGAGGATCAGAAAAGTAGAAAAAGAAGGCAAGATGAAAGCGGTAGTTTCAATCACGATCGATGAAGAGTTCGTGGTACATGATATCAAGATCATTGAAGGGGAAAAAGGTCTTTTTATTGCAATGCCAAGCCGCAAGGCTGCGGACGGAGAATACCGCGATATTGCACATCCGATCAACTCTGGTACAAGAGAACGGATTCAGAAACTGATCTTGGAAAAGTACGAGGAGACATTAGCTGCTGAGGAGTAAGGAGCTTTTGGCAGCAGGTCTTTGAGGAAGATTGTTGTGTCGGCAGAATAAAAAGAATGAGCGGCTGTAACAGGGGATTGTTGTTACAGCCGCTTTTTGGTGTGTTAAACAGTTGATTCGCCAAATGATGGTTTGTGGGTGATATGCGTCGCCCGTCCAAATGGTGTGTCGCAGGCTTGTGAGTGGCATCTTACGCAAAGCCGGAGTTAATTTTGGTTCCGTTGTACGAAAATAAGAAAAGTCTAAGTGTGTCTGGGTTAGATTTTCTCGGAGTGACGTGACCGGCAACAACGAGTCATCCATGACTCGATGCTGCCTTGTTCTGCCATCCGTGGCAGAACATCACTGTGTACCTATAGACACACTAAGATTTTCTAATTTTCTCCCAAAGTCACAAAATTACTTCGACTTTGCGCAAGATGCCAGCCTCCAGGTTATGAAACACCATTTGGGTGGGCGGTTCATCTCAAAACTGGGGGCGTAGGTGCGGATTTTCGATATTCGCACAAATGGAAATATACTTAAAATGCTAATGTGCTGTATCATTAATATTCAACCTAATGGCTTCCCAGATTTTCCATCTGCTACATTGTATTACATGAATTTTTTCGTAAAATGCCAGACAAAATAACACAGAATAATTTTTTCAAATGTGTATGGCAATAAACATAGGCATAACGGGATACATTGAGGTTTTTCCAGTATTATCAAACCAATAATAATCTATTAAACATAGTTATTTGGAAATATTTTTTTTTCAGATTCAGACATAAAACACTAAAAATTTACACCCGCCAAAGTTGTAAAATGAGTTCCCCGGCGAAGGGTGGTTCACAACCTTGCGGCTGGCAAATCGCATCAAGCCGGGATTGCTTTTGTGACTTTGGGAGAAAATTAGAAAGTCTTAGTATGCCTGTTCACAATACAGTGTTGTGCTGCCATGGACGGCAGCACAAGTCCTAATGTGCCCGGACGGCACATTTAGGACGCACACGTCACTCCGGCATAAAACTAAATCAGGCATACTTAGACTTTCTTATTTTCGGACAACGGAAACAAAACAGTCCCGGCTTGATGCAATTTGCCAATCGTAACCCCCCAGAACCACCCTACACAGGGAAACTCACATCACAACCACAAACCATCATTTGGCGGCAGCTTATTATAATGACGGTGTGAAAAATACTTGTAAAATCAGGAAAGTCCTGTAAAATAAAACATAGACTGCAATGAGAAAAACAGTATGGTATGGTGAACAATATCAGAAAAATAGCACGTAGATGCAGGAGGATACATATGGAACAGTTAAAAGCGGTAATACTTGCAGCAGGTAAAGGAACACGTATGAAATCAGATCTGCCGAAAGTGGTACATACAATAGAAGGAAAATGTCTGGTAGATTATGCAATCGAAGCAGCGATCGGAGCAGGTGCAGATGATATCTGTCTGGTTGTCGGATATAAATATGAAGTGGTACGGGAGACGATCCTGCATCAGGAGGTCAGCTTTGTATTACAGGAGGAGCAGCTTGGAACCGGTCATGCGGTGCGCTGTGCAAAAGATTTCTTAGGGGATGAGGGACAGACGATGATCCTGTTTGGAGATACACCTTTGATCACAGCAGATACACTGAAGCGTTTAAGAGAATATCATACAACAAACAAAAATACCGTGACAGTATTATCCGCCATGGTGGAAGATCCGACAGGATATGGAAGGATCATCCGTGATGCAGATGGTAATTTCGTAAAAAGTGTAGAGCACAAAGATGCAAGTGAGGAAGAGAGAGCTTCTCATGAGATCAATTCCGGTATGTATATTTTTGATACAAAGGAATTAAAAGAGGCACTTGAAAAAATCCAGCCGAATAATGCGCAGGGTGAATATTATCTGCCGGATACGCTGACAATTATAAAGAACAAAGGACTAAAAGTGGATGCATTTGCATTAAGTGATCCGGAGGATATCATGGGTGTGAATGACCAGGAGCAGTTGAAATCTGCAGCAGAGATCATTCGCAGACGGAATCAGGCAAAATAAATGGGATGGAAAGATTTATTCCGGTCACTGTGGATAAAAGATACAGAAATGGAGAAATACATGTTTTTGATCGTAGGGCTCGGAAATCCGGGAAAACAGTATGAGCACACCAGACACAATATCGGATTTGATGTCATGGATGCGCTTGCAGAGAAATATAATATCAGTATCAGTGAAAAAAAACATAAGGCACTCTGTGGAAAAGGTGTCATAAACGGTGTGAAAGTTGTGCTGGCAAAACCACAGACATATATGAATTTAAGCGGGGAGAGTGTGGCAGAACTGCTCAGTTATTACAAGATGGACCCGGAAGAAGAGATGATCGTGATCTATGATGACATCAGCCTTGCGCCGGGAAATCTGCGCATCCGCAAGAAAGGAAGTGCAGGCGGGCACAACGGCATCAAAAATATCATTGCGATGACCGGGACGCAGAATTTTTTGCGCATCAAAGTCGGTGTCGGGGAAAAACCGGCGGGCTGGGATCTTGCAGACCATGTGTTAGGACATTTTGATGCCGCAGAACGCGTAGAAGTTGAGAAAGCGATCGGGCATGCCGTAGAGGCTGTTGAAATGATGGTTGCCGGTGAAACAGATGCAGCGATGAATCATTATAATGTAAAAAAGAAAGAAGCGTAAATGGGATTTGTGTGAATAAAGATTTTCACACACCGGAATGGGGATTATCATGAGAGCTTTTTCGGAACCTTTAAAAGAGCTGAAAGAATTTGAAAATTTAAGTGCGATAGTGCAGAAGCTGCGCGGGATCGCGCAGATCTCAGGATGTATAGATGCGGCAAAACCACATCTTATGTACAGTGTAAACAATGGTTCTGGAAACAGGATCATTGTTACGTTTCAGGAGCAGAGAGCGAAAGAAATCTATGAAGAATATCGGTTCTTTGATCCAAAGGCAGCGTATTATCCTGCAAAAGATATCCTTTTTTATCAGTCGGATATCCGTGGAAATGTACTTACTGCGGAGCGTATCAATGCATTAAAAATGCTTGCAGAAGAACCGGCGTGCACCATAATAACTACATTTGACGGACTCATGAATCCAATGCCAGTACCGGAAAATTTTATTCAGTCCGTGATAAAGGTTGCGGTCGGGGATACATTAAATCTCGAAGAACTGGTAAAACACTTAGTGGAGCTTGGTTACGAAAAAAACTATCAGGCAGAAACGATGGGAGAGTTTTCGGTGCGTGGCGGAATTTTAGATATATTTCCACTGACAGAAGATAATCCGTTTCGAATTGAATTCTGGGGGGACGAGGTTGACTCTATCCGTTCCTTTGATGCGGAAAGCCAGCGATCGATTGAAAATCTGGAGGAAATTTCAATTTATCCTGCCTGTGAACTGGTACTGACAGTACAGGAACGGCAGGCGGGGATCGGAAGGATCTTAAAAGAGGCTGATAAGGTATCTGCAAAACTCCGGAAAGAAATGAAAACGGAGGAGGCACACCGCATAAAAAGTACTGCTGCCCAGATTGCAGAGGAAGCGGGAGAGTTAGGTATCAGTGCAGGACTTGACGCGTATCTGTCGTATTTTTGTGAGGAAAGAGTATCGTTACTTGATTACTTTAACAGGGAGAATACGATTATTTTTGTGGATGAGCTGGCACGTTCCATTGAGCGCGGCATGGTGACGGAAACGGAGTTTTCCGAGAGCATGAAACAGCGTCTTGAAAAAGGTTATATTCTGCCTGGACAGATGCGGGAACTTTTTTCCTGTAAGGAAATCCTGGCAAAAATTGAAACAATGGCATGTATTTCTTTGGTGGCACTGGATTTAAAAAACAGTCATGTGGATATCAAAGAAAAATTTACCATCGACTCAAAGACGGTCAATCCATACAATAACAGTTTTGAACTTCTGGTCAAAGATCTCACCCGTTACAAAAAAAACGGATACCGTGTGATTTTGCTTTCCGGATCAAGAACGCGTGCGAAGCGGCTGGCAGAAGATCTGATGGCAGAGGAACTGAATGCTTTTTATTCAGAAGACTTCGACCATGAGGTAAAACCGGGTGAGATCATGACCGGTTACGGTAAGATCAAAAAAGGTTATGAATATCCGTTACTCAAATTTGTTGTGATCTCAGAGAGCGATATTTTCGGCAGTGAAAAGAAAAAAAAGAAACACCGCCGCACCTATGAGGGAGAAAAAATTGCAAGTTTTACCGACCTTAACGTTGGTGACTATGTTGTTCATGAAAATCATGGACTCGGAATCTATCGCGGAATCGAAAAGATCGAAGTTGATAAGACGGTTAAAGATTATATCAAAATTGAGTATGCCGGCGGTGGAAACTTATATATCCTTGCAACACAGTTAGAACTGATCCAGAAATATGCCGGTGCAGATGCGAAAAAACCAAAGCTGAATAAATTAGGCGGACAGGAATGGAATAAGACCAAGACGAAGGTGCGCGGTGCAGTAAAAGAGATTGCACAGGATCTTG
This sequence comes from Roseburia sp., assembly GCF_041325975.1. Taxonomy (NCBI): domain Bacteria; kingdom Bacillati; phylum Bacillota; class Clostridia; order Lachnospirales; family Lachnospiraceae; genus Roseburia; species Roseburia sp. The sequence goes on along the minus strand of NZ_JBGLEJ010000004.1, from coordinate 773,388 downwards.
TGAAACTTTACGCAATGAGACAGGATCAGGATGGATTTGTCTATGGACCGGATACTGTCTGGCAGAGAGAATTTGAGGAAATGTTCCCGTTTGAAGAGACGGAAGATCAGGAGCTTGCGATCGAGGCGACGAAAAAAGATATGGAAAGCACGAAGATCATGGATCGCCTGATCTGTGGTGATGTCGGGTATGGAAAGACGGAAATTGCGATACGTGCGGCTTTTAAGGCAGTGCAGGACGGAAAACAGGTTGCTTTTTTAGTGCCGACGACGATTTTAGCGCAGCAGCATTACAATAACTTTGTGCAGCGTATGAAAGATTTCCCGGTCAATATTGATCTTTTGTGTCGTTTTCGGGGCAGTGCAGAACAGAAAAAGACAGTGGAGGCATTGAAAAAAGGAAGCGTTGATATCATTATCGGGACGCACAGACTGCTGTCGAAAGATGTGGTATATAAGGATCTTGGACTTTTGATCATTGATGAGGAACAGCGTTTTGGTGTGACGCACAAAGAAAAGATCAAACAGTTAAAGACAAATATCGATGTGCTCACGCTCACAGCAACACCGATTCCAAGGACGCTTCATATGAGTCTGATCGGAATCCGTGATATGAGTGTATTAGAGGAACCGCCGATGGACCGTGTACCGATCCAGACGTATGTAATGGAATACAATGAGGAACTGGTACGCGAAGCAATCTCAAGAGAGCTTTCCCGTGGGGGACAGGCATATTATGTATACAACCGTGTGAAAGAGATTGCAGATGTTGCAGCTAAAATTGCAGAGCTTGTGCCGGAGGCAAATGTTGCCTATGCGCATGGACAGATGAAAGAGACAGAATTAGAAAATATCATGTATCGTTTTATTAATGGTGAGATTGATGTACTGGTCTCCACAACGATCATTGAGACAGGACTGGATATTTCAAATGTGAATACCATGATCATCCATGATGCGGATAACATGGGATTGTCACAGCTTTATCAGCTTCGTGGACGTGTCGGCAGATCGAACCGGACAGCATATGCGTTTTTAATGTACCGCAGGGATAAGATGTTAAAAGAGGTAGCAGAAAAAAGGCTGGCTGCGATCAAAGAGTATACGGAGCTTGGAAGCGGTTTTAAGATCGCCATGCGGGATTTAGAGATCCGCGGTGCGGGAAATCTGCTTGGTGCCAAGCAGCATGGGCATATGGAGGCAGTCGGATACGATCTTTACTGTAAAATGTTAAATGAAGCGGTTAAGGAAGCAAAAGGCATGGAAGTTGCTGAAAGTTTTGACACTTCGATCGACATTGATATTGATGCTTATATTCCGATGGGATATATTCCGAACGAGATGCAGAAACTTGACATTTATAAGCGTATTGCAGGCATTGAGACTGCGGATGAGTCAGAAGAGATGTTAGAAGAACTGATCGACCGTTTTGGAGATCCGCCAAAATCTGTCGAAAATCTGCTTTATATTGCAAGGGTAAAATCCATGGCACATCATCTTTATTTCACGGATATTTCACAGAAAGGTGATACACTGCGGTTTACCCTGTATGAGAAAGCAAAGATCAATGTGGCGGCAATTCCGGAGTTTACAGCATCCTTTAACAATCATGTGAAGTTTACCATGGATGCGAAAGAACCGTATTTTACTTATTTCCTGAAATTGAATACCAGGGAAAAATATGTGGAAGCAAAAGATGTGATGGAGACATTTTTAAAGCGTGCGGGAGAGATGCTGATGGAAAAATAACTTGCGGCTTTTGATAAAACGAATTATAATAAACTGAATGACTGCCTATATCTGAAAAAGAGGGCACTGGGAGGAATATATGAACAGCAGAAAAATTACCACATTATTGTTAAGTGGCGCTATGGCTTTATCTGTACTTACAGGCTGTGGCGGAGTCAATAAAGATAAAACAGTGGCAACTTTAAATGGAGAGCCGGTAACACTTGGAATCGCAAACTTTGCAGCAAGATTTGGGCAGGCGGGAGCAGATGATTTTTATACCGCATATTTTGGAAAAAATGTCTGGACATCTGATCTGTATGGAAATGGAACGACCGGACAGGATAATTTTAAAGACAGCGTGATGGACTCCTTAGAAGATATGTACGTGCTGCAGCTTCATATGGATGAGTATAATGTCAGCATTACAGATGATGAGAAAGCGGCGATCACCGCAGCTGCAACACAGTTTATGGAAGATAACAGTAAAGATGCGATAAAGGCACTCGGTGCAACGCAGGAAATCGTGGAAGAATATCTTACGTTAGAGACGATCCAGAGCAAAATGAAAGCAGTGATCGTTGCGGATGCAGACACCAATGTAACGGATGAGGAAGCAAAAACAGGCGCATATAGTTATGTAGGTGTTTCTAAGACGACACATAGGGATGAGAGCGGCAATACCGTAGATTATACGGATGAGGAGAAAGAGGAGCTTGCAGCAAAGGTGGCTGATTTTGCAAAGGCAGCAAAGGAAGACGGTCTTGATGCAGCAGCAGAGGATGCAGGCTATACAGTAAGTACCGGCACGTTTACACAGGAAGATGATTCTGTGGATGAGAAACTTTTAGCGGCACTGAAAGATTTAAAAGAAGGCGAAGTGACAGATCTGATCGAGGGTGACAGCTCTTATTTTGTGGCACGTCTCGATAAAGAAGTGGATGCGGATGCGACAGAGGAGACACGCCAGAGCATTATTGAGCAGCGCAAAGATGATCTGTATAATGAGACGCTCGATGGATGGAAAGAAGGAATCGAGTGGGCAGTGAAAGAAAAAGTCTGGGATGACGTGAATTTTGATAACCTGTTTACAACTATAAAAGATACAGAGACAGAAAGCACGACGGAGCAGGCAACAGAGTAAAAAGAGAACGTCGAAAGCACAGTCTTTCGACGTTTTTTATAGTGGGAGAAAACAGATGGAGAAAGACAATATTGTACTGATCGGAATGCCTGGTGTCGGAAAAAGCACCGTGGGAGTCATATTGGCAAAGGTATTAGGCTATCAGTTTGTAGATGCAGATCTGGTTATTCAGGAAAAAGAGGGAAAGCTGCTGCGCGAGATCATTGCAGAAGAAGGACCTGACGGATTTATTGCGGTCGAAAACCGTATTAACAGTGAAATAGAAGCACATCATTCAGTCATTGCCACCGGAGGAAGTGTTGTATATGGAAAAGAGGCAATGGAGCATTTAAAGCAGATCGGAACTGTGATCTATTTAAAATTAGATTATACAGGAATCAGCCGCAGACTGTCGGATATTAAAGGCAGGGGCGTTGTTTTAAAAGATGGACAGACTTTAAAAGATCTGTATGATGAGAGAATTGTACTGTATGAAAAATATGCAGACATTACGATTGCAGAGAATGGTCTGAATGTGGAACAGACGATCGAGAAGATTGTGGCACAGATCCAAAAAGAATCTTTGTAAAATCACATCAATGGAATGAAAGAGTCAGAAGATGAACAAAAGATTAAAAGATAAAAAACTATTGTCTGGAATGATCGTTACCGGTGGATTTCTTATAATATTGGCGGGAGGAGCACTGACGCAGCAGACGGCATTAGGACAGAGTTATCAGGGTGTGTATATAGATGGAATATTTGTCGGTTATGTGGCAGAAAACGTCGATGTGAAGGAGGCAATCCGGAAGGCAAGAAGAGAACTGGCAGCAGAGTCAGAAAAACGTCTGTGTATGGATTATGAATGGTCAGTAAAGACAGAAAAGAAGCCGTTTGTGCATCTGGAAAAGAAAGAAGCATTAGAAGAACAACTGAAAAATGTGCTGGCAGAAAAGACGATTGAGAGCAGAGAGCGTGCATATACAGTTGCGATCGGTTCCTACCGTGGGAATTTTACAACAATCGATGAAGTGATGGATTTTTTGAACCAGGTCAGAAAAAAAGCGGATGAAGAAGATGCGTATACAGTTACATACCAGTCGTTGGAAGGACAGATTGACGGAATATTAACGGCGGATCTGAAACAAAAAGAAAGCGAAGACGATTTGGCAAAAGAAGGGGAAAAAGAAACACAGGATATACAGGCATCATCGCTTGCAGGTGTCTCATTAGAGTCGGCAACACAGCTTTTGGATGCTGTGACGTCAGATGCGGCGGATTTTTATGAAACAGGTGTCCTTGACATGGCATTTGTGGAAAATGTTGAGGTTTATGAAAATTACGTGCAGCCGGATGCATTTACTAATCCGGGTGATGCTGCTGCGGAAGTAACAAAAGAGAAAGAATCGAATAAAATATATGTAGTAGAGAGTGGTGACTGTCTTTCTGTGATCGCACTTGACCATGACACAAAAGTTACGGATATTATGGCATTAAACGGACTCGAAAATGCAGACGCACTGCGAGAAGGACAGGAGCTTATCATTGCGGTTCCGGAACCGGATTTAAAGATCAGGCTGACTGTAGGGGAAGTTTACGAGGAAGATTATGAGGAAGAACCTGTCATTATGGAAAATGATTCCTGGTATACCAATCAGGAGGAAGTTATAGAAGAAGGTGTGTCAGGACATCGTGAGAGAAATGATATCGTCGTATATGAAAACGGCTCTGAGGTAAGCAGGGAGCTGGCACACCAGAAAATCATGACGGCAGCGAAGGCAGCAGTTGTGGAACGGGGAACGATCGTACCACCGACATACATCAAACCGATTGCCGGCGGAAGATTTACATCGGGATTCGGAAGACGCTGGGGAAGAATGCATAAAGGTGTGGACTGGGCATGCCCGGTTGGAACAACCGTGTATGCGTCCTGTGCCGGAACTGTGATTCAGGCTTCTTATAATGGAGGATACGGTAACAATGTCGTGATCAGCCATGCAGATGGAAGACTGACACGTTATGCACATAACAGTAAACTGTTAGTGAAAGTTGGCCAGAAAGTAGAGCAGGGAGAACCGATCGCAATGAGTGGAAGCACCGGACGCTCCACAGGACCGCATGTGCATTTTGAAATCTATATCGGAGGCGCAGCAGTTAATCCACTGAAGTATATCAGTAACTGATAAAAATTGAATGTAAAGTGTGTGGAAATGCAGATTTTTTTGGGAATATCTGCATATTTACAACAAAATTGAAACTGTGATATAATTCTTGACAAAAGCACATAATAGCAACTATAATTATGTGTTTGTATGAAAAGGTTCATAGAGGTGTGATATGGAACAATATGTCATTAAAGGAGGCAATCCGTTAGTCGGTGAAGTGGAAATCGGCGGGGCAAAAAATGCTGCGCTTGCCATCATTTCTGCGGCAGTCATGACGGATGAAACCGTTACAATAGAAAATTTACCAAATGTCAGAGATATCAATGTGCTGTTAAATGCGATCAGTGATATCGGAGCGAAGGTAGACAGACTGGATACACATACGGTGAAAATGAACGGATCATTTATTCACAATCTGGTTGTGGACAATGAATATATCCGTAAGATAAGGGCATCCTATTATCTGCTTGGAGCTCTCCTTGGCAAGTATAAACATGCAGAGGTAGCTCTTCCGGGTGGCTGTGATATCGGAAGCCGTCCGTTTGACCTTCATCTGAAAGGATTCCGTGCATTAGGTGCGACAGTAGATATCCGGCATGGTCTTGTGGTTGCAGATGCAAAGCAGTTAAAAGGAACGCATATATATCTGGATAAGGTATCTGTCGGTGCAACGATTAACATTATGATGGCAGCAGCCATGGCAGAGGGAAAAACAACTTTGGAAAATGCTGCAAAGGAACCTCATGTTGTAGATGCAGCCAACTTTTTAAACAGCATGGGTGCTAATATCAGAGGTGCAGGTACGGATGTGATCCGTATCGTCGGAGTGGAGAAGCTGCATAAAACAGAGTATTCTATCATTCCGGATCAGATTGAAGCCGGAACATTTATGCTTGCTGCAGCAGCCACAAAGGGAGATATTACAGTAAAAAATGTAATTCCGAAGCACTTAGAAGCGATCAGCGCAAAACTGCTTGAGATCGGATGTGAGGTGGAGGAGTTTGATGATGCGGTACGCGTGGTATCTTCAAAACCGTTGCATCATACACAGGTTACAACGCTTCCGTATCCGGGATTTCCAACGGATATGCAGCCACAGATCGCAGTGGTATTAGGTATTTCAGAGGGTACGAGTACCGTTACGGAAAGCATTTTTGAAAACCGTTTTAAATATGTGGGCGAGCTTGCACGCATGGGTGCCAATTTTAAAGTCGAGAGCAATATAGCGATCATCGGCGGAGTTGACAATTATACCGGAGCACGTGTTAATGCACCGGATCTGCGGGCGGGAGCGGCTCTTGTGATCGCAGGGCTGGCAGCAGAAGGAATCACAGTGGTAGATGATATCTACTATATTGAACGTGGATATGAAGAATTTGAGAAAAAACTCGCATCACTGGGGGCTGTGATCGAGAAAGTAAGTACAGAGAAAGAGATTCAGAAGTTTACACTGAAAGTATCTTAGGAGTAGAGAAGGGCGTTTCCGGGTATAGGAGACGTCTTTTTTTGATTCATAGGAAATGAGGATAAAGATGAGAAAAATATTTCAAAAAGAACTGGATATGATACTTCACTGGAATCTCACGCTAGTTGGTGGATTCCTTGGAACTTATGCGATATTGCTGCATGCAGGAAATTTTGGATCTGCACAGACCGGAAACGTTATGGAGATGGCAGCGGCACTTACCGGTAAAGATTTTGCAGAAGTGGGAATAAGATTTCTGGCATTTCTTATTTTTGGCAGTGCGATCGTTATCTCCTATCTGCTGACGAATTTTACCAGACTGGATATGCGAAGGCTGGTACTCTGGGTAGATGCGGCAGGACTTACCGCAACAGCGGTCATGCCGGAGGGAATGTCTGCGGTTGTGAGTCTTTATCCGATATTTTTCTGTTCGGCATTCCAGTGGGGAAGTTATTCCGGTGCATCCGGGTATAACAGCGCAAGCATTTTTACCACGAATAATTTTAAGCAGTCGCTGCTTGCATGGACACAGTACATATTGACAAAGGATCCGGAATTTCGCAGAAAAGGAATCATGTATACCATGACAGTACTTTCTTTTTTTGCAGGTGCATGTATCGGATGTGTGTCTGTCTATGCATATGGTGTGTATGGCGCATTTGTGGGATTTGTTCCGTTGATTGCCGCACGTGTGTTTATGCATATTGGAAAGATACCGGTTTTGAATGGAACACCGGAAGAAATCGAAGAGGAAGCAGAAGAAGCGCTCGAAGAGGCAGTTCTGTTAGAAAACGATCAGAAAATATGATCGTTTTCTAAGGAGCCTCTTTGAGCGCTTCTTTTTGAAACTGCAGGTATATCCGAAAAATAGTGGATTCTATCTACAGCAATCAGTCCGCTTACAGAATACTCTGGATATGCAGATCAAGACGTGTAGACAAATCAATGCAGGAGTTATCGTTCAACTGTACGATCGGTCTTGCAAGATGCTGCTGGTTTAACATAACGATATTGGCACTCTGCCCGTTACTTAAAAGAACACGGTTGTTCTGATAAGTGGATGCGATATGCTGTAAAAAAGTCAGGATGAACTTTGGCTTATACTTCTGAAGACCTTCCTGTTCAAAACGCTCAATGACCTGAAATGGACAAAGAGGAGCACGGTAAGATCTTGCAGCAGTCATGGCATCATAAACATCAGCGATCGCAACGATCATTGAGCAGTCATCTAAGTCTTTCTGGGTCGCTTTCAGCGGATAACCGGATCCATCACAACGCTCATGATGAAGCAGGGCAGCTTTTTTAATATGAGGATCGATCTGCAGCGGTTTTAATAATTCATAGCCAAATTTTGTATGTCTTTTGACGAGATCAAATTCTTCGTCTGTATATTTGCCTGGTTTATTTAAAATATCATCCGGGATCTTTAATTTCCCGATATCATGCAAAAGACCACAGAGTGTTAAAGTGTCTAAAGTGTCAGCATCTACTTTCAGCCATTTACCGATACGCCGGCAGATCAGAGCTACATTTAAAGAATGTGCATAAGTGCTGTCATCGTAAGCACGCATATTGTGCAGCATATCAAAAAGCTCAAGTGATGTTTTACAGGAATTAAACAGTTTAACTGTCTGGTCAAGAAGATCATTTGTGTCAAGCGGCTGATCATGAAAAACATAGCCTTCCATGGAAGACTTTAAGGAGTTCAATACGAAAGAATGATCAAACTGGAATGTCTGAAATTCTTTCGAGGCTTTTACCTTCTGGGAATAAGCCGGAATAAAATGTGGTGTTTCCGGTTCTTTTGGTTCATCCGGATCTTCAATACCGACCTCTAAAACACAGTAAAAAGAAAGACGCATGATAAGTGGTCTTGTAAGTGTGACACCTTTATCAACGATCATCTGTCCGTTCTTTGTCAGAATCTGTTCGGCAGTAATCATGCCGGGTTCAAGTTTGTTGACTGTTACCTTTTTCATAAAAAACCCCATTTCATTCATGATAACAGAATGTCCGCAGAACATGCATTCTATTATATGTACGTTTATAATTAAGTATAGTATAGAATTTTCATATTTGAAAGTCAATCGGGTTTGTGCAAAAGGTTAAGAAATTATACCTTGACATTTTAGAAAAACAGGTGTATGTTAGTCACTGTGAGTTTTATAACTTAATAACTTTTAGAATTTTCTTATTCAGAGTGATGGAGATACAAAGGATCTGTGAAGTCACGGCAACCCCTCTACGGAAGGTGCCAACCTGAGCGAATTGTACGTTACAGTATATATGTTCGAACAATAAGAGGATTTGATGATTGATTTACAGATATCACTTCCACTTGTTTTTCGCAAGTGGATTTTTTTTGCGAAAACGCAAAAAACACTATCAGAAAAAGGAGCAAAAGAATGGAAAAAAGATTATTTACATCAGAATCCGTAACAGAAGGACATCCTGACAAAGTCTGCGATGCAATCTCTGACGCAATCTTAGATGCATGTATGGCAGAAGATCCAATGAGCCGTGTTGCATGTGAAACCGCAAGCTGTACAGGTTTCGTTTTAGTAACCGGAGAGATCACCACAAAAGCACAGTTAGATATCCCGGCAATCGTTCGTAAAACGGTAAATGAGATCGGTTACAACGATGCCAAGACAGGATTTGACGGAAATACATGTGCAGTTATGGTAGCACTTGACCAGCAGTCACCGGATATTGCAATGGGTGTTGATAAAGCATTAGAAGCAAAAGAGGGTGCCCTGACAGATGATCTTGATACCGGAGCTGGTGATCAGGGTATGATGTTTGGTTATGCAACCAACGAGACACCGGAGTTAATGCCATATCCGATCTCTTTAGCACACAAACTGGCATTACAGTTAACAAAAGTAAGAAAAGACGGTACATTAACCTACTTAAGACCGGACGGAAAAACACAGGTTTCCGTAGAGTATGATGAAGCAGGAAAACCGATACGTCTTGAGGCAGTTGTATTATCTACCCAGCATGATGATGATGTAACACAGGAGCAGATTCATGCAGACATCAAAAAATATGTTTTCGATCCGATCCTTCCGGAAGATATGATCGATGCAGATACCAAGTTCTTCATTAACCCGACCGGACGTTTTGTAATCGGCGGACCACACGGAGATGCAGGTTTAACAGGACGTAAGATCATCGTAGACACTTACGGCGGATATGCACGTCATGGCGGCGGAGCTTTCTCTGGAAAAGACTGCACAAAGGTTGACCGTTCTGCAGCATATGCAGCACGTTACGTTGCAAAGAACATCGTAGCAGCAGGTCTTGCAGAGAAATGTGAGATCCAGTTATCCTATGCGATCGGTGTTGCACAGCCGACATCCGTTATGGTAGATACTTTTGGAACAGGTAAATTATCCGATGAGAAGTTAGTTGAGATCATTCGTGAGAACTTCGACCTTCGTCCGGCAGGTATCATCAAGATGCTTGACTTAAGAAGACCGATCTACCGTGGAACAGCAGCTTACGGACATTTCGGACGTACAGACTTAGACCTTCCGTGGGAGGCAGTTGATAAGGCTGATACATTAAAGAAATATCTATAAGGAAATAAATTTCCTCGAAATAAATTTCCTCGAAATAAATTTCCTCGAAATAAATTTCCTCGAAGATTTTAAGTGAAAAGACAGATCCGGTTTCACAAAAAGTTTAGACAATTTTATATAAAATAAATGGGATTTGTATTTTTTCATGTTATAATAGGTCATAAAGGTATTTTTATGAAATCATAAAGATGCTTTTATGACCATTTTTTATGGCAGGGAGATTACAATGAAACTGAAATCCAAAATTATTATTTCTTTTTGTATTATTATTTTTGTCCCGATCGTGCTGATGATGGCGGCACTTTTCAGTTTTCAGCGTATCCAGGTAAAAGCGATTGAGCAGACTTATGGGATCACGGAAAATAATTATAGTTATTTTTCAAATTCCATGCAGCTCCTGAGCCGCTTTACCAAAGAATGTTTCAAAGAACTGAAGGATACGGCGAAGGATGATCCGGCGCGACTGGAAGATCAGGATTATTTAGATGAACTTAATCAGACTTTAGAGGAGAAGAGTTCCTATCTGATCGTAAGAAAAGATAAGGAGCTGATTTACATTGGCGAGGATGCAAGTATTTCACTTCTGACACAGCTGCCATCCTATGGGGATACTGTGAAAGATGAGGATGCCGGAACTTACATTGACGGTGATGAACAGGTGCTGATCAAGCAGATCGATTTCCAGTTTCAGGATGGAAGTGCGGGAAGTGCATTTATCGTTACAATTTTAGAGGAGACTGTTCCTGAGGTAAAGAAACTGCTCATTGATGTATTAGTTTCCATTATTCTCATTCTTGTGCTGACAGCGACAATGTTAACCATCTGGATGTATACGAGCATGATCAATCCGATCAGAAAACTGCAGACGGCAGCACAGAATATCAAAGATGGTAATCTTGATTTCTCCGTGGAATCGGACAGCAAGGATGAGATCGGTGAACTCTGCAGATCGTTTGAGGAGATGCGTCTGCGCTTAAAAGACAATGCGGAGGAAAAGATCGAGGGTGAAAAAGAAAATAAGACACTGATCAGTAATATTGCGCATGATTTAAAGACACCGATCACAGCAGTAAAGGGATATGCGGAAGGACTTATGGATGGTGTAGCTGATACACCGGAGAAACGGGATAAATATATCCGCACGATCTATAATAAGGCAAACGAAATGGATACACTTTTAAATGAGTTGACATTGTATGCTAAAATTGATACAAATCGTATTCCATATAATTTTGCAAAAATTAACGTATCAGAATATTTTAATGACTGCGTAGAGGAGATCGGGCTTGACCTCGAGACAAGAAATATCAGGCTTGCTTATTTTAATTATGTGGATGAAAATGTTCTGATCATTGCAGATCCGGAGCAGCTCCGCCGTGTGATCCATAATATTATAGGTAATTCCATCAAGTATCTGGATAAACAGCAAGGATTTATCAATATCCGTATCAAAGATGTCGGTGACTTTATCCAGGTGGAGATCGAGGACAACGGCAGAGGTATCTCTGCAAGAGATCTGCCATATATTTTTGACCGCTTTTATCGTGCGGATGCGTCGCGTAATTCTGCAACCGGTGGCAGCGGTATCGGTTTGTCTATTGTAAAGAAGATCATAGAAGACCACGGTGGAAAGATCTGGGCAACCAGTAAGGAAGCCATCGGAACAGTTATGTATTTTGTAATTCGTAAATATCAGGAGGTACCAAATGAGTAAGGTTTTGATTATTGAAGACGAGGTAGCAATCGCAGATTTAGAGAAAGATTATTTGGAATTAAGTGGTTTTGAGGTTGAGATTGAGAATGACGGGGTGGTCGGGTTAAAACGTGCACTCTCGGAAGATTTTGATATGTATATCTTAGATCTGATGCTGCCGGGGATTGACGGATTTGAGATCTGTAAACAGATCAGAGAAGAAAAGAATACACCGATACTTATGGTATCTGCCAAAAAAGATGATATTGACAAGATCAGGGGACTCGGACTCGGTGCAGATGATTACATTACAAAGCCGTTTTCACCGAGTGAGCTTGTCGCACGGGTCAAAGCACATCTTGCCCGCTATGAACGGCTGATCGGAAGCAATATCGTGGAGAATGACGTCATTGAGATCCGTGGCATCCGTATCGATAAAACAGCGAGACGTGTCTGGGTGAATGGAGAAGAAAAGCAGTTTACGACCAAGGAGTTCGATCTTTTAACATTCTTAGCAGAGCATCCGAACCATGTGTTCACAAAGGAAGAACTTTTCCGTGAGATCTGGGATATGGAGTCGATCGGAGATATCGCAACCGTGACTGTGCATATCAAAAAGATCAGGGAAAAGATTGAGATGAATACCAATAAACCCCAGTATATAGAGACTATTTGGGGTGTCGGATACCGCTTTAAACTATAGTTTGTGTCCCCAAATAGTCTCCGACTATTTGGGGAGTGGGGTACTACTTTAAATTGTAGTTTGTGAACATAATACCACAAGAAGATTCTGTTTTTATGGACAGGATCTTTTTGTGGTATTATGTTATTAAATAACAGATAAAAAATAACCGGAATGGAGAAAAATGACAAAACAAAATATAGAAAATTCAGAAGAATTGGAATTTGCAATATTTTGTATTGAAAATGTTGCAGTTAAGCTGGGGGTAAATGCGCAGACAATATACAGTGCATTGACAGAGAAGAGCAGTATTTTGAATGATTATATAATTCCAGAATACGAAATAGGCTGTTAAGTGGTGTGGTAAATTTAAAAGACGCGGAAAACCTGGAATTGTTTCCGCATATGAATTTGACGAAAGTATAGAGCACAATCTAAATGTTTTGAAATTTGATTCATATTCTGAAGAATGGCTGGATTTTATATTAAACTGCAGAAGTAGAAGAGATGCCTCTGATTATGATATTGTTATAGGTGGTGTAGCGAATGATAAAGTTTTTAATACGGTAGTTGAACTATTTGCTAAAAAAACAGGAAAATCCGTTGATGCAGCCTTAAACTTTTTTTATCATTCCAAAGTATATGAGTTCATGAGTGAAGGAATTTCAGATATGCACTGCATGAGTGATGGATATCTGGCAGAGGAACTTGAACTGGAGTATAAAAAGGGTATATAATAAAGAAGTTCGGGCTCTGACAAAGTCAGTCATCCGGATGAAATAAAGGATAAGCGAGGAAACAAAAGATGGGTAACTATGAAAAACCAACTGTCATAGTGACAGGAGAAAATATAGAAGGTGTGTATCTTGCAAGCGGAGATCACCTGGAGCAGTGCAGATTTGGAAGAACAGAAGCATCGGCTGGTTCGGATGTATGTCAGGAATGTTCCAAGAGTGGCGGAAAGCGTTCCACTCCGCTGCCGGGAGAAGAGTCCGCAAGGAGAGAGGATTTTGTAAGCTGCGTGGATAATATGCCGGTCAAATAGTAGAAATGAGGAACAGTATGCAGCCAGCGATCATTTATGAAGATGAAGATATTATCGTCTGCAAAAAGCCGGCAGGCGTGGCAACACAGACAAAACGTATCGGACAGGCGGATATGGAGAGCCTGCTTAAAAACTACCGGGCATCCAAAGGAGAAAAACCTTATATCGGTGTGGTGCACCGTCTGGACCAGCCGGTCGCAGGAGTCATGGTATTTGCTAAAAATAAAGAGTCAGCATCGGATTTGAGCCGTCAGATCAAAACAAAACTGACAGACAAATACTATTATGCCATGACGGACGGAGTGCCGGAAGAGAAAAAGGGAATCTTAGAGGATGATCTCTTACAGAATGGACAGACAAACACATCTGAGGTGGTAGAGAGAGGAACTTTGCAGGCAAAACATGCAAAACTTTCCTATGAAGTAATTGAGCAGAATGGGAGAAATGCCATTTTACGAATAAAGCTTGATACCGGACGTCATCATCAGATCCGCGTACAGCTTGCACATGCAGGAATGCCGATCGTCGGGGATAAAAAGTATAATTTCAAAGAAAATATTACCCCGTCAGGAAAACAGCTTGCACTATGTTCTTTCAAGATCGCATTCCGTCATCCAAAGACACATAGAAAACTGGAGTTTGAAATTGACAAGCCTTTTGGTTTATCATAAAATAAATCCAAAGGTTTTTAAAGAATAAGGAGATTTATCATGGCAAAGGACAAGAAGTTAGTAGAGGCAATCACTTCCATGGAGGAAGATTTTGCCCAGTGGTATACAGACGTGGTCAAAAAAGCGGAACTGATCGATTATTCATCCGTAAAGGGATGTATGATCCTTCGTCCGGCGGGTTACGCGATCTGGGAGAATATCCAGCATGAATTAGACCGCCGTTTCAAAGAGACAGGCGTTGAAAATGTATATTTACCGTTGTTTATCCCGGAGAGTCTGTTAGAGAAAGAAAAAGATCACGTGGAAGGGTTTGCACCGGAAGTTGCATGGGTTACTTACGGCGGCTTAAATCAGCTTCCGGAGCGTCTGTGTGTCAGACCGACTTCAGAGACATTGTTCTGTGATTTTTATAAAAATATTATCCAGTCTTACCGTGATCTGCCAAAGGTATATAACCAGTGGTGTTCTGTTGTAAGATGGGAGAAGGAAACACGTCCGTTCTTACGTTCCAGAGAGTTCTTATGGCAGGAGGGACATACCGCACATGCGACTGCAGAGGAAGCAGAGCAGAGAACCGTACAGATGTTAAATGTCTATGCGGATTTCTGTGAGGATGTACTTGCAATGCCGGTTATCCGTGGACAGAAGACAGAAAAAGAAAAATTCGCAGGCGCAGATGCAACTTACACGATCGAAGCGCTGATGCATGATGGAAAAGCATTGCAGTCAGGAACCAGCCATAACTTTGGCAATGGATTTGCAAAAGCATTTGGCATTCAGTACACTGATAAGGACAACAAACTTCAGTATGTATATCAGACATCCTGGGGTATGACAACACGTCTGATCGGTGCGATCATCATGGTACACGGAGATGATTCAGGACTTGTGCTGCCACCGCGTATTGCTCCGGTACAGGCTATGGTCATCCCGATCCAGCAGCAGAAAGATGGTGTGCTTGACACCGCAAAAGAAGTCTGCGAGCGTATCGGAAAAGTCTGCCGTGCAAAACTTGATGATTCTGACAAGAGTCCGGGATGGAAATTCTCCGAGCAGGAGATGAGAGGTATTCCGGTTCGTATCGAACTTGGACCAAAGGATATTGCAGCAGGCAAATGTGTGATTGTGCGCCGTGATACCAGAGAGAAGATCGAGGTTGCATTAGATGAGCTTGAAGCAAAACTTCCGGAGTTATTAGAGCAGATCCAGAAAGATATGTTTGAGCGTGCAAAGGCACACAGAGATGCACATATCTGGGATGCACATAACTACGAAGAGTTTACAACAATCGCAAATGAGAAACCGGGCTTTATCCGTGCAATGTGGTGTGGAGATCAGGCATGTGAGGATAAGATCAAAGAAGATCTTGCAGTGACATCACGCTGTATGCCGTTTCATGATCAGGAACATATCTCAGATGTATGTGTATGCTGCGGAAAACCGGCTCACAAATTAGTATATTGGGGTAAAGCATACTAAAAAATAAAAACAGAACCGCAAAGTGATTCAGCGAATATAGACAGATTCGCTGAATCATACGGTTCTGTTTACTTTTAACATAAAATGGAAACGATTCCGGTAGCGTTTTTAAAATGGGATCATAAGACCTGCAGAAAGTACATGTAACACAAAATATTATTTTTTCAGGGGGATGGGAGAAGATGATAGAAAAGTATTATGATGGTGCGATAGAACAGGTGGCAGCCGGTTTGGGAACTGTGGAAAAGAACCATCTTCTGGTCAGATACAGTGGACAATTTTCCATAGAAGAATTAAGTTATACAGATCAGCTGGAGAAAATGGAGAATATTTTCGTACAGATGCACGAATTTGAACCGGGTGAAATCACCAGTGCATATGAGCCGTATCTTACCATGATCTGTGATGGCTTCAGGCGGTATATGACGGGTACATTCGAAGAATTTATGGAAGAATGTGATGTGTATTATCTGCACCGGCCGGTACTGCTTGGCTATTTTAACCGGGGATATGCAAAAAGGGAAGAGATCATTTTGCTCGATGAGGTGGCATATGAACAGGAGCGCATGCTAGCGGCACTTGAACGTATGCTGTATGCCATTGCAGACAGGCATCCGGTTCTTCTTATTTTGAACCGTTTTCAGCTGGCCTCAAAAAGTACGATGCAATTGACAGCGCGAATTTTAAAAGCCGAGAACAGCAATATAGGTCTTGTGCTTGGGGTCAGTGATATTCAGGCAATGCCGGAGTTTTTAGTGCCGGACTGGGAGATGCTTTACGAGACATTAGATGATGGCAGCAAGATTTACCATATCGGAAATTCCGGCAGGAAAAAAGAAGAAATCGCAGATGATGGAAAATATGCTGACTACGGAAGCGAAAAGGTCTACCGCAAACTGCAGAATATGGTGGAATTTCTTGATTTTGACCAGGCAGCATATTATCTGGGGGTTATAGAGCGAAAGATAAAATTTGATAATCTCTTTGTCGATGATCCTGCACGTTTTCGCATGTGGCTTTTATTTGCGAAAGTTTCTATTTTAAGGAAGGATATTCCCAAAGCTCTTGAAATTTGCGAGGATTTAGAAAAAATCCATCTTGCCGGAAGGGAAGATGAGTGTGCATATGAGCAGGACTATCTGATCGCAACTGCGTATATGTATCAGGGAAAATTAAAAGAAGCCTTAGAGATGGCAGGCGAAACATATCGTATTGCAGAAAAAATATCGGATGATTACCGGAAGTTTTTATCCGAGTTACTCAAAACCCAGATACAGATGTCCGGCTGGTATAACATATTTTTCTGTGCGCAGGATGTAAAAATAGAGAAAAGCCTGACCGAAAATCTGATCCGCTACAATTACCGCAATCATCTGGCACATGTATATATTTATGCATATGACAATAAGCCGGAAATCGTCGAGAAGGCGAATCAGTCTGAAGAACTTCTGATCTACTTCAGCAAGGGAATACGTATTGCCAAAGAAATCGAAAATGAACATCTGATCAACACGGCATACCAGAAAAATATCATGCTTTCGTCGACAAATGGCATGTATGAGATTTCCCTGCTTTATTCGGTGCGCACGTATGAAGCATTGAAAGATAAAAGATCAATCCAGGCAGGCCGTATCTATTCGGGAATTGCATATAATTTATGTGCGATCGGTGAAAATGAACGTGCAATGGCGTATTACACGCATGCCATCCGTCTGTTTTATTATCTGAGGGAGCCGGGAGATATTGCAGAAGTGCAGTATAATATGTCTTTAAACTGCATTATGTGCGGTCAGTATGAAAAGGCGGAATTTTATCTGACACAGTGCATGAAGGCTGTGGAACGTCTGCATTTAAACAGTCTGAGGGTATGCAATCTGTCAAAATTATATGGACTTCTTGCACTTGTGTCTGTTTTAGAGGGCAACAGGTTTAATTGTGAGCGCTACTTAAATAATTGCAGACAGTTTTTAAATTACGTTATAGAAAAAGAAAAGATGGGAGATGGGTTTGGAACTGTCCATGATTATGCGAAAGTTGATGACGACATGTTTTTATATACATTTTCCCGCGGATTGCTTGCCGTATACGATAGAGATTATGAAAAAGCTGACTTAGATTATGAAAAAGCGGAGAATTATCTGAGATGCTCCGAGGGAAATCAGTTTTTCAGCTATGCACTTTTCCGGAAAAAGCGAATGGAGTGTTTCAATCATCTTGGAAATAAAAAAGGGGAAGTAAAACAAAAGAACATACTGGAGGAATACGAATACAAACATTTTAACACTTATGGAAAGCTGGCAGAAAAAATTATGGATACCCTGCCGCCTTTAGATGATGAGGATGGGAAGAAGGAGATTTCCGTACAGGAATTAGATGCGCTTCTCTGGCAGGAAAGTATGGTGCTTGCTTATAAGAGTAAAAAACACCAGCTGGATTTTATTTTAACCTGGCAGAAACTGATCGACGTGACCGGAGTCAGTGCAGAAGAAATGATCGATGCGGTCATGAAAACGTTTTTAAATCATTTTAATGTGGATTGCGCGGTATATGCGCGCTGTATGGAGAGACAGACGCAGGTATTATACAATAATACAGGGATAGAATTAAACGACGGGCAGACGGGCAGGATCATTGCTTCCCTGAAACGGAATCCGGGAGGTTATGCAATCTCGAAGATCAGCAGCAATTATAATGAGCACCAGGATATCACATCATTATTTGGTGAGGATGATGTGTGTTCTTTAGTGGCAGTACCGTATTTTAACAATTCAAAACTGGAAAATTTCCTGATCGCCTATGTGAGGATGAAGGATAACTGGCATTCTTCCGTAAACAGATATATGTTAGATGAAGATGACTTAAACATGTATCAGCTTTTGTTCCGGGAGGTAAAATATTCTTTGAACCGTCTGGACGCATATGATAAAATATACGAGATGAACAATAAACTTTATCTTTCTGCGGTTACAGACCAACTGACTGGAATTTATAACAGAGAAGGGTTTTACCGGAGAATCAAAGCCCTGATGGATGAATTTCTGGGAGGAAAACGAAAACCGGAACTGGGACTGATGTTTATTGATCTCGATAATTTTAAACATTATAATGATACTTACGGTCATGATGTCGGAGATCTGGTTTTAAAGGAAATGGCAGACATTTTCTCGGGTCTGTGTGAAAAACAGGGATTTGTATGCCGCTACGGCGGGGATGAATACATTATCGTATTTTTTACTGCAGACGAAGAAAAACTTACAGAGACAGCAGAGCTGATCTATAAAAAGATCGATCAGGCAGACGGTTTTGAAGGAGCGATTTCTGAGAAACTGAAAAAACAGATTTCTATCAAAAAAGAGCAGCGTATTTCCTGTTCCATTGGAATCGTGTCGGCGAAAGACGTTCATGACGAGGAAGAAATCAACCAGATGATCAAGCGGGCGGATGATCTGCTCTATTCGATCAAGACAACAAAAAAGGGAACTTACCGTATATGAAAATCGTTTTGCCGGAAAAAGTAAAATTTATCATAGAAACATTAGAAGAACATGGCTATGAAGCGTATGCAGTCGGCGGCTGTGTGCGCGACACCATGTTACACCGCACACCGGGGGACTGGGATATCACGACACAGGCGAAACCGGAGCAGGTTAAAGAAATATTTGCCGAAAAAAAGATCCATACCATTGATACCGGGATACAGCATGGAACAGTCACCGTGATGGTGGAACATGAAGGATTTGAAGTGACAACTTACCGGATCGACGGTGAATATGAGGATGCAAGACACCCGAAAAACGTGCAGTTCACGGCGAGTCTGCTGGAGGATTTAAAACGGCGTGATTTTACAATCAATGCCATGGCATATAATGACAAAAACGGTCTGGTCGATGCATTTGACGGTGTGGGTGATTTAGAGCGGGGCGTGATACGATGCGTGGGATGTGCCACAGAGCGTTTTTCGGAAGATGCGCTTAGGATGCTTCGTGCCGTGCGTTTTGCTGCACAGCTTGGATTTGCGATTGAGGAAGAGACAAAAAAGGCGATGGTAAAACTTGCACCGAATATTGCAAAAGTCAGTGCGGAACGGATACAGACCGAACTGGTAAAATTAATTACCTCTGCACATCCGGGCGAGATCAAAACAGCATGGGAGACAGGTCTTACAGCAGTATTTCTGCCGGAGTTTGACCGTATGATGGAGACGCCGCAGAACACAAAGCATCATTGTTATTCGGTCGGGGAACACACTGTGGCAGCCTTAAATCATATTGTGGGAGATAAGGTGCTGCGCCTTACAATGTTGTTACACGATGTGGCAAAACCTGCGTGCAGGACCACGGATGAGTCTGGCAGCGATCATTTTTACGGACATCCGAAGGAAGGCAGTGAGATCGCACGAAAGATCCTGCGCCGGTTAAAGTTTGACAATGATACGACGGATAAGGTGTGCCGTCTGGTGTGCTGGCATGATGATAATCCGCCTCTTTCAGAGAAAAATATTAGAAGAGCAGTAAGCAGGATCGGAGTGGAACAGTATCCGGCATTGTTTGCGGTAAAACGTGCAGATATCCTGGCACAGAGCGAATACCAGAGGGGAGAAAAGTTAGCATACGTGGATGGATATGAGGCATTATACCGGGATATTTTAGAAAAAAATCAGTGCCTTACGATACGGGACCTGGCAGTCAATGGAAGTGACCTGATCGCTGCCGGGATGAAACCGGGAAAAGAGATCGGGGAAACATTAAAAGGTCTTTTGGAACTGGTGCTTGATGAACCGGAGCTGAATACAAAAGAAAGACTATTGGAGAGAATCTGTAGTCATGAATGAACAAACCCTCTCATATGATGAAGAGACACGGTGGTAAGACCGTAATCAATCATATGGGGGGCGTTTTTTTGTATAATCGACCGGAACAGGTATTAGAACAATACGAACTGGAAGTAAAATCCATCTCAAGAGGACGGGACAGCTATCAGTGTGATACCGAACAGGGACCAAAAATATTGCGTGAATACAGAGGTTCGAAAGAACGGGCAGAGTTTTTAGCAGATATGCTGGATCATCTTGATAGACAGGGAAGAACTGTGGAAACGATAATGCGCACAAAAGAGGGCGAGCCGTTTTCTGTGAATGAGGAGGAAACAAAATACATATTATATCAGGCGTATCCGGGTGCAGAATGTGATACGAAAAACAGGTCAGATATGTTTAGCGCAGTAAAAGAACTTGCGTTGCTGCATCAGTCTGCACAGAATTATGAGGGCAGTGTACCAGAGTTTTTACGATCGGGACAGAATAGTCTGTTAATGCTTTATGAAAAAAGAAACCGTGAGTTAAACAAAGTAAAGAATTATATCCGTGCAAAAAAGAAAAAAAATGATTTTGAGATGATGTTTGCGGTCTGGTATCCGGAATATGTGAAAAAAGCGAAAGAGACAACGGATATTTTAAAGGATCTTGGACGGCAGGAGAAACTGATTGGATTCTGTCATGGTGACTATAACCAGCACAATGTTATTTTCTCACAGGATGGAATTGCAGTCGTTCATTTTGAAAATTTCCTGTATCAGGAGAGAGTCGGGGATCTTGCAAACTTTATCCGGAAAATGATGGAAAAGAATAACTGGAATGCAGGACTTGGCATGGATCTGATACGTAATTATGACCGGGTAAAAAAGCTGTCGCCGGAAGAACTGAAATATCTGTATGTTTATCTTGCATATCCGGAAAAATTCTGGAAGATCGCAAACCGTTATTATAATTCACATAAAGCATGGCTGTCAGGGAGAAATATAGAAAAATTAGAGAAAGTTATTGCGCAGGAAGATGCAAGGGAACAGTTTTTACAGATGCTCTTCCACTTTACCGTGTAGATAGTTTGCGGTATAATTATTTGCACAATATTTTAGAAAGCAGGAGAGCACATGAAGATAAAATACAGGATTATTTTGCTGCTTGCAGCAATGATCATGCTGTTTAGTGCATGCGGAAAGAAGAATACGGTTGTGACCGGGCGTTATTATTACCCGGATCAGGAGAAAGATGCCAAAACGGAGGATGTTTCGGATGATGCAAATGAGTCGGTGGAGGCAACCGGGGAAGATGTGGTCGGAACAGACCAGTTCCTGATCAGATCGAATGATATGCAGGCAGAATGTCTGACATTAGAGCAGATCGCATCCGGTAAAGAATATGTGTATTATTACACAATCGCAACCAGATTTCTCGATAAATATGGAAACCGCACAGCGGTGTCTTATTTTGAACCCGGCAGAGTGATCACGGTGGGAGAAAAAGATGATCAGGGAAAGATCACGCAGGTGCAGATTTCCGATGCTGTCTGGGAATATCCGGATGTATCACGTTATTCGGTGGATATGGATCGGAGGATTTTTAAGATCGGAGATGAACGGTATTCCTATGATGCAGATCTTTATATCTGTGAAGATGATGTGAGAAAGCAGTTATCAGATCTGACCGATTTAGATACACTGCGGGTGACCGGTATAGGAAAAAAAATGATCTCCATTGTTGTCACAACCGGACATGGGGAACTTGCGCTGACGAATACAGAACTTTTTGAGGGAAGTTTTATCCAGATCGGAAGCAAAATATTTGCGGAAGTGACCAAAGATATGACGATGGAACTGCCGGCAGGAACTTATACTGTGACTGTGGCAAATAACGGATATGGCGGAAGTACAGATCTTACGATCGAGAGCGGACAGAAAGAGACACTTGATCTTAACACTTTAAAGGGTGAGGGACCAAAGTTTGGAAATATTTTATTTGCTGTGGATGTGGAGGATGCGATCATTCAGATTGATGGAAAAGTGATCGACACCGAGGAGGCAGTTCCGATCCAGTATGGAGTGCACAGTCTTGCTGTTACAGCTCCCGGATATGATACTTACAATAAGAAGCTGTTTGTTAATTCAAAAGAGGCAACGATCGTGATCGGAATGTCCGGTGATGGAAGTGGAACAGAAAGCACCACGGAAGAGACAGAAACAGAAAATACAGCGGATTCCGTGACGAACGAAACAGATACTACGACAGATGGAGCGGCAGGGAGCCTTGCGGGAAGTCTTGCAGGAAGCCATACAGCTGGGGAAAGCAGCGGAACAACTGCCGGAACTTCTGTGGGAAGCAGCACTGGAACCTCGACGGGGGATTCACTGGAAAACAGCAGCGGAATTTTGACGGATGGGACTTCGGGAACCGGCAACGGGGATGGCACATCAACGGGCAGCAGTACGGATTATCTCTCTACTCTGTCAGAACTTTTGTCAACGTTATCCGGAAACAGTAATTAAAAAGGACAGAATTGTACAAATTTAGCATGGAATAGTACTTGAAAAACAAGTTTGTTATCGCTAATATAAAGACAGAATCATAAGTATGGGAGGAAAGAAAAATGGGATACAAAGAAAATTATGAGAGCTGGCTGAATAATCCTTACTTTGATGAGGATACCAGAAATGAACTGAAAAATATTGCGGGAAACGAAAAAGAGATCGAAGACCGTTTTTATATGGATCTGGAATTCGGTACGGCAGGACTCCGTGGTGTGATCGGAGCCGGAACCAACCGTATGAATATTTACACCGTACGCAAGGCTACACAGGGACTTGCAAATTATATCAGCAAGGTAAACGGGCAGAAGCGCGGAGTTGCGATCGCCTATGATTCCCGCCACATGTCACCGGAATTTGCAGATGAAGCAGCACTCTGCCTGGCAGCAAACGGAATCAAAGCATATGTATTTGAATCTTTAAGACCAACCCCGGAACTTTCCTATGCAGTACGTAAATTAGGCTGTATTGCCGGAATCAATGTGACAGCAAGCCACAATCCACCGGAGTACAATGGATATAAAGTATACTGGGAGGATGGTGCACAGATCACACCTCCGCATGATACCGGAATCATGGATGAAGTAAAAAAAGTAACCGATTATGCAACAGTAAAGACCATGCCGCTTGATGAGGCAAAAGCAGCAGGACTTTATCAGGTGATCGGAGCAGATATCGACGATCCTTACATTGCTGAATTAAAGAAACTGGTTCTGCATCAGGACTGCATTGATAAAGTGGGCGGAGAGTTAAAGATCGTTTATACACCATTACATGGAACAGGAAATATTCCGGTACGCCGTGTATTAAAAGAGCTTGGCTTCAAAAATGTATATGTTGTTCCGGAGCAGGAGCTGCCGGATGGTGATTTTCCGACGGTAAGTTATCCGAACCCGGAAGCAGCAGAAGCATTTGAACTTGGACTTGCCCTTGGCAAAAAAGTAGATGCAGACTTAATTCTTGCGACAGATCCGGATGCAGACCGTCTCGGTGTGTATGTAAAGGACAGCAAAACAGGAGAATATCACAGCTTAACCGGTAATATGTCAGGATGCCTGATCGGTGATTATGTGATCGGACAGCGCAAAGAGCGTGACGGAAGCCTTCCGGCTGACGGTGCATTTATCCGTTCTATCGTTTCTACGAATATGGCAGATGCGATCGCTGACTATTATGGAATCGAGCTGGTAGAAGTGCTGACCGGATTTAAATTTATCGGTCAGAAGATCTTGGAATTTGAGAAAACAGGAAAAGGAACCTATCTGTTTGGTATGGAAGAAAGCTATGGCTGTCTGACAGGAACCTATGCGAGAGATAAAGATGCGATCGTAGCATCCATGACACTCTGTGAAGCAGCCGCTTACTATAAGACAAAGAACATGACATTGTGGGATGCAATGCTTGCAATGTATGAGAGATACGGCTATTACAAAGATGATGTGACATCCATCACCTTAAAAGGTATCGAGGGCCTTGCAAAGATTCAGGAGATCATGAATACACTGCGTGATCAGGCACCACAGGAGATCGGTGATTATAAAGTGACTGCAATCCGCGACTATAAGAAAGACACTGTTACAGATCTTGCAACCGGTAAGGTTACACCGACAGGACTTCCATCTTCTAACGTTCTTTACTACGAGATGACAGATGGTGCGTGGGTATGTGTAAGACCATCCGGTACAGAGCCGAAAGTAAAATTTTATCTGGGTGTAAAGGGAACTTCCCTTGCAGATGCTGACAAAAAATCATCCGATTTATCAAAAGCAGTACATGCGATGATCGATAAAATGCTTTAATCATAATCCTGAACGGAAAATGTATGTAAAAATGCCCATATTTAGGGGATTTTCCTTGACAACAGAAGTAAAAACAAGTATAAATAATGAAGTAGGTATTACAGTGTACGGATATCCGTCAGGGATTGGTGCATCAGAAGACCGCAAAATTAAATTTACTGTGAAAATCCAGAGGAGGAATTTTTAACATGAACAAAGCAGAATTAGTTGCAGCAATGGCTGAGAAAACTGAATTAAGCAAAAAAGACGCAGAAGCAGCATTAAAAGCTTTCACAGACGTTGTAGCTGAAGAATTAAAAAAAGGTGAGAAGATCCAGTTAGTTGGATTCGGAACATTTGAAGTATCTGAGAGAGCAGAGAGAACAGGAAGAAACCCACAGAGCGGTAAAGAGATGGTTATTCCGGCTTCTAAAGCTCCAAAATTCAAAGCTGGTAAGGCTTTAAAAGATATGGTTAACGCATAATCATAACAGAAAAGATTCTAAGCGGGTTCCGGTTGCGGAATCCGCTTTTTAATGTAATAGGAAATTCCCTATTACACAAAAAGCCCTCCGGGCGGGATGCGCATCTCGCGGAGAAGAAGTTAGCTGTAAACAGCACCACTCGAGCGCGAAAGAGTCGCAAGCGACTCTTTGTTCATTGCATTTTATGAATAAGAGGAGGATTATATAATGAGACTTGATAAATTTTTAAAGGTATCCCGTCTGATCAAACGCCGTACGGTGGCAAATGAAGCGTGCGATGCAGGAAGGGTATCGGTAAATGGAAAACCGGCAAAGGCATCGGTTAATGTCAAAGTCGGAGATATTATTGAGATCGCATTTGGAACGAAAACCGTAAAAGTGCGTGTGCTTGATCTGTTGGATACAACAAAAAAAGAACAGGCAAAAGATTTATTTGAATATATAGCATAAAAACAAAGACCTTCTAATATATTTAGAAACGGTGATAGATATTTCCGCTAATAAGTATCAGGAGGTCTTAGGATGGATGATAGAAATACAAATGTGACAAAGTCACATAAAGTACTGCTTGCAAACCGCAAAAGCGGGGCTTTTTCCGGAGTTGTGGACGTGTTGTCATTTGATGTGGCAGAAATTCTGTTAGAGACAGAACTGGGTATGCTTTTGATAAAAGGGCACGATCTCCATGTGAATCGTCTGACTTTGGAAAAAGGCGAAATTGATATTGAAGGAAGAATCGATTCCCTGACTTATTCCGATATCAAAAGTACAGGAAAACAGGCAGAATCTATTTTAGGGAGATTGTTTAAATGATGGCTGTCAGCGCGGCGATCAGTGAACAGGCAGCCTCACTTGGAGTATCCATACTGATTGGCGGAGCATTGTTTCTTTTGTATGATATCCTGCGTATTTTTCGCAGAATCGTGCCCCATGGGAATTTCTGGATCGGCATGGAGGATTTTGTATACTGGATCTGCTGTACGGCAGTGGTTTTTGTGATGTTGTATCGGGAAAATGACGGCATGGTGAGAGGATTTTCCATAGGTGGAATCGTGCTTGGCATGCTGCTCTACTATCTTCTGCTCAGCCGTTTTGTCATACGGATCAATGTGATGGTCTTTGGGGCGGTTTTTGGTCTGCTCGGCAAAATATTTGGTACTATTTTACTACCAGTCAGAAAACATGGGAAAAAAATTATACATTTTTTCAGAAAACGATTGAAAAAAGTGTGCAGAGCAGTTAAAATTGGGTTATGTAAACTATAGTCTGACGGTATGTTTGCGAAAAACAGTCAGGACAGCGGTATATCAGATGGAAGGAAACAGATATGGCAGGTAGAGGACGTCGAAAAAAGAATAATAACAGAGCAGGCAAGCTTTGTATTGGATTGATCGTCATTGCATTTGTTGCGGTAATGTCTGTTCAGATCATCCGGGTTTACCAGAAGGATCAGGAGTACATACAGCAGGAAGCATCACTCCAGAAGCAGTTAGAGGATGAAACTGCAAGGGGAGAACAGCTGAGCAATTATGAGACATATACAAAGTCCCAACAGTATGTGGAAGATACTGCAAAGAGTAAATTAGGACTTGCCTATGATAATGAGATCATCTTCAAAGAAGCGAAAAAATAGATTACAGATAATGATTAAAAAACAGTTCCATGATGTGCGGATAACGCATCTGGAACTGTTTTTTTGTTTACTTATTTTGCGATAGCGTCGATTTTTTCAAGTTCTTCTTTGGAGAAAGAAGTATGTCCGATGATACCGATATTGTCTAAGATCTGTTCCGGTTTTGAGGCACCGATCAGAACACTTGTCACATGATCGTCCTTTAAGATCCAGCTTAATGCCATCTCGGCAAGTGTCTGACCACGTTCTCCTGCCAGTTCATTTAATGCTTTGATCTGAGCCAGGCGTTCCGGCGTTAAGGAAGATTCATGTAAAAAGCGGCCGTCCTTTGCAATACGGCTGTCTGCCGGGATACCGTTTAAGTAGCGGTTGGTCAGCATACCCTGGGCTAAAGGTGAGAAGGCGATGATACCTTTATGAAGATCATGCGCAGTTTCCTTTAGGCCGTTATTTTCGATGGTACGGTCAAAGATCGAATAGCGGTTCTGGTTAATGATGAACGGGCATTTTAAGTCATTTAAGATAGCTGCCGCTTTCTTTAAGGTTGGTCCATCATAGTTAGAAAGTCCGACATAAAGTGCCTTACCGCTTTTTACGATGGAATCAAGAGCCCCCATTGTCTCTTCAAGCGGTGTTTCCGGGTCCATGCGGTGATGGTAGAAAATATCGACATATTCAAGTCCAAGTCTCTTTAAGCTCTGGTCTAAACTTGCGATCAGGTATTTACGGCTTCCCCAGTTGCCATAAGGTCCCTCCCACATATCATAACCGGCTTTTGTACTGATCAAAAGCTCATCACGGTAAGGCATAAGATCATCTTTTAAGATCTGACCGAAATTGCGCTCTGCACTTCCGTAGGCAGGACCGTAATTGTTGGCGAGATCAAAGTGGGTAATGCCGTGATCAAAGGCGGTGCGGCACATTGCCTTCATGTTGTCATAACATCCGGTATCACCGAAATTGTGCCATAATCCCAAAGATACGACCGGAAGTTTTAATCCGCTTGCTCCACAGCGGTTATACTGCATGGTTTCATAACGCTTACTGTCTGCTGTATACATTTTATTCCTCCCATGAAACGTTTTATATAAGATGTAATAAATTGTACCATATAACGTGAATAAGGTGTGAGGTCATTTTGAAATTCCTAAAAATAATCAACTGTTTTGAACTCCCTCGAAAGGATATCAAAAAAGGAATTTTGGCGAAAACTTTTTTGAAACCGGGCTTTTCTTTGACAAAGATTTTTGTTCCTGACTCCTATAATGGGATGCACCCGAAAAAATCAGCCGGATGAGATCCGGTGGATGGCGGGGAAAATAAGAAAGTGTAAGGAGACAGTAAATGAAAAAGACCAGAATCAGACAAATGATATTCAGTATACTTGGGAGCCTGGTATGCAGTGTCAGTGTGATGGGATGTTATCCGCTTGTGCCCGCATATTTTACGGCACTTTATTTAGAGCAGGTAAACGGAGTCATGCTGCTTGCGTTTATGTACATAGGAATGACCATATTTATGCCGCTTACCGCTGCGGTAAAATATGGAGTAACACTGATCGTTATGATTGGTGCTGTAAAGCTGATCGAATGGGCAAATGAAGGATGTCCTGCATTTTTAGCAGGTGTGATGGCGGGGCTTACTACACTGATCTTATCGTTTTGCGGGAGTCTTCTGGAATGGAAAAACCAGCCGGCTGGTGCGGCGGTATTTTTAGAGTCTATATTTATATTTGGTGCAGTGATCCTTTTAAACCGCAGCATTCATTTCCTGATGGAGTGGACACCTGTGCAGCAGAAAACGGAGGATCTGCCGGAGACAGGAAATGGCGAGCGTTTAAAAAATTATGCGGAATCTTTCCAGGGACTATCTCAGATTTTCTTAAATATGAGCACAGGAAAAGAAAAATATGCAGCGGACGAGCTTGGCAGGGTACAAAATGAGCTGACCGGAAAAGTCTGTGCTTCCTGCGATTCCTGCACACTTTGCTGGGAGAGGGACTGTACACCGCTTTATGGGATTTTGTCCTCGATGATCACCTCAATCTGGCAGAAGGGGGAGCCGGGAGCAGAAAATGAGGCAGAACTGAAAAAGTATTGTGCAAAAAGCCGGGATATGGTGGAGGAGGCAGTACGTGTATTTGAACGTGTTAGTTTAAATCATGCATGGTACAACCGGCTTTTGGAAAACAGGCAGGTGATTGCGGAACAGCTTGATGCCATGGCATATATCATGCAGGACTGTGCAAGAGAAGAACGCGTGCTTGATGCGCAGGAGAGGAGGGCAATCTCCGAGATACGCTACCGTGCGAAAGAGAAGGGAATCTCGATTGAGGAGATTCATCTGATCGAGACATTGGATGGCAGGTTAAAACTGAGTGCGACTTTAAAAAGCAGAAGGGGAGGGTGTATTGCTTTAAAATCATTTGTGACCGCGGCAGAACATGCTTTAGGAAAGCAGATGCGTGCAGCGGCAGATACGAAAACTTTTATTTCGAGGGAACCGGTCAGTTATGTTTTTTATGAGGATACGGTGTACCGCAATGTGCAGGGAATTGCGAGAGTCAAAAAAGACGGGGCAAAAATATCGGGAGATAATTTTTCTTTTCTGGAGTTAGAGCGGGGGGAATTCCTTCTTGGACTTTCTGACGGCATGGGTTCCGGAAGCATGGCATGTAAAGAGAGTGAGATGGTATTAGACCTTGTTGAGCGTTTTTTAGAGGCAGGTTTTTCTGTGGAGACAGCGATCCGCATGATGAATTCTGCGATGGTCATGAAAGGAGCAGATGATCTGTATTCCACAGTTGATCTCTGCAAGATCAATCTGTATACAGGAATGGCAAGGTTATATAAGATCGGTGCGGCGGCAACTTTTATAAAGAGAGGAACGGAGGTGGAATGTATTGCTTCACAGAGCCTGCCGGTGGGAGCACAGGTACAGATGGATATTTCCATGCAGGAAACAAAACTCATGGGTGGTGATTTTGTTGTCATGGTAACGGATGGTGTGTTAGAATATCTGCATGTAAAGAAACCGGAGGATACCATGCAGGAGATCATAGAGAGCATACAGACGAATAATCCGGGGATACTGGCAAAGAAGATCATGGAGCGTGTGATGCTTTTTACGGGAGGAAAGGCTAAGGATGATATGACCGTGTTAGCGGCATGTATATGGGAAAAATAAATGACAGAAGATGTATTAAACTGGATCAAAAAAGAAAAACTGATGACAGAAGGGGATACCGTGATCGTAGGGCTGTCCGGTGGGGCGGATTCTGTGGCACTTTTGCTGGTGCTTTTGGAATTGCGCGAAAGAATCGGATACACGCTTTTGGCAATACATGTAGAGCACGGTATCCGGGGAGGAGAGAGCAGGAAGGATGCAACGTTTGCAGAAGAACTCTGCAGACAAAAAGGAGTTCCATGCAGGATATGTCTGGTCAGTGTGCCGGAATATGCGGCTGCGGAGGGACTTGGCATTGAGGAAGCTGCGAGGATACTCCGTTATGACTGTTATCAAAAGGAGGCAGAGAAACTTAAGAAAAACGGAGCGGGACATGTCTGCATTGCCCTTGCACATCATGCAAATGACAATGCAGAGACGGTTTTGTTTCAGATGGCGAGAGGGAGCGGAATCCATGGAATGTGCGGAATGCACCCGAAGCGTGTACTTGCAGGAGATATTTCCATTGTGCGTCCGCTTCTTTGTGTTTCAAGAAAACAGATTGAGGAGTACCTTGATAAAGCCGGTCAGGAGTACCGGACAGATGGCACTAATCTGGATATAAATTACAGCAGAAACCGTATCCGTCATTGTGTTCTGCCGGAACTGTTAAAGGTCAATGAACAGTCGGTTTCCCATATCAATCAGAGTGCACTGCTTTTACAGCAGGCAGTTGATTATATGGAACAGGAGACTAAAAAGGCAATGCAGACATGCTGCGCTTTTACAGATGGCGCATATACTATTTTAAAAAATGAGTGGCAGCAGTATCCTGATATCATCCGGCAGGAGATCGTTCATGCGGTATTAGGAAAAGCATCTGGCAGCAGGAAAGATATCGGTATGGTACATGTGCAGGATGTCTGTGCCCTGATGGAAAAACAGACCGGGCGTGAGATCATGCTTCCGTATCAGGTGACGGCATGCAGGGTCTATGAAGGGGTAAGACTGCGCCGTGGGGAAATCCAAAAGGATGCCGGGGGAGCATGGAAGAAGCTGGAACCTGAAGATAAAAACGAAAATGTTCGGCCGGTTTATAAGCTCACAGAGACAGATTTTGCAAAATTAGAAGCGGGAGAAACGGTAACGATCACATTGCCGGATGCCAGTGTGAGCCTCAGACTGCTTTTATTTTCGGGAAAAATTGACGAAATTCCTAAAAATCAGTATACGAAATGGCTGAATTATGATAGGATAGAATGTGGCTTGCAGTTTCGGAGCCGGGCATCCGGAGATTATCTGACGGTGGATGATGCAGGACACAAAAAGAAATTAAAGAGCTATTTTATTGATGAAAAAATACCGCAGATAAAAAGAGATCACATATGGCTTTTAGCGCAGCAGTCGCATGTGTTATGGGTCATTGGCGGGCGGATCAGTGCCGTCTGCAAAATAAAAGAAGATACAAAAAGGATCCTGGAAGTAAGGATCGACGGAGGAAATTATCGTGAAGATTAAAAACATTAATGTTCATTTTACGGAAGAAGAGATTGACAAGAAGATCAGGGAATTAGGTGCAAGGATCAGTGAGGATTACGCAGGGGAATCTGTATGTCTGATCTGTATTTTAAAGGGAGCATCTTTCTTTACCTGTGAGCTGGCAAAAAGAATCACCGTACCGGTGGAAGTGGAATTTATGTCAGTTTCCAGTTATGGTTCCGGCACAGAATCCAGTGGTATCGTAAAGATCGTACAGGATTTATCAACCAGTATTGAAGGAAAAAATGTTATTGTTGTTGAGGATATCATTGATACAGGAAGAACTTTAAGTTATCTTTTAGAAAATTTGAAAACAAGAAGTCCAAAGAGCGTTCGTCTGTGTACACTGCTTGACAAACCGGACCGCAGGGTTGTGGATGTAAAGGTTGACTATGTCGGATTTGAGATACCGGACGAGTTTGTAGTAGGTTATGGCCTTGATTATGATCAGCAGTACCGTAATCTGCCTTATATTGGATTTGTGGAGATAGAGGAATAAAGGAGAAAAAGGATTGAATAATAAGAGAAGCGGTTTTAGAGGATTTGGAGTATATCTGATATTAGTGCTTGCTGTCATTGCGATCTGGTACTGGCTCGACGGTAGCAATGTGACCAATACTTATACGAGGCAGCAGTTTGAGACGGCGTTAGCAGAAGGTAAGGTGACACAGGTTAATGTGGTACCGAACCGTGAGGTGCCTACGGGAAGTGTGAACATTACATTCAGCGATTCGAGTACGCAGGTGATGCTTGTCTCTGACGTAGCAGAGATTGAGCAGTATATGCGGGAAACCGGATTTAAGACCTATACGGTACAGAATCCGCCGGAGGAGAGCTGGCTTTTGACACTGCTTCCATATCTGATCATTTTTGCTGCGATGTTCATTTTCTTTATGATCATGACAAATCAGGCGGCAGCAAATTCAGGCGGCGGAAGCAAGATGATGAATTTTGGAAAGAGCCGTGCGAGAAGGATGAGTGATGATCCGGCGAAACGTGTGAAGTTCTCGGATGTGGCAGGACTGCAGGAAGAAAAAGAAGAGTTAGAAGAAATCGTTGATTTCTTACGCGCACCGAAGAAATATACACAGCTTGGTGCGAGAATCCCCAAAGGTGTACTTTTGGTGGGACCTCCTGGTACAGGTAAGACATTGCTTGCAAAAGCGATCGCAGGAGAGGCGGGAGTACCATTTTTCTCTATTTCAGGTTCTGATTTTGTAGAGATGTTTGTCGGTGTCGGTGCATCGAGAGTCCGTGACCTTTTTGAGGAAGCAAAGAAAAATGCACCGTGTATCATTTTTATCGATGAGATCGATGCAGTTGCAAGACGAAGAGGAACAGGTATGGGCGGCGGTCACGACGAGCGCGAGCAGACCTTAAACCAGATGCTTGTCGAGATGGACGGATTTGGCGTGAATGAAGGCATTATTGTCATGGCTGCGACCAACCGTGTGGATATCTTAGATCCGGCGATCATGCGTCCGGGACGTTTTGACCGTAAAGTTGTTGTGGGTCGCCCGGATGTGCGCGGAAGAGAGGAGATCCTTTCCGTTCATGCAAAAAACAAGCCTCTTGGCGATGACGTTGACTTAAAACAGATCGCACAGACAACAGCAGGATTTACCGGTGCAGATCTTGAAAACCTTCTGAATGAAGCTGCGATCGTTGCGGCAAAAGATAACCGCGCCTATATCAGACAGGATGATATCAAGAAGTCCTTTGTAAAAGTCGGAATCGGTGCGGAGAAGAAGAGCCGCGTGATCTCTGACAAGGAAAAACGTATCACGGCATTCCATGAATCCGGTCATGCAATCTTATTCCATTTATTACCGGATGTAGGACCTGTTTATTCTGTTTCGATTATTCCGACCGGAAGCGGCGCTGCAGGATATACCATGCCTTTGCCGGAAAAGGATGAGATGTTTAACACGAAGGGCAAGATGTTACAGGATATCGTTGTATCACTTGGCGGACGTGTGGCGGAAGAACTTGTATTTGATGACATCACGACCGGGGCATCACAGGATATCAAGCAGGCGACCCAGATGGCAAAAGCCATGGTCACTAAATATGGTATGTCTGATAATATCGGTCTGATCTGCTATGACAATGATGATGATGAAGTATTTATCGGACGTGATCTTGCACATGCCAGAGGATACAGCGAGGGTGTAGCAAGTGCGATCGATCAGGAGATCAAGCGTATCATTGATGAATGTTATGCGAAAGCAAAGCAGATGATCACAGATAACCGTGATGTATTAGATGCCTGTGCAAACCTTCTGTTAGAAAAAGAAAAGATCAGCCAGCAGGAGTTTGAAGCATTATTTGAGAAGTAATTGTGCAGATTTTTCTGTTACGCTCAAAATATGGTACCAAGGTACTGTACAATATGTATAAAAACAACTATAAAAAATTGTGAACTTTGTGCACACTTATTTGCGGGGGCATGCTATTATAATAACCGTAAAAACCCCCCAATACATTATATATAGTTTTTGCTATACCCCATAGTAAAAATACCTTCTCCTAAAAATGGAACCTGACCCCAGGTTTCATTTTTTTTGTCTATAACCGGATTATCTCCGGATCAGATCAACATTACATAATTGAAAAAAATTTCCAATTATATCTTGACACATTAGCAAACTAAAGTTATAATCCTAGTAATCTTATAGGAAATATATGAAAAGAAAAAGCGGCTACAGAAGACAAAGATTTTACATATGCATGATGCAGGTTTTACGGAGTGGAGGGACAATGAGAAAGAGGATGGCAGCAATCCTTGCGGCAGTGATGCTTGCAATGGGGACATTCGCCGGATGCGGCAGTATGGCAGATGCGGATACAGTAGAGATTGTCAATGTTTCCTACGATCCGACCAGAGAATTATACAAGGCCTACAATACCATGTTTGAACAACACTGGGAAGAACAGGCAGGGCAGAAAGTAAGGATCATCCAGTCTCATGGCGGTTCCGGAAAACAGGCACTTGAGGTTGCAAACGGACTGGACGCAGATGTGGTAACACTTGCATTAGAAGGTGATATCCAGACCATTTCCGATTTCGGGCTGATCGATCCCGGATTCGTATCAGAGTTTCCGGATGACAGTGCTCCATATACCTCAACGATCGTATTTCTTGTGCGGAAAGAAAATCCCAAACAGATCAAAGACTGGGATGATCTGCTAAAGTCCGATGTCAGTGTCATTACACCGAATCCGAAGACTTCCGGCGGGGCGAGATGGAATTATCTTGCAGCGTGGTACTATTTTGAAAGTCAGGGAGAGAGTGAAGAAGAGATCACGGAGCATATGAAAACGTTATATCAGAATGTGTTGGTATTAGATTCCGGCGCACGCGGTTCGACGACCACATTCATTGAAAATGGTCAGGGTGATGTTTTAATTGCATGGGAGAATGAAGCATTTTTATCCATGCGGGAAGAGCCGGGGGAATATGAGATCGTTGTTCCATCGGCATCGGTACTCTGTCAGCCGACCGTGGCAGTTGTGGATGAAGTGGTTGACCGGAGAGGCAGCAGGGCTGTGGCAGAGGAATACTTAAATTATCTGTATTCGGATGAGGCACAGAAACTTGTGGGAGAAAATTATTACCGTCCGGCAGATCCAGATATTGCAAAGGAATTTTATACAGAGGAAGGAACACGTGAGATCGCAGAAATTCCTTCCGATGGAAAATGGATGGTGACGGATGTTGATCTGGCAGATATCAGTCATTTTGGGGGATGGAATACAGTGATAGAGAAACATTTCTCAGATGGCGGGATCTTCGATACAATCTATGAACGTAACAGATAATGATGAAGGGGGCAGGATTCATATGAAAAAAAGTAAAAATAAACGAGTGATCCCCGGATTCGGGCTGTCATTTGGGATCACCATAACAATGCTTGGACTGATCGTTATTATTCCGTTATGTTCGCTGGTTATATTTTCTGCGAAACTTTCACCGTCAGAATTTATTCAGACGATCACAAGACCGCGTGTGTTATCCAGCTATGCAGTCAGTTTTTTTACCGCATTTGTGGCGGCAGCGATCGATGCAGTTATGGGTATGATCATTGCATGGGTGCTTGTAAGGTATGATTTCCCGGGAAAAGCGATCATGGACGGCATCATAGAACTTCCATTTGCGCTTCCGACTGCAGTGGCGGGCATTGCACTGACACATCTGACTACGACGGAAGGCTGGGTAGGAGCATTTTTTCAGAAGTTTGGAATTAAGATCGCATATACAAGACTTGGAATCATCGTAGCACTGGTGTTTATCGGAATCCCGTTTGTTGTGAGGGCGGTGCAGCCGGTTCTGGAAAAAATAGATATCCAGTACGAGGAGGCGGCAAATATCCTTGGTGCAAACAGCAGACAGACAATGTTCCGCGTAATCTTACCGGAAATCTTACCGTCTTTGATCGCCGGATTTACGATGTCTTTTGCAAGAGGACTTGGCGAATACGGAAGCGTAGTGTTCATTGCGGGAAATACACCTTATGAGACAGAGATCGCACCGCTTATGATCATGTCAAAACTTCAGGAATTTGATTATGCAAGTGCAACCTCGATCGCCCTTGTGATGTTAGCGGCAGCATTTGTGATTCTTTTTATCAATGCATGGCTGCAGAGCAGGGCATCGAAGATTGTCAGCGGTATCGCATAATATTGCAGGTGCATGGATATTGGCACAACATCTGTCAGATTTTATCAAAATCAGATAAAAGGAAGGAGAAAAGCTATGGAGATCAGAAAAAATTCGGGACCACTCAAATGGATCCTGATCGGCATCAGTGCTTTATTTCTTATAGTGATGCTGATACTGCCGCTCACATATGTCCTTGTAACTGCATTCGGGGAAGGCATCAAGGTATTTGTGGCAGCAGTTACCGATTATTATGCATTAAAAGCGATCGGGCTTACATTAGAAGTAACGCTGATCGCTGTGGTGGTCAATACCATCTTTGGAATTGCAGCATCCTGGTGTATCACGCGGTTCCAGTTCCATGGAAAAAAGATATTGTCCACGCTGATCGACCTTCCACTTACAATCTCACCGGTCATTGCCGGACTGATCTATATCCTCACATTTGGACGGCAGAGTATTCTTTATGAGTATCTGCGGTCAGCGGGGATCAAGATGATATTTGCAGTACCGGGAATCGTGGTAGCAACCGTGTTTGTGACATTCCCATTTATTTCAAGGGAGATCATACCTGTGCTTTCCACACTTGGTACGGATGAGGAAGAGGCGGCAGCGCTGATGGGGGCAAATGGCTTTACGATTTTCCGGAAGATCACTTTTCCACATATCAAATGGGCACTGCTTTATGGAATCGTCCTTTGTACAGCAAGAGCAATGGGAGAGTTTGGTGCGGTGTCTGTTTTATCAGGACATCTTCAGGGAAAAACAAATACGATGCCGCTTTACATTGAACTTTTATATCAGGGTTATGATTTTACGGGTGCGTTTGCAGTATCGGCGATTCTGGTGTGTATGGCAGTCGTGATCTTAGTGCTTCGCAGTGTGTTAGAGCATAAGGGAAAAGAAGCGTAAAAATGTTACCGGAAGTACTTGACAGAGAATAGAAGGAACAAAAAACAGATAATGCAGCATGGAAATGGAGCAGGTTATGACGGAACAAAATTATGTAGAACTTAGGCATGTGAATAAAAAATATAAAGATTTTCAGGCATCCGATGATATTAATTTTGGAATCGGAAAAGGAAAACTGATCGGTCTGCTTGGACCAAGCGGCAGTGGAAAAACAACGATCCTTCGGATGCTTGCAGGGTTAGAACATGCAGATTCCGGGGAGATCATTATTGATGGAAGAGTTGTCAATGATGTGCCTGCGAGTGAGCGTGGAATCGGGTTTGTATTCCAAAATTATGCATTGTTCCGCTATATGACCGTATGTGATAATATAGCATTTGGACTGGATGTAAAAAAATGGAAAAAATCGGATATCAAACGACGTGTTGATGAGTTAGTCGAGTTAGTCGGGTTAAAGGGATTTGAGAAGCGTTATCCGAACCAGTTATCCGGTGGACAGAGACAGAGAGTTGCATTTGCGAGAGCCTTAGCACCGAATCCGGAGCTTCTTCTTTTAGATGAACCGTTTGCAGCCATTGATGCAAAAGTGCGTCAGGAGCTTAGAAGCTGGCTTCGGGAGATGATCACGAGAGTCGGTATTACCAGTATCTTTGTCACGCATGATCAGGATGAAGCGATTGAGGTTGCCGATGAGATCATCATTACCAACCACGGACACATCGAGCAGGCGGGAACTCCGATTGAGATATACAGCCAGCCGAAGACGCCATTTGTCACAGAATTCATGGGTAGTCCGACAAGGATCAGCAACATCACGAGTTTTCATGGATATGAGGAATTAGGGGAAGGATTTCATGCGGTGGTGAGACCGGAGCATGTGAGTGTCACAAAGGAAACAGAGCAGAGCCGTTTTTCTTCTTCTGTGGAGGAAGGTGTTGTGGAACGTGTGATGTTCCG
Source organism: Roseburia sp. (assembly GCF_041325975.1). Lineage (NCBI taxonomy): Bacteria > Bacillati > Bacillota > Clostridia > Lachnospirales > Lachnospiraceae > Roseburia > Roseburia sp. Next base: position 735,263 of record NZ_JBGLEJ010000004.1, on the reverse strand, counting down.
TGGCAGAGAGGTAGAACTTCATGTGAGGGTACATGATGTGCTGCTTGTGGCTAACCGGAGATTAGAGGAGACTCCGATCACGGAGGGCGAGCGTGTCAACGTATTTATCTATCAGGTGTTTGCGTTCTTAGCAGACGAGGCGGGAATGCAGAATGTACAGATTGTAGAAAATGCCAATATCGAAACAGAGAAGCTGTTCTATATTTAAGGAGTCAGGAGAATAGAAATTATATGAAAACAGAAATCATTACATCAGACGTGCTGATCATTGGGGGTGGAACCTCCGGTTGTTACGCGGCACTGACGATCGCAGGGCAAAGACCGGAACTTAACGTTGTGATCGCAGAAAAAGCCAATATTATAAGAAGCGGCTGTCTTGCAGCAGGAGTGAATGCGTTAAATGCATACATTACAGAGGGGAGAAAGCCACAGGATTATGTGGACTATGCTACAAAGGACGCCAATGGTATTGTAAGAAGTGATCTGTTGCTCTCCATGTCGCAGGGATTAAACCGTGTGACAGCAAAGTTAGAGGAATTAGGACTTGTTATTTTAAAAGATGAAAATGGAAAATATGTGACAAGAGGCAACCGGAATATCAAGATTAACGGCGAGAACATCAAACCGATCTTAGCGGAAGCTGTGAAGGCACAGAAAAATGTGAAGGTCATCAATCACGTGAACATCACAGATTATATTACTGCGCAGGATCAGGTTACCGGGGCATACGGTTTTGACGTCAATGAGAAAAAGGCATATATTTTTTCGGCAAAAGCCATTCTCTGTGCGACCGGTGGTGCGGCAGGACTTTACCGTCCGAACAATCCGGGATTTTCGAGACATAAGATGTGGTATCCGCCGTTTAATACAGGAGCCGGATATGCGATGGGAATTTTAGCCGGAGCAGAGATGACGACCTTTGAGATGCGTTTTATAGCACTCCGCTGTAAAGATACGATCGCACCGACCGGAACGATCGCACAGGGAGTCGGGGCAAAACAGATCAACTCACTTGGGGATGTCTATGAAACAAAATACGGCATTACGACAGAGGAACGTGTCTACGGTACGGTTGCAGAGAATCAGGAAGGCAGAGGACCGTGTTACCTGCATACGGAAGGAATCAAAGATGAGCAGGGCAAAGATCTGTTAAAAGCATATTTAAATATGGCACCGAGCCAGACTTTAAAATGGATCGAGAGTGGAAAAGAGCCGAATGAGCAGGACGTTGAGATCGAGGGCACTGAGCCTTATATCGTGGGTGGCCATACCGCGAGCGGTTACTGGATCGACGATGCGAGAAGAACCACCTTGAAAGGACTTTATGCAGCCGGAGATGTTGCAGGAGGATGCCCGCAGAAATATGTTACAGGAGCGCTGGTGGAGGGCGAGATAGCGGCGGAAACGATCTTAAAGGATCTTGAACTGGCAGATGCAGATCTGCAGTCAGAGGAAGAATTAGAAAAGCTGGCAGAAAAAGCAGACCGGGAATATGAAGCCTATTTTGCGGAGAAAAAATCATTCTTCGGTACGGAGCAGGTCGAGGAGGCAATGCAGAAGGTTATGGATGCCTATGCAGGTGGAATCGGAACCAATTACCGCTACAATGAAAAACAGCTTAATATCGCAGAAGAAAAAATTGACCAGCTTTTAGCACTGACAAAAGATCTGACCGCAAAAGATACAGATGATCTGTTACATATTTACGAAGTAAAGGAACGTTTAGTCGTATGTAAAAGTGTGATCGCACACTTAAAGGCGAGAAAAGAGACACGCTGGCGCGGTTTCGGACAGAATATGGATCATCCGGGAACAAAAGAAGAATGGAACAGGAAGGCAGTTAATTCCGTTTATGAAAATGGAAAGATCAAAATTCTGCTCCGTGATCTGGCACAGACACCGGATTTTGGTCAGAAAGGAGGCACCCTGTGAGCATAGCGATCAATAAAAGTAAATGTGTAAAATGCAGACGCTGCATCGAAGTATGTCCGGGAAACCTGATCAAGGCAGACGAAAACGGCAAGGCATACATCAAAGAGCCAAGAGACTGCTGGGGCTGCACATCCTGCGTCAAAGAGTGCAGGGCAGAGGCAATCGATTTCTTTTTAGGAGCCGACATCGGCGGCAGAGGCAGTACCTTAACCACCAAAGAGGATGGAGACTACCGCCTCTGGACAGTCACTGCCCCCGACGGCAGTCAGACCATTATACAGATCAATAAAAAAGATGCCAATAAATATTAAAACACAGCAAAATAGAGGAGGATATTTTATGAGTGGATTATCACATTTGGACGAACTGGAGGCAGAGGCGATCTACATCATCCGTGAAGTAGCCGCTGAGTGCGAAAAGCCGGTAATGCTTTACTCCATTGGAAAGGACAGCTCCGTTATGCTGCACCTTGCCATGAAAGCATTTTATCCGGAGAAGCCGCCTTTCCCATTTTTACATATCGATACGACCTGGAAATTCCGTGAAATGATCGAGTTTCGTGACCGCATTGCAAAAGAGAACGGCATTGAAATGCTGGTTTATACCAATCAGGAAGGTGTGGATGCCGGTATCAACCCATTTGACCACGGTTCCGCTTACACGGATATCATGAAGACACAGGCGTTAAAACAGGCACTCAAAAAATATGAGTTTACGGCAGCATTTGGCGGTGGCCGTCGTGATGAGGAAAAATCCCGTGCGAAAGAGAGAATTTTCTCTTTTCGTAATGAGGCACAGGCGTGGGACCCGAAAAACCAGAGACCGGAGATGTGGAAACTTTACAATACCAAGATCAATAAAGGTGAGAGCATCCGTGTATTCCCAATCTCAAACTGGACAGAAAAGGATATCTGGCAGTACATCAAACGTGAGAACATCGAGATCGTGCCACTCTATTTTGCAAAAGAGCGTCCGGTCGTATACCGTGACGGCAATATTATCATGGTGGATGATGACCGCTTCAAATTCCGTGAAGGTGAGAAGCCGGAGATGAAAAAAGTCCGTTTCCGTACATTAGGATGTTATCCGTTAACCGGCGGCGTTGAGTCCGATGCGGAGACTTTGGAAGAGATTATTGATGAGACACTTGCAGCCGTATCTTCAGAGCGTACCAGCCGTGTGATCGATAACGAAGCGGCAGGCAGCATGGAGCGTAGAAAAAGGGAGGGGTATTTCTAAATGAAAGGTTTACTTAAATTTATTACCTGCGGAAGTGTGGATGATGGAAAATCCACATTGATCGGACATATTTTATATGATGCAAAACTGCTGTATGCAGATCAGGAGAAAGCACTTGAATTAGACAGTAAAGTTGGAAGCAGAGAGGGCGCTATCGATTATTCCCTGCTGCTTGACGGTCTGATGGCAGAGCGCGAGCAGGGTATCACGATCGACGTTGCATACCGTTATTTTACAACAGACCGCAGAAGCTTTATCGTGGCAGATACACCTGGTCATGAAGAGTACACCAGAAACATGGCAGTGGGAGCTTCCTTTGCGGACCTTGCGATCATTCTTCTGGATGCGACACAGGGTGTGCTGGTGCAGACAAGACGTCATGCAAGGATCTGTGCGCTGATGGGAATCCGCTACTTTGTATTTGCGGTAAACAAGATGGATCTGATCGGCTATGACCAGGAAAAATTTAATGCGATCCAGGCAGAGATTTTACAGCTTGCCGGCGAGCTTGGACTGGAGAGCGTCAAGATCATTCCGGTATCTGCGACAGAGGGCGATAACGTCACAAAGAAATCCGATAACATTCCATGGTACACCGGCGAACCGATTTTAACTTACCTTGAGGAAGTCGATGTGACTGAAAAGGCAAAAGAGCAGGGATTTTATATGCCGGTACAGCGCGTGTGCCGTCCGAACCATACTTTCCGTGGTTTCCAGGGACAGATCGAGGCCGGAGAGGTGCATGTGGGTGATACCTTAACGGTACTGCCGGGCAATGAGACCGCCAGTGTAAAGAGCATTTTAGTAGCCGGAAAAGAGGCGGATACCGCACAGACCGGACAGCCGGTTACCATTCAGTTAGATAAAGAGATCGATGTATCAAGAGGATGTGTGCTGGAAAATGGCAGCGGCATTACGGCAGCACAGAAATTTACCACAACACTTTTGTGGATGGATGATAATAAGTTGTCAGCAGGTGGCGATTACTTTATCAAACTTGGAACGAAACTGATCACAGGTACCGTAACAGAGATCACATATAAGATCGATGTGAATACCGGAGAACATCATTCAACCGATACATTAGGAAAGAATGAGATCGCAGTCTGCAATATCGTGCTGGATGAAAAGATCCCGCTTGATGTATTTAAGAAACATAAGACTATGGGCGAACTGATCTTAATCGACCGTGTGACGAACATGACGTCTGCCTGCGGTGTTGTAGAGCAGTTTGCAAGCGGCAATGAGACAGATGAGCCGGTATTTGTTTATGGAGATTTAAAGGCACGGGGAGATATCTTTGAAGAGTTCTACTATAACATGGAGAAATCTTCCATTGCAAAACACAAACCGGAACAGAAAACATACACAGTAGGCGATGAGATCCCGACAAAGAGTGAAACTTATGAATATCCGGAGTATTTTGATATTCTGATATTAAGAGACCAGGTTGCAGTACAGGTGCGTGACAATAAGATCGAAGCGATCCTTCCATTAGGTGAATACCGTTACTCAGGTGTTCCGGTTGTAAATGGAAGAGGATTTGCGGTGAATGTAAAATCACAGAAAGACTTACAGACATTCTTAGATGGATATGGACAGGGAGAGACAGATACAGAGTTCTGGAATCACTGGCTGACATTCGGAACTTACCGCAAAGTGATCTTCCATGAAAACTATTTGGAAATCTGATGCGCAATCGTTTGTGCAAAATTTTAGTACCAGTTTAAAAGCTGGTACTAAGGTACTGTTTATTTTGTATAGTTTGAGCCGTAAAAAAAGTTTAAGTTTGTGCACACTTATCCTGCCACTCATGCTATTATAATTACTGTAAAAACCCCCCAATACATTATATATAGTTTTTGCTATACCCCATAGTAAAAATACCTTCTCCTAAAAAGATAGCTAGCCGATAGCTATCTTTTTTTATTTGCAAAAGTACAGTAGACATCGTAATAAATATTTTCACGTTTTGAACCGACCAGAGAAGCAAGTTTTGCATAGAGATCCGGGTGCATGCGGATCAGATAAAATTCGTCTTTTCTACCGGGTAGTGGAAGGTATCTAACACGATCGGATGAAAACATGCCATACGCATACTGTCATACTGCGAGTATGTGTGCAGACGGTAATGCCTTGTCGAAAGGAAACGGATGACCAAACTGAGGTAACTGAGGTTTTTGTGGTCTTTTTCTGTCTCGAAAAGAGAGGTATGAGACAGAAAGTACATCAGCAGAATTGGAAGATCCACATAAAAGGACAGATAATCCAGTTCTGTTTCATCCGGGATCATTTCTTTTTTCCGTGTATCATAGTCATCTACGACCGAATAGGCTTCATCCCAGCATATTGCATCTTCTTCTGCCATAAGACGGTAGTATTGAAATACGAGTGAAGGAGGACAGTCATAAATAGAACCCTTGTGTGCAAGAACTTCGGTGTAATGCTGCTTTGTCAGTTCAGATAAATGCAGGCGCAGTGAAATAATTAGTGTAAATATGATCTTTTGCTATCATCTGTATATCGGATAAAATAATTGGCTAACAGAGGATAATGTGCTATAAAAATATTAGGTATGTGCTTGGATTTTTTCATTGCTAAAGTACCATTCTGTGTTATAATAAAATAGAATTTTCGTAAATTTTCGTAGATGAGGAGGAAAATTCTCTGATTATCGGAGAATTTATATTTTATGAATCAGGAAGAATCAGTTTATGAATTAAATCGTATACAAAGATATATTATGCAGATGCGTCCACTGTTGAAAAAGAATGCGCTATTTTCAGATGGAACGGCAGATTACAGACAGCCGGTGGAACCAAAAGCCGGTGAAGAAGTGACGATCCGGTTCCGTACAGCACGTGACAATGTCGATATCGTCTGGTTGTGCACGCAAGATAAAAAATATAAAATGAAAAAAACAGAGACCGAGGGAGCCTTTGACTATTATGAGGTAAAGATCACGCTTGGTGAGGAACCGTTTTACTATTATTTTAAGGTAGCAAGCGGTATGTTAAATGTGTATTATGACCGTTATGGCATCAGCAAGGAAAAACGTGACCAGTACCGTTTCTGTATCATTCCTGGATTTTCAACACCGGACTGGTCAAAAGGTGCTGTTATGTACCAGATCTTAGTTGACCGTTTTTATAATGGTGATACATCAAATGATGTGTTGACGGATGAGTATTATTATATCCGTTCTACCAGCAGAAAGATGGATAGCTGGGATCAGTGTCCGTCTGATTTTTCTGTCGCAGAGTTTTACGGTGGAGATCTTGAGGGAGTCAGACAAAAACTGGGTTATCTGCAGAATCTTGGCGTGGAAGTAATTTATTTTAACCCATTATTTGTGTCACCTTCCAATCACAAATATGATATTCAGGATTATGACTATATAGATCCTCATTACGGTAAAATCGTAGAGGATGGTGGAGAACTGTTAAAAGATGGCGTGAGTGATAACCGGAAAGCAACACGCTATATTAACCGTGTAACGAATAAGAAAAATCTTGAGGCGAGCAATGAATTTTTTGCAGAGCTGGTGAAAGAGATTCATGCGCGCGGCATGAAAGTTATCTTAGACGGTGTATTTAATCATTGTGGTTCTTTCAATAAGTGGCTTGACCGGGAGGAAATCTATCAGGTAAGCGGGGATTATGAGGATGGTGCGTTTATTTCAAAAGACAGTCCATATCGTAATTTCTTTGGCTTTCAGGATCAGTTTGCATGGCCTTATAATACGACTTACGAAGGCTGGTGGGGGCATGATACGCTGCCAAAACTCAACTATGAAGGTTCTGAAAAATTGTATGATGACATTATGCGTGTTGCAGCAAAATGGGTATCACCGCCATACAATGCAGATGGCTGGAGACTTGATGTTGCTGCAGATTTAGGACATTCCCCGGAAATGAACCATAAGTTCTGGAGAGATTTCCGTAAATCAGTAAAAACAGCAAATCCCAATGCAATTATTCTGGCAGAACATTACGGTGATCCAAAAGAATGGCTGCAGAAAGGTGACCAGTGGGATACCGTTATGAATTATGACGCGTTCATGGAGCCGCTGACATGGTTTTTAACCGGTATGGAAAAACACAGTGATGAATCAAAGCCACAGTTAAAGGGAAGTTTGAAAGATTTTGAGGGTTCCATGCGTCATTATATGGCAAGTTTTCAGACATCACAGCTTTTGTGTGCCATGAATGAGCTTTCGAATCATGATCATTCCAGATTTATGACAAGAACCAATGAAAAAGTGGGACGTGCAGCAGCACTTGGTACCGCAGCCGCTGAGGAAGGAATAAAGCCGGCAGTATTCCGTGAGGCGGTCGTTGTTCAGATGACATGGCCGGGAGCACCGACGATTTATTATGGAGACGAGGCGGGACTCTGCGGATTTACAGATCCGGATAACAGACGTACCTATCCATGGGGAAAAGAGGATGTCGTTCTGATCGATTTTCACCGTGATATCATCCATATCCACAAAGAAAACGAGGCACTCCGCACCGGCTCCCTCATGTTTTTAAATGGAACTGCCATGACCGGAAATCATACAGGCAGTAATGCAGATGGTAATCTGCGAGCAGATGATAATCTGCTTTGTTACGCAAGATTTAACCGCAGTCAGCAGTTTGTTGTTCTGGTAAATAATAAAGAGGAAGAACGTGATGTAACGCTTGAGGTATGGCAGTGCGGTATACCGAAAAATGCGGTGTTAGAGCGCGTGATCATTTCAAATGAGACAGGTTATTCCCTGATGCCGAAAAAGTATGAAGTAGTGGATGGAGTGTTTAAAGTAAGCATGCAGAAATATTCTGCTGTTGTTCTGATGTATGACAGAACAAGAGACTAGTACATTGATAAAAAATGCTTGCATAAAAGAAGTCACTATGCTATAATCTTTTCTTGTCAGAGCGCATTTTGTGTATCTGATGAATGGGCAGATTCCCGAGTGGCCAAAGGGGACAGACTGTAAATCTGCTGCAATTTGCTTCGGTGGTTCGAATCCACCTCTGCCCATTATGTATTGTCCGGTAGGATGACATTTTTAAGTAGCTCGTGAGTGAAAGTCTTCGAACATAGGCGGCAGTACATATGAAAAATGCCGGCGTGGCGGAACTGGCAGACGCGCAGGACTTAAAATCCTGTTGTAGAAATACAGTACCGGTTCGATTCCGGTCGCCGGCATTATAGAGAGAAGTAAGACATCGGTTTTAGAACCGGTGTTTTTTTAATTCATAGGAAATTACGTCCTATGAATCAAAAAGCCCTCCGGGCGGGATGGGCATCTTGCGGAGAAGAAGTTAGCTGTAAACAGCACCGATCGGGCATTTTAAAATTTTAGCGCAAATAGGGTGTTAACTATTGGTGGATTTGTGCTATAATGCAATTATTCAATTTATACTATAAGAAGGGGAAACCGTGTTCAGATTTGATACGGAAGAAAGGTACGATGAAACAGGAAAAAGTTACATTCATTCATTCCATTTCGGCAAAAATTACACTCCTTGCCGTTTTTATTGTTGTTGTATCATTGGTGGGAAGTATGATCAATGCCAGTTCAAAGTCGAGTGATGTTGTTGAGACAGTCAATGCGCATTACATCCTAAGTCTGGCAGAGATGGGAGCGCAGACGATTGGAAATATTCCGGCAGAGATAGCAACGGATGAACAGTTTTCTAGGGTTGTAAGTGATATCAGCATGAAAGGCGTAGACAGTGCATATGCTTATCTGGTGTCAGCGGATGGTACAATGCTTTATCATCCGACAGCAGACAAGATCGGAAAAACGGTTGAAAATCCCGTTATTAAAGGTGTGGTATCACAGCTTGCATCCGGAACCGTTCCGGAGAATGCTGTTGTTGAATATGATTTTAATGGTGCAATCAAGTATGCAGGGTATGCCCTGACCCCGGATCACATGATCGTGGTCGTATCGGCTGATAAGAGTGATATTGTAGAGCCGGTCAATGAGATGATCCGTTCTATGTGTATCACAGCAGCGATTACGCTTGTTGTATGTGTGATCATTGGCTATGTGTTAAGCCGTTTTATCTGCGCACCGCTTGAAAGCCTGACAGAGATTATAAAGAATACTGCAAATCTGAATTTCAGTCACAATGCAAAAAGTGATGGTCTGTGCAAAAGAACAGACGAAACCGGTTTCATGGCGCGTGAACTTCGCATCATGAGAAAGAATCTGCGTGAAATGGTTGCAAATATTGATACGGCAAGCCAGCAGATCACCGGAAATGTAGATGGATTAAAACAGGTAACTGAGACCGTAGACCATATGTGTTCGGATAACTCAGCAACCAGCCAGCAGCTTGCAGCAGGCATGCAGGAGACAGCCGCAACTACTGTAAATATCAATGAGAATGTCGGTACCATGAAAGATGAAGCTGAGCGGCTTACAGAGATGGCAGAAAAAGGTGCAGATGTTTCCAATGAAATTATGGACAGAGCAAAGAATCTGCGCAATAAGACAGTAACTGCAAGTTCCCGTACTATGGATATGTATACAAGTGTCAAAGAGAAATCCGAAAAGGCGATCGAGGGATCAAAGGCAGTTGAAAAGATCAATGAACTGACCAATACCATTATGGAGATCTCTTCACAGACCGGACTTTTAGCTTTGAATGCAAGTATTGAGGCTGCAAGAGCCGGAGAGGCAGGACGTGGATTTGCAGTTGTTGCGACAGAGATCGGAAGCCTTGCAGACCAGACTTCAAAAGCGATCGCTGATATCGGTAATATTGTAAAAGCCGTCAATGAAGCAGTTGGCAATATGACAGAGTGTCTGGGTGAAACGACAGAATTTCTGGAAACGAATGTAATTGAAGATTATAAAGAGTTTGAAAAGGTTGGCGAACAGTATCAGGAAGATGCAGATGTATTCAAGTCTAACATGAATCAGGTAAAGGATTCCATGCTGCAGCTTTCAGATCTGATCGAGTCGATCGCACAGGCGTTAAGCGGCATCAATGATACTGTGGGCGAAGCCGCAGTCGGTGTATCCGATATTGCTGAAAAAACAAGCGGTATGGTTGAAAAAACAGGCGCTACACATGATATGGTATCTGAATGTTACTCCTGTGCAGATAATCTGCGTGAGATCGTTGGCAAGTTTGTATTAAAATAAAATCTATTGTCATGAATCATGGCCTGTCCTCATAAGATGTGGTAATCACAGATTATGAGGGCAGGCTTTTTTGATTCATAGGAGATTACGTCCTATGAATCAAAAAGCCCCTGGCAGAACCTTGATGTGAAAAGTATGCGGTAGGGAGGCTATGATGCAGGAAAAGTCAAATGAACAGCAAAAAGAGCAGAAACGGGGATATAACCTGTTGGATAAAGAAGAAGAAAAATCGATGCTGTCATGTTTTGTGGAACAGCTGAATGATCCGCTTATTTTTATTTTGTTTGCGGCGGCAGCAATATCTCTTCTGCTGCAGGAATTTGGGGACATGTGCATTATACTTGCAGTAGTGCTTTTAAATGCCATAGTCGGAGTGATCCAGGAGGGAAAGGCAAAGCGGGCATTAGAGGCATTGGAAAAAATGACAAGTCCGCATGCACTGCTCCATGATGAGGATGGAATCCATGAGATTCCGGCATCGGATCTGATACCAGGGGATATTGTCTGCCTTGAAGCAGGCAGACAGGTGCCGGCAGATATCAGGATCATATCGGCTGTCAATTTAAAGATCGAGGAGTCAGCGCTTACCGGCGAATCTGTTCCGGTTCCTAAAAATACGACGGATCAAAATGAGGCATATATGACCACTAATGTTACATATGGACGTGGAGAAGGAATCGTCACTGCGATAGGGATGGATACGAAGATAGGCGGTATCGCAAAATTGCTTTCCAGGACAAAAACGGAGCTGACGCCGTTACAGAAAAGGCTGGCGGATCTTGGAAAAATCCTTGGTACCGTTTCTGTCTTTTTGTGTATCCTGTTGTTTGTCATGGCAGTTTTGCAGAGGCGCAATGTTGCAGAAATGCTGATCACGGCAATATCATTAGCGGTTGCTGCAGTTCCGGAAGGTCTGCCGGCGATCGTTACGATGGTACTTGCACTTTCGGTATCACGTATGGTGAAGGTCAATACGATCGTAAAAAGACTGCCGAGTGTGGAGACATTAGGCTGTGTGAGCGTGGTATGCTCGGATAAGACGGGAACACTGACGCAGAACCGTATGACTGTGACAAGATGTTATACAGATGGAAAAATCTGCGAACCAAAGAATCTCAACCGCAGAAAAAACAGATATTTTCTGGAGGGATATACCCTTTGCAATGATGCGTCTGTCCGTGGGGAACGGATCGGAGATCCCACAGAACTTGCCCTGCTTGATATGGCGGAAAAATTTGATCTGCAGAGAGAGAGATTAGAAGAAAGTTTTCCGAGAATACAGGAAATCGCGTTTGATTCCGACCGGAAAATGATGACGACATTACACCGGGGAGAAAAAGAAAAAATTTCTTATACCAAAGGTTCCCCGGATGAAATATTAGAGCGTGCTGCATTCCTGATGAAAGATGGTGAGCGTGTGCCGATGACCCCGGAGAGACGAAAAGAAATCGATCAGGTGATCCGTACGTTTACGAAAGATGCACTCCGGGTACTGGCACTTGGGATGCGAAATCCGGCTGACGGTTTAAAGGAAAACGGGCTGACTTTTCTGGGAATTGTTGGAATGGCTGATCCCATACGTCCGGAGGCACAGGAGGCTGTAATGGAGTTTTACCGTGCAGGGGTAAAAACGATCATGATCACGGGGGATCGGATCGATACGGCATTTGCGATTGCAAAAGAACTGCACATTGCATCGGAAGAAAGTGAGTGCATTTCGGGAGAAACGTTAACGGATATGACAGATGAAATGCTTGCAGAAAAAATAAAAAAGGTGCGTGTGTTTGCCCATGTTTCGCCGGAGCATAAGGTGCGCATCGTGGCAGCATGTAAGAAAAACGGGGAGATCACCGCAATGACAGGAGATGGTGTCAATGATGCACCGTCATTGAAAGCAGCAGATGTCGGGATCGCTATGGGAAAGGCAGGAACGGATGTGGCGAAAAATGCAGCGGACATTGTGTTGACGGATGATAATTTTGCGACGATCGCAAAAGCCATTGCGCAGGGAAGATGTATTTATGAGAATATCCGGAAATCTGTGATATTTCTGTTGTCTTCTAATTTCGGGGAGATCATAACAATGCTTGCGGCTGTAGCCTGCGGATTTGCGGCACCGTTAAAATCAAGTCATATTCTATGGATCAATCTGATCACAGATTCGCTTCCGGCACTGGCGCTTGGTGTGGATGAGGAAGAAAATAAAAGTTACATGGACAGACCACCGCGCGGAAAGGATGAGAGTCTGTTTGCAGGGGGTGGGTTAAACTGTACCTGTTTTTATGGGGCATTGATCGCATTTATCAGTATGACAGCGTTTTTGCAGCTTCCGGTGGGAATCCTGCTTGGGGCGGGCAGCACGGTCACACCGGAAGCAATCAGGCTGCTTCTGGCAGATGCAGAGCTTTTAAGCCGCTGCCAGACCTATGCATTTACGGTACTTGGTATGTCTCAGCTCTTTCATGCGATCGGTATGCGTGATGTTGAAACATCGCTGTTTCAGATGAACCATCTGGAAAACAGATTAATGATTGCTGCATTCGCAATCGGAACAGGACTGCAGCTTCTCGTGACGGAAGTTCCTTATTTTGTTAATCTGTTTGGAACCTGCAGATTAACACTGCTTGAATGGGTAAAACTGCTGGTACTTGCAGCCATGCCTTTACTCGGACATGAACTGTTAGTATTGGGAGGCTGTCTGGGAGAAAAAAGAGATAAGAAAAATTTAAAGGGAAAAGATCAGCAGGCGGTATCGTCTGGTGGGCGGTGGAGCTAAAAAAAACATTCATTTTTTACGGGGGGTGTGGTATAATGAGGTGTCCGTAAGTTTTGGGCAGGTTTTTGCAGGAAAGGATATTGGGAATTATGGAAGAGAAAATGACAATGGAAATCACGAACGACAGACTTGAGGAGGCCATTAAGGAATATGCCGCAGACCGCACGAAAGAGAATCTTACCACAGTGCTGAATCTGCTTCGTCCGACAAAGCTGTTTGTGCCGGCAATGTTACAGGCACCGGATCGTCCGATTCCATGTTTTTTAAAGAATAGTAATGAAGAACAGTTTTTAGTAGTATATACGTCAAAAGCGCAGATCCCGGAGGAGCCAAAGAGCCAGGCGATGCTTAACATGCCATTCCCGGCATGCAATAATATCGTTGTAAAACCGGAATTAAAACTTGCCGGAATGGTGATCAATCCATTTTCTGACAACCTTGTGTTAAAGACAGAACTTGTACAGAAGTTACATGAAGTTGACGAGCAGGCGGCAAAACGTGCTGCACAGATGAAACAGGTGAAGATGACACCGGCACAGTTTCAGGTATTTGTAAAGCGTCAGGTTGAGTTTGCAGTACTGCCAAAGCGTCTGTTTACCGAAAAACAGGAGTTCATCAACAAGCTGTGTGATGAGAAAGAGGCTTTTGTCAATGAGATTTTTGCAGGCGTGTTCAAGGAGCCAAAGTTAAATCCATACACAGAGAACGATTACTCTGTAATGGCACTTGATATTGCAGAAGATCTGACATTGATCCGTGTAGATCTTCCGGAAAAAGGCTTAGTTCCGCCACTTTGCTACCGTATTTACCTGACGATCAATCCTAAGACCGGAAAAGCCGGCTATTATACGATCGAGATGTCAAAAGAAAAAGATGTCCGCATGTTAGGAGAGCTTTTAGAGGACGGAAAACATATAGATCACGGTGTGGCACCGGTAGAGGGTGCTGAACTTCAGAAGATCATGGATCTTGCCAGAGGTGAAGGCGCAGAGGTGACAAGCTAGATCTGGGATATGATGTCTCAGACAGGTAAATGAAAAAATGATATAACATGAAGGAAGGGGCTGTCTCACTAACTTTGTTAGTATGACAGTCCCTTCCCTTTATCTTTCGTTATGCTGGATGATATCGGCATATTGTCCGCGGGTGACTTTTAAGAGCGCATCCGGGTTTACCGTGATGGAGGTACCGATGCGTCCACCGCTGATATAAATCTTATCGAAGGAAGCAGCGCTTTCATGTACGACGGTTGGGAACTGCTTTTTCATGCCAAGAGGTGAGCAGCCGCCACGCACATAGCCGGTAAGCGGAGTCAGATCTTTTACGTGAAGCATTTCAAGTGATTTTTCACCGACACATTTTGCGGCAGCTTTCAGATCGACTTCCTCTGCGATCGGTACGACAAAAACATAATACTGTCTGTTCCCGCCGGCGGCAGCCTTGCCGGACATGACGAGCGTTTTAAACGACTGTTCTACCGGAGCACCGGTCTTTTCTGCGGTATGTAGACCGTCTATAAATTCATCACACTCATAATTGATAATTTCATAAGGTATTTTATTGCGGTCTAAAATGCGCATGGCATTTGTTTTTACTTCTTTTCCCATAGAGAAAACTCCTTTCATGAATGAACTGCGCTCATTGTAACACCACAGCAAAAAATAGACAACTGAAACAGAATGTATGTTTACGAAAAAATAAAAAAATGTTATTCTAATAAGGGAAATTAAGGCAATATATGAGGTGAATTAAAATGCGCCACATATAAGAACATGTGTGGCGGGAAATGAGGCAGAGTATGAAAGATTTTTTTAAGAGAGTAAAGGCGGATGCAATAATGTCAGCAGTTTTATGCATCGCATTGGGCGTGGTTCTGATCGTATGGCCAGGAGAGACGATCGATATCGTATGTAAAGTGCTTGCCGCAGGACTTATCATTCTTGGAGGGGTAGAACTGTTTTCCTATATTACCAATAGAAACGGTTATATGTTCACCGGAATCCTTGGGCTGATCGTGCTGATCATCGGTGTATGGATCTTCTTAAAACCGAGCAGTATCGTGAGCCTGGTACCGATCGTGATCGGTGTGATACTTGCTGTTCACGGTGTGCAGGATGTGAAAATGGCGTTAGAATCAAAGAATGGCGGATATGACAGATGGTGGATTATGCTGATCATTGCCATTATCAGTATTGCATTTGGCGTGCTCTGCATTGTCAATGCGTTTGGCATGGTCAAACTTGCCATGCAGTTTGTAGGAGCAGCCCTGATCTATGATGGAATCAGTGATCTGTGGGTTGTGACAAAGACGGTGCGGACGGTGAAAGATATGGAGCAGGAAGCGAAAGCAGTCGACGTAGATTATAAAGAAATCGATTAAGTGATTAAGCGGAAAGAAAGAGAAACAGATATAAAAAGTGTCCCTGAAAATCTGGATAAAAGATTTTCAGGGACACTTTTTTGGTTCGTGATAATAGAATATTTGAGCAAGCTGCATCTGATTGCCCAGACTGCGCTATACTGTAATTTTACCTTCATTGATAAGCCGGATAAATACGTCGACTAATTCCGGATCAAACTGTGTTCCACTGTTTTTTTTCAGTTCACTGACAGCATAGGAGACAGAGAGCGGATTTTTGTATGGACGTCTGGCAGTCATGGCATCAAAACAATCGGCGATGGTAAGTATTCTTGCCATATAAGGAATATCCTCACCGGCAAGACCACGCGGATATCCCGTGCCATCATACCGTTCGTGATGACCAAGTACTGCAGGAATTACATAATCCATATGTGGCAGATAACGGATCATTTTTGTGGAGTTTTCAACATGTGTCTTCATGATCTCATATTCTTCCGGTGTCAGTTCCGAGGTTTTCTGTAAAATACGTTCCGGAATACTGATTTTTCCGATGTCATGCAGCATACCGGCATCACGCACAAGTTCGATGTCATTTTCACTCATGCCAAGATCTCTGGCTAAGATCACAGCATATTTCGACACATTCATGGAATGGATAAATGTGTAGCTGTCCTTGGCATCGATCGCAGCGGTCAGTGCATAGATGGTAGGCGCAACACGTTCGTATGCAGTTCTTAAGTTCGAATCGGTGGAACGTGTCTCAAGACCGGCCCGGTAAACGGTAAGGTGACCTTTGCCCCCTAGTTTACCATAATAGATCGCCTGTTCTGCATTATGGAGCAGTGTTTTCGCATCTGGAGAAATAGATGGGAAAGTGGATATACCACAGGTAATGCTTGTGTCCCACACGGTATCGTTTTTGCTCCGCAGACTGATGATATTATGGATGATCTCATTAGCAAGTGCACCTGCACTGGTGGGATCATCCCCCTGTGTCAGTATCATAAAAACATCTGTACCATAACGGAATGCGAGGTCAGACGGGCTGATCTTTGAAAGGATTGCCTGTGCACAGAGCGTGATCAGATTATCTCCTTCCGTGGCACCGTAAAGCTCATTGTAGAGCTTGAAATCATCAATGTCGAGCAGGATCAGACCAATCGGGGTATCCGTCGAACAGGCATCTTTGATACATTCAAAGGCATGTTTTCTATTATATAAGGAAGTAAGACTGTCTGTGATCGAAGCATGGTAAGCATTATAATACAGGTTGGCGTTGCGCAGAAGATACGCAGCATAGTAACAGATACGGTCGAGACAGACAAGTTCCTCTTCGGTGTAGATGCGGTCCGCATCGTCAGCAATATACAAAAGACCAATGACAGCCTGCTGATAACGGATCGCCTTGATTGCGTGAATATTTTGCTGTGCGAGCCAGCGGCTCTGCCGGGGAGTCAACAGAGGATTGTCCGTAAGAAAATCTGATCCTGTTACAAGAAAACCTTTTTGGTGCAGTATCTCTTCGAGAAATGCGTCAGAAGGAACGGAGTAATCTTTTTCAAAGAAAATATCTCCCCATCTGCGTACAGTGTAAAAGGAACGTCTGGTGTTTAAATTCTGTGTTAGTAAAAGTCCCTGGGGATTCAGCAGCAAAATGAGAGAATCTATCAGGATATTGTAAATTTCATCGGTATTTAAAGTGCGGATCGCAGACGACAGGAAATTTTCCAGAATCGTATCTTTGTGTTCTGACAACATATGGTAAGGAGCCTCCGGAAGTGATTTTTCTTGAGAATGTAGTAATATTATACTATAATGCTTTTGGTGTGACAATGGTGCTTTTGATATAGCCGGTGCAGAAAAGAGGAAAGAAAATGAGATGTGAAGAGTTTAAAATGGAACGCACGGGATTGTTAGAGGTCGGGGATGTTTTGCCGGTCACAGAGGGAAAACTGCCAAGTTCCTACTATTATACATTAGGAAAGGCATATGCGATGTCTGCAAATTATGCGGTAAGTGAACGGATCAGATCAAGAGAGGGAAAAGTTGTAGACGTAAAAGAAACCCCAAAAGGGTACTTTGTGACAGTTGAATTTGACGAATAAATGGTATAAAATATATGTATTGTAATTTGAAAGGATAAGTACATGCGCTATATACCGACAAGCAGGTTAAAGCCGGGAATGGCTCTTGGACAGGATATTTATGATGGAGCGGGAAGACTTCTTTTAGCGAAACATCTGCTCCTGACATCAGAATATATATCCAACCTGGAGTTCCTCGGATATCCTGGAATATACATAGATGATGAATTTACATGTGGCATAGAGATACAACAGGTGCTCACACCACAGGTGCGTTGTCAGGCATTAAAACTGATACATGAGCTGTTTGATTTTGATACGGATGACAGCGAATTGCCGGTCGATGAAGTGAAGCTGCGCATGACAGTGAAAAATGTTGTGGAAGATATCCTGAAAAATGGCGATGTAATGTTTAACATAATGGATATCCGCAATTATGATGAATATATTTATTACCATTCAGTGAATGTCGGTGTGCTCTCTATCATGGTTGGAGCGAGATACGGACTGGAACGAAACAAATTATATGATCTTGGAATTGCAGCAATACTGCATGATTTAGGAAAAAAGTTTTTACCTGAAGAAATCGCAAATGGAAAATGGCCGCTTACCGGGAAAGAGAGGGAAGCGTGGAAAAGTCATCCAAAACTTGGAGCAGAATATTTGAAAACATCCTATCATTTTCCTGCGATGGTTTATAGTGGGATACTGATGCATCATGAATGGTTTAATGGTGAAGGATATCCGCTGGAAAAAAGCGGAAGAGACATACCGTTATATGCGAGGATCATTAAAGTTACAGACAGCTATGATGCAATGATATCAAAGCGTCCCGGCAGGGAACAGCTTTCGCCGGCAGATGCGATTGAATATATGATGGCAATGGCGGGAGCGGAATTTGATCCGCAGTTAGTTAATATATTTTTACGCAGAATGGCGGTTTATCCGATTGGATGCGAAGTGGAGTTATCAAACGGACAGCGCGGCATTGTGGCAAAGAATTTTAGAGATTTTTCTCTCAGACCGCTGGTACAGATCGTGGAGACAGGCGAGATGCTCAATCTCCGTGATGATCCGGAAGGTCGCAGCGTTACCATAGGAAGAATGATTATGTAAAAATACTTTGAGGGAGATATGACTGGACAGGGAAAGAGCGCGATAGATACGCTTTTGGCAGAAAGTTTTAAAGAACTTGCATTAAAACAGCCGATCGAGAAGATTACGATCAAAGAGATTACAGATAAGGCAGGCGTGATACGGCCGACATTTTATAACCATTTTCAGGACAAATATGAACTTTTGGAGTGGATCATAGATACACAGCTGATCGCTCCGGCAGAACCTCTGATACAGAACGGTATGGTAAACGAGGCATTGATACTTTTATTTTCCAACATTGAAAAAGAAAAGGAGTTTTATCAGAAAGCGATCCACTTAGAGGGACAGAACTCGTTTGAGAGCATTGCACAGTCCTGTATCATGAAGGTGTTCCTGAGGGTGTTTGAACGTTCGGCAGCCACGAAGAAACCAAAGTATGTCTGGCTGACACCGGAACGTATTGCTGCGTATTATGCACAGTCCATGTGCTATATTGTCATGAACTGGATTCGGTCCGGGATGACGATCTCAGCGCGGGAGTTAGCAGAGATCTATGATTACATCATAAAGAGATCCATGGAAGATATTTTAGCGGAACTTTAATATGTGAATTAAATATACAATCGGAATTAAATGTTAACTTTGATATACATTTTGGGCAATTTGTATAATAAGATGCTACAGAAAAATTAGATTGAATCTTTTCAGATTCAGTCTTTTTTTTTACACTAAAGGAAATTGTGGCAGGGGGAATGTATGCCACAGGAAAATAAAAAGAAAGAAAAGAGTGAAAAAGATGATTAAGTTTGGAAAATGGGTAGTGAAATTCCGTATTCCGATTCTGATCCTGAGTTTTCTGTTATTGATACCTACCGGGATCATCTACATGAATACGCGAATCAATTACGATATCCTCTCATATCTCCCGGGAGATATTGAGACGATGAAAGGACAGGATATCCTGTTAGATGAGTTTGGAACAGGTGCTTTTTCCGTGGCGGTCATAGACGGCATGCAGGAAAAAGAGATTTCACAGTTAGAAGATAAGCTAAAAGAGATCGATCATGTGAAAGATGTTTTATGGTATGGCGCACTCGCTGATATCTCAATCCCGATGGATATGCTGCCGGATGATTTAAAAGATTCCCTGCAGAATGCAGACACAGGCAGCCAGCTTATGATCATTACATTTGACACGTCCATGTCAGCAGATGAAACACTTGATGCCATCGAGGAGATACGGGGACTGACCAATGAACAGTGTCTTTTGAGCGGTATGTCAGCCGTTGTTACGGATATCAAAAAGATCTGTAACAGTGAGGTCATCATGTATGTTGTGATCGCTGCCGGATTATCTGCACTGGTGCTGGCACTTACAATGGATTCTTTCCTGTTACCGTTTATTTTCCTTTTGAGTATCGGTATGGCAATCGTATATAACCTTGGAACGAACTTTATTGCCGGAGAGATTTCTTTCGTTACACAGGCACTTGCAGCGGTATTGCAGCTTGCAGTTACGATGGACTATTCCATTTTCTTATGGCACAGCTACCTGGAAAATCAGGAGCGTTATCCGGATGACAAGAAACGTGCGATGTCCCATGCAATCTCACAGACGTTAACTTCCGTAGTCGGAAGTTCCATTACAACGATCGCCGGATTCCTTGCAATGTGTTTCATGACATTTACACTTGGTATGGATCTTGGTATTGTTATGGCAAAAGGTGTTGTATTTGGTGTTGTCGGTTGTGTTACAATTCTTCCTGCCATGATCCTTGCAATGGATAAATGGATTGAAAAGACAAGGCACAAAGCCATCATACCGGATCTTGGACGTATCGGTGGATTTGTGACAAAACATTACTGGATTTTCATTATTTTATTTTTAGTGATCATTGGTCCTGCTTTCTACGGACAGAATCACAATCAGGTATATTACGATCTGGTAGGAACTCTTCCGGACAACTTAGAGAGTGTAAAAGCAGGAAATGCACTGGAAAATGATTTTGATATGGGTGCGACACATGTGATCCTTGCAAGCAGTGAGCTGAATTCCAAAGATGCAAGAAATATGGAAAATGAGATCTCTGATGTAGACGGTGTCAAACTGGCATTAGGACTTGATTCCGTTATGGGACCGACCGTACCAAAAGACATGATCCCGGATGATATCAAGGAAATGCTTGATAATGGAAAATATCAGATGATCTATGTGATGTCTGAGTACAAGACCGGATCGGATGAAGTAAATGCACAGTGTGATGCAATCCGTGATATCATTAAAAAATACGATGACACTGCAATGTTAATCGGTGAGGCTCCATGTACAGAGGATCTGATCACCATCACGAATACAGACTTTAATACCGTAAATGCGGTTTCCATTATTCTGATCTTCATTATCATCGCATTTGTACTGAAGTCAGTTTCATTACCGGTCATCCTTGTTATGGTCATTGAGTTTGCGATTTTCATCAACATGGGTAT
The DNA here is from genome assembly GCF_041325975.1 of Roseburia sp. Taxonomy (NCBI): domain Bacteria; kingdom Bacillati; phylum Bacillota; class Clostridia; order Lachnospirales; family Lachnospiraceae; genus Roseburia; species Roseburia sp. The sequence continues at coordinate 714,135 of NZ_JBGLEJ010000004.1, read as the reverse complement.
CCCGCATTATACCGGAACGGTTCTTCCGTTTATCGCTTCTATCGTAATCGGAACGATCCAGCTCGGTGCAACGGTTGACTACGCAATTCTTATGACAAACAAATATAAGAGAGCAAGAAACCACGGAGCAGAAAAACGTGATGCGGTAAGAACCGCATTAGACAGTTCCTTACAGTCTGTCATCGTCAGTGCATTAAGTTTCTTCGCAGCAACATTTGGTGTAGGAATGTATTCCAGTATCGATATGATCAGTTCCTTATGTATGCTTCTTGCAAGAGGTGCATTGATCAGTCTGGTCGTCGTAGCATTTATTCTGCCGGCAATGTTTATGGTATTTGATAAATTGATCTGTGCAACAAGTGCAGGTTTCCGTTATAAAAAAGATTCATCAGTTCAGTAAAATAGAGGAGGAAAAAAAGATGAAATTACCGGAATTAAAGAAAAAATTTACAAAGAAATATGTGATTCGTATTATCGCAGGTGTGCTGGTTGTCGGAATGGTTGGAACAGGCGTTTCCACAGCAAACGTATTTGCAGCAAAGACCGCACAGGAGAGCACTGAGAGTACAGAGAGTACCGAAAAAGACAGCAAAAAATCAGATACAAAAGATTCTGATGCTGAGAGCAAATTAAAAGATGCATTAGATGACAGTATCAAATTCAGCGAGAAAGAGATTGGCAAAGAAGAAACGGTATATGTTCTTGCAGACAGCACCGGAAAAGAGCGCAAAGTGATCGTTTCCGATCATCTGATCAATGATGAAAATAAGGATACGATCGAGGATGCTTCTACCTTAAAAGATATCGAAAATGTAAAAGGTGATGAGACATTCAAACAGGATGGCAGCAAACTGACCTGGCAGGCAGACGGCAACGATATTTATTATCAGGGAACCTCCACAAAAGAGACACCGGTATCCCAGACAATTACCTATTCTTTGGATGGTAAGGAAGTAAAGCCGGAAGAACTTGCAGGAAAATCAGGAAAAGTAACGATCCGTTTTGATTACACCAACAATGAGACGGTAAAAACAAAGATCGACGGAAAAGAGGAAGAAATCTATGTCCCATTTGCTGCGATCAGCGGAATGGTATTAGATGACAGCTTTTCTAATGTAAAAGTTACCAATGGTAAAGTAATCTCCGATGGCAAAAATAATATTGTAGTCGGATATGCACTTCCGGGATTAAAAGAGAGCTTAGATGTGGATGATTCTGATTTTGACGGAGATGTATCGATCCCGGATTACGTGGAAGTAACTGCAGATGTGGAGAATTTCTCATTAAGCACCACAATGACAGTTGTGATGAATGCAACAAACTTTATCAGCAAAGACGGAGATGCAGATCTTTCTGAAGTTGATGATATGTTAGATACTTTAACAGATGCAACAGATCAGTTAAAAGATGGTTCCGGTGAGCTCGCAGACGGTGTAGATACTTTAAAATCCAAGATGGGTGAGTTTAAAGACGGTGTCGGAACATTAAAGAACGGTATCAAAGATTATACGGATGGAGCTTCTACTTTATCCACAGGAATCGGAACATTAAAGAGTGGTGTGGATACCTTAGCAGGAAGTGTACCAACACTGATCAGTGGTGTGGGAACCTTAAAAGATGGTTCAGCAAGTGCAGCAAAAGGAGCATCTTCCTTAAAAGACGGAGCAGGAACCTTAAAGAAAGGTGCCAAGGATGTATCTACCGGAGCCAATACATTGTCCAAAGGTGCAAGTGATCTTTCCACCGGAGCCAATACACTTTCCACCGGAGTGAAGGATCTTTCTACCGGAGCAGATACGTTATCCACTGGAGCTTCTGATTTGTCTACTGGAGCAGACACTTTAGCTGCCGGAGCTTCCAGTCTGAATACAGGTGTCCAGACACTTGCGAAAGGAGTAAAAGATTTAAATACTGCTGTCAACGGCGGTGAAACAACGCTTGCAGGCGGAGCATCTGCAGTCAGTGCAGGTGTGGATACATTAGTTGGAAAATTGGGAGATATGGCAGCAACTTTACAGACTAAAAAAGATCAGATCAATGCCAATTTACAGGCAAATGGTACATCCATTGAAAATGCACAGGCTACGATCGAATCATTAAAGAGCGCACAGTCAAACCTGATGAACGGAATTTCCAAGTACGATGCAGATCCTACAACTGCAACAGCAATTTTTACGCAGGTGGGGCAGGCACTTGGCGGTGTTTCAATCAACAGTGTAAATGATGCAATGACTGTAGCGGTAAGCCTGTCAGACAAGATCGCAACAATTGGTCAGGCTCAGGGAGCTGTTTCAGCTATCGATGAAGCAGCCAGTCAGATTTCTGATCCGACAACACAGGCACAGCTTACAGCACTTCAGACTGGTGCGAAACAGGTGGCAGATGGAGCAGCGCAGGCATCCGGTGCAATCAGTACTATGGCTGGAAAAATGGATGATCTGACTAGTGGTTCTGGTCAGGTGGCACAGGGAGCAAGTGATCTTGCAACAGGAGCAGGAACCCTAAAGAAAGGAGCAAGTGATCTTGCAACAGGAGCAACCAAGTTAAAGAAGGGTGCCGGAGACCTTGCAACAGGAGCAGGAACCTTAAAGAAAGGAGCAAGTGATCTTGCAACAGGAGCAGGTCAGGTGGCAGATGGAGCAACGACTCTGCACAAAGGAGCATCTGATCTGTCTGACGGTTTAAATACTTTAGACGGTGGTATCGGACAGTTGAAAGAGAAAGCCGGATCACTTGCAACAGGAGCTGAGCAGTTAAAGAGCGGCACAGACCAGCTTGCAAGCGGGGCATCCACACTTGTTTCTAACAACGATAAATTAAACGATGGCGCAGGTACTTTAAGCGATGGAACCAGTGCGATCATTGATGGTGTGGGAGAGCTTTCTGACGGTGCACATAAACTTGCAGACGGAATTACAGAGTTCAGTGAAGAAGGAATCGACGAGATCATTAATTCTTACAATGGAGATATCGAGCCGCTTGTTGACCGTATTCAGGCTGTATTAGATGCCGGTGCTGATTATCAGACTTATACTGACATTGCAGACGGAGTGAACGGAAGCGTTAAATTCATTATTAAAACAGATGCGGTAAAAGCTGAAGATTAAAAAACAGCCTTTAGGAGGAGTAAGATGAATGCGTTGGAGAATCTGCTGATCATAGCAGGCATATCGTTAGATATATTCGCAGCCATGGAGTGTCAGGGATCACTGATAGCAAAGATAGATAAAAAACAGCTTGGCAAACTGTGTGTACTGATTGCTGCATGGCAGATGACAGCACTGTTCGTCGGAAGTTATCTGTCAGGAATTTTGTATCGCAATACTATAACGCACAATGAAAAAGTGACTGGATTTGTCATTGCAGCAGCCATCTTTTTCTGCCTGGGGGTGCGGCTGGTTGCAAAAGCCATAAAAAACGAGCGGATCATAGAGCACTGTGAGCAGAAACTCGGCTGGAAACATCTGCTTGCAATTGCAGCAGTTACCAGTAGTTATACCCTGCTGACAGGTATAGCATTTGGTTTCCTTGGAACAAATCTTCTTGTGATGCTTCTGATGGTTGCCGGACTTACCATTGCGGTTGTCGTGGCTGGTATCTATACTGGATATCATCTGGGATTTGAGCATAAGACAAAAGCATATATTGCAGGAGCGATACTTCTGTGGATCGCGGGAATAGACGTTATCGTAAAACATATTTTGCGGTAGGATAAATCCGGTTTTCGGCTGCCAGAAAAATCTGACGGCTGGGAACCGGATTTTTTTCGTACGTTGCAACAAGTTTTTTTCTCCGTTATAATGGTAATGTTGGAGGCAGAACAGATGAAAATTTTACTTACGGCGATTAATGCCAAATACATACATTCCAATCTTGCTGTGTATAATCTGCGTGCATATGCCGCACATTATGCGAAAGGCATGACGGCTTCAGACACGGTGGAGATCGGAGAATACACGATCAATAACCAGATGGAAGATATCTTAGAGGGAATTTATAAGGCAAAACCGGATGTTTTAATGTTTTCCTGCTATATCTGGAATATTGCTTATGTGGAGGAACTGGCAGAGGAATTTCACAAGCTGCGTCCGGAAGTGCCGATCTGGGTGGGAGGTCCTGAGGTATCCTACGAGACGGAGAGCTTTTTAAGATGCCATCCGCAGATTACCGGTGTGATGATAGGGGAAGGGGAAAAGACTTTCTGTGAACTGGCAGAGTATTATGCCGGAGAAAGCCGGAGAGACAAAGAAACGGAAGAAAAGCAGAGAATACAGGAAACACAGAGGACAGGAGAGAGTAAATGCACAAAGGAAAGATCGAAACTCGGAAAAATCACAGGGATCGCATACCAAAACGGGGATGAGATCATCTTTACCGCACCGAGGGAAATGCTCGATTTAAGTGACATCCCATTCTGCTATGACAAGGCAGGCGATTTTAAAAACCGTATCATTTATTATGAATCAAGCCGTGGATGTCCGTTTTCCTGCAGTTACTGTCTTTCCTCCGTGGAAAAGCAGCTTCGTTTCCGCAACACGGAACTTGTGAAGAAGGAACTGCAGTTTTTTATTGACCGGGAAGTTCCACAGGTAAAATTTGTGGACAGGACATTCAACTGCAATCATGCGCATGCGATGGAGATCTGGTCTTACATCAAAGAACATGATAATGGGATCACCAACTTCCATTTTGAAATTTCGGCAGATCTGTTAAAGGAGGAAGAACTTGCCCTGATCGGTACCATGCGGCCGGGACTGATCCAGTTAGAGATCGGTGTGCAGTCGACAAATGGGGCAACGATCAAAGAAATCCACCGTACCATGCAGCTTGAACGGTTAAAGGAAGTTGTGAGAGAGGTTCAGAAACATGAGAACATCCATGAACATTTAGATCTGATCGCAGGACTTCCATTTGAAGATTATGATACATTTGCAAAATCTTTTGACGAGATTTATGAACTTCGTCCAAACCAGCTGCAGCTTGGCTTCTTAAAGGTGTTAAAGGGCTCCTATATGTATGAGCATGCGAAAGAATATGAGATCACATACCACAGCAGACCGCCTTATGAGGTGCTTAAAACAAAATGGCTGCCTTATGATGATGTATTAAAGATACGCCAGGTGGAAGAAATGCTTGAAGTGTATTATAACAGCGGGCAGTTTGAAGTTACGATGAAAGTACTCGGAGTTCTGTTTAAAAGTGCTTTTTTCCTGTTCCAGGATCTTGGGAAATTTTATGAGAAAAAAGGCTACTTTGGCATGAGCCATGCGAGAATCCGGCGTTCGGAAATTTTGCTTGAGTTCGTGGAAGAAACATTTTCTGCTGACACGGAGAAGGAAAATCTACAGGAAGTGCAAAATCTTTGTGAGATTTCTGATATTATAAAAGAAAGCCTGATCTTTGATCTGTATTACCGGGAAAACTGCAAGAGCAGACCGGCATGGGCAAAAGATTTAAGCACATGGAAACAGGTGACGCGGATATACTGTAAAAATGGAAAGCAGTCCCATGTGGAGTGTTTTTCCTACCGGTTTCCGGATAAAGGAGAGCGTGTATTAAAAGAATTGCCAGAGCGTGCAGAAAAGCCATTATATGCACTGTTTGATTATACAGACAGGGATCCTTTAGATCATCAGGCAAAGGTAACATGGATCATGGAGGACGAAAATGCAGGATTATGTAGTAATTGATCTTGAAATGACAGGTCTGAATGTAAAGACCGATCATATTTTAGAAGTGGGGGCAGTCAAAGTCAGAAACCATCATGCCGTCGATCAGTTTGGTGCAATTTTACGTCAGAATATAAAGATACCGGAAAAAGTAACCGAACTTACCGGAATTACAGAGACGATGGTACAGGAAGGTGCAGAAAAAGAAAATGCCATGAAGCAGTTTTTTGAATTTATCGGAGATGATATCATCGTTGGGCAGAATGTGATTTTTGACTACAGTTTTTTAAAACAGTGGGCAGTCAACCACAATATGCCGTTAGAGCGGAATGCGGTCGATACTTTAAAACTTGCACGGAAATTTTTGCCCAGAGAACAGAAAAAAGATCTGGAAAGTCTGTGTGCATATTTTGGGGTAAAAAGAGAAAATGCACATCGTGCATTTCATGACGCTTACGAAACGTGGCAGGTTTATGAGGCACTCAGGGAACGGTATGAGGAAGAACATGCCGAAGATTTTTTGCCGAAACCGCTTCTTTATAAGGTAAAAAAGCAGACACCGGCAACGGCACGGCAGATGAAATATTTAAGGGAATATGCAGCACATTATCAGATAAAACTGCCGGATGATCTTGCAGAGATGACAAGAAGTGAAGCATCAAGACTTACAGATCAGCTTATTTCCAGACATGGAAAGCTGCAGAGGAAAAAATCAGATTTTAACGGATGATTCCTCTGGGAGCATTGCAGTCAGTTTTTCTACGATCGAACGTTTCATCAGGGAGTCAAGCTGTTCTGCAGATGAAAGGAGTTTACGGATCTGTTCCGTATCACCGGAAGACTGGTAGATCTCAGCTAAAAGCAGATAGTTCTGGCTTAAATCAGAACCAATGCTGATGCCGTATTCTAAAATTGTGCGGGCTTCATTCGTATGACCGAGTTCTATAAGCTGCCCTGCATAGGCAGTGAGAGCCTGGCAAAGTGTGGTAAAATTCTGCTCGTAGTCAGTCAGGGCAGGGAGACTGGCAGTCCCATAGGCGATCTTTAGATCGGTATTGGTCTGCGTGCCCAGATTGACGATCTTTTGTCCGGAAAGAGCCTGCAGAGTTTTTTCATATTTTTTTAATAAATCATTTTCGTACATACCTATTGGAAATTTATCAAAAGGTATGGTAATATAGGGAAGTCCGCTTAAATCCTTTAAACGGGTGTTGTTTGCAATGGATTCTTTTTTCCAGAAACGGTCGGTGGCGCTCTCCTGAGAGCGGATGGAACGTTTGCGGAAAAATGTGAGCAGGCAGATAACTGCAATAAATAAACCTAAAAGTGGCATGTTAAATCCTTTCCGTGCCGTGTTTTTGAAATGGAGGTACATCGATATGTATGATTTCAGTAAAAAGAAAAATAAAAAAGTACTTGCAGCAGTTGTGATCATTCTGGTAGGAACAATGTTACTTACTACTGTACTTGCGGCACTGTTGTAATAAATCTGTTCATGTAAAATATACTAAAAACAGGGCAAACAGTCAAATATATTCGTGGTAATGCATCTTGAAAAAGAGGGCAGTTGTGATAAAATGAACAACAAAGATTCAGTAAAAGCAATAGTTTCAGAGGGAAAAGATGAAAAAAACAGGTAAGATATTAACAGCTCTGGGGTTAGCCATGGCATTTGGCTTCATTATGAATCCGACGCAGGCAAAAGCGGAAGATACAGACCGTATCGCAGAGGGAGTTTATATTGGCAATATTGATGTTGGCGGCATGACAGAGCAGGAAGCTCTGAGTGCAGTGACTGATTATGTAAATAATGCAGGGGAAGCAGTATTTACACTGACTGCGGGAGAGCGCAGCACACAGGTGAAAGCATCGGATCTTGCACTTGAGTTTACCGATATGAACGTTGTTTCAGAGGCGATGGATGTCGGAAAGAGCGGTAATCTGATCAAAAGATATAAGGATAAAAAAGACCTTGAAAATGGCAATGTTGTCATTGATATGGTGTTGAACGTAGATCATGATACGGTTTCTGAGTTACTTGACGAGAAAGCGGATGAGCTTGATCAGAAAGCAGTAGACAACGGACTGGTACGTGAGAACGGTACGTTTAAGATCATTAAAGGATCACAGGGTGTTGAGGTCAATGTGGAAAAGTCGATCGCTGCGATTGAAAATTATGTCAGTGACGGCTGGGACGGACAGGGTGGAAGTATTGAACTGACAGCGGAGATTGTGGAACCTAAGGGAAGTGAAGAAGAGCTTTCTAAGGTAAAAGACCTGCTTGGTGGATTCAATACGAATTACAGTTCTTCCACTCAGAACCGCTGTGATAATATTGCAACAGCAGCTGATAAGATCAACGGAACTGTTCTGTATCCGGGAGAAGAGTTTTCTGTATACGAGACGATCGGACCGTTAGATGCAGCAAATGGTTATGAATTAGCAGGAGCCTATGAGAACGGACAGACGGTGCAGTCATATGGCGGTGGTGTCTGCCAGGTTTCAACGACTTTATATAATGCAGTTATATTAGCGGAGCTTGAAGTTACGGAGCGTTCAAACCATTCTATGATCGTTACCTATGTAAAGCCATCTATGGATGCTGCGATCGCAGGTGATTATAAGGATTTAAAATTCGTAAATAATCAGGATGTACCGATCTATATTGAAGGATATACTTCCGGGAAAAATGTTTATTTCAATATTTACGGGGAAGAGACAAGACCTGCAAACCGCAAGGTAACATATGAGAGTGAAGTTGTGTCGGAGCAGGATCCGGGTACACAGTTTGTGGCAACCGGAGATCCGGTAGGAACGATGAGTGTATCACAGGGAAAACATGTCGGATATGTGGCACAGCTTTGGAAAGTTGTTACGGTAGACGGTGTGGAAGAAAGCCGCGAAGTATTTAATAAGAGTACTTACAAAGCATCACCGAAGATCGTCAATGTTGGAACCGCGTCAGAAGATCCGAATGCATCAGCGACGATCGGCGCTGCATTAGCGACCGGTGACGAGGGGACTATCTATGCCGCAGTGGCTCAGTTTACGGCAGCGGCATCGACTACACAGGAACAGCCGGCTGAAAACCAGTCTGCAGAGGAGCAGGCAATCGTCGGAGACGGACAGGTGGATGTCAGCGGAGATAACGGCGGAAATGGTCAGTAATTTATTATAAGAAACAAAAAGAGGCTGCCTCGTAAGAGACAGCCTATAACTATAAACAGGAATGGAGTTTGCGATGAAGATTGGAAAAGTACCGGAGAATGTGCTCAAACGCTCCGTATTTAAACAGATACATACCAAAAGACCGGAGGTTGTCTTAGGCGCCGGTGTGGGAGAGGACTGCGCGGCGGTCAAGCTGGCAGAGGATGAGACACTTGTGATGTCAACAGATCCGATCACAGGAACGGCACAGGATATCGGTACGCTTGCGATCCAGATCACAGCAAATGATCTTGCCAGTGCGGGAGCAGAGCCTGTCGGTGTGCTGCTTACGGTCTTACTTCCACCAGAGGTTGAGGAACCGGAGTTAAGAGAGATGATGCAGCAGGTAGAGGCAGCATGTGCGAAAGCAGGTGTGCAGGTCATGGGCGGTCATACGGAGATCACTGCAGTTGTAAATCAGCCGGTCATTTCCGTATGTGGTGTTGGAAAAGTAAAAGACGGATGTGTGATCTCTACCGGCGGGGCAAAACCGGGAATGGATATCCTTGTGACAAAATGGATCGGGATCGAGGGAACATCCATCATTGCAAAGGAAAAAGAAAAAGAACTGTTAACGAGATTTTCTGCACCATTTGTTGAAAATGCAAAAAAACTGGATGTATATTTATCCGTACTTTCAGAGGCTGCAGTCGCCGTTCGGTCTGGCGTTAGTGCTATGCATGACGTCACAGAGGGCGGTATCTTTGGTGCACTCTGGGAAATGGCAGAAGCATCTGGCGTCGGACTTGAAATCGATTTAAAAAAGATTCCCGTTCGTCAGGAAACAATCGAGATCTGTGAATTTTTCGGAATCAACCCATATGAACTGATCTCAAGCGGTTCTATGCTGATGGCAGCAGCCGATGGCAATCTGCTGGTAAATGAACTGAAAAAAGCAGGAATACCGGCAACAATTATCGGAAAAGCAACAGCCGGAAATGACAGAATTCTATTAAATGAGGATGAGAGACGGTTTTTAGAACCGCCTAAGACGGACGAATTATATAAGGTAGTATCATAACAATAGATTGTGCATTTAGCGGGAAAATCTATTGTCAGAAATTAAGATAGTGCTCAAAAGAGTACAAATTATGGAGGATATCATGCGCGAAAAGATTTTAACGTTTATAGAGAAGAACAGCAGAATAGATTTAAAGGAACTGGCAATTATTTTAGGCGTGGATGAGGCTGCCGTGGTAAATGAGCTTCAAAAGATGGAAGAAGAGCATATCATCTGCGGATATCATACCCTGATCGACTGGGATAAGGCAGGCATTGAAAAGGTAACTGCCTTAATCGAAGTGCGTGTCACACCACAGCGTGGAATGGGATTTGACAAGGTGGCAGAGCGTATCTACAACTATCCGGAAGTAAATTCTGTTTATCTGATCTCAGGCGGTTTTGATTTTATGGTAACGATCGAGGGAAAAACACTGCGTGAGGTTTCACAGTTTGTCTCCGATAAACTTTCACCGCTTGACTCTGTTTTAAGCACAAAGACGAACTTTATTCTGAAAAAATATAAAGACCACGGAACCGTTATGGCAGAACCGGCAAAAGATGAAAGGATAGAGATGTAATATGAGAGATCCGTTAAATAAAACAATCACAACGATTCAGCCGTCCGGGATCCGTAAGTTTTTTGATGTAGTGCATGAGATGAAGGACGCTATCTCCCTTGGTGTCGGTGAACCGGATTTTGATACGCCGTGGCATATCCGCGACGAGGGTATCTATTCCCTGGAAAAAGGAAAAACACATTATACCTCAAATGCAGGTTTAAAAGATTTAAAGATTGAAATCGACCGCTATTTAAACAGACATTACGGAGTGTCTTATGACGTGGATCATGAGATCATGGTTACGATCGGAGGCAGTGAGGCGATCGATGCGGCTATGCGTGCCATGTTAGATCCGGGAGATGAGGTTTTGATCCCGCAGCCAAGCTATGTATCTTATGTGCCTTGTGCCATTTTAGCAGGTGCAGTGCCGGTCATCATTGAGTTAAAGGCAGAAAATGAGTTCCGTCTGACACCGGAGGAATTAGAGGCTGCGATCACGCCGAAGACAAAACTTTTAGTGCTTCCGTTCCCAAACAATCCGACCGGTGCGGTCATGGAAAGATCCGATCTTGAGAAAATTGCGGAAGTGATTAAAAAACACGATATTTTTGTGCTGAGTGATGAGATATATTCCGAGCTTACTTATCTTGAAAAACATGTAACGATCGCATCTTTACCTGGCATGTGGGAGCGGACGATCGTGATCAATGGATTTTCAAAATCACATGCCATGACAGGCTGGCGTCTCGGATATGCATGCGGACCGCGTGTGATCATCGGGCAGATGTTAAAGATCCATCAGTTTGCGATCATGTGTGCACCGTCTACGAGCCAGTATGCAGGTGTTGAGGCTCTCAAAAACGGAGATGAAGATGTGGCACAGATGAGAGAGGAGTATAATGGCAGACGCCGTTATCTGCTTCATCGTTTTAAAGAAATGGGACTTTCCTGTTTCGAGCCATTTGGTGCATTTTATGTATTTCCATGCATCAGTGAGTTTGGCATGACATCCGAGCAGTTTGCAACAAAGCTTTTAAATACAGAGAAGCTTGCAGTCGTTCCTGGAACTGCATTTGGTGACTGCGGAGAGGGATATATCCGCATTTCCTATGCATATTCACTGGAGAATCTGAAAGAGGCGATGAATCGCATGGAAGCATTTATTCAGGGACTGAGAAAACAGAGTGAAAAATAGGCTGCTATTCACATTGTTGCCTGTTTCTACGCAGAAATAAGGAGTATTATGGCAAAGTTAAATATTGTATTATACGAGCCGGAGATTCCGGCAAATACAGGAAATATCGGAAGAACCTGTGTTGCAACAGGGACAAGACTCCATCTGATCGAGCCGCTGGGATTCCATCTTGACGAAAAGTCAATAAAACGTGCCGGAATGGATTACTGGAGTGAACTTGATGTGACGACTTACGTGAACTGGGATGATTTCTGTGAGAAAAATCCGGGCGCAAAGATTTATATGGCAACGACCAAAGGACGTCATGTTTACACAGAGGTTTCTTACGAACCGGACTGCTATATTATGTTTGGAAAAGAGAGCGCAGGGATTCCGGAGGAGATTTTAAAAGCAAATCCGGATACCTGTGTGCGGATTCCGATGATCGGGGAGACACGTTCACTGAACCTGTCAAATTCCGTTGCGATCGTGCTCTATGAGGCACTCAGACAGAATCAGTTTGACCATATGAAGCTGCAGGGCGAACTGCACAGACTGCGCTGGGACGACTGATACGGGAAGGATAAAAACAGATGGGAATTATTAAGGCAAAACAGCTTGTGCATGAGTATATCAGACGTGATGAAGAGGGAAACGTAGAGTCGATCCAGACTGCCTTAGATCATGTGGATCTGGATGTGAAGCAGGGAGATTTTATTGCGATTTTAGGGCATAACGGTTCCGGTAAATCTACGCTTGCGAAGCATATCAATGCACTGTTAGCCCCGTCCGAGGGAAGTCTCTTTGTGGACGGCATGGATGTTTCAAAAGAAGAAAATGTCATTCCGGTGCGAAAAACCGCCGGAATGGTTTTCCAGAATCCTGACAACCAGATCATTGCGAGCGTAGTAGAGGAGGATGTCGGATTCGGACCGGAAAATATCGGTGTGCCGACAGATGAGATCTGGCAGCGTGTGGAGGAGAGCCTAAAGGCGGTCGGCATGTTAAAATACCGCCATCATTCACCGAATAAGCTCTCCGGTGGACAGAAACAGCGTGTTGCGATCGCAGGCGTTGTTGCGATGGAGCCAAAATGTATCGTGTTAGATGAGCCGACGGCGATGCTTGATCCGAACGGAAGAGCAGATGTCATCCGTACTGCACATGAACTTAATGAGAAAAAGGGTGTCACGATCATTCTGATCACACATTATATGGAAGAGGTAGTCGGTGCTGATAAGGTGATCGTAATGGATAAGGGAAAAGTTGTCATGCAGGGAACTCCGCGTGAGATTTTTTCACAGGTCGGAAAACTCAAAGAATACAGGCTTGATGTACCGCAGGTTACGATCCTTGCGGACTTGCTCAGACAGTCTGGACTCGATATTCCGCTTGGCGTGCTGACGAGGGAAGAACTGGTCGGACATATCCTTAGGATTGCACAGATTGACTAAGAAATGAGGATGAACATGTCAATTATTTTAGATAAAGTGAATTATGTATACAGCGAGGGAACTGCGTACCAGATTCAGGCGTTAAAGGATGTGAACTTAACAATCGAGGATGGACAGTTTATCGGTGTGATCGGGCATACCGGTTCCGGTAAATCAACTCTGATCCAGCATCTGAACGGACTGATGAAAGCCACATCCGGAACGATATATTTTCATGGTCAGGATATTTATGAGGATGATTTTGATCTGCGTGAGCTAAGAAACCGTGTTGGTCTGGTATTCCAGTATCCGGAGCACCAGTTGTTTGAGACAACCATTTTTGATGATGTGTGTTTTGGACCGAAAAATCAGGGATTATCAAAAGAAGAGGCAGGACTTAGGGCATTTGAGGCTCTGCGAAGTGTCGGACTGCCGGAAGAACTGTATTACCAGTCTCCGTTTGATCTTTCCGGTGGACAGAAACGTCGTGTTGCGATCGCGGGCGTGCTTGCGATGAAGCCGGAAGTACTGATCCTAGATGAGCCGACAGCAGGACTTGATCCGGCAGGACGTGATGAAATTTTAGATCTTGTGGAGCGGATGCACAGGGAGCGGGGCATTACGGTTATTCTGGTATCACACAGCATGGAGGATGTCGCAAAATATGTGGAGCGGATTATCGTAATGAATCATGGAAGCGTGATGTTTGATGGCGCGCCGAAAGAAGTGTTCCGCCATTATAAGGAGCTTGAATCAGTTGGTCTTGCGGCACCGCAGGTGACTTACCTGATGCATGAACTGAAGGAAAAAGGTCTGAATGTTGATACAGATGCCACGACAGTAGCAGAGGCGAGAGCGTGTCTGCTTGAGGCGCTGACCGGGATTGATTCCGGAAAAACAGACTTTCATATGTAACGGTTCGGAGGAAGAAGATGTTAAGAGATATTACACTGGGCCAGTATTATCCGGCGGATTCCGTCATTCATAAACTGGACCCGCGCGTAAAACTGTTTGCTACATTTATTTATATTATTTCATTGTTTTGTTTTAAAGGGATTGCGGCATTACTTGTTGCGACTGTATTTTTGGTCTTCTGCATTAAGTCATCGAAGGTTCCGTTTAAGTTTATGGTAAAGGGATTAAAGGCAATCGTGGTGCTGATGCTGATCACGGCGGCTTTTAATCTTTTCCTGACACCGGGTACACCGATCGTGAGTTTCTGGATCTTTAAGATCACAGCAGAAGGTGCGCAGAATGCGATTCTGATGGCGATCCGGCTGACTTACCTGATTCTTGGTACTTCGATCATGACACTTACAACAACGCCAAACCAGCTTACGGATGGTCTGGAAAAATCATTGATGCCTTTGACAAAAATCGGTGTTCCGGTACATGCGATCGCAATGATGATGTCGATCGCACTTCGTTTTATTCCAATCCTCATCGAGGAGACGGACAAGATCATGAAAGCACAGATGGCAAGAGGTGCTGATTTTGAGAGCGGCAATCTGCTACAGAGAGTGAAAAATATGATTCCTCTTTTAGTACCGTTGTTTGTTTCTGCGTTCCGCCGCGCCGATGACCTTGCGATGGCGATGGAGGCACGCTGCTATAATGGCGGTGAGGGCAGAACCAAGATGAAACCGCTGCGTTATGCGGGTGTGGATCATAAGGCATATGTGCTTGTGATCGGATATTTTGTGGTTATTCTGTTGTGCAGATTCTTTTTACCGTTTCCGCAGTAAATTTTGTTGCATGAAGCTGCAAAATATAAGCAGCTTTGTGCCACAGAAACAAATAGATAGTTATGGAAGCAGACACGGCAGGCTGTTTAGAAATGGGGACAGGATCAGTATGCGTATAAAAATGGTTGTGGCGTATGACGGCACAAATTACAAAGGATGGCAGGTGCAGCCGAACGGCATCACGATAGAGGAAGTGTTAAATAAAAATCTCTCGAAACTTTTGGGGGAAGAGATCGTGGTGAGCGGTGCAAGCCGGACGGATTCCGGGGTACACTCACTTGGAAATATTGCGGTATTTGATACGAACACGAGGATGCCGGCAGATAAGATTGCATTTGCCCTGAATCAGAGACTGCCGGAGGATATTGTGGTGCAGGGATCATGTGAAGTGGAGGATGGCTGGCATCCACGTTATCAGAACAGCAGAAAGACTTACGAATACCGCATCTTAAACAGGACATTCCGTATGCCTACAAGACGGCTGGATACTTATTTTTACCATTATCCGCTGGATGTGGAAAAAATGAAAAAGGCGGCATCTTATCTGGTGGGCGAGCATGATTTTAAGAGTTTCTGTGCGATCGGTGCACAGGTAAAAACGACGGTGCGTACCATTTATGCCTGTGATGTGGAAAAAGATGGGGATATCATTACGATCCGTGTGACCGGGAATGGTTTCCTTTATAATATGGTACGGATCATTGCAGGGACGTTAGTGCAGGTTGGCGGTGGCGCGGTTGCACCGGATGAAGTGGGAGAGATCCTTGCAAAAAAAGACCGCAGTGCGGCAGGACCTACGGCACCGGCACATGGACTTACGATGATGGGGATCGAGTTTGAGTAAGCAGGATAACGGAATATTTTAAAATACGGCTGAAGTCAGTCAGCTTAGAGAAGGCTCACCTAATTCTTCTAAGAGGGCATTGGCATCGATCACGGACAGCTTTTTTTCTATGGCAAAAATGAGGATAGAGTCACGTTTGCTTTTAGAATAGAGCTGTCCGTTTTTTGTGAGCGTGAGAGCACGCTGCGTTTCCAAAAGATCGAGCTTTAGCGCAAGGCAGAGAGAAATAACCTTATCACGGGAGGGACTTCGTCTGCCGTCTAAGATCTGATAGCCGTAATTGCGCTGTATCTGGGCTGCGGCGATCAGATTTGCAGCGGTTATATTGTGGGCTATCATCTGTTCGTTCAGATATTCCGGAAAAGTCGAGACGGCTGCCATTTCCGGAAGTGTATCGGTATATTGTTTTAATTCAGCCGTATTTTTGGTGGAAGTGAGAAGTTTCATTAATTCGTCTGTCGTTTGCTGTTTCATAAGGTCTCCTTGAATTGTTGTCCCAAAAATAATAAAATACATTTATATGATTATACAGATGTCATCAGGCAAAAAGAGTAAGGTTGTTTTACTGTCCGACATCTATCATAGCGTGTTATACAGATGAATGCAAGAAACTGGTGGAAAGTCATATGCTGCTTGAGGAAGAATACCGTCTGTCGGAATATGTGGATCTTGGCAGGCTGAATGAGAATGAAAAAGTACATATCGTAAGGAATAAAGTAAATGGTGTCATTGGTGTAAGAAAGTATGTTGCACCGGATTTGAAGGAGATTTATCTTTTTTTAAAGAAAAATCCGAATCCATATATACCGGAAATTTATGAATGTATCCAGACAGAGACGAATCTGATCGTGATCGAGGAATATTTAAGCGGAAAAAATCTGGAAGAAATGCTGCGGGAAAAATTTTTTTCGGAGAGGGAAGCAGCAGAGGCCATAATCTGTCTGTGCAGGGCACTTCATCCTTTACATAATGCGAAAATGCCGGTCATATGCAGAGATCTGAAAACAGAGAATGTGATCATCACCAATGAGGGAAAAGTAAAGCTGATTGATTTTGATATTGCAAGGATTTACCAGCCGGGCAAGTCAAAAGATACCGTTATGATGGGAACGGAAGGCTATGCAGCACCGGAGCAGTTCGGATTCGGGCAGACAGATGCGAGAACTGATATTTATGCGATGGGTGTACTGCTTAATTATATGCTCATGCGTTGTTTTCCTCTGGAAAGGATAACGGAGGGGCGTTTAAAACCGGTGGTATTAAAATGCATCAATTTAAATCCAAAAGACAGGTATCAGAATGTGGATGAACTTGAAACTGCTGTAAGCAGTGCAGTGAGTGCGTCTTACAATATGGAAAATGTGAGTATTCATAAGCCGCCTTTTTATAAAATACCCGGTTTTCAATCTGGAAAACTGTGGAAAATGATCGTTTCTGTTTTGGGGTATGCATTTGTTACATATTTCTTCTGGTCGTTAGAATTGAGTGGCAGTAAGGGGCAGCCGCTCGCAGCTAAAGAGCTTACACTGGAACGTTTTGTACTCTGGCTGTCACAGATCGTATTTATATTTTTTGTCTGCGACTATATGGGGATACGGAGAAATATACCGGTTGTAAACAGCAAAAAACGGATCATAAGACTGATCGGTTATGTGGCTGCGGAATTTATTTTTATTTTTGCGGCAGCTGTGATATGTGTAACCTTAGAAGCGATATTATTTTAAAGGAACAGAGAAAATGTATGCACAGAGCATACCAAAAACGAAATAAATATGGTTAAGATGAGAGAAGCATAAGACAGAAGCTGTTTTACGCTTCTTTCTTTTTATCCTGTTGAGACAGATATTCCTTTAATATCATATTGATGTATTGGGAAAAAGAACGGTCATCCTGTTCTGCGAGGAGTTTTAACTGTTCGATAACATCTGAATCAAGTGTAATGCTTACTTTATTTTTTAATGGTTTCATAGATAACCTCATTTCTTCTTTTATATTTTATATATACGATAAATGGTTGACATATACCACTAAGTAGGATAAAGTAGCATAAAGTAGGATAATATAAAACACAGGAGGAAAATCCTCTCCTCACCAAAGGGTTCGGATTTTGCTTCGCAAAACACAGGAGGAAAATCCTCTGCTCCTGCAAAGGCAGTCGCATTTTGCTCCGCAAAACATAGGAGGAAAATCCTCTGCTCCTGCAAAGGCAGTCGCATTTTGCTCCGCAAAACATAGGAGGAAAATCCTCTGCTCCTGCAAAGGCAGTCGCATTTTGCTCCGCAAAACATAGGAGGAAAATCCTCTGCTCCTGCAAAGGCAGTCGCATTTTGCTCCGCAAAACACAGGAGGATTTGAAATGGAAAAGGGAACAAAGGTATGTAAGTATTGCAAGACGGAGATACCAAAAGACGCGAAGGTATGCCCAAACTGCAGAAAGAAACAGGGTGGCATCGGTAAATGGATCGTGATCGCTGTGATCGTGGTTGCACTTATTGCAGCAATTTCGGGTGGTGGAGAGGATAAACCGAAAAAAGTGGAGAATGATCCGGTGCAGAATACTACGGATAATAAGACAGATACAGAAAAAAATATGACAGAAGATACATCTGCCGGACAGGAGAATAGCGAGAAAGATATATTTGGCATTGGCGAAACCGCGGAAATGAATGATGTACAGGTTACAATGGTCAACTATACGCAGAATAGTGGATCAGAGTATAATAAACCATCGGATGGAAATGAGTTTGTTCTGGTAGAGTTTGAGATTGCCAATAATTCTGATTCTGAAATAAATATAAGCAGTATGGCAAGTTTTGAAGCGTATGCGGATGATTACGCATTAAACTATTCACTGAACGCTCTTTTGGAGAAAAACGATGCAAATCAATTAGATGGAACCATTGCAGCAGGAAAAAAAATGAATGGTGTAATAGGATATGAGGTTCCGGCAGACTGGAAAACAATAGAAATTCATTTTAAGGATAATGTCTGGAGCAGTAATAAATTTAAGTTTGAAATCATAAAATAGGCAGGAAAAAGTTTGCAGTAAGGCAAAAAAAACTTGACACACAAGGCGTCGTGTACTATACTATTTAAGTCTGTGATAGTGAAGTAATGTCAATCCAAAGCCCCGGAGCGACATTTAAGCTATAAACAATTTATTGAATACCAAGCGGTGTGTCCTGGACATTCACATTGCAGCGGTGTTCCGTAACATTATTTCTAGGAGGAAGATCAATGAAAACTTTTATGGCTAGCCCAGCTACCATTGATAGAAAATGGTATGTAGTTGACGCTGAAGGTATGACATTAGGACGTTTAGCATCTGAAGTTGCTAAAGTATTAAGAGGAAAGAATAAAGCAATCTTTACACCGCACATCGACACAGGTGATTATGTAATCGTTGTTAACGCTGAGAAGATTAAAGTAACTGGTAAGAAATTAGACCAGAAAATCTACTACAATCACTCTGATTATGTAGGTGGTATGAAAGAAACTACCTTAAAAGAAATGTTAGCAAAACATCCGGAAAGAGTTATTGAGCACGCAGTAAAAGGCATGCTTCCAAAAGGACCTTTAGGAAGAGAGATGTATACAAAATTATTCGTATACGTTGGACCGGATCACAAGCATGCAGCTCAGAAACCTGAAGCTTTAACATTTTAATTAGGAGGAAAAAACAGTGGCTAATACAAAGTATTACGGAACAGGAAGAAGAAAATCATCTGTTGCCAGAGTATATTTAGTACCAGGTACAGGTAAAGTTACCATCAATAAAAGAGATATGGATGAGTATTTCGGATTAGAGACATTAAAGGTTGTTGTTCGTCAGCCTTTAACAGCTACCGAGACAGCTGATAAATTCGACGTTTTAGTAAACGTTCGTGGTGGTGGATACACAGGACAGGCAGGAGCTATCCGTCATGGTATCGCTCGTGCGTTATTAAATGTAGACGCTGACTACAGACCAGTATTAAAGAAAGCAGGATTCTTAACACGTGATCCTCGTATGAAAGAGCGTAAGAAACCAGGTCTCAAAGCAGCCCGTCGCGCTCCGCAGTTCAGCAAGCGATAATCGACTGCTCAGACTATATCAAAATGGTTCAAAAAGCCCGGAAAATCAAGGTTTTCCGGGCTTTTACTATATCTAAACGGGCTGATATGGTTTGACCAAATTTGGCAAAACGAGAGCCGATTTCATCCAATTTTTAGTGGTCCGCAAGTGGTTAACTGGCCAAAAAGAGGGCGAAAAGAGGGGGAAGTGGTTCCCAAAGTGGTTAACCGAGAGCCGATTTTTGGGGTGCTTTTCAGCCCTCCTTTCCCTCGTTTTTTGGCTGTGGCAGTTTGGCATAGTTTGAGCTAATTTGAATAATTGAATATGAATTTGATGTAGCACACAGTATAAATGCTGGGTGCTTTTTTCATTTCAGGAACTCGTATTCCGGCGATAGAAAGAGCCGTCACTTCACTGTTAATTTTGAAGTGGCGGCTTTTTCTATTTCCAGAAGCAACAGCAATAATTAGAAATGAGGTGAAGTCAATGAACACGCAAATCATCGCCATTGCCAACCAGAAAGGCGGCGTTGGCAAGACAACGACCTGTGCCAACTTGGGAATCGGGCTGGCGCAGGCCGGAAAGAAAGTCCTTCTGATCGACGGGGACCCACAAGGGAGCCTGACAATCAGCCTGGGAAATCCGCAACCGGACAAGTTGCCATTTACATTGTCCGATGCAATGGGCAAAATTCTGATGGATCAGCCTATACGCACTGGAGAAGGTATTCTGCATCATGCGGAAGGCATTGACCTGATGCCTGCGGACATCCAGTTATCCGGTATGGAGGTATCCCTGGTAAATGCCATGAGCCGTGAGACTATCTTGCGGCAATATCTGGACACGCTGAAGGGGCAATACTCCCATATTCTCATCGACTGTCAGCCCTCCCTGGGGATGCTCACGGTCAATGCGCTGGCCGCTGCGAACAGGATCATCATTCCCGTTCAGGCGGAGTATCTGCCCGCCAAAGGGTTGGAACAGCTGCTCTCCACGGTAAACAAGGTAAAGCGGCAGATCAACCCCAAGCTCCAGATAGACGGTATCCTGCTGACGATGGTGGACAGCCGAACCAACTTTGCCAAAGAGATCTCCGCGCTCCTGCGTGAGACCTATGGCAGCAAGATCAAAGTATTCGGCACAGAGATTCCCCATTCTGTCCGGGCAAAGGAAATTAGCGCCGAGGGAAAAAGCATTTTTGCCCATGACCCTGGCGGCAAAGTGGCAGAGGGGTATCGAAATCTGACGAAGGAGGTGTTGAAACTTGAAAAGCAGCGCGAAAAAAATAGAGCTGGCCTCGGTAGATGATCTGTTCTCCACCGAAGAAGGCCGTCAGGATGCAAAGCTGGAAAAGATTCAGGAGATTCCGCTGTCTGAACTGCATCCCTTTAAGAACCACCCATTCAAAGTCAAGGATGACGAAGCCATGATGGAGACCGCTGACAGTATCAAGCAGTATGGTGTTCTGGTTCCGGCGATTGCTCGACCGGACCCGGAGGGCGGTTATGAGCTGGTAGCCGGACACAGGCGGCACAGAGCCAGTGAGCTGGCAGGCAAGGAGACCATGCCAGTCATTGTTCGGGATTTGGATGATGATGCCGCCACGATCATTATGGTTGACAGCAACTTGCAGCGAGAAAGCTTGCTCCCAAGTGAAAGAGCCTTTGCCTACCGCATGAAACTGGAGGCTATGAAGCGGCAGGCTGGTAGGCCAACAAAAGAAAATTGTTCCCAAGTTGGGAACGATTTTGGAAAGAAGTCCAGCGAATTGTTAGCTGAACAGGTAGGCCAGAGTAAAAATCAGATTTTCCGCTACATCCGCCTGACCGAACTAATTCCCGAACTGCTGGATATGGTGGATGAGCGAAAAATCGCTCTCAATCCGGCGTATGAGCTGTCGTTCCTGAAAAAAGAGGAACAGACCCAGCTTTTGGACGCAATGGACAGCGAACAGGCCACCCCTTCTCTCTCCCAGGCTCAGCGGCTCAAGAAATTTAGTCAGGAGGGACATTTATCCATTGATGTGATGCGGGCCATTATGGGAGAGGAAAAGAAAAGCGATCTGGACAAGGTGACATTCACCTCGGACACTCTGCGGAAATATTTTCCCAAGAGCTACACGCCCCAGCGGATGCAGGAAACTATTATCAAGCTGCTGGAACAGTGGCAGAAAAAACGCCAGAGAGATCAGGAACGATGAAAGGAGCCGCCTATGAGGGATATTTCAGCCCGCGAGCTGAAAGGACACAACATTCTTGCCGTGGAGCGTTTTCAGGATAACACCCGCTGGATGATTGAGTTTTCCGTCCTGCGTCCCAGCACAGCTTACGGTAACCCCGGAGAGGAAATACGACTGTTTTTGACTGAGGACGGGTATCAGGCCGCCCTGCAAAGCCAGCAGCGTCGGGAGATCAAGATCAAGCGTTACGCTCGTGTGATTGAGGGACATATCCTCGATTTCAAACCGGGAAAACACCGCCGCCACTCATAAACAAATCATTACTGCGAAAGGAAAGGATTGAAATGTGTACTGTAAAGGAAATCCGGGAAGCAATCTGGGAGGATTGCCATTCCCAGCATGGTATGGAATTTATAGAGATTGACCGTGTTCTGCAAACTCTGCCATTCTCTCAGGGAAATGACCTGTTGGACAGACCGCCCATTCCCAAGCGCCCCTACCGGCGCAGAAAAAGTGAACAAAACAGCTGACTGCCACAATTCTTTTTACAGGATTGTGGCTTTTTTCATACCCTGAGAAATTTGGAAGGAGTGAGGTCAATGGCCGTATTTCGCATTGAACGAACCAGAGATTATACCGTGATGAGCAATCACCATTTACGCAACGGGAAACTGTCCCTGAAAGCCAAGGGGCTGCTTTCCATGATGCTGTCCTTACCGGAGGACTGGAACTATACCACCAGAGGGCTTGCCGCCATCTGCAAAGAGGGCGTGGACGCTATCGGCGGCGCGCTGCGGGAGCTGGAAACTGCTGGGTACATTGTCCGCCATCAGCTGCGAGACCGGCAGGGTCGGATCAGCGATACCGAGTATGTTATCTACGAGCAACCACAGCCGAAGAACCCGGATACGCCCCAGCCGGATACGGCTTCACCAGATACGGAAAACCCGGATATGGTAAAACCGGATACGGAAAAGCCCGCAGAATTAAATATAGAGAAATCAAATACAGAAAAAACAATTACTTATGGATCAAGTACCGATTCCATTCCCTTCCGGGAGCCAGTGGCAGCACAGCTGCCGGAACGGAAAGGAAGGGATGCGATGTCTGTCTCAGAGATGGAAAGTTATCGGGATTTGATTCTGGAGAACATCGAGTATGACCACATGTGCCGGGAGTTTACCACCTACCGGGAGGACCTGGACGAGATTGTGGAGCTGATGGTGGAGACCGTCTGTGCCAAGCGGAAAACCACCCGGATCGCTGGCAGCGACTTCCCCCATGAGGTGGTCCGCTCCCGTTTTTTGAAGCTGGATTGCTCCCACATCGAGTTTGTCATGGAATGCCTGCGGAACAATACCACCGAAATCCGCAACATGAAGCAGTATCTGCTTGCGGTGCTGTTTAATGCGCCGACCACGATCAGCAACCACTACACCGCACAAGTTAACCACGATATGTACGCAGGCGGCTGGTAAACAGCCGCTTTTCTGCTGCCCGAAAACACCGGGAGAAAGGATTTTGCCATGAAACGACCTCTTGCCTACATTACGGCTCCCTGGAGCAACAGCCAGTATGAGAACGCCGAGAACGCTGCGGCCTACTGCCGTCAGGTGTACGATGCCGGGTATTCGCCCATCTGCCCGGTGCTGTTCCTGCCTACCTTCCTCAAAGACGAGATTCCCCAGGAACACAAGGACGGGCTGGATATGGCGCGGGACTACCTGCGCCGGTCCCATGTGCTGGTGGTCTGCGGCCACGGCATCGACGAGATCGTGAAGAATGACATTGCCACCGCCGAGCGCCTGCGGATCACCGCCACCACCCTGGACGGTATCCTGACCGTGAAGGGCCAGGGACGCGGGAAAGGAGGCGCACGCCATGCTTGAGCGTAAGACCGTGGGCCAGCTGATGGAGGAAATGCGCCTCAAAGCCGGGGCGCAGAACTACCACGGCCATGAGTACATGGATTTGGAGCGGTTTGCCGAGGACACCCGGCACATGATTATCTTCGGTGTGCTGACCGACGATTCCCCGGTGGGCTGGAAAGGTGAACGGACCCGCCTGTTTCTGACGGAGGCCGGATACCAGAAAAGCCTGGAGAACCAGGAAAAGGGCCACATCAAGATTCTCAGCCATGCCAAAGTGCGCCAGGGCCATCTGTACTATGACCGCTCCGACCAGCTGCGCTGAAAGGAGCCTGCCATGCTGAAATACCTGCTGCGGCGGCTGGTGGTTCCGCCTTAGTATCAAGTGCCACCCCTGCAAAATCCGTGGAAAGGAGGCGATGACCTATGCAGGAGGAAGTGGAAAACAGGACTTTGACGCTGGTAGTCAGCGGAACAAAGTTTACCGGGCGGTTGATGAAAGCCGCCATCACCAAATACCTTGCCCACCGCAAGGAAAAGAAGCTGCAAAAGCAGAAAAGCCGGGATACCCCCGTGATTCCCCACGGCAAGCAGACGGTGAAACAGCTGATCGGCCAGAATCAGGGCGTTTCCAACATCGAGATCACCGACCCCTCCATCAAGGAGTTTGAGAAGATCGCGCGGAAATACGGCGTGGACTATGCGGTGAAGAAGGACCGCAGCAGCTCCCCATCCAAGTACCTGATCTTTTTCAAGGGTCGGGACGCGGATGCCCTGACCGCTGCTTTTACCGAGTACACCGGGAAAAAGGTCAAGAAGGCGGAGAAATCCGAGCGCCCGTCCGTGCTGGCAAAGCTGAGCCAGTTCAAAGAACTGGTAAAACACGCCGTCGTGGACCGGAACAAGCGGAAGGAGCTGGAACGATGAAAAAGCAGCTGAACATCAAAAAGCTCATTTTGCTGAATCTGCCGTATATCCTGATGGGGCTTTTCTCCACCAACTTCGGTGAAGCGTGGCGGATGGCCGTGGGTGCGGACGCTTCGGCAAAAATGCTCTCGTTCTTCTCCACGCTGCCGGTGGCGCTGGCCAGCTGGTGGCCCAGCCTGCACCCGCTGGACCTGCTGGTGGGCCTGTGCTGCGGCGGCGGCCTGCGGCTGGCTGTGTACCTGAAAAGCAAGAACGCCAAGAAGTACAGGCACGGCATGGAATACGGTTCCGCCCGTTGGGGAACCCATGAGGACATTGCACCCTACATCGACCCGGTATTCCAGAACAATGTGATTCTGACGAAAACGGAGAGCCTGACAATGAACAGCCGCCCCAAGGACCCAAAGACCGCCAGAAACAAAAATGTGCTGGTGATTGGCGGCTCCGGTTCCGGTAAGACCCGCTTCTGGCTCAAACCGAATCTGATGCAGATGCACAGTTCCTATGTGGTCACAGACCCGAAGGGAACCATTTTGGTGGAGTGCGGAAAAATGCTCCAAAGGGGCGCACCCAAGCTGGGGAAAGACGGAAAGCCTATGAAGGATAAGCACGGCAAGGTCATTTATGAGCCGTACCGAATCAAGGTCCTAAATACCATCAACTTCAAGAAGTCCATGCACTATAACCCTTTCGCCTATATCCATAGCGAAAAGGACATCTTGAAGCTGGTAACAACGCTGATCGCCAATACCAAAGGCGAAGGCAAGGCCGGAGACGATTTCTGGGTAAAAGCAGAAACCTTGTTGTACTGCGCGCTTATTGGCTATATCCATTATGAGGCTCCGGTGGAGGAACAAAACTTCTCCACCCTCATTGAGTTCATCAACGCCATGGAAGTCCGTGAGGATGACGAGGAGTTCAAAAACCCCGTAGACCTGATGTTTGATGCACTGGAAGCCGAGAAGCCAAACCACTTTGCGGTGCGCCAGTATAAGAAATATAAGCTGGCCGCTGGAAAAACAGCCAAGTCGATTTTGATTTCCTGCGGCGCTCGCCTTGCCGTGTTCGACATTGCAGAGTTGCGTGAGGTCACGGCTTATGATGAGCTGGAGCTGGATACTCTGGGAGACAGGAAAACTGCTCTGTTCCTCATTATGAGTGATACGGATGACAGCTTTAACTTCCTGATCTCCATGTGTTATACCCAGCTTTTCAATCTGCTCTGCGAAAAAGCCGACGATGTGTATGGCGGCAGGCTTCCGGTTCATGTGCGCTGTTTGATTGATGAGTGTGCTAACATCGGGCAGATTCCGAAACTGGAAAAGCTGGTGGCCACCATCCGAAGCCGTGAGATCTCTGCCTGTCTGGTGTTGCAGGCACAGAGTCAGCTCAAGGCGATCTATAAGGATAACGCAGATACCATCATCGGTAACATGGATACATCCATCTTCCTGGGCGGTAAAGAGCCGACTACCCTCAAAGAGTTGGCTGCCGTGCTGGGAAAGGAAACCATCGACACCTACAACACAGGAGAGAGCCGTGGGAGGGAAACCTCCCATTCACTCAACTATCAAAAATTGGGGAAAGAGCTGATGAGCCAGGATGAGCTTGCTGTTATGGATGGAGGCAAGTGTATCCTCCAGCTGCGCGGTGTGCGTCCTTTCCTTTCGGATAAGTACGACATCACCAAGCACCCCAATTTCAAGTACACTGCCGACGCGGATGATAAGAACGCTTTTGACATTGAAGCATTCTTGTCTGCAAGGCTGAAACTCAAGCCCAATGAGGTCTGCGATGTATATGAAGTAGACACAAAGGGCGCTTAATTTCGTTCCGCTTTAGAAGGGAGTGATCTTATCTATTCGCCGCACTTGCCCTCTATGGGCCATTGGCGTACAAAGCGGACAATCGCGAGAAAAAATAATGAAAAAGGAGGACAGCCGGAATCATGCGCCCGGAAACCGGGCGGCAGATTGTTCCGGCTTTTGTATGCCTATGAAACATGACAAACCTATTTTTTAATCAGATTCCGGCTAACAAACTATATGGCATTTTTTGAACAGGCAATCACCGTTCTTCAGACCCTCGTTATCGCGCTCGGTGCCGGTCTCGGTATCTGGGGCGTTATCAACCTGCTGGAAGGTTACGGCAACGACAACCCCGGCGCCAAGAGCCAGGGCATGAAGCAGCTCATGGCCGGTGCTGGTGTAGCCGTGGTAGGCATGGTCCTTGTACCTCTGCTCTCCGGGCTTTTCTCTGTCTAAGCGTCTCCGTATGAAATCCTTGCCGCTCCCGCAGTTTTGCGGGGGCGGCGGAAAGGAGGTTGACACCGTATGGATTTCTTACTTGAAGCCCTGACAAATTGGCTGAAAGAAATGCTGGTGGGCGGCATTATGAGCAACCTTTCGGGGATGTTTGACAGTGTAAATCAGCAGGTCGCGGATATATCCGTACAGGTAGGCCAGACCCCACAGGGATGGAATGGCAATATTTTCAGCATGATTGAGAATCTGTCCAACTCCATCATGGTGCCGATTGCAGGTGTGATCCTGGCTATCGTGATGACCGTAGACCTGATCCAGATGATCGCAGACAAGAACAACCTGCATGATGTGGACACCTGGATGATTTTCAAGTGGGTGTTCAAATCAGCCGCTGCCATCCTCATTGTCACAAACACATGGAATATCGTGATGGGCGTCTTTGATATGGCGCAGAGCGTAGTGGCGCAGGCGGCAGGGGTTATCAATTCGGATGCGTCCATTGACATTTCCTCAGTTATGACCGATCTGGAACCGAGGCTGATGGAAATGGATCTGGGACCGCTGTTCGGACTGTGGTTCCAATCCCTCTTTATTGGCATTACTATGTGGGCGTTATATATCTGTATCTTTATCGTTATTTATGGCCGTATGATCGAAATCTACCTTGTGACTTCGGTGGCTCCCGTTCCAATGGCTGCAATGATGGGTAAAGAATGGGGCGGTATGGGCCAGAATTACCTCCGATCCCTGCTGGCGCTGGGCTTTCAGGCGTTTCTCATTATCGTCTGCGTGGCAATTTATGCTGTGCTGGTGCAGAACATCGCTCTGGAAGATGACATCATCATGGCAATCTGGAGCTGCGTGGGCTACACCGTACTGCTATGTTTTACGCTGTTCAAAACCGGCAGTCTCGCCAAATCAGTCTTTCAGGCGCACTAAAACGGAAGGAGGTTTCCACATTGGCTTATGTACCCGTACCCAAGGACTTAACAAAAGTCAAAACAAAGGTCATGTTCAATCTGACCAAGCGGCAGCTTATCTGCTTCACGGGCGGAGCGCTTATTGGCGTACCGCTTTTCTTTTTGCTCAGAAAACCTACCGGAAACAGTGTAGCGGCTATGTGTATGATGCTGGTTATGCTGCCATTCTTTATGATGGCTATGTACGAAAAGCATGGACAGCCCCTGGAAAAGATCGTGGGCAACATTCTCAAAGTAGCTGTGATCCGTCCCAAGCAGCGTCCCTACCAGACCAATAACTTTTATGCCGTATTAAAGCGGCAGGAAATGCTCGATAAGGAGGTGTATGACATTGTTCACCGCAATAAAAAAATGGCTGCATCGGATGTTCGGGAAAACCGAGGAAAAAACTGTGCAGCCGGTAAAGACAAAGAAAAAGCTGTCCCGCGCCGATAAGAAGCAGATCGAAGCGGCCATTGTCCGCGCCAACCGCACGGACAAAAAAGGAAAATCTGCGCAGGACAGTATCCCTTATGAACGGATGTGGCCGGACGGAATCTGCCGCATATCGGACAGCCACTACACAAAGACCATTCAGTTTCAGGACATCAACTATCAGCTCTCCCAAAACGAAGATAAGACGGCAATCTTTGAGGGTTGGTGTGATTTCCTCAATTATTTTGACAGCTCGATTCATTTCCAGCTGTCTTTTTTGAACCTTGCGGCATCGGAGGAGACCTTTGCTAACTCCATTTCCATCCCGCCCCAGAGGGATGCCTTTGACAGTATCCGCGAGGAATACACCACAATGCTGCAAAATCAGCTGGCCAGAGGTAACAACGGTCTCATCAAGACCAAATACCTGACTTTTGGTATCGACGCAGACAGCATCAAAGCTGCCAAGCCCCGTCTGGAGCGTATTGAGACCGATATACTTAATAACTTCAAGCGTCTTGGTGTAGCTGCCAGAACGCTGGACGGTAAAGAAAGGCTTTCTCAGCTTCATGCAGTATTCCACATGGACGAACAGCTCCCGTTTCAGTTTGAATGGGACTGGCTGGCCCCTTCCGGTCTGTCCACAAAGGATTTTATTGCACCAAGCTCCTTTGAGTTCCGCACCGGCAAGCAGTTCCGTATGGGCAAGAAATACGGGGCTGTTTCTTTTTTGCAGATTCTCGCACCGGAGCTGAATGACCGTCTGCTGGCTGATTTTCTGGATATGGAAAGCTCGCTCATTGTGAGTATGCACATTCAGTCGGTGGATCAGGTGAAAGCCATCAAAACGGTAAAGCGCAAGATTACCGACCTTGACCGCAGTAAGATTGAGGAACAGAAAAAAGCAGTCCGCGCCGGATATGACATGGACATCATTCCCTCTGACCTTGCCACATACGGCAGTGAAGCGAAAAAACTCTTGCAGGATTTGCAGAGCCGCAACGAGAGAATGTTCCTTTTGACCTTTCTGGTGCTGAACACAGCGGACAATCCCCGTCAGCTTGGCAACAACATTTTCCAGGCAGGCTCCATTGCCCAGAAGTATAACTGTCAGCTGACCAGGCTGGACTTCCAGCAAGAAGAAGGGCTGATGAGCTGTCTGCCCCTGGGACTCAATCAGATCGAGATCCAGCGAGGACTGACCACCAGTTCTACGGCCATCTTTGTACCGTTCACCACACAGGAATTATTCCAGAACGGCAAAGAAGCTCTGTACTACGGCATCAACGCCCTGTCCAACAATCTCATCATGGTGGATCGAAAGCTGCTGAAAAACCCCAACGGCTTGATTTTGGGTACGCCGGGTTCCGGTAAGTCCTTCAGCGCAAAACGAGAAATCGCAAACTGCTTTTTGCTTACCAGTGATGATGTTATCATTTGTGACCCGGAAGCGGAGTATGCACCTCTGGTGGAGCGTCTGCATGGGCAGGTCATCAAGATCTCGCCTACCTCCACCAACTACATCAATCCGATGGACCTGAACCTGGACTACTCGGATGATGAAAGCCCGCTGTCCCTCAAGTCTGACTTTATTCTCAGCTTGTGTGAGCTGATCGTGGGCGGTAAGGAGGGCTTGCAGCCGGTGCAGAAAACCATCATCGACCGCTGTGTGCGTCTGGTCTATCAGACTTACCTCAATGACCCGCGCCCGGAGAATATGCCCATACTGGAGGATCTGTATAACCTGCTTCGGGAACAGGAGGAAAAGGAAGCTCAGTATATCGCTACGGCCCTTGAAATCTATGTAACCGGCTCCCTCAATGTGTTCAACCACCAGAGCAATGTGGACATCAACAACCGCATTGTCTGCTATGACATCAAGGAACTGGGCAAGCAGCTTAAGAAAATCGGTATGCTGGTGGTACAGGATCAGGTGTGGAACCGTGTTACCATTAACCGTGCCGCCCACAAGTCCACCCGTTACTATATCGACGAGATGCACCTGCTTTTGAAGGAGGAACAGACCGCTGCCTATACGGTGGAAATCTGGAAGCGATTCCGTAAATGGGGCGGTATTCCGACAGGTATTACCCAGAATGTCAAAGACCTTTTGAGCAGCCGCGAGGTAGAGAACATCTTTGAAAACTCCGACTTCGTGTATATGCTCAACCAGGCAGGCGGAGACCGTCAGATACTTGCCAAGCAGCTGGGCATTTCCACACACCAGCTTAGCTATGTGACCCACTCCGGTGAGGGCGAGGGCCTGCTGTTCTATGGCTCCACAATTCTGCCTTTCGTGGACCACTTCCCGAAGAATACCGAGCTGTACCGCATTATGACCACCAAACCCCAGGAACTGAAAAAGGAGGATGAATGATGATGAACCCCAACATTTTGAATCAAAACCCGTTGATGTTTTTTGACAGGGCGGTAAATGCCCAGCGCAGCCAGCTGCTTACGGTCATGGCCGATGCGGTAAGTGAGTGCCGCGCGGCGGCAGATCAGGCAGCCGAACTGAATGAGACCGGTCAGGTGGGGCTGCTCCGTCTGGCAGAGGTCTGGAGCACCATCCGTGCCAAGGAAGGTATGGGTGGTCTGGTTCTGGAAGGAACCGAAGCGAAAATCCTGTCCGATGTGGTGGCACAGTTTTACGCCTACCTGTCCGGTTGTATGTTCAACGATCCTGTGGGAATGGCCATTTATGCAGAGCTGCACTACATGATGTCCTCCCTCATGCTGGGAGAATGGTTTGAATAAGGAGCCGCGCCTGCGCTTTACTGATGAGGAACGGTCTGACCCTGCACTGGAAAAGCCGATCCGTAAAGCGGAGAAAGCTGCGGCCAGAGCAGATAAGGCGCAGGCCAATATCCCAAAGAAAAAGGTCAGGCAGACGGTCATCAACCCGGATACCGGAAAAAAGACCTCGAAGCTGACCTTTGAGGACAAGAAAAAGCCACCCTCCAAACTTTCTCAAGGGGTCAAGGAAGCTCCCGTCCATCTGGTTGCGGGCAAGCTCCACAAAGAGATCCGGGAAACAGAACAGGACAATGTGGGCGTGGAAAGCGCCCACAAGTCCGAGGAAGCGGTGGAGACCGGCGCTTATCTGGTGCGGGAGGGCTATCGCAGCCACAAGCTGAAGCCGTACCGCAAAGCAGCACAGGCAGAGCGCCAACTGGAAAAGGCAAATGTAAATGTTCTGTACCAGAAATCTTTGCAGGAAAATCCCCAGTTTGCCAGCAATCCACTTTCCCGCTGGCAGCAAAAGCAGGCCATCAAAAAGCAGTATGCCGCCGCCAAACATGCCGGTCAGACTGCTGGAAATACCGCCCAGGCTGCATCCAAAACAGGAAAAGCCGCAAGGACGGTAAAAGAAAAGGCACAGCAGGCAGGGGCATTCGTCATGCGCCACAAGAAGGGTTTCCTGATGGCAGGGGTTTTGTTCCTCATTACCTGTATGCTGATGAATACCATGTCCTCCTGCTCCATGATGGCGCAGAGCATCGGTTCCGTTCTCTCCGGCACCACCTATCCGTCGGATGACCCGGAAATGCTGGCGGTGGAGGCAGATTATGCAGCCAGAGAAGCCCAGTTGCAGGAGGAAATCGACAACATTGAAAGCAGTCACCCAGGGTATGACGAGTATCGCTATGACCTTGGTATGATCGGCCATGACCCTCATGAGCTGGCAGCATTTCTCTCTGCCGTCTTGCAAGGCTACACCCGGCAGAGTGCTCAGGAAGAGCTGGCGCGTGTGTTTGCAGCACAGTATCAGCTGACGCTTACTGAGGAAGTGGAGATTCGCTACCGCACGGAGACCTCAACCGACCCGGAGACCGGCGAGACCACCTCAGAAGAAGTTCCCTATGAGTATTACATTTTGAATGTGAAACTCGCTAGCAAGCCCATTTCCGCTGTGGTGTCGGAACTTCTGACCCCGGAGCAGATGAAAATGTATCAGGTTTACCGGCAGACCATGGGCAATAAGCCGCTGTTGTTTGGCGGCGGCTCCCCTGATACCAGCGGCTCGGAAGATCTGTCCGGTGTGCAGTTCATTAACGGTACCCGCCCCGGCAATCCTCAGCTGGTGGAACTGGCCAAGCGTCAGGTGGGCAATGTGGGCGGTTATCCCTACTGGAGCTGGTACGGCTTTGACTCCCGTGTGGAATGGTGCGCCTGCTTCGTATCCTGGTGCTATAACCAGGCAGGAAAAAGTGAACCGCGCTTTGCAGGTTGTGAGTGGCAGGGCGTTCCGTGGTTCCAGTCTCATGGACAATGGGGTGCAAGAGGCTATAACAATCTGGCTCCCGGAGATGCAATTTTCTTTGACTGGGATTTGGATGGGACAGCAGACCATGTAGGTATCGTGATCGGTACGGATGGCAGCCGTGTTTATACCGTGGAGGGAAATTCCGGCGATGCCTGCAAGATTAAAAGTTATGACCTGAATTATCAAAGCATTAAGGGCTACGGCCTGATGAACTGGTAACAGAGATTTTTAAGAAGGAGTGATAGACGATGGCAAAGAACAAAATTGAGCGCATTGACCAGGAGATTACAAAGGTCCGCGAGAAGATCGCAGAGTATCAGGAAAAGCTCAAGGCGCTGGAAGTACAGAAAACCGAGGCAGAAAATCTGGAGATCGTCCAGATGGTGCGCGCCCTGCGTATGACCCCGACCCAGTTGAGCGCCATGCTGTCCGGTGGCACAGTTCCCGGCAGTTTGGCTGATGAAAATAACGAACAGGAGGAAAACAGCTATGAGGAATAAACGATTGCTCCGAACACTTTCCGCCTTTTGCCTGACAATGGTTGTGGCATTTGGCTTTACGATCCCTGCTTTTGCACAGGGGTCAGAACAGGCTCCGGCGGCACCGGCAGAGGATTCTACCAATGATAGCAATGTGATTGTGGAAGAAACAGAACCAGCACCGGCACTTACACCGGAGGGGAATGCGGCACTGGTGGATGATTTTGGTGGCAATAAGCAGCTCATTACCGTTACCACCAAGGCTGGCAACTATTTTTACATTTTGATCGACAGGGCTAATGAGGATAAAAAGACTGCTGTTCACTTTCTGAACCAGGTGGATGAAGCGGATTTGATGGCACTGATGGAAGATGAAAATGTCAAAGAGGAGCCGGCTGCTGTGTGTAGCTGCACGACAAAATGTGAAGCAGGGGCAGTCAATACGGCTTGCCCGGTCTGCGCAACTGATAAGAGTAAATGTACGGGCAAAGCACCGGAACCTCCGGCAGAAACACCGGAACCGGAAAAAGAGAAGCCTGCCGGACTGAACCCGGCTGCGATAGTCCTTTTGCTGGCTCTGCTTGGAGGCGGTGGCGTATTTGCCTACTTGAAGCTCATTAAGAATAAGCCTAAGACCAAGGGCAATGACAGTCTGGACGATTATGATTATGGCGAGGAAGATTCTGAGGAATGGGAAACCGAGGATGAGGAGTCGGACGAACCGGACGCTGATGGGGGCAGCACAGAAGAAGATGATGAGGACAGTGTGAAATGACCCGTTTCACAGACAGTCCCTATGAACGCATGATGACACGCAGGCCGGAGGGCGGGAGGGAAACTTCCCGTCCTCATTCTTTATCCCACAACCACCCCTGCTATGGTTGCGGGAGTTATGGAAGTCCCTGCGTAGGTATCTGCCATCGTGAGATGGAACGCTGGCTCAAAGAAAGGAAACGAAAAAAATGAGTGTTCTGATTATATTTATCAAGCTGATTGCTGTTTTTGACCTGCTTGTGATCGCCGTGTATTTTGGCGGCGACATTCTTTCTACCATGTTAAACAAACTTTGGAGAAAGCCAAAGCAAGATGATCCCTTTGATTTCTCCTTAGATACCACGACAGTTTCATTGTCCATAGATTCTATCCGTCAGCTTTATTCCGGTGACGCGGCAGATTTTGTGGAAGAAAAGATCCTGCCAAATGCGGAGAAAACAATGGCCGTGCTGACGGAACAAGAACAGACGGCGGCTCATCTGCTCTTATCCGCTCTGATCGGTTTTCTTGCAGCAGAAGCTCCTATGGATGAACAGAGCTTTCCTTTGATGATGGAACTTCTGAACTGCATGGAAGGGGAAAAAGAAGATGGTTGCCAGGATGCAGTAGATAGTTTACTTGAAGATGCCGCCTGCAATACCCGCCGTCACGAAGAATATTACAGCAATTATCAACGCTACCAGCTGATGCAGGTGGATAAAACCCGTGTCATTTTGGCTTGTCGTATCATCATCAATGACCTGCTGGGGAAACTGTACCGCTATGACTACCGGTTTGGTTATAACCTGCTACTGGATGAGGAAAACAGCATAGAGAAAAAACTGCACACGCCTGTGCGGGAAGAATGGGAGGCTGAAGATGATGAGATATAAACTGGTAATCGCTGAAAAACCATCGGTTGCACAAAGTCTGGCCGCCGTGATCGGCGCGACTGCTCGTAAGGACGGCTATCTGGAGGGGAACGGCTGGCGTGTCAGCTGGTGCGTGGGCCATCTGGCCGGTCTTGCGGATGCAGACAGTTATGATCCCAAGTATGCCAAGTGGCGATATGATGACCTGCCTATTCTGCCGGAGCATTGGCAGATGGTAGTGGGAAAGGATAAGAAAAAGCAGTTTGATATTCTCAAAAAGCTGATGAACGCCCCGGATGTGACGGAGGTAGTAAATGCCTGTGATGCCGGACGCGAGGGCGAGCTGATCTTTCGCAGCGTCTATGAGCTGGCAGGTTGCCAAAAGCCGATGAAAAGGCTCTGGATTTCTTCGATGGAGGACTCCGCCATAAGGGAGGGCTTTGCAAACCTGAGCCCAGGTGTAGATTATGATGGACTTCGGGATGCTGCTCTCTGCCGTGCCAAGGCCGACTGGCTGGTGGGGATCAATGCCACAAGGCTTTTTTCCGTGCTGTACCACCGCACCCTCAACATCGGGCGCGTTATGTCCCCAACGCTGGCGCTCATTGTCCAGCGAGAAGCTGAGATCGACACCTTTAAGCCGGTTCCCTTTTATACCGTGGCGCTGGAGCTGCCCGGTCTTACCGTATCCGGGGAGCGCATGGCGGATAAAGCTGCTGCCGAACAGCTGAAAGAAGCCTGTCAGGGTGCAAATGTCACAATCAAAAAGGTGGAGCGCAAGGAAAAGTCCGAAAAGCCGCCTGCCCTCTATGACCTGACTACCCTGCAAAGAGATGCCAACCGTCTGCTTGGATTTACGGCCCAGCAGACCCTGGACTATCTGCAAAGCCTGTATGAAAAGAAGCTCTGCACCTATCCCCGTACTGACAGCCGCTATCTGACCGGTGATATGGCAGACAGCCTGCCGGTGTTGGTGAATCTGGTTGCCAATGCTATGCCGTTTCGCAAAGGGATCGCCATTACCTGTGATCCGCAGACAGTCATCAACGATAAGAAAGTAACCGACCACCACGCAGTAATCCCTACCAGAAATCTCAAGGATGCAGACCTTTCTGCCCTTCCTGCGGGAGAAAAAGCGGTGCTGGAGCTGGTGGCCCTGCGTCTGCTGTGTGCCGTGGCCCAGCCCCATATCTATTCGGAAACCGTTGTGATTGCAGCGTATGCCGGTAGGGAGTTTACCGCCAAAGGAAAAACGGTGAAGCACCCCGGATGGAAAGCACTGGAGGACGCCTACCGTGCCAGAATGAAGGATGCAGAGCCGAAAAAAGAGGGCGCAGAGAAAGCCCTGCCGGAGCTGACCGAAGGACAGACCCTTTCGGTTTCTGCGGCAATCGTCAAAGAAGGCAAAAGCAGTCCGCCCCAGCACTTTACGGAGGACACCCTGTTGTCCGCGATGGAGACTGCCGGAAAAGAGGATATGCCGGAGGATGCCGAGCGAAAAGGTCTGGGGACACCGGCCACCCGTGCCGGTATTTTGGAAAAGCTGGTATCTGCCGGTTTTCTGGAACGAAAAAAGAGCAGGAAAACGGTGCAGCTTCTCCCTTCCCACGATGCAGTTTCCCTGATCACCGTTCTGCCGGAACAACTGCAATCGCCGCTTCTGACTGCCGAGTGGGAGTACCGACTGGGCGAGATCGAGCGCGGGCAGCTTGCCCCAGAGGAGTTTTTGGACGGGATCAGCACCATGCTGAAAGACCTGGTGGGAACTTATCAGGTCATCAAGGGAACTGAGTACCTGTTCACTCCGCCCCGTGAGGTGGTGGGCAAATGCCCTCGCTGCGGCGGGGAAGTTGCAGAACTGCAAAAAGGCTTCTTCTGTCAGAATGATTCTTGCAAATTTGCAATCTGGAAAAACAACAAATGGTGGGCTGCCAAGAAAAAACAGCCGACTAAGGCTGTGGTGTCTGCACTGCTTAACGATGGCCGTGTCCGTGTGACGGGCCTATATTCGGAGAAAACCGGAAAGACCTACGATGCCACTGTGGTTTTGGAGGACGATGGACAGTACGCCAACTTCAAGCTGGAATTTGACCAGCGGAAAGGAGGTAGCCGATGAAGCTCTCTTTAGTGGAACGGGAAACCATTCTTCTCTATAATCAGGCAGAACCAATGGCTGAGATCTATACCCATGATCCCCGTCTGATGGAGAAGCTAGATCTGCTGGCAAAAAAGCACCCCGACCAGATCACCCGAAAGGACGCCCATAACTTTACCGTCCCCAAGCGGTGTGTATCAGTCAGGGAGCCATATAGCGCAGAACGCCGCAAAGCTGCCAGTGAGCGTGCGAAAGCTGCCGGATACCAGCCTCCTATGCGAAAGTCCAGCAGTTAAAGGTACATGGCAGAGAATGTATTTGAAGCAGTCAAGCTGTCAGTCAGCACCAGAGAAGCGGCAGAGCTTTATGGGATAAAAGTCAGGCGAAATGGCATGGCCTGCTGTCCTTTTCACGATGATAAGAACCCCAGCATGAAGGTAGACCAGCGATTCCACTGCTTTGGCTGCGGTGAAGATGGGGATGTGATCGACTTTACCGCAAAGCTCTTTGACCTCTCCCCAAAAGAAGCGGCGGAGAAACTGGCACAGGACTTTGGCCTGATCTATGACAGTCAGGCCCCTCCCCGTAGGAGATATGTCCGGCAGAAAACAGAGGCACAAAAGTTTCGGGAGGACCGGCAGCGGTGTTATCGCGTACTGTCCGATTACTACTATCTGCTGAAAAAATGGGAGGCCGACAATTCTCCCCGGACACCGGAGGAAGAACCGCACCCCCGTTTTGTGGAAGCAATCCAGAAGAAAACCTATGTAGAGTACCTGTTGGACCTTTTTCTTTATGAAAGTGAAGAAGAACAAAAGGCATGGATTGCAGAACACACAGCAGAAATCACACATTTGGAAAGGAGATTGAAAATCATGGCTGAGAACAAACCCACCAACCGAGAGCGGCTAAGAGAAATCACAGATGGCATCGAGCAGGGGATCAAGGAACTGTTTGAGAGTGAAAAGTATATGCGCTATCTGTCCGTCATGTCCCGCTTCCACCGCTATTCGGTAAACAACACCATGCTCATCTATATGCAGAAGCCGGACGCTACATTGGTAGCCGGATACAATAAGTGGAAAGACCAGTTTGAGCGTCATGTAAAAAAGGGCGAGCATGGCATTACCATCATTGCTCCCACACCATATAAGAAGAAAATCGAGGAGCAGAAACTGGACCCGGATACCAAGGCTCCGATTTTGGATAAAGACGGAAAGATCGTCACAGAGGAAAAAGAAATCGAGATCCCCATGTTTCGCCCGGTCAAGGTCTTTGATGTGAGCCAGACCGACGGGAAACCTTTGCCTGAGCTTGCTTCCTCCCTTTCCGGCAATGTGCCAAATTATGAGGCATTCATGGAGGCTCTGCGCCGCAGTGCGCCGGTGCCGATCACTTTTGAAGCAATGGCCGCCGATACGGACGGCTATTTTTCTGCCGATCATCAGAAAATCGCCATTCGCCAGGGCATGAGTGAGGTGCAGACGGTTTCGGCCACAGTACACGAGATTGCCCACAGCAAGCTCCACAATCAGAAAAAGATTCAGATTGCCAATGACGAGCAATATCAGGAGATCGAGCTGTTTGATAAACCCGGTCTGTTCTCCAATGGGCGGATTGTCCGTGATAATCTGCCGGAGGGCGTTTATTGCTATGACCTGCGCGGTTCTGACTACGACCCCGGAGAGCCGGTCTGTGTAGAAGAACAAGTGGTTGTAAACCATGCAGGTTCCGTTCTGCTGACAGAGCCGCTGGAGCTGGCGGAAGATGGACGCCTGATGCTGACCGAGGAAGAAGGGCTGAATTTTGTTGGCGGCTTTTCTACCCTCACCCAGTTTTTGCAAGAACAGAGGAAAGACCGCCACACGGAGGAAGTGGAGGCTGAAAGCATCTCCTATGCGGTCTGCAAATATTTTGGCATTGAGACCGGAGAAAACAGCTTCGGCTATATTGCAAGCTGGAGTCAGGGCAAGGAACTGAAAGAGCTGAGAGCCAGTTTGGAGACCATCAATAAGACCTCCGGCACTTTGATCTCTGACATTGAGCGCCACTATAAGGAAATCTGCAAAGAGCGTGGGATTGATCCCCATGCAAAGGCAGAGCCGGAAACCGCCCCGATAGAGCAGCCAACCGGCAATCTGACTTACTATGTGGCAGAGTGCATGGAGTTTCCAAACCTCGGAGAATACCACGATAACCTGTCTTTGGAGGAGGCGGTCCGCATCTATCAGGAAATTCCGGCAGAGCGAATGAACGGGATCAAAGGAATTGGTTTTGAGCTGAAAGACGGAAGCGACTATGAAGGACCGTTTCCGATTTTGACCGGGCAGACCATTGACCTGGACACTATTCAGGCAATCGACTATTACCGTGACAATCCGCTGGTACAGAAAGCGGTAAAGGAACTGGCTGCGACCATGCCGGAAATGGAGGTACTGGGGGCGGATGCCAACCAGCAGGAGGCTTTGTTTCTGATCAACGATACTACCTATCTTCATATCCAACCTTGTGACAGCGGATGGGACTACACTCTTTACGATGCTGCGTCCATGAAAGAGCTGGATGGTGGTCAGCTGGATATGTCGGAGCTTTCCTGCATGAAGGCAGTTCTCCAGATTTGTGATGATAACGATCTGGACAGCACTTCGCTCAGACGCGCTCCCTTGTCTATGGTTGAGACCTTGCAGGAAGCGGCCTATCAGCAGATGCAGGCAGAGACCAGTCAGATGACTACCTCTTCCCAGCTGCCGGAAGCGCAGGAGCAGGCACTGGATGAATACCCCATGCCGGATGAGCAGGTATCCACACCGGATATGCAGGAATATGGCTACACCTATGATGGAATGCTCCCTGTTACCAGAGAACGGGCGCTGGAACTGGATGCCGCCGGTTTGACCGTCTATGTGCTGTATGAGGACAATACGGAGAGCATGGTGTTTGACCCGCAGGAAATCATGGATCATGGCGGTCTTTTCGGTGTGGACCATGAGGAATGGGAGAAAAGCCCTCAGTTCCACGAAAAGGTCATGGAGCGTCAGGAACATCAGCAGGAACGCGAACAGGCATTTCTC
The DNA here is from genome assembly GCF_041325975.1 of Roseburia sp. NCBI lineage: Bacteria > Bacillati > Bacillota > Clostridia > Lachnospirales > Lachnospiraceae > Roseburia > Roseburia sp. The sequence continues at coordinate 674,278 of NZ_JBGLEJ010000004.1, read as the reverse complement.
TCCCAGAACAGAGATTGCTTTGCCATCTATCAGGTAAGTCGTGACGATCCGCAGAATGTGCGCTTTATGAATCTGGACTGGTTAAAGTCCCATAACATTTCCATAGACCGCAGCAATTATGACCTCATTTACACAGCTCCTCTGAGGGAGTCTGGCACTGTGCCGGAGCAGCTGGAAAAACTCTATCAGCAATTCAATCTGGAAAAGCCCGTGGACTTTCACAGTCCCTCCATGAGCGTCAGCGACATCGTTGCGATCAGACAGGACGGTAAGGTATCCTGTCATTACTGTGACAGTGTTGGTTTTACCCAGATCCCCGGATTCCTGCCAGAAAACCCGCTGAAAAATGCGGAAATGATGCTGGAGGACGATTACGGCATGATTGACGGTATCATCAACAATGGCGCAAAAGAACCCACGGTGGCAGAGCTGGAACAGCAGGCCCGAAGCGGTCAGCCCATTTCCCTGATGGAGTTGGCAGCCGCCACCCATCGGGAGGAACGGGAAAAGAAAAAGTCCGTCATGGAGCAGCTGAAAGGCCAGCCCAAGACAGAACACAAAAAGACAGCACCCAAAAAGAGTGCGGAAAGGGAGATTTGATATGGGAAACTTTACTTTTGAGGAAATGAACCTGATGTGCATTTACAATACCGGCAGCCGCACCGGGCTGATTGACAGTCTGCGTGAGATGCGCGGCGAGCTTTCGCCGGAGGAAACAGAGCTGAGAGAGTTGACCGACAGCGCCCTTACGAAGCTCTGTGCGATGACCGATGAGAAGTTTGCCGAACTGGAGCTGTACCCGGATTTTGACCAGTAAACAACATAACCGCAGGGATGGGGTGGCGATCTGCCACCCCACCTTTTTACCCCAAAACTGAAAGGAGGACAGAACACTATGCCAACCAAAGCTGAACTATATGCACAGATGGCGGACAAAGTGGCAACACAGCTCACGGGGAGCTGGCAGGAATGGGCAGGGTTTCTCACTACTGCTTCCCGCCTTTACAAGTACCCGTTCCATGAGCAGCTGATGATCTATGCCCAGCGACCGGACGCCACCGCCTGTGCGGAGTACGATTTGTGGAATGAAAAGATGGGCCGTTATGTAAGGCGCGGTTCCAAGGGAATCGCTCTGGTGGATGATTCCGGGGACAGACCTCGCCTGCGTTATGTCTTTGACATTTCCGACACCGGAACCCGTGAACATTCCCGCACTCCCTGGCTGTGGCAGTTGGAGGAGCGCTATCTGGATTCCGTGCAGGCCATGCTGGAGCGCACCTATGATGTTTCCGGTGAGGATCTTGCCGGACAGCTCACGGAGGTAGCCGGAAAACTGGCCGAGGAATACTGGACGGAGCATCAGCAGGACTTCTTCTATATCGTTGACGGTTCCTTTTTGGAGGAATATGATGAGTATAACATCGGAGTGCAGTTCAAGGCAGCCGCCACCGTCAGCATCACTTACGCTTTGATGTCCCGCTGTGGACTGGAGCCGGAACGCTACTTCGACCACGAAGATTTCATGGCGATCTTTGATTTCAACACCCCGTCCACCATCGGGGCGCTGGGAACAGCGGTCAGCCAGATCAACCAGCAGGTGCTGCGGCAGATCGGCGTTACCGTCCGAAATGCAGAGCGCGAAGCCAACCAAGAAAGGAGCAAGCAAGATGAACAATCCCATGACCTACATCCAGAACGGAGACTATCAGATTCCCGACCTGAAGCTGAGCCAGCAGCCGGAGAAACCCCTGGGCAAGTACGGCAGGATGAGGAAAACCTACCTGAAGGAACACCGTCCCATCCTCTACAACCAGATGTTGCTGAGCGAGAAGCTGTACCCGCACCTCATCGAGATCGACGAGACCGCCCAGAGCAGACTGGAACAGATGATGCTCCAGCTGGCGAAGGAAGCGGGAGCCACCGAGGAACTGAAAGCCAGCGATCCCATGAAGTGGGTGGGCCTGATGAACACCTGCAAAGCCCAGGCAGAGGAGATCCTGATGGCGGAGCTTATCAACAGCTGACCCTAAACCTGTTCCTCTCCGAAGCGGAGCAGATCCAATCCATAGATGAAGCAGAGAATGTAGCGCATACATCCTCTGCTTTTTCTTTTGCCCAAAATGATATTGACCATGTGCTGCGTTTGGGAGGCAATACAGATCGTCAGAGGGAGCGTGTGGTTGCAGCATTTGAAAAGCAGAAAACCACCGCTGAGATTGCCGAGATACTGAAAACGCTGTACCACGGCGGCAACGGCCTTGGCAGCGTGAGCGTATGGTATGCCGAGGATGGCATCCATCTTTCCCACGGGAAGTCTGTCCGTTATGACAGGTCTGCCCAGGTCATTTCCTGGGAGAGTGCCGCAGAGCGCATCGGGGAACTTTTGGAAAGTGGCCAGTTTGCCTCCAATGTGGAGCTTGCAGAAGCGGCAGGCTATGAACGCTCCCTCCTTGCAGAAAAACTTTGGCATCTGTACCACGATTTCAGCGATAAAGCCAGAGATTCCGGGTATCTGTCCTGTCTGTCCGGTATTCAGAGAACCGGGTTCCCGGAAGAAACTGCATGGCTTGCCGAGCAGCTGAGTGACCCGGCTTTCCGCCAGACCCTCAAGGAAGAATACGCCGCCTTCTGGACTGCCTATCAGCAGGACCGTGACCTGTTGCGCTTTCATTACCATAGGCCAAGGGAAATTTGGGAGAACCTGAAGGATCTTGACCTGCCACGCAGAACTTTTTCTTCGGACCTTTCCCAAGTGCCAACCGTCCAGCATTTCATTACCGAGGATGAGATCGACGCCGCCATGACCGGCGGCAGCAGTTTTGCCGGAGGAAAGGGCCGTATCTATGCGTTCTTCATGGAAAACCATACGGATAAGGAAAAAGTGAGATTCCTTAAAGACGAGTATGGCATTGGCGGACGCTCTCATGCCCTGTCCGGCGCAACACACAGCGGCGAAGATCGCGATGGGAAAGGACTGCACTATAAAAAGCAGGACTGCCCGGATGTTCACTTGAACTGGGAAAAGGTTGCCAAGCGCATTACTTCACTTGTCCAGAAAGGCCGCTATCTTACCGAACAGGAACAAGCGCAGTATGACAAGATCCAGGCTGAAAAGGATCTGGCAGAAGAAGATGCCATTCATGCCCAGCAGCCGGAGATAGAGGAAGAAACGCCAAAGCCTACCCTTCGGGAGCAGTTTGAGCAGTATAAGCCTGTGGTGACTGCCGCCATATCTGAGGATGTGGCATATCGAAATGCCTGCGGTCATTCCGACCGTGAAAATGCTGTCATCGAGGGCAATGCCGCTGTGCGCCGTGCGGTTCTTGGCTCTAAGGATATGGAGCTGATTCGGCTCTATTCCGATGTGCCGGAGTTCCGTCAGCGTCTGCACCGGGAAGTGATCGACGAGACCTATCCAAAGCTCCATGAGCTTCTGCGCCCTCTTTCTCAGGAGGATATTGATACCGCCCTTTGTGCATGGAACGGCAATATTGAGAGTAAACACGCTGTTGTCCGCTATATGAAAGACCATGCAAGAGAAAAAGATACCGCCGCATGGCTGGCTCAGGAATACGGCGGCAGTAACAGCAACAGCCTGTTTGTTGTCCGTGCCGGCAGCCCGGAGGAAACGCAGCTGCCCTGGCCGAAGGTACAGCGCAGGCTTGCCCAGCTCATTCAGGAGGACCGGTTCTATACCGAAGAAGAACAGGACCGTTTTGACGACATCGACCCAATCGCCATCCGGGAAGCTCTGGAAGAAAGAGGGATCGTCAACGGACAGGTGGCAGACCCGGAAAAACTGGACAATGCCCCGTTTATCCAACAGGTGATGTCAGATGCCGAGCAGATCGCAGATGCCGAGATAGAGCAGACTTCCGAAGTTTCCATTTCCGATGAGGAATATGACGCAGTTCGTCGCCCAATTTTGCAAAGAACCTCCTATGACCCAGCCGCCCCGGTCTATGCCGTGGGCGATACCGTGTATATCGAGGATGACGCCTATCAGATCACCGAGCTGCGGGAGGACACCGTACAGCTTCTGCCCACCGGGATGGTATATCCCATCTACCGGGCAGAGCGCAAAGAACAGTTCGAGCAGCTGCTTCGGGCAGACCGCCGCAATGCTTACTATACCGAGTTTCTTCCTATTGACCCGGACAAGGCAGATCAGGACTTGCGGGATGTATTGGCTCATGGACTGATGGATGAAGCGGATAAAAAGCAGATTTCCACGCTGCTGCAATCCGGCAGGAGCAACAGCGAGATCGCCTACTGGCTGAGCAGAGCCTATTCCGGTGAGATCGAGACACTGAATCTGGAGACCGGCGATATTGCCGATTACCGTACCACGGCACAGGGCATGGAGCTGGAAGTCATGGATGCAGAGGAAAATCGTCTGGCTGTGCTGTATTTCCGCTGGGATGAGGTTGCGCCTTTGCTGCGCGGGATGTATGCCCGTCAGCAGGACGGCTTTGGACAGGAACAGCCCCAATCGGCTACCGAATCCCCGACCTTCCATTCCGAGACCATGGCCGTCTATCCGGGCGATAAGAACAATCTGCCTTATGATGTGGTGGTGGAACGACTGCATATCGAGGAGCCAGAGCCACCAGCCCCTGTGACTGAGCCGGAGAAAACCTTTGAGGAAGTGCTGGACGAACACCCGGTTTCCATTCAGGTCAATGGCCAGTGGGAGACCTTCTCCAATGCCAAAGCTGCCGAGGAAGCCTCCTATGAGGAATACAAGGCTAACCTGCGCCGCAATGCAAAAAACTTCCGCATTACCGATGAGCATTTGGGCGAAGGCGGTCCGAAAGCCAAGTTCCAGGCAAATGTCAATGCGATTCGTTTACTGAAAGAACTGGAAGTTGCCGGACAGCAGGCAAGCCCCGAACAGCAGGAGGTTCTTTCTCGATATGTGGGCTGGGGCGGTCTCTCTGATGCGTTTGACCCGGAGAAACCGGCATGGGCTTTAGAGTATGCCCAGCTAAAAGAACTGCTGACCCCGGAGGAATATGCCGCCGCCAGAAGCTCTACCCTCAACGCCCATTACACCAGCCCTACGGTCATTCAGGCCATCTATGAAGCGGTGGACCGTATGGGATTTGAGACCGGAAATATTCTGGAGCCGTCTATGGGTGTGGGCAATTTCTTTGGTATGCTGCCGGAGAAAATGCGAAACAGCCGTCTGTACGGCGTGGAGCTGGACCCTGTTTCCGGGCGCATCGCAAAGCAGCTCTATCCCAAGGCGGACATCACAGTAGGCGGCTTTGAGACCACCGATAGGCGTGACTTCTTTGACCTTGCCATCGGCAATGTACCTTTCGGTCAGTATCAGGTCAATGACAAAGCCTACAACAAGCTGAGTTTCAGTATTCACAACTACTTTTTTGCCAAAGCACTGGACCAGGTGCGTCCCGGCGGCGTGGTGGCTTTTGTAACCTCCCGCTATACTATGGACGCCAAGGATTCCACCGTGCGCCGCTATCTTGCCCAGCGTGCTGAGCTGCTGGGAGCTATCCGTCTGCCGAATGACGCGTTCAAAAAGAATGCCGGTGCCGAGGTGGTATCGGACATCATCTTCCTCCAAAAGCGGGACCGCCCGCTGGACATCGTGCCGGAATGGACCCAGACCGGACAGACGGAGGACGGTTTTGCCATCAACCGCTATTTCCTGGACCACCCGGAAATGGTGCTGGGCCGACAGGAGCCGGAAAGCACCGCCCATGGCATGGACTACACCGTGAATCCCATTGAGGGGCTGGAGCTTGCCGATCAGCTGCATGATGCCGTGAAGTACATTCGCGGCACCTACCAGGAAGCCGAGCTGCCGGAGCTGGGTGAGGGCGAAGCCATCGACACCTCCATTCCCGCCGACCCCAATGTGAAAAATTACTCCTACACCGTTGTGGACGGCACTGTGTATTTCCGTGAAAACAGCCGCATGGTGCGCCCAGACCTGAACTCCACCGCCGAGGCCCGCGTGAAAGGGCTGGTGGGCCTGCGGGAATGTGTCCAGCAGCTCATTGATCTCCAAATGGACGCCGCCACACCGGACAGCGCCATCCAGGATAAACAGGCTGAACTGAACCGGCTCTATGACAGCTTTTCCGCAAAATATGGTCTTATCAATGACCGGGCGAACCGGCTGGCCTTTGCCGATGATTCCAGCTACTATCTGCTCTGTGCGCTGGAAGTCATCGACGAGAACGGAAAGCTGGAACGCAAGGCAGATATGTTCACCAAGCGGACCATCAAGCCCCATCAGGCGGTGGCTGTGGTGGATACGGCAAGTGAAGCACTGGCGGTGTCCATCTCGGAAAAAGCCTGCGTGGATATGGACTATATGAGCCAGCTTACCGGAAAAACAAAAGAAGAACTGGCCGGAGAGCTGCAAGGCGTAATCTTCCGTGTACCGGGACAGCTGGAGAAAGATGGCACACCCCATTATGTGACTGCTGATGAATACCTCTCCGGCAATGTACGCCGCAAACTGCGTCAGGCGCAGCGGGCGGCACAGCAGGACTCTTCTTTTGCAGTCAATGTGGAAGCTCTTACCGCCGCCCAGCCCCAAGACCTGGATGCGTCGGAGATCGAGGTGCGCCTTGGTGCCACCTGGATCGACAAGGAATATATCCAGCAGTTTATGTACGAGACCTTCAACACCCCGTTTTATCTCCAGCGCAGTATCGAGGTCAACTATTCTTCCTTTACTGCTGAATGGCAGATCAAGGGGAAATCTTCCGTATCCTACAACGATGTGGCAGCTTATACCACCTATGGGACCAGCCGCGCCAATGCTTATAAGATTTTGGAGGACAGTCTGAACCTGCGGGATGTCCGTATCTATGACACCATAGAGGACGCGGATGGAAAAGAGCGCCGCGTGCTGAATGCCAAGGAGACCACCCTGGGTGCTCAAAAACAGCAGGCTATCCGGGAAGCCTTTAGGGACTGGATCTGGAGAGACCCGGAGCGCCGCCAGACTTTGGTGCGCCAGTATAACGAAGAAATGAACTCTACCCGTCCCCGCGAGTATGATGGCAGCCATATCACTTTTGGCGGCATGAACCCGGCCATTACCCTGCGGGAACACCAGAAAAGTGCCATCGCCCATGTGCTGTATGGCGGAAATACCCTGCTGGCACACGAAGTAGGCGCAGGCAAAACCTTTGAGATGGTGGCCGCTGCGATGGAAGCCAAACGCCTGGGCTTGTGCCAGAAATCTCTCTTTGTGGTTCCCAACCACCTGACTGAGCAGTGGGCATCGGAGTTTCTGCGCCTCTATCCTTCTGCCAACATCTTAGTCACAACCAAAAAGGACTTTGAGACCCATAACCGCAAGAAGTTCTGCGCCCGTATTGCGACCGGTGACTACGACGCCATCATCATGGGACACAGCCAGTTTGAGCGTATCCCCATCAGCCGGGAGCGTCAGGAAAGGCTTCTCTATGAGCAGATCGACGAGATCACCGAGGGCATCGCAGAGGTGCAGGCCAGCGGCGGCGAGCGTTTTACCGTCAAGCAGCTGGAGCGTACCAGAAAGTCTCTGGAAGCCAGACTGGAAAAGCTGCAAGCCGAGGGGCGAAAAGACGATGTGGTAACCTTCGAGCAGCTGGGTGTGGACCGTTTGTTTGTGGACGAGGCCCACAACTATAAAAACCTGTTTCTATACACAAAAATGCGGAATGTGGCTGGTCTTTCCACATCGGACGCGCAGAAATCCTCCGATATGTTTGCCAAGTGCCGCTATATGGATGAGATCACCGGAAACCGTGGCGTGATTTTCGCCACCGGCACCCCGGTCAGCAACTCCATGACCGAGCTTTACACCATGCAGCGTTACCTTCAGTATGAACGCTTGCAAGAGCTGAACATGACCCACTTCGACTGCTGGGCTTCCCGCTTTGGGGAGACCGTCACAGCATTGGAGCTGGCACCGGAAGGCACCGGCTACCGGGCAAGAACGAGATTCAGCAAGTTCTTTAACTTGCCTGAGCTGATGAACCTGTTCAAAGAAGTGGCCGACATTAAGACTGCCGATCAGTTAAATCTCCCTACCCCGGAAGTGGAGTACCACAACATCGTGGCGCAACCCACCGAACATCAGCAGGAAATGGTCAAGGCTCTTTCGGAGCGCGCATCGCTGGTACACAGCGGAACCGTTGACCCGTCCCAGGATAATATGCTCAAGATTACCTCGGATGGCCGCAAGCTGGGGCTTGACCAGAGGATCGTCAACCAGATGCTGCCGGATGAACCCGGAACAAAGGTCAATCAGTGCGTGGACAACATCATGCAGATCTGGCGGGACGGCAAAGCTGACAAGCTGACCCAGCTGGTGTTCTGCGACATTTCTACCCCGCAGGCAAAAGCTCCTGTAAGCAAGGCGGCGAAAACGCTGGATAATCCACTGCTTCACGCACTGGAAGGCGCTGTGCCTCTGCCGGAGCAGGAACCGGTCTTTACGGTATATGACGATATTCGTCAGAAACTCATTGCCCAGGGGATGCCTGCCGACCAGATCGCTTTTATCCATGAAGCCAATACCGAAGTGCGGAAAAAGGAGCTGTTCTCTAAAGTCCGTACCGGTCAGGTTCGTGTCCTTTTGGGCAGCACCGCCAAGATGGGCGCAGGCACCAATGTGCAGGACCGTCTGGTGGCACTTCATGACCTGGACTGTCCGTGGAGACCGGGAGACCTTGCCCAGCGCAAGGGCCGTATCGAGCGCCAGGGCAACCAGAACCCCCTTGTCCATGTGTACCGCTATGTGACAGAAGGAACTTTTGACGCATACCTCTGGCAGACGGTGGAGAACAAGCAGAAATTTATCAGCCAGATCATGACCAGCAAAAGTCCGGTTCGCTCCTGCGATGATGTGGATGAAACCGCCCTGAGTTTTGCCGAGATCAAGGCTCTGTGTGCCGGAGATCCCCGTATCAAGGAGCGTATGGATTTGGATGTGGAGGTATCCCGCCTGAAGCTGATGAAAGCTGACCACCAGAGCAAGCAGTACCGTCTGGAGGACCAGCTGCTCAAATACTTCCCAGAGGAGATTGAAAAGCACAAGGGCTTTATCAAGGGCTTTGAATCTGACCTGGAGGTTTTGGCAGCTCACCCGCACCCGGAGGACGGCTTTGCCGGTATGGAGATTCGTGGAGACCTGCTGACCGATAAGGAGAACGCCGGTGCAGCCCTTTTGGATGCCTGCAAGGAGGTTAAAACCTCCGATCCGGTGCAGATCGGCAACTACCGGGGGTATGCCATGTCCGTGGAATTTTCCGCTTGGAAACAGGAGTATACGCTCCTGCTGAAAGGACAGATGACCCACAGGGCAACCCTTGGTACAGACCCTCGCGGAAATCTTACCCGTATCGACAATGCCCTTGCTCAGATGCCCCAGCGTCTGGAGGCGGCAAAGGCCCAGCTGGATAACCTCTATCAGCAGCAGGCTGCCGCAAAGGAGGAAGTCGGAAAGCCATTCCTTTATGAAGAAGAACTGAGAAGCAAAAACGCCCGTCTGGTGGAGCTGGATACCCTGCTCAACATCGACGGAAAGGGGCAGGCACACACCGAGTCTGTTGTTGCCAAAAGCACACGGCCTTCGGTGCTGGATAACCTAAAACGCCCGGTGCAACCCCGCAGTACAGACAAGAAACCAAAACAGCATGAGGAGGTGCGATAACATGAATACTAACGATCTGAATACAGCCCTTTATGAAAAGATGGCTGCCGAACAGGATAAGTTCCGGGACTGGCTGAAAAGCCAGCCCCCGGAAGAAATCCTGCACCACACCTATGAATATACTGTCCGTGAGGATATTGTGATGGCGATGGAGGAGCTGGAGCTGACCGACGCCCAGGCCAAGGCACTTTTGGAATCTCCCTCTCCATTGGCGGATGTGTACCGCTATTTTGAAAAGCTGGAGACCGGCTATATGGATGTGATCCGGGACAGTATTGAGAACCGTGCCGATGATGTGTGCAAGGCGCAGGAAGAATTACGAACCGCCCCTCTCTACCCCCATTCTGCCGCCTATGCGTCCGAGCATGGAGAGATGGCACAATATAACCGTTCGTATCAGGCGAACAGCGCCTGCAAAGAAGCCATTGCGCAGACCATCAGCGCCCACTATGCAGAGAACCGGCTGGATACGGAGGCGGCGGTCAAAGATGTGCTGGAAAAGTTCGGGACGGAACGGGTACAGTTTATTCTTGCCAATACCATCCAGCGCAAGAACTATGACGGGCGTATCTCTCAGGACAATAAAGCATGGGCAAAAACCATTCCTATGCTGGAGGACAGCGGCTCTTCTCGCCACTGTGCCTATCTGGTGGTAGATCAGGTCAATCCCGGTTTGACCGATCTGTTCACCAGACAGTTCCGAAAAGTTGCTCAAGAACAGCAGAAAAGTTCTGTCCTGCAAAAGCTCAAACAGGAGCTGCCCGCCCATAAGTCTGCCGCCCCGAAAAAACGGGAGCCGGAGCGATAACCATGGCAAAGCGCAAGCGGGATGTTCCGGTTTTGTTTTGGGTGTCCGCAGAAGAACTGGAGCTGATCCATCAAAAGATGCAGCAATACGGGACAGAGAATTTGAGCGCTTATCTGCGGAAAATGGCACTGGATGGGTATGTGGTCAAACTGGATTTGCCGGAGCTGAAGGAGTTGGTTTCCCTGATGCGCCGAAGCAGCAACAACTTGAATCAGCTGACTCGCAAAGTGCATGAGACCGGGCGGATTTATGATGCTGACTTGGAGGATATATCCCAGCGGCAGGAACAACTGTGGGAAGGTGTGAAGGAAATCCTTACCCAACTCTCCAAACTTTCATAACAGGGATAGATACTCCATTTGCGGAGGGAGGAACGGCGTTTCTTCGCCGCACCTTCCTCCGCTTTTTCTTTTTGCCGGTATCCTTGTCTTTTGCCTGTCCGTACCGGATAATATGAGTAGAATAAGAAGCGTAGCAAAGGAGTGAAAACAGATGCTGACCTTTGAAAAGGTGCTGGAGATTTTTGCGGATTACCTAACCGCAGACGAGACCATAGAAGTTTATATCAGCCGCCATGGATGTGTAAGAGTTGAATTTGACCAAGATTTTCACTATTGCTCTGGCGAGGTGTGCCATACTCCCAAGGAACTGTTCGACCTCTTAGCCGATGATTACCGGACTTATCTGGAGATTGAACTGACCAAAGGAAAACGGGAAGTGACGGAAGATGATGAGAGAGAAGCGGATGCCCTATGCAAACAGTATCTGGAGCGTTGGAAGGAGGAACAGAAATGAAGATTTTGAAATGTCTGCTGATGATCGTAACTGCACCGGTCATTTTGGTGTTGACGCTTTTTGTCTGGCTCTGCACGGGGCTGATCTACATATCCGGTCTGGTGCTTGGTCTACTAAGCACGGTAATTGCTTTGCTTGGCGTGGCTGTGCTGATTACCTATTCCCCGCAGAATGGTGTGATTTTGCTGGTTATGGCATTTTTGATTAGCCCGATGGGGCTGCCGCTGGCTGCAATCTGGCTACTGGGAAAGGTGCAGAGTTTGAAATTTGCGATACAGGATTGGGTGTATGGGTAAATGATGTGAATATAATTTGGAATGAAAAAGAAGCAGGACAATGGGAGATGAGACCCAATGCCCTGCTTCTCTGTTTATTCGGAACGAACTGTAATATATTTTTGATTGCGACTTTTAGGTTTATCGGGAATAGTCATTTCTAATTGCCCGGATTCTAAAAGCGGATTGATATGTTTCAAAGTGAAGTTTCTTAAATCTTTGAAGCCGCAAAATACTGCAAGCTCTTTCTTGGATTTTGGTGTTGTGCAAAAAGCCAAAATCTGTTTGGACACCGTTGATAGTTCAATATCTTGGTGGGTAACTTGGTGGATAACTTGGTGGGTGTCATCCTCTAAGTTGTAGTTTACATTTTTCAAGATGACCCTGAAATCTGTTGCTGTTGAGGAAAATTCAGGCTTATATGCCGCTGTATATCCAGGTAGCTTTTCGGTTTCACTGACGATTTTGCGTAGGCCACTTCCACGGCGTTCCATGTACTTCATGCGGTGGAACAGGTCAGCAATCACAGGGTTTCGCCGCATGGAACGGATACTGTAAATATCGTATTCCTGAATTGAGCCGCCGCCAAACATACCGCCAGGAGATGTGATTTCCACCCGATCATCAAACATATCAATATGGATTTCGCTGCCAAGCACAATATAATCACGATGGATAAGCGCATTGACAAGAGCCTCTGTCACAGCTCGTTCAGCATAATCCGGCTTGTCTACACGATACTGTGCCTCTTTGACAAAACGGACTTTGGAATTATTGCGAATAAATTCACTGCCGCTTTTCAGTAGATAAATCAGATTCCCTTCGTATTCTTTATCGTCCAGCGCATCATCAAAGATAGAGCCTTTTTCCAAGCCATTCCACCGGGTACAGAACATACGGGAGTTATAAACTGTGTGCTGATCGGTCATGAGCTTTCCGGCATTGGTCAAGAACCCATTTTTGTCAGCCAAACCGAAGGAGACATAATCGGATGGCTCAAAGCGGAGACCAGTCCGTTCCAGATAGGTTGCTTCCAGAAGTGTAAAGCTGTAATCCTTTTTTACCGCGTCTGTTGTTAGGGTATCAAAGGACTGATTGGTTCCCTTTAAGATCAGTTCATTCACAATGTAATCCGGTGCAATTACGCTTTCATTTCCAACACGGATGTATGCTTCCATTACTCCGTCTGCCTTGTAATAGTATGGGGTGCTGCGGCCAGGAGAAACCTCCAGAGCCAACAGGTTTTTACCATCTTCCTGCAATGGCTTTAAGATAAACTGCGGTAATGGTGTGATACGTTCTTTGATTAAGCGGCTGATCGCTTCAGCATCCTTTTGAACATCGGACAAGCCGATAGGCTCCCGGTCATCGGAGACTCCGAAAAACAGAGTGCCGCCAATTCCATTGGAAAAGGCACTGACACTTTTTAACCAGCTTTTTGGCTTTTTTATTTCGAGAGCAACTTTGAAATCACATTCGGTTGCTTCAGCAATGAGCTGTTCTATCATAAAATCCCTCCTTTGAGGTATTGGTAGTTTCTTTATATTATACCCATAAGGAGAGTTTATTTCAACGATAGGCACAAAGAGTTCAGAGAAAATATTTTGAGAGGAGGGCTTTTTATGGCAACTACAAGAATCATGCCACTTCATGTCGGCAAAGGCCGCACAGAGAGTCGGGCGATCAGTGACATCATCGACTATGTAGCAAATCCACAGAAAACAGATAATGGAAGGCTCATCGCAGGATTTGCGTGTGACAGCAGAACGGTTGATGCGGAGTTTCTTTTAGCAAAAAGGCAGTATATCGTTGCTACCGGACGAGTGCGCGGTGCGGATGATGTGATTGCCTATCATGTGCGCCAGTCCTTCCGCCCCGGCGAGATTACTCCGGAAGAAGCTAACCGGCTGGGTGTGGAATTTGCCAAGCGATTTACTAAAGGCAACCATGCCTTTGTGGTCTGCACTCACATAGACAAGTCGCACATTCATAATCACATTATCTGGTCATCGGTCAGCTTAGAATATGACCGGAAATTCCGAAACTTTTGGGGCAGTACCAAGGCGGTTCGCAGGTTAAGTGATACCATCTGCATTGAAAACGGACTGTCCATTGTAGAGAATCCGAACCCTCATGGAAAGAGCTATAACAAATGGATGGGAGATCAGGCAAAGCCCTCTCACCGAGAGCTGCTTCGTGTGGCGATTGACAACGCATTATCACAAAGTCCTGCTAATTTTGAGGAGCTGCTGAAGCTGCTGCAAGAGTCCGGCTGTGAGGTATCAAAGCGCGGAAAATCGTATCGACTGAAGCTCTCTGGTTGGGAGAAAGCCGCCCGCATGGACAGTCTGGGCGAAGGATATGGATTGGAAGATTTGCGGGCAGTTCTCTCCGGGAAGAAAGCACATACCCCGCGAAAGAAAACAGTCACACAGGCAGAGCCGCCAAAGATCAATCTGCTGGTGGACATTCAGGCAAAATTGCAGGCTGGAAAAGGCGCTGGTTATGCTCGATGGGCTAAGGTGTTCAACCTCAAGCAGATGGCGCAGACCATGAATTACCTGTCAGAGCACAACCTGCTGGAGTATGCGGTTTTGGAAGAAAAGGCTGCGGCTGCCACGGCACATCACAATGAACTTTCGGCGCAGATCAAAGCGGCTGAAAAGCGCATGGCAGAGATCGCTGTTCTGCGTACTCACATCGTAAATTATGCCAAGACCCGTGAGGTCTATGTGGCATACCGCAAGGCGGGTTACTCTAAGAAATTCAGGGAAGAACATGAGGAAGAAATTCTGCTCCACCAGGCTGCTAAGAATGCCTTTGATGAGATGGGCGTCAAGAAGCTGCCCAAGGTCAAAGAGTTGCAGACAGAGTACGCGAAATTGTTGGAAGAAAAGAAAAAGACCTATGCCGAGTATCGGCATTCCCGTGAGGAAATGCGAGAACTTTTAACGGCAAAGGCCAATGTGGATCGGGTCCTGAAAATGGAGGTAGAACAGGATGTTGAAAAAGAAAAAGACCACGGCCAGCGGTAAGCTGGTCCTGGTCAAAAGCGTTCGCAGAACGCGTAGCCACAGAATGAAATTCTGTGTTCAAAGGGGCTTGGGGGCGCTGCCCTCAACAAGCAAGCGGAGAGGAAAATCACGGAGGGATTTTCTTCTCTGCGGGCCTGTGTGTATTAACACAGGCATTGCTTGCCTCTTTTCTCCGAAAATGAAAAGAACCAGTGAGAGAATCGTTAAATTTCACTCACTGGCTCAATTCGCTTCAAATTTCTCGGACAACTCTGTAAGTTCTTTCACCGTTTCCTGGGTGTGATGCAACAGGGTGTCACGCATTTCTGGCGGACAGCTGGAATAAAGTATTTTCATCTGATTGACACCCTCATCCTCCAGAGAAATATCTGGATTTATAAGCGTATCTAAAGAGATGTGCAGAACCTTTGCCAATGCTCTCAAAATCAAATAGGAAGGATTCATTTTTCCTTTTTCGATATTGGCGATTTGCTTTACAGAAACATGGCTCAGATCAGAAAGTTCTTGTTGTGTCAGCTCTTTATTCTTTCGGGCTTCCCGCATTTTCTGCCCTAAAGCAGTTAAATCATCAATCGGCATAATCGTTCACCTCAAGAATATTGTATCGTTCCGGTTTGCACAAAGGAATAACCTTATCGTGCTTGCTAAAGAGTATGATTATACCGATTTTATAAATAAAAAAGAAAAAATGTGTTTTAGAGGCCGTAGGACTTCTGTTGCTGTAGGCTTTCCTTGACTGCTTCCAAAATATGCAGTATTATATGATTAGCTTTGACTAACCAAGAAAGGAGGGCGCACGATGACAAACCAATACATGACGAAGCTGTACCATGATCTGCTCTCCAACTCTCCGCAGACAGTGACAATAGATATTCCGGCTGATATGGGAACAGGTCAGATTTCGCAGATCGTCACGAAACAGGGAGCAGTTGTTTCAGACTGGAGAATGAATTACTTTTCGGATATGAACGTGCAGGGGGTGAGCAGCGAGGAATACATACAAATGCTGTTCTGCTTCAATGACGGTGTTTCCTGGAATATTGCAGACAACCGGCAAAGTGCCAGCATACAAAAGGGTGAATCCTGTATTTATCGCGGCCACGGGAAAATGGAATATCTGTGCTATTCTAAAAAGAGCGATTTCCTTTTCAAAAATGTGAAAATACCTCTATCCTATTTCTATAAGATTCTGAATGACTACTTTGAGGCTGGTGAGATCGAGGTCTATCAGAAAAAATTATTGGACGGCATATCAAAGGTGAATATCACGCCCTATATGGAACACATTTTTGCGGAGCTGAAAGACTTCACGCAATATCGCGGCGGGTTGGGATACCTGTTTCTGGAAAGCAAGGTCTTTGAGCTGCTATCGGTATATTTGAGCGAGGTCCTGGAGCTGAGTATTCTCGCGTCAACCTACGTTGCAATTTCCAGAAGTGACCGGGATTCCATCATAGAGGCAAAGCGAATTATTGACAGCCAGCTTGCCCTGGCTCCGAGCTGCGAGGAATTGGCGCGGCAGGTCAATATCAGCACTTCAAAATTGACGAAGGGCTTTTCCTCCCTGTTCGGAACATCGGTTCATGCGTATGTCATCGACCAGCGGTTAGAAAAGGCGGCAAGCCTGCTGTTAGAAAGTAATTTGAATGTCAGCCAGGTGGCTATACTGGTGGGATATTCAAAAGCGAGCAATTTCGCAGCGGCCTTCAAAAGGAAATACGGAGTGAATCCGAAAAACTATAAAGCAGAAGCTACGATTGGATAAATGCAAAAATACTGATTTTGGGTAGAATAAAATTGGTTTTGGGTTGGAATCGTGGGCGCAAATTGCTATTATATGTGGTGTGGTTAGAACACTCTAACCACACCACATTTTCATTTTCTCAGAGATAAGGAGGATACTGGTATGAGTTCCCAGAAAAAAAGTTCCCGGCTTGAGGGAAAAGATTTAATTACTATCGGCATCTACACCGTCATTTATGTCGTGATTGTTATGCTGGTGGCGATGCTTGGCTTTATCCCCATTTTTATTCCACTGATGGCGGTGCTGTGCCCTTTGATTGGCGGCATCCCCTATATGCTGTATGTTACAAAGGCTAAAAAATTCGGGATGACTGCAATCATGGGTTTCCTGATTGGCCTAATCATGGTGTTCTTCGGCAACGGCTATCTTACTATGGTAACTGGTCTTGTTGGCGGCCTGTTGGCCGACGTGATTCTGAAAAAGGCGGACTACAAAAGTGCAAAGAGTACAGTTCTTTCCTGCGGCGTGTTCAGCATCTGGGTGTTTGGCAACTTTGCTCCCATTTTCCTGAACCGTGAAAGCTATATGGTAATGTTGACTGAAGGATACGGCGCTGAATATGCAGCTACCCTTAATACATATATGCCTATGTGGATTGCGCCTATTCTGCTGGTTGCCTGCTTTGTGTTTGGCCTTGTCGGAGGTATGATTGGGAAAGCCATTTGCAAAAAGCACTTCCAGCGTGCCGGTATTGCATAATGGCGCGGGAAATTCTGCTCAGCAAAAAAACAGAACAAGGGCTACGGCTCGATCCGCGTACAAAACTGTTGCTCATCTTCATCATAAGCATTTTTGTCATGGGTGGAACAGGCGGAGAAGCTATGGGGCTGATCCGCCTTGTTCTTTGTACGGTTCCGGCTATATTGCTGCTTACCTCGAAACAATGTGCAAAAGCTGTGGGCTATATTGCTGTGTTTTCTGCTTTTTTTGCTGTTCAAATTTATGTTTTGCCGCACCTTACGGGGATATTGAATTTCCTCGTTCTATTTACAACAGGATTCTTCTGCCGAATCCTTCCCAGTGTTGCGATTGCTGCCTATGCAGTGAAAACAACAACGGTCAGTGAATTGATTTCCGGCATGGAAAGAATCCATATGCCTAAAGAAGTGACGATCCCCTTAACGGTCATGTTCCGCTTCTTTCCAACTGTCTTTCAGGAGTCAGAAGCAATCAGTGACGCTATGAAAATGCGTGGGATTAAACTTGGAGGGAAAAAACCTTCAAAAATATTGGAGTATAAGCTGATCCCGATGATTACCTGCTCCGTGAAAATCGGTGAGGAACTTTCCGCTGCGGCAATTACCCGTGGCCTCGGCGCTCCTGTCAAACGCACAAACATTTGCCAGCTTAAATTCAATTTTGCCGATGTGGTGCTGATTTTGTTTTGTTGCTTTGTAGTGTTTTGGGCGATTGCTTCCCCGATAATTTCCGCAGGAGGGATTTTGCCATGATAGATTTTCAAAATGTTTCTTTTTCTTATGGTGAAGAATCCAGCGGCGGAGGGATTAGAAATGTCAATCTCACCATAAACACAGGGGAATTTGTTTTACTCACGGGAGAATCCGGCTGCGGGAAAACAACGATTACCCGTTTGGTAAACGGGCTGGTGCCTCATTATTACGAAGGTAATTTAGAGGGCGATGTCCTTCTGGACGGAAAAAGCGTATCAGATACGCCGCTTTATGACTTGGCTGCTATGGTGGGATCTGTATTCCAGAATCCCAAAAGTCAGTTTTTCAACGTGGATACGGATAGTGAATTAGCCTTTGCCTGTGAAAATTTAGGCTATCCCCAAGAAGATATCCTGAAAAGGATTGACCGTACAGTTTCCGATTATCATATTGAAGATTTGATGGGGCGAAGCGTGTTTGCTCTGTCCGGGGGCGAAAAGCAAAAAATAGCCTGTGCTTCATCAAGTGTATTGCTACCGGGAATTATGGTCCTTGACGAACCATCTTCTAATCTGGATATGGCTGCTATTGATGACCTGCGGCAGGTCTTGAGCCTCTGGAAAAAGCAGGGCAAAACAATTCTGATTGCAGAACACCGCCTTTACTACCTTCACGATCTTGCAGATCGTGTGCTGTATGTAAAAGATGGGGAGATTGAACGGGAATACACGCCTGCTGAATTTGACAGTTTATCGGATAGCACTCGAAAAGAAATGGGGCTGCGGCCGTTTTCTCTCTCGAAGTTGAAGCCTGCGAATCAGTATCAGGCGCATACAGCTAAACAGATGGAATTTCAAAATTTCTGCTTTGCGTATAAAAAGCGGGAGCCGGAAAGCCTCCATATTCCGAGTGCAGAACTGCCTGTTGGAGAAACGATTGCCATTATCGGCCTGAATGGCGCTGGAAAATCTACTTTGGCCCGCTGTATTTGCGGACTGGAAAAGAAGTGTGGCCTTTTGCAGGTTGACGGGAAAACCCTTGATTGGAAAGCCCGGCTCAAACATTGCTACATGGTAATGCAGGATACCAGCCATCAGCTATTTACCGAAAGCGTGATGGATGAAGTGCTTCTAAGCATGGACAACGAGGATGAAACTGTTGCAGATGAAATCCTTAAACAGTTTGATCTGCTGGAATATAAAGACAGGCACCCGCTTTCTCTTTCCGGCGGGCAAAAACAGCGGGTAGCGATCGCATCTGCCATTGTGAGTAACCGGGAGATCATTGTGTTTGACGAACCAACCAGCGGGCTTGATCTCAAACATATGCGGGAAGTTGCGCGGAGTTTGAAGTCACTCGCGGATCAGGGCAAAACGCTTCTTGTTATTACGCATGATCCGGAGTTGGTGATGGCGGGATGTTCGTATGTAGTCCATATGGAAAAAGGGCAAGTAAAAGAAAGCTATCCATTGGACGAATCCGGCAGTAAAAAGGTTTTGGATTTTTTCCGAATCCGCCAGTGAATTTTAGAAATTATGAATGTCAGGGCCGACTTGACTGGACAGAAAGATAATGATAAGAGGCCGCTTTACTTTGGCGGCCTCTTGTTTTTGAAGCACAGACAGTACGGCTCAATATAAGGAGGGCTTATGTTCAAAAAAATCTTTGAGTACGCAGGGCCATATAAGAAAAATATGTATGTGGCCACGGTTGTCGTACTGGTCAGCGTTCTGATGGGTGTCTTGCCCTTTGTGCTGGCTTATCAGGTGATCGCGCCGCTGGTCATGGGTGAATCTATTGAAGCATCCTTTATCATTTTGCGCGTGGTTCTTGTCTTGGCGTGTCTGGTGCTGCAAGCCCTTTTCTATGGCTGGGGACTGAATCTTTCTCACAAAGCCGCTTACGACACGCTGCTTCGTCTGCGGACGGCACTTCAAAAACGGTTTGAAAAGCTGCCCCTCGGTGTCATTCAGGATAAAGGCACCGGCACAGTCAAAAAGCTGTTCGTGGATGATGTAGACAGTCTGGAAGTTTTGCTGGCTCACTCCATGCCGGAGGGAATTGCAAACCTGATGATCCCTATTGCGGTTTATGTGGCAATGTTCTTTGTGGATTGGAAACTGGCGCTTCTGTCGCTGGCATCCATTCCGATCAGTCTGATTGCCATGATGACGATGTATTCCGTTGGCATGAAGAAAATGGGGCCTTACTACATGGCCGGACAAAAGATGAACAATACCATTATTGAGTACATTAACGGTATGGAAGTTGTCAAGGTATTCAATAAGGATGCGGATTCCTATGAGCGGTTCCGCAAAGATGTATCAGATTACCGAGACTACACGCTGGCATGGTATAAGGCGGCGTGGCCGTGGATGGCAATTTACAGCAGTCTGCTTCCATGCACCATTATTCTGACTTTGCCTGTGGGCGCATGGTTCGTTCTCTCAGGCTGGTCAACTCTGCCTAATTTGATTTTGGTGCTGTGTCTTTCTTTAAGCATTGGTATGCCGCTACTGAAATCCCTCGGTTTCCTGCCTACCATGCCCCAGCTCAACTATAAAATTTCTGCATTGGAGCAGGTACTGGATGCACCAGAGCTTCAGCAGACAGAGGATGTATTCAACGGAAAAGATGACACCATTACTTATGACCATGTTTCTTTTGGTTATCAGGCCACACAGCCCGGCCCGGATGGAAAGCCTGTGGTGACCATGGATGAAGTTCTCCATGACATTTCCTTTACGGCAAAAGCTGGACAGAAAACAGCTCTTATTGGTGAATCTGGTTCTGGCAAGAGTACATTGGCAAAACTGCTGATTCACTATTATGACCCACAGAAAGGTAGCATTTCCATCGGTGGACAGAAACTCTGCAATATGAGTCTTGAAGCACTGAACAGCCGTATCTCCTATGTGGCGCAGGATCAATACCTGTTCAACACCTCTCTGCTTGAAAACATTCGGCTTGGTCGGCTGAACGCAACAGACGAAGAAGTGGTGGAGGCCGCAAAGAAAGCCCAGTGCATGGAGTTCCTTAAGAAACTTCCGCAGGGTATTTATTCGATGGCTGGTGATGCAGGAAAAATGCTATCCGGCGGTCAGCGCCAGCGTATTTCTTTGGCGCGGGCAATCTTAAAGGATGCTCCTATTGTGGTGCTTGACGAGGCAACTGCCTATGCTGATCCTGAAAACGAGGAAAAGATGGAGGCTGCTATTGCAGAGCTTGTAAAAGGTAAGACCCTTGTGGTTATCGCACACAAATTACCAGCTATTATGAACGCAGACCAAATTTGTGTTATGGATCACGGAAAGCTGGTTGCAACGGGCAAACATCAGGAGCTGATCCAGTCCTGCCCAGAATATCAAAAGTTGTGGAAAGCGGCACAGGACAGCGCCGAGTGGAAAGTACATACTGCAAAGGAGGGGAAATAAATGTTTGCTTTGTTTTCAAGAATATTGAAACTTTCTGGCCGTTATAAGAGCCGTATTCAGAGCGCATTTGTTTGTGCGTTTCTGGAATCAATTCTGTCAAAAATGCCGATTTTTCTGGCCTTTGTGGTTTTGAGCGGATTTGCAAGCAAGACAATTACCGGGCAGACCTGCCTTTATGTGGGACTTGGCCTTGCTACTGTTGTGCTGGTTCAGATGCTCGTCCACTATCTTAGTGACAGCCTGCAAAGCGCAGCAGGATATTTGATGTTTGCTGACAAGCGTATCGAATTGGGCGGTCATCTGCGGAAACTTCCCATGGGATATTTCACTTCCGGCAATATTGGAAAGATCAGTTCAGTCCTTAGTACCGACATGGTGTTCATTGAAGAAGTTGCCATGAGTACGCTGGGAAACATGATGAGCTATCTGCTGTCCTCGCTGGTTTTGCTGGCGTTCATGTTTTATCTGAATTGGCAGCTTGGCTTGATCGCCGCGATAGTTACTATTTTGGCATGGCTGGTATCTAAGGGGATGAACAAAGTTTCTCTGCGAGAAGCAGCAGGCCGTCAGGAGCAGAGCGAACGGCTGACCGATGCGGTGCTGTCTTTTGTAGAGGGCATTGGTGTTATTAAGAGCTATAACCTGCTTGGAGAAAAATCCGAAGAACTGTCCGGCAATTTCAAGCGTTCCAGAAATACATCGCTTGACTTTGAACGGAAAATGACCCCGTGGACAATGGGGCTGAATATCCTTTACGGTATTGGTATTGCGGCAATTTTTGGCCTGTCTATTGTGTTGGAACAGAGCGGTGCGCTTTCTTTGGCTTATGTGTTGGGGGTTCTGCTGTTTGTATTTGATCTTTTTGGCCCGTTGAAGGCGCTCTATGGAGAAGCCTCCAGACTGACCGTTATGAACGCAGCTCTTGATCGCATTGAAGCGGTATTAGATGAACCAGAACTTTCCGATACCGGCAAGCAGCATATTCCGGCTCAGGCACAGCCGGGACAGCCAGAAGTCCAGTTCAACGATGTTACATTTGCTTATCAGGACAAAGAGGTTCTGCATCATATCAGTTTTGCCATGAAGAAAAATTCTATGACGGCGCTGGTTGGACCGTCCGGCAGCGGTAAGTCTACCATTGCAAACCTGCTGGCGCGGCTTTGGGATGTGAAATCCGGCAATGTGACGATAAGGGGTGTGGATATTCGCAATGTACCTCTGTCGGAATTGATGGATCAGATCAGCATGGTATTCCAGCGTGTGTATCTGTTTCAGGACACCATTTACAACAATATCAGCATGGGAAAGCCGGATGCCACGGAAGAAGAAGTCTATGAGGCAGCCAGAAAAGCCCGCTGCTATGATTTCATTATGGCTTTGCCCGATGGATTCCAGACGGTAGTTGGTGAGGGTGGTGCGACACTCTCCGGCGGCGAAAAGCAGCGCATTTCGATTGCACGCTGTATTCTGAAAGATGCGCCTATCGTCATTTTGGACGAAGCTACTGCAAGTGTGGATACGGACAATGAAAGCTATATTCAGGAGGCCATTTCCGAATTGGTGAAGGGAAAGACCCTGCTTGTAATTGCTCACCGCCTGAATACGATCCAAAATGCTGATCAGATTTTAGTTATAGACAACGGCCAGATTGCACAGCAAGGAAACCATGAGGAACTTTTGATACAGCCCGGTATCTATCAGGATTTCGTCAATATCCGAAAGAGTGCGGCTGGCTGGAGTCTTGCTTAATGGCGAAAGGAGCTGCCTATGAAACTTCATACTGCCGGAGAGGATTATTTGGAGGCCGTGCTTATACTTCAAAAGAAGCTCGGTATGGTGCGTTCCGTGGATGTTGCCCGGTACATGGAGGTTTCAAAACCCAGCGTATGTTACGCAGTAGGGACTTTACGGGAGGGCGGCTTTCTGACAACAGACGAAAAACATTATCTACACCTGACCGAACTCGGTCAGAATGTGGCTGAAAAAATTTACGAACGCCATTGCTTTTTAACAAAGCACCTCATATCCATAGGTGTTGATCCTGAAACGGCGGAGGCTGATGCCTGCCGAATCGAACACGATATTAGTGCAGAAACCTATGAACGACTGAAAGAATCTATCACGAAAGAATAATTACATAGCGCATGAACCTGCCCCGACTACGGGGAAAGAAAAAAACCGCTGGCTGGGGCAGGTGATTTTGCACGCTCAATTTAAGTTATTACCCTAACGGCGGTTTTGAGAAATCAGAGCCGCCGTTTCTTTGCGTTTACACAAACCAATGACGACTTGCAGGGACACGGTAGCCGATTGGAGGTTATTTTGCCGTGTCCCGATTGCTTTTTCAAAGCTCACATGATCTACATCAGTTAAAAAAAGCATTGCTCCTCCTCCGGGTAAGTTTAGCATTGCATCGGCATTATCGTTCTATGTAATTAAGTACAATCGTGGCTGTTCTTGGTGCGCCAGTTTTCCATTACGGAAATCTGGCGTTTTTTGTTGCCTTTTTTTCGGAGATGATCCGATTGTCTGCCGGTGTCGGTCCCCGCCTCCATTCGATTCACCCGTCAATCACCCGTGAATCGAAATGGAGGTACATAATGAAGAAAATTAACCTTCGGGAACTTTATCCTGATATTTATACAACAGACTTTTTTGTAGATGTGACAGAGGAAGTAATGGAGACTATTCGAGCAGCTGAACGTGCGGAGGCTGCGTATGAGCGAAAGATGTATCGCTACAAGGCCCAGTATTCTCTGGATTGCGAGAATGGCATCGAAAATGCAGTGCTGTTGAAGCCGCAAACGCCGGAGATGGTTCTGGAGGAAAAACAGTTTCAGGAGCGGGTCTATGCCGCTGTGATGAAGCTGCCGGAGAAACAGGCAAAGCGAATTTATGCCCGATACTATCTGGGAATGACGGTAAATGAAATTGCCGAAGTAGAAGGTGTAGACCCAAGCCGTGTCCGAGACAGTATCCGACGTGGCTTAAAACAGCTTGGGAAATATTTTTGATAAAATTTCATTTGATGCGCCTGTTTTTTGCCTTTTTTGTCAGTGTTAATAAGAAGGACAAGTTTTCCTCCTTCATTCGTACATTGACAATCGAATAGACAGCACAACAGGTACATAACCCATGCACGAGCGAATGTGAAACGCCGCGAAGATGGAGCAGTCAGGGAGGTGATGAAAGAACTGCTTCGGAGCGATCTACGATTTCATAAAACGGATTGTGGCAGATTCGGCGCGATGACTGCATGGGGGCTTAAAGATACTTCCTCACGGCCCGCCAAAGACTTGGGGGGAACCCTGCGGCACACGATACGAACGATGCTGCGGAGTTATGACAGCCGCGCCAGCGGAGACCTGTTGTGTTCCCATCGTCAGGGGGCGTGGCAAAGGTGACGAAAGCTGAGCTTTATAAATAGGAAGCGTTTGCAGCTTCCTGTTCAAAATCAGATACCATGCGCTGGCAGTTTCGGCTGCCAGCGTATTCATGTGGCTTTGAACAAATACGATGACAAACTTGACAGATTGGAGGAAATATGCTTTATGGAAAAACTTATTACACGAAAAGAAGCAGCAGAAATTTTAGGTATCAGCATTGCAACGCTGGACGCGGCCCGTAACAATGGTCTTATTTCTTATGTGCAATATGTGCAGAATGGCTGTGTGTACTTTACTTCAGCTGGCCTTCAGGAGTATATCGCAAAATGCACCCACAGAGCAAAGCCAGCAGAAAAGAACGCAACTTATCGTAAACCTCGCAGAGCTGGAGTGTGAGCCGGTCCGTATCCTTGTCGAAATCATAATGGTCTGATAAAACATAGATACAGCGCTGGAGTCTATTCTTAGGAGGTGACGGAATTGGCCAAACGGCAAACAATAATTCCTCAATATGGAACAGTTATGAAAAGAGGTGTCCTATATTATAGGACCAGAATCAAAGACGCGAATGGTAAGCTCGTAGCTATCTACGCAAAAACACCTGAAGAACTATACAACAAAGAAACGCTTGCGTTGGAACAGATTGAGAATGCCACTTTTCATCGGAAAACGCCCACAGTTGCAGAGTATTGTGAAAAGTGGCTGCTGATGCAGTCGGTTCATGTACGAGCTACTACTTTGACGGATTACACCTCAAAGGTTAGGCGGCATATTATAGCGGAATTGGGAGATAAACGGATGGGTGAGGTTAGCCTGGATGATATTCAGCTTGCCCTTGTCCCGGTTTCCAAAAAATCTGCATCGGTTTATAAATCTGTGGTAATCCTTTACAAATCTATCTTTCGCGCAGCGATGGAAAGCAGGATTATTGACCACAACCCAACGATTTATCTGACAACAAAAGGTGGCGGTGTTCCACAAGAGGATCGTCAGGCTTTGACAGATGAACAGGTGGAGCGCCTTTTGGATGCTATCCGAGATTTGCCGCCTTATGTCTTTGTCATGATTGGTTTATATGCAGGGCTACGCCGGGAAGAAATTCTTGCTCTGCAATGGGATTCAGTATATCTGGATACAGATACTCCATATCTGACGGTAAGACGGGCATGGCACACCGAACATAACAGACCGGTGATTTCGGATGAATTGAAAACCAAGGCTGCGGAGAGAAATATCCCTCTTCCTGTTTGCTTGGCTGAGTGTTTGAAAGCAGCAAAGGAAACTTCGACTTCGGAGTATGTGGTTTCAAACCGGGATGGCGAACCGCTGTCCTACACGCAGTTTAAGCGACTTTGGCAGTATATTGTTACGAGGACGGTCAAGGAGCGGAGCTATTATCGGTATGAAGATGGAAAAAGAGTAAAGCATACTGTCACACCTGTCTTGGGAGAAAAGGCCGCTCATAACGGAAAAGTGGTTTACAGTCTGGACTTTGAAGTAACACCCCATCAGCTGCGGCATACTTACATTACCAATCTCATTCATGCATCGGTAGATCCCAAAACGGTTCAATACCTGGCAGGCCATGAAAGCAGCAAGATTACCATGGACATTTATGCAAAGGTTAAGTACAACAGACCAGATGAGCTGGTCAGATCAATGAACTGTGCGTTTGCAAGCTGGGATGCAGCACAGTAATAACAAATAGGAAATGAAGCAGGAGCGAGGCAAGGATGTCTCGCTCTTTGTTTTACCTCAGCCGTATCTTTGATTAAATCGAGGCTTTCTGATAAAAAGAGAGTGTAGATACGGAGACTACACATTATCAAGAAAGGACGATCAAAGATGGCAAAAAAGAAAACACAGATCCCGAAGTACGGGACCATTACATTGAAAGGAATCCAATATTACAGAACCAGGATTACGGATGCAGATGGCAAAGAGTTGAGTTTGTATGCCGCAACTTGTGAAGAATTGTATGAGAAGCAGTTAGAGGCCCGGAAGCAGGTGGAAGAAATTATCTTTCACCGGCAGCACCCGACAGTAGCCGAGTATGGAGAGAAGTGGCTGCTGATGCAGTCGGCAAAGGTGTCTGCGTCTACACTCAGAGGTTATACGAGGGATATGACAAACTATATCATAAAACCTCTGGGAGAGATGTATATGGAAGAAGTGACCGCTGACGATATTCGGCTGGCGCTTGTTCCATTGTCAAAGAAATCGGAAGGCTTATACAATAAGGTCAATATGCTACTCAAGTGCATTTTTTATGCGGCAGAGAGAAATCAAATTCTTGAACACAATCCCTGTGCGGGAATATCCGGTAAAGGCGGAAAACCGACAAAAAAGAAGGAGGCATTGACAGATCAGCAGGTAGCCGTGCTTCTGGATACAGTCAAGGGACTTCCTCCATATTTGTTTATTATGCTCGGTTTGTATTCCGGTCTGCGTCGGGAAGAAATTCTTGCACTGCAATGGGATTGTGTATTTCTGGACGAGGATACACCTTATCTATCGGTGAGGCGGGCATGGCGTACAGAGCATAACAGACCCGTGATTTCTACGGTGCTAAAGACTCCGGCGGCAAAAAGGGATATTCCGATACCGAAGTGTTTGGTGGATTGTCTGAGAGAAACGAAAGAAAATTCCATATCAGATTATGTGATCGCTGACAGCAAAGGAGAGCCACTGGCTGCTTCGCAGTTTCAAAGAGTGTGGCAGTATGTCGTTGTCCGCTCCACTAAGCCCCGGAACTATTATAAGTATGTGAATGGGCAGAGCATCAAATACACGGTTACCCCAACGCTGGGCATGACCCAGAAAAATCAACCCAAAATCAGATATACGCTGGACTTTGATGTAACCCCGCATCAGCTGCGGCACACTTACATTACCAATCTTCTCTATGCTGGTGTTGATCCAAAGACCGTCCAATACCTTGCCGGACACGAAAACAGCAAAACAACTATGGACATCTATGCAAAAGTGAAGTACAATAAACCAGAGGAGCTGTTTGGGGTAGTAAATGGTGCGTTTCATCAGGCTATTGCTGAATGAAAAAAGGCCGTTTTTTATGGTCCGCACACCGGATAACTGAGAGGCAGAAAGCCGGAAAAGCCCGGAGTATCAAGGGAAAACAGCTCAAAAACTCGCGCAATACGGTCTCAAGGCAGCTCGTCGCGCTCCGCAGTTCAGCAAGCGATAATTCAAACCGAATATCAGAAAAGAGCAAATTTCCCCGAAAACATCGAGTTTTCGGGGATTTCTTTATATTCCGATAAATCTATCCGACTGCCTCAGATACACCCTTTTCTTTTGCTTCACGTTCTACTTTCTCACACTCATATTTGCGACACATATAAGTACGCCCCCAAGCACGTTTACGGCGTTTGCGTTCTTCCTCTTTTATCTGTTCGGGAGTAAGCTCCGGCATTGGAACATCCAGTCTGCCTAAGCTAAATGTTATCGTGTTCTTTACAACAATTGCTTTTGAAATTAATCCTCCACTAGATTTTCATTTATATATTTAAAATAAGGTTTCTTATTAACTTCTGTGCTATGTTCCAAATACCATTTAACACTATCCCTCAATCCGTCTTCTAATGATATGGTTTCTGGGTATATTTTGTTTTGACGCGATACATCCAAATAGTACTCATAGTTGTAAAAACTGAAATAATTTCGCTGTTCAATATCTTCATAAACATATACAAAATCCGGTATTTTTCCTAAGCTTTCATAGCATTTTGTTACCCAATCTTTAATAGAAACTGCTTCAACATTACCAACATTTAAAATACGCTCTTGTGGCTTGTCTTTAATTATTACCTCCATCAACCTGCATAAATCTTTGACATGAAAGAATTGTAATTTCATACTGCCATCTTTAGGTAAATAGAATTTTCTGTCTGCCAAGGCGCAATCAAATACAAAAGCCTCTCTATACACGTTATTCATTGGCCCATATAAATAAGGCGGTCTTAATATATATGCATCTTTCACTCTTTCAAGTAATGCCTTTTCAGCTGCTATTTTATCGGTTCCATATGAACCCCAAAATTTATTTTCGGATTTCTCTGATTCTTCCAGGAATGGCTGAACACCAAACTCAGGATAAACAGCACTTGAACTAATCATAATATACTGATCAAAAGAACCCAATTCCCTAACAAAATCAATTATATCGTTATCATTATAAGCTGTTATATCCGCTACAACATCAAAGAATGTATCCTTCAATACACCACCCAAATTATGCCTATCTCCTTCAATGAGTTTTACACCCTGAACTTGTGGCTTAGAATTTCTGTTAAGTACAAAAACTTCATAACCCACATTCACAAAATATTCTGCCACATATTTACTTACAAAAGTTGTTCCGCCTGTCACTAATACCTTTTTCATAAAGTTCTCCTTTACACCAAAAATTCGATTGATCAGATTCATAAAACATTATTTTTCGTAATTGTATCATAATCACATAATCCAGAAAAGAAATTAAATTTTCTTTGCCAATCCTTTAACTACCTTATCGAAATCAGACTCGATTGGTTGTGTCTTATTAAAAATATCGTATACAGGATGGCTACTTGCAATACGCAAAAGAACTTGCGGAATCAGGTAAAATCACGCCCGTAATTGATAAGGAATTTTCTATATACGATGTAAAAGATGCGATAAATTATCTGCTCAAAAATCATGCCCAGGGAAAAGTCGTTGTAAAAATGGATTTCTAATTAGTGGAGGTATGATAAATATAAATATATGCAATGCTAGGTGGAGTGACAATAGATTAGCTCTACCTTAATAAGAACTCTTTTATATGTCTAATGAATCTTCTACATCTACCCAGATTTGCAAATTTCCATCAAGATATAAACTTGCATATTCTAATGGTTCATCAATTGCAAGAGATGTTAATGCACATTCTGATCCGGGTGTAGTCTTTGAATTCTTTTCAGCTTCCCGGCAGTCAATGCGGAGCATATATCCTGCACTGGTATAAACACCAATACTGTAAGTATAAAGATATATTCGACAGCAAAATTTTTACATATCTATTTCTTATCAAAAAGATTTACTTTCCATAGACACAAGAATTTTTGCATCCTCAGAGAGATAGTTATTGATTTCTTTTGCAATGTAGGCTTGTAATTCTGAGACACTATGTTTTCTGCTGGAAGCACACTCCTGAGCCTGACATCCGCATAAGAAGCATTTGAGGTAGATCTTGCGAGAGAGTTTTGTGCCGGTTGCATCTAATACATCAATATCAAATAAGCAGCCGAGCGGATGCGTTTCTTCAATTGATGTCATCAATGCAGTTATTGAGGACTGCATTTAACTGTGTTAAAAGCAGAAAAATGTGAAAGACTTTAAATATCTTCAACTTATCACAGCACATTTTATGGCGCAATATGTCGAAAAGTATGAAAAAATTTGTAATAAGTATTGTGCATGTTCCTTGAGAGGTGTACTATAATTATACATATACATTCAAAAGCGAAAGGAAGAGGGATTTAGATGACAGGAGAACAATATGTAAGAGCAAATAAAAGAGTATATAATGTGGTAATGATTCTGCTGTCAGTGATGACGATTCTGTCAGTTATGGCATGTCTGGCGGAGTTTAAGATTACGATACTGATTCAGGCTGTAGCTGCAGTTGCGGGAATTATTGTTGTGAATACTTATGCAAAAAAGTTTTGGAATGCAAAAAAGGGTGGGGAAATCCTGCTCGGAACAGGAAGTGCTGTATATGGTGTATTTCTTTTCCTGAATCAGAATAATTTTGTTTACGCATATGGAATCCCACTTTTTGTTGCATGTATTTTGTATTTAGATGTAAAGTTTGTATATTATGGTATTGGTGTAGCAACAGTAGGAAATATCACTCATATCATAGTGCAGGTTATTACAAAAAGAGCCGATGGGATAGAACTTTTTTTTAGTGTTATCATTCTTGCAACAGTAGTTTATGCGGTATATGAAATATCTATCCTCCTTACAAAATTTAATGAAGAGAATCTGGAGGTGCAGGCTGCAGCATCCGAAAAGATGCTGGTTACAGCGGAAAATCTGGTGAAACATTTTGATTCTGCGAAAGAAAAATTAGAGACATTAGAGGAAGTGATCAATAATAACAATGAATCTATTTCCAATATTGCCCAGAGCACGGGAAATACTGCGGAGGCAATCCAGCAGCAGGCATTGATGTGTGAGGAAATCCATAAGAATACGGACAGTGCAGAAAAAGAAACCGAAGCGATGATTGATAAGGCAAATCATACGATGGAGAATGTGGCAGAGGGTGCGAGACTGGTAACAGGATTAAAAAATCAGGCTGACAATGTGGAGCAGGCAAGTAACCAGGCGGCAGAGTCCGCCAAACAGGTCAGCAACCGTGTGGAGGAAGTAAAAGGAATTGTTGCGACTATCTTAAGTATCTCAAGCCAGACCAATCTTCTTGCATTGAATGCTTCTATTGAGGCAGCAAGAGCAGGTGAGGCAGGAAAAGGGTTTGCAGTCGTTGCGGAAGAAATCCGTCAGTTATCGGAGCAGACAAAAGATGCAACGAACCGGATCACGGATATCATTCAGGATCTGAATGAAGATGCACAGCATGCGATGGATAGTATGGAACATTCTGCGGATTCAATCCGTGAACAGAACGAACTGATTGAGACAACAAAGAATAAATTTGAGACCATCAATGACGAAATGCAGTCACTGGCAAGTGCAATCGGAGAGATCGAGGGAAGTATGCAGTCCATTTTAAACAGTACAGACACAATTTCCCAGAGTATATCGAATCTCTCTGCAACTGGTGAAGAAATAGCTGCTTCTTCCACAGAAGGACTTCAGACAGCAGAACATGCGGTAGAGGCAATGAAACAGACCAAAGAGATTATTGACGCTACTTATCTGCTGGCGCGGGATTTAGAGACTTATGCAGAATAGATCAGACAGAAAATAACAGTGGGAGGCTGAAAAGTCAGATAGAAATAAGTTACTGTGTGAACAATAACAAAAATGCAGGGATCAGGAATAGAATGAATATTGCATATTGTGAAGATGAAAAGATCCAGTTGGAATATATGGAACAACTGATCAGAAAATGGGCAGATGAAAGGAAAAGCACTGCTATATATTTTGGCTATGGCAGTGCAAAGGAGCTGTTATTTGAGCATCCGGACAGCTTTCCTTTCGATCTGCTCTTTTTGGATATTGATATGGACGGCATGGATGGCATGGCGCTTGCGAAGGAGATACGGAAATGGGATAAAAATCTCCCTATCGTATTTTTGACGAACCGCAGTGAGTATGTGTTTGAAGGGTATGAGGTCGGGGCGTTGCGTTACCTGTTAAAACCGGTGGAAGAATCTAAGTTTTTTTCGCTGTTAGATGATATTTCTTCTGCACTTGGAAAAGAAAAGCATTATCTGATTGAAAATGTGGATGGGGAAACTGTAAAAATTCCGGTCGATACCATTTATAGTGTGGAGGCGAAAGGGCATTATATCCGTCTGCACACGAGCGCGGGTGATTATGAATACAAAAAGAACCTTTCTGAAATAGCAGGGGAATTGATGGAAAATCAGCCGGAACAGGCAGAAAAATTTGTCAGCACGCACAGGAGCTTTATTGTCAGCCTTGCGGCGGTGGAGCGCGTGCAGCGCACAGAGTGCATCCTTTCGGATGGCAGTAGTGTGCCGGTGAGCAGGAATGCATATAAGAGTGTAAATGAAGCGTTTATCCGGTATTATATGGAACATGGGGATATGTGTGAAAAATAAGTTTTTTATTCATAGGAAATTACGTCCTATGAATGAAAAAGCCTTTCAGGCGGGATGTGCACCCCTCGGAGAAGAAGTTTGCTGTAAACAGCAGGAATGAGGAACAAAATGAGGATACCCCTGATTACAAAATATCTGGAAGAAAAGAATATGGAGTACCAGAATGCCCTGCTTGAGAAACAGGTGCAGGAAGTACAGAATATATATCTTACCATGCGCGGCTGGCGTCATGATTACCATAATCATCTGCAGGCAATGAAAGCGTATGTGAAGATGGAGCAATATGACAGATTAGAGGAATATTTAGGTCTGTTAGAGCAGGACCTGGATCATGTCAATCAGTTGATCGAGACGGGAAATGTCAATCTGGATGCCATTTTAAATTCTAAAATATCCCTGGCACAGAAAAATGGAATTGATATTGATTATCAGGCGAAATGCCCGGAAATACTAGCCGTCAGTGATATCGACCTGTGTGCCCTGATCGGGAATCTGCTTGATAATGCAGTGGAGTCCTGTGAAAAACTGACCACAGAAAGACCGTTTATAAGACTTTATATCGGAGTACTCAAAAAACAGCTATATATTTCGGTGTCAAATGCAACAAATGAGACAGTGCGGAAAATGGATTCCGAGTATATCAGCAAAAAGCGTGGAAATCACGGACATGGACTAAAGAGGATCAATCTTGTGGTTGAAAAATATGGCGGCTATATTAACCGGCAGAATGAGCCGGGAGTGTTTGTGACGGAGATCATGCTGCCATTGTAAAAGTTTCTGAAAAAAATTGGGAGAAAATGTGTTTGAATATGGACGATACCGTTGGTGCACGGAAGATAACCTTCCGTGCACTTTTTGTGTTAAAGTGAAAAATAATGATAGAGTGTAAACAAAGAAGTGACATAACGTACAGATGTACCAAAATCACGAAAGTATCAGGGAAAACAGTGGAGATAGATCATTATGAAACTCATCCAGAACGCAGAGTTGTTGTGAGAGACAGACCAATTTATAAGAAGGTGCTGGGGAGCCGTCGGTACTTAGCGACCGTATTCTGGTCGCTTAGTATCCGTTACGAGCGACACGCAGCGCAAGCGTGCCTTCGTTAAATTGGTCTGCCTCTCACGACATCCACAACCTGCATCAGAGTTTCAAAATGATCGAGCCACCACCACCACCCCAAACGAGAGGAGCCACAACATCATGAACCAACCGAAAAAATACACCGCCTTAGCAAGCCAGCATTACATCCTCAGAGAACTATGGCACTACAACAGGTCCACTATCTTTTTTGCCCTTGCAGAGATCATTGCTGAGATTGGCAAAGGCTTTGGCACAATTTTGATTCCATCCATGATCGTAGCATTCTTAGAGCAGTACACAAAAGGTATGATCACCGCAGCAGCTCTGCCTACAGCAATGGCAAAACTTGTGACATTTTTTGTCGGATACAGTATCTGGTGTATGATCACCGGATATCTGAAGCGGAGAAATCAGTTTCAGTACGTTAAATTCCGCTGCGGCAGAATGACCGAACGCTGCTATCAGAAATTTATGTCACTTGATTATGTACAGTGTGAGGATGAAAAAGTCCAGCAGCTTTTAAAGAAAGCAGGAGAGGCAGTCAGCGGAAATTATAGAGGTGTCGAGGGCGTCTTACATTGTGATGTCGAGCTCTTAAAGGAAGCCGGTGCATTGATCCTGTATGCATCCTTAATCTCCGGCGTGTCGGCATGGCTAGTTGTGCTTTTAGTCACAATTTCACTGATCCAGATCTTAAGTTATAAACTGGCAAATAATTATGAATTAAAGCACCGTGATGCAAAGGCAGAACTTACGGTAACACAGGATTATATCGACCGTCAGGCATATACCGTGGAAAACGGAAAAGATGTAAGGCTTTACCAGATGAAAGAATGGCTGAGTGGTCATTACCGGGCTGCAAACAAGAAATATCAGACATTACTTGCAAAAGAAAAAGCCTGTTATTTTGCGGATGATCTGTTTGGACTGCTGCTGCAGCTTGGCAGGGATGTGATCTGTTACGGTTATCTGATCGGGCAGCTGATGCAGGGAATGTCCGTGGCACGTTTTGTGCTTTATATCGGAATTGTCAGTGGATTTTCCACTTATTTTTCGGAACTGACCATGAAGATCAGCCAGATATCAGCCTGTTTAAAACCGGTTGGACAGATGCAGGAATTTACAGAGCTGGAGAATATATATCACCATGGTGAGGGAGTCCGGTTAGAGGATGAGCTGGCGGCAGTAGAGGTTGAATTTTCACATGTCAGTTTTTCTTATCCGGGAACTGATCATAAGATATTAGATGATGTGAGTTTTCATATGAAAAAAGGCGGAAAGATGGCATTGGTCGGCATTAACGGCGCCGGAAAATCAACGATTGTCAAACTGTTATGCGGTTTTTATATGCCGGATGAGGGACATATTTACATCAACGGAACGGATCTTGCCACGATGGATCTTGATGCGTGGTACCGGTCACTTGCAGCAGTCTTTCAGGACGCATTTACCTATTCGTTTTCCATTGCGGACAACGTTTCATGCAGTGTGGGAGAGGACTATGATGAGGAAAAATGCAGGAAGGCATTAAAGGATGCCGGATTGTGGGAGAAGATTCAGAAACTGCCGCAGAAAGAGGAAACATTTATCGGAAAAGAGGTAAGTGAAGATGGAATCCATCTTTCCGGCGGGGAGACACAGAAGCTGATGCTTGCGCGTGCACTCTACAAAGGATGTGCACTTTTACTACTGGATGAGCCGACCGCAACGTTGGATGCGATCGCAGAAAATGAGATGTATGAAAAATACAATGAAATGCTGATGGGAAAAACGGCGCTTTTTATTTCCCACCGTCTGGCGTCGACGCGGTTCTGTGACCATATCCTGTTTCTGGAAAACGGAAAGATCACGGAGGAAGGAACCCATGAGGAATTGATGAACAAGGGTGGCGGGTACGCCGAAATGTTCCTGGTGCAGAGCAAATATTACAAAGAGGAAGGGGCACAGTCACATGAAGAAGATATGGCATGAATTTACAAGTTTTATAAAGATGATCAGTAAAGGGAAAAAAGATGTGGCTGTTGTCATGGCGGCAGGCGGATTTATGAAAGCGTCCATTCCGTTTCTGGTATTTTATTTTTCGGCACAGATTTTAAACCATGCGATTGAAGGAGATTATGAGGCATGTGTGAAAAGTGTGGCGGTACTTTTACTGTCACAGTTTGTATGTGAGCTGGTGAACCGGTTCTGCCAGAAACGGATAGAAGTACTCGGAGAAAGCTGCCAGCAGATCGTAAGGCAGCAGATGGCAGACAAAGCATTTGAACTGCAGTATGAAAAATTTGAAAAACAGGAGACGATAGATTCTTTAAGGCGTGCAAAACTTACGGCAGGGGGAAGTGGGGATATTAAAGATCAGATAGACACCTGTTATCAGATCTTTGTACAGTTTTTTTCCATGTGTTATTCGGTCGTATTTTTCCTGCTGCTGATACTGAAAATCGATGGCGGACAGAAAAAAACATTTTTTGTTTCCTATGGATCAACGCTGCTTTTGATTGTCTTATATGCAGTTATCGCAGCATGTAATCTGTATCTTGGAAAACTGCTTACTGCAAAACAGTATGAATTTATACATGCAAATGACCATAATAACGCATTAGGCAGTTATTTAGGCGGAATCATGACAGATGAAAAAAACAGCAAAGATATCAGACTTTATGGTCTGTCAGGACTTTTTCTGGGAAAATACCGGCAGAAGATGGAAGGATTTAACATTTATTTACAGATGGGAAAATTAAATGGGAAATTCATAGGTTCGATCGAAGGTATCAATCAGTTCGCAGCAGGAGTCGCCTATCTGCTGGTAGGCATGAAAGCATTAAACGGAATGATCGATATCGGAAATGTTATTTTATATGCGGGTGTCATTTCACAGACCGTTAACTGTATCACGGAATTTGGGTCACAGGTCATTTCTTTTCAATTTTCAGCGGAATATTTAAGTGTTTTTGATGAATTTATACAAAGTCCGGCAATGGATTACGATGGCACACTGCCGATTGAAAAGAGAGATGACGGACAGTATGAATTTGAATTTCATGATGTAAGTTTTGCCTACCCGGACTGTGAGACAAAGGTGTTAAACCATGTCAGCTTAAAATTTAACATTGGTGAGAAAATGGCACTGGTCGGAAAAAACGGTGCCGGGAAAACGACGTTAGTCAAACTGCTCTGCCGCCTTTATGAGCCGACGGAGGGCACGATCACCTTAAACGGCATTGATATCTGGAAATACAATTATGCGGAATACACAAGGGCATTTTCGGTTGTCTTTCAGGATTTTGCGATGTTTTCCCTGCCGGTCGGCGAAAATATCGCTGCAAGCAGCAAGGTGGATGAAGAGAGAGCATGGGAAGTGTTAGATCAGGTCGAACTCTCCGGACGTGTGAGAGCAATGAAAGACGGTTTAAAGACGCAGCTTTACAATAACAATGGTGCAGGAGTCGATATTTCCGGCGGTGAAGCACAGCGGCTTGCCATTGCACGTGCACTTTATAAAGACGCGCCGTTTGTGATCTTAGATGAGCCGACTGCCGCTTTAGATCCGATCGCTGAGGCACAGATTTATGAGAATTTTAATGAGATGGTAAAAAATAAGACTGCTATTTATATTTCCCATCGCATGAGCAGCTGTAAATTCTGTGACCGGATCGTTGTGTTAGATGCCGGAGGTATCGCTGAGATTGGAACGCATGATACACTTTTGGCAGGAAATGGAATCTACGCAGAGCTTTACCGGACGCAGGCGCAGTATTACGCTTAAAAAATCTTAATATTTGCTTAAAATCCCTTATAAACTATATTCAAAAGGAAAATTGTGTTACAATACCAATGATGGCAGTTTATGTGAAGAACTGCCCCCAAAAGAGGAAAAATAAGAGGATGGGAGGCAAAATGTTATGATAAAAAAGAGACTGGAATGGTTAAAGCGCGGTCTGTGCATCACATTGGCGGGTGCTATGATCATCTGTTCCGATACCATGACATTTGCGGCAGAAGCTGCAAACGGACAGGTAGTAGAGCAGGCAGAGGATACAGAAAATGAGACCGGAGTTTTAGCAGATGAGCAGTCAGAGCAGACAAAAGAAAATGGTGAACAGGAGAATCCATCTGAGGTAACAGGACAGACCGAGGTTACGGAAGCAACTGAAACTGAGGAGACAACCGAAGTAACGGAGACAACCGAAGCGACAGAGGTAACCGAGGCTACGGAGACAACTGAAGCGACAGAGACGACCGAAGTTGCGGAAGCAACTGAGACGGCTGAAGAGACAGAAGCTACCGAGGAAACAGAGATTAAAGAAGCAGCGGCAAACGGAGTTATTATCAGTAAAAAAGACAGATATGAAGTTGTCAGTGCCGGAGAGACGGTTGCACTTCCGGGATATTCGTTTGAGACAACAGGAGATAACGAGCCGGAGGTCGAGTGGCTGATCGATGACAACAGTGTAGCGGCACTTACCACATCGATGGTAAATGGAAAGCTTACAGGACAGGTAAAGACGCTTACAGCAGGTGTCGCAGTCCTCACACTGCAGGTAAAGGACAATCCAAGTGACAAGGATACATATTATGTTGTTGTAAAACCGGAAAAGGCACCTGCAAACTGCACCGCTGAGACTACATATAATACGGTAAGTCTGAACTGGGCAAAGGCAGCAGATGCAGATGGTTATACCATCACACGAAAAGTGGAAGGTGCAGATACAGAGCAGACGATCGCACATGTGGATGGCGTGGATGCAGTATCATATAAAGATACGGGAGTACAGACGGGGAACATTTATATTTATCATGTATACGCATATACGAAATACACAAACAACGGACAACAGGATTATGCCAATACGGATACATATGCAACCATAAAAGCAGCACCACAGCTTGGAAAAGCTGCATTGACATCGGTTACAGCGGAAGGCTACAGCAGCCTGACACTGAAATGGGAAGAAGTGGATGGTGCAACCGGATATATCGTATATCGTTCCACAGATAAGTCAAAAGTGGATACGCAGATCATGGATATCACGAATGGAGCAGTAAGTTATGTGGATACAGCACTGACAGCCGGAAACACTTATTATTATAAAGTACAGCCATATTGTGTGGTCAATGGTAAAAAGGTTTATGGCGATGCATCCGGTATCCTTTCCGGAAAACCGCTTCCGTCAGCAACAAAACTGACTGCAGAATCAGCAGGTTATAAAGAAGTAAATCTGACATGGAGTGCAGTGGATGGGGTGACAGGTTATGAAGTTTACAGAAAAACGTCATCATCTTCCTACAAAAAGATCGCAACTGTAGCAGGCGAAAAGACAGGTTACAGTGATACAAAGGTTACAGCAGGTACAGCTTATACATACAAAGTAAGAGCATATAAAACGGTTAATGGAAGTCAGGTATATGGAGATTATTCCAATGAATCGACAGCAACCCCTGCTTTAGAGGCACCACAGATCGCACTTAAAAATGCGTCTTACAACAGTGTGACGATCACATGGAACCAGATCAGTGGTGCACATGGTTATAAAATATATCGTTCTACCAAAAAGGACAGCGGATACAGAAAAGTTAAGACTGTCAATGATAAGACAACACTTACTTATACCGATAAAAAATTATCCGTAGGAAAAAAATATTACTACAAAGTCTGTGCATTCCGTACGGTTGGAGATAAGGATGTAGCAGGAAAATATTCTGATGTACAGACGATCAAAGCAGCACCGGAAGCAGTAACATTAAAATCAGAAGCAGCAGGTGCAACAGCGGTCAAACTGACCTGGAATAAAGTTAACATGCCATCGACCGGTGGCGGATATGCTGTATATCAGATCGTAAACGGTGCTGACCAGCTGCTGAAACGGTGCAGTACAAAGAGCACTTCCTATACAGTGACAGGACTTACACCTGGTCAGAAGTACACGTTTAAAGTAGTCTCTTTTGCAAAAGATAAAAATGGAAAAAGAGCATATGGTGGAACTTCAAATGAGCTTACCGCAACACCAAAACTTCTTCCGGTAACGATCGATACGATCAAAGCCGGCAAATATAACAGCGTTGTATTGACATGGAATGTGACTTCTGCCGGGGACGAGGACGGATACATTGTTTATCGTTCAACTTCCAAAAAAGGAAGCTATAAGCAGATCAGAACCGTAAAAAGAAAGAGCGGAGCCATGACCGGATCTTATACAGACAAGACTGTCAAGATCGGTAAAAAATATTATTATAAAGTAGTGACCTATAAAAATATTGCAGGTGGCAAAGTGCTTCGCTCCTCTTATTCGCCTGCAAAAGGAATTACAGCTTCACCGAGTGTCACAACTGTAAAAATTAAATCAGCAGGAAATGAAAGCCTGAAAGTTACATGGAAAAAGGTAAAAGCATCCAAAAACAGCTATGTAAAGGGATATGCAATTTACCGCAGTACTTCCGAAAATGGAAAATACAGAAAGATCAAAACCATCAATAAGGGAACGACGACCTCGTATGTAGATAAAGGACTTGTAACCGGTAATACTTATTACTATAAAGTCCGCACATTCTGTACATCCGGCAGAAAGACAATCTACAGTGATTATTCAGAGCCGGCGTCCATGCAGGTGATTCCGGGAAAACCATCCATTCAGGTAGTTGCGGCAAATTATAACACCATTACGGTCTCCTGGAAGAAAGTAGAAGGGTGTGATGGATATCGTGTATATCGTGCAACAGAGAAAGATGGAAAATATAAATCAGTCAAAACCTGTTCTTCCGTTAATACGCTTTCTTATAAGAACAGTAAGTTAGAGACAGGAAAGACCTATTATTATAAAGTAAGAGCTTATGTGAATAAAAATGGAAAGAAGCTATATGGCAATTACTCTGCCGTAAAACAGGCAACACCGGTACTTACAAAACCGACGGGACTGTATGCAGCCTCAATTGCAGAAAACCAGATCAAACTGACATGGAATGCGGTAGATGGTGCAGAAACCTATACGGTACTTAGAAGTACTTCTGAGAATGGAACATACAAGATTGCTACTGAACTTTGTACGACAAACTCTTTTGTTGATTATACCGCTGTAACAGGAAAAACTTATTACTATAAGATATATGCGGTTCGTGGAGCATATGTCAGTGCGACAACGGATTGTGTAAGTGTTATTTCATCAGCACTTGAGGTGAGCACAACGAGTGTGCTGATCAAGACAGGAACGAGTGTGAAAGTAACGGCAACAGCAAAACCATACGGTGTGGTATACTGGACTTCATCTAACTCCACGATTGCAGTTGTTTCTTCTGACGGAACAATTTATGGTTTAAAGGCAGGAACAACGACTGTAAAGGCGTCCGCAAACGGAATCACAAAAGAGATCACAGTAACAGTCAAAGATAAACTTGATACGGAAAACAAGATCATCGATATCTCCAGTGATAACGGTACGGTAGATTTTAATGCCATTAAGGCATCTGGATATGAATGTGTAATGCTCCGTATTTCCAAAGGAACAACAGCAGATGCAAAGTTCCAGACGAATTATAATAATGCAAAAGCAGCAGGTCTTAAAGTTGGTGTATACTGCTATTCCGTGGCGCAGAATGCAGCTCAGGCAAAGAGTGAGGGCGATAAAGTATTAAATATCCTGAATGCACAGAAGCTTGATTATCCGGTTGTGTATGTACTGGATGATATGTCACTGTTATACAACAATGTAACAGCAACGCAGAGAATTGATTTTATCAATGCATTTAAGACGGAGATCATTGATGGCGGTAAACAGTATAAGTTTGCACTTGGAATCAACCAGAAACTTTTACAGCAGTATCCTGGCAAGTATGTGGATACCAGCAAACTTACAGGAACAGATCTGTGGATCATCAATTACCGTGCAGAAAGCCTTGGAAGCGGCTATCAGGGCAAAGGAAATGTTGCAATGTGGAGATATACAAATCAGGGTACGGTAAATGGTGTAAACGGCAAGGTAAATATCAGTATCCGGTATAAGACCTATTAATAAAAATCTTAGGATACTGTTAATCCGCAGGAATGAGGACAGCTATGAAAAGTTATGCAAAGAAAATCATGACAAGACTGGCAGCAGGGGCGATGGCGCTCCTGCTTGCTGTCGGTACGGCTGCAACAGATATGTCTGTGTATGCAGCAGAAACAAAGACACAGGAAAGCATGGCAGAGAAAAGAAAAATCACAGGTTTTGCAGACCTGGCGGACAATCCGAAAGAAATCCGCATGACGGGCAAGATCAGCCTGGAACGTCTGCTGGCTAAAATGCCACAGAGCATTGATGTGTATCTGGATGGCGGAAAGGATGCCACAAGCATTCCGGTAACCTGGCACTGTGTCGGAGATTATGATAATACAAATTATTTTGTCTATGAATTTGATCCGGGATGGGATACAGAGCAATATTCCCTTGGAGCAGGACTGAAAAGGAAAATACCGTATATCAATGTGATCATTTCTGGTACAGGCTTATACAAAGGTGCTGGTATTTCGCAGAGTGAGAAAAAGTCAAACGAGAAAAAAGTATATAATTTTGCAAAAAAGAAGCTGAAATTAAATACGGCAGCAGCCTGTGGCGTGCTTTCGAATATTGAGAGTGAATCATCTTTTAATCCGACCGCAAGTGTCATCGATACCAATGGCAAGATCAGTTATGGTATCTGCCAGTGGAATGCATCAAGATTTGATAATCTTAAGAATTACTGCAGCAGTAATGGCTATGATTATACTTCTATCGAGGGTCAGCTTAAGTTCTTAAAATATGAGCTGGAGCATTCGGAAAGCAGTGCATTTTCCAAAATTAAAAATGTGGAAAACACTGCAGACGGAGCCTATACGGCAGGATATAACTGGGCACGTTATTTTGAGCGCTGTGCCAGTGTATATTTTGAAGGACGTGCAAAACGTGCGAGAGATGTCTATTGGGCGAAATATAGCAGCGACAGTCCGGATGACCCGGATGATCCCGATAACCCGGACAATCCGGTAAATAAAAAATATACAATTAAATATGTACTGTATGATGGAGAAAATAACAGTGCTAATCCATCGTCGTATAAGGTTACAACTGAGACGATTACTTTGAAGAAGCCGACCAAAAAAGGTTATACTTTTGAGGGATGGTATAAGGAGAGCAGCTTTAAGAACCAGATCACAACGATCCCGAAAGGTTCAAAAGGCAATCTTACATTGTATGCAAAATGGAAAGCAAATAAATATACGATCCGTTTTCATGGAAACAAGGCAACCAGTGGCAGTGTAAAAGAAATGAAAAATCTTGAGTATGATATGGACTATACGCTTAACAGCAATAAATTCAAGCGTAAGGGATATAAATTTGTCCGCTGGAGCACAAAAGCAGATGGAAGTGGCAGAAAATACGGTAACAGGGAAGAAATAGAGAATCTTTCCTCAAAGAATGGTGCAGTCGTTGATCTGTATGCACAGTGGTCAAGAAATACTTACAAGATCATTTACAAGGCAAACGGTGGAGAACTTGCTGACGGAACAGTAAAGAAATACAATGTAGATACTAAGACATTCAAATTAAAAACACCGGTCAGATACGGTTATACATTCAAAGGCTGGTATAAAGACAAAAAATGCACCAGACGTGTGACACAGGTGAAAAAAGGTACCATTGGAAATCTTAC
The DNA here is from genome assembly GCF_041325975.1 of Roseburia sp. NCBI lineage: Bacteria > Bacillati > Bacillota > Clostridia > Lachnospirales > Lachnospiraceae > Roseburia > Roseburia sp. The sequence goes on along the minus strand of NZ_JBGLEJ010000004.1, from coordinate 631,123 downwards.
ATTCTATGCAAAATGGCAGATTAACAAATATAAGATCAAATACAATGGCAATGGTGCAACCGGTGGATCCATGAAAAATGTGACTGTCTGTAAATATGGCAGTACATACACACTGGCAAAAAATAAATATAAGCGTACAGGCTATGTGTTTGAAGGCTGGAATACAAAGAAAAACGGTAAAGGTGATTTTTATGAGGACGGAGAGGATATCCGCAATATCACAGCTAAAAACGGCAAAACGATCACTTTGTATGCACAGTGGAGTAAGAAAGCATACGCCATAAAATATGTATCAGGTGGTGGTACTGTTCCTTCCGGCAATCCGACCAGCTATTATTATGATACACCTACTTTTAAACTGGCAGCAGCCACAAAAGAGGGGTATACGTTTCAAGGATGGTATACGGATTCTGCTTATAAAAACAGGATCACAAAGATTACGAAAGGAACCCGCAAAAATTACAAGCTGTATGCAAAATGGAAGATCAATACGTATGACATTGTATTTGATGGAAATGGTGCAACCGCCGGAACGATGAGATCGATCAGTTCCTGCAAATACAATACGACTTATAAACTGCCTGCAAATACATTCCAGAAAAATGGATATCAGTTTATCGGATGGAGTACCAGACCGGATGGCAGTGAGACTTTTTATGGAGATGAGGCATCTGTATCGAATCTTTCACTCACGGACGGCGCAAAGGTAAAACTGTATGCACAGTGGGAAGCATTGTAGGATGGCAGAAATGAAATTTTATTTAGCACCGATGGAAGGACTCACAGGTTTTGTGTTCCGTAATGCATATCAGAAGCACTTTGGAGATATTGATACTTATTTTACACCGTTTATCAACAATAAAAAGATGAACTACAAAGAGATCAAGGACATTCTGCCGGAGCATAACAAAGGGATGCATGTGGTTCCGCAGATCCTGACAAACCGTGCAGAAGATTTTCTTGCGATTGCAAAAGAACTGGGGAACTATGGATATGAGAGTGTTAATTTAAATCTCGGATGTCCATCCGGTACGGTTGTCACAAAGCACCGTGGAGCAGGTTTTCTTGCAGTGCCGGAAGAATTGGATCATTTTCTGGAAGAAATTTTTGCAGACTGTCCGCTTAGGATATCGGTAAAAACCCGCATTGGCATAAATGATGCCGGGGAGTGGGAACGTATTCTTTCCATTTATGAAAAATATCCGATGGAGGAGCTTATTATTCATCCGAGGGTACAGAAAGACTTTTATAATAATACGCCGGACATGGATGCATTTTTATATGCAGTGGAAAACAGCAGACACACCTTGTGTTACAACGGTGATATCTGCTCGGTGGATGATTATAAAGCCTGGATACAGAAGATGGAAGGAAAAGACAGGGAACATGGCAGTGGAAGTACTGCGCAGCACACAGAGCATATGATGCTTGGGCGTGGAATTTTAAAGAATCCGGGACTGGTTGGAGAGCTGATGGGACATGCGCCGATTACAAAAGATCAGTTTCATGCGTTTCATGATGATGTACTGAAAGGTTATCTGGATGTAATGTCAGGGGAGCGCAATACACTGTTCCGGATGAAAGAACTATGGTTTTATTTTGCGAAATACTTCACGGAACCGGAAAAATATGTAAAGCAGATCAAAAAGACACAGCGGGTGGCAGAGTACCGTGTGATCGTGGATAATCTGTTCCGGGAGCAGGAGTGGCAGCCAGAATAAATATAAAAATAAAATATTTTAGAAAAATATAAACTAAATAATTGTAAAACAAGAATGATTTTGTTATTGTAGAAGTATCATACGAAATAAAATGATAATCAGAAATTGGGGTATAGCAGAGATTATCAGTATAGAAGGAGGACAGTATGAGAAAACATAACAAAATCATTTTTTCTACGTGTATTGTATTGGGATTTACTGCAGTGCTTGCGGGGGCAGCATTGACAGGAGGAGAGAAGGTTCCAAAAGATTTTACAGTCAGTTATGATGGAATAACGACGGCTGATATTAAGGCAGGAGTCAGTGTACATGATCCGTCTGTGATAGAGGCAGATGGTACCTATTACATTTTTGGATCGCACATGTCTGCAGCGTCATCGAAAGATCTGCGGAACTGGACATCGATCGGAGACGGATATACGCAGTCGAATCCGATTTTTGACAATCTGCTTGGAACAGAACATGTATTTGATTATACAGGAAGTAAAGATTCTGTGATACCGACCGATGATAAGAAATATCATGTATGGGCACCGGATGTAATTTATAACAGGGAGCAGGGATTATACTATATGTATTTTTGCACGTCTTCGACATGGAATGCATCAAACCTGTGCTATGCGGTTTCAAATCAGCCGCAGGGACCGTATACCTGGAAGGGGGCACTGGTCTATTCCGGCTTTACAAAGGATACGATTGAAGCAACCGATGTACTTGACTATGTGGATATCGATTATGCCAAAAAGAACTATATTATGGCAGGAAATAAATATAATTATGAGAAATATCCAAATGCGATCGATCCGACTGTTTTTTATGATGCCGACGGAAAAATGTGGATGGTCTATGGTTCGTGGTCGGGTGGAATTTTTCTTTTAGAGATCGATGAGAAAACAGGACTTGTCATTCATCCGCAGGAAGACGATGAAAATGATGTGGATACTTATTTTGGAAAACGGCTTCTTGGAGGTGGACATAAATCAATCGAAGGACCTTATATCCTCTATGATGATGAGAGCGGATATTATTACCTGTTTGTTTCCTATGGTTCTTTAACCAGAGAGGGTGGTTATCAGATGCGCGTGTTCCGTTCTAAAACAGTGGATGGAGAATATATCGATATGAATGGGGCATATCCTGGCATGTGGGATGATAATGCAGCTTATGGTCTGAAACTTTCCGGTAATTATTATCTGCCGGGGCTTGATAAGGCATATATGGCGACCGGTCACAACTCCGCTTTTGTGGATGAAGATGGAAAAAAATATATTGTATATCATACCCGTTTTGACAATGGACAGGAATATCATGAACCGCGTGTGCATCAGTATTTTCTGAACCGGGATGGATGGCCATGTATGCTGCCTTATGCAACCGATGGCGAGACGATCGCAGAAGACGGTTATGATATTTCAGAGGTGGCGGGAACGTATTATGTGATCGACCAGGGAACTGCGATCAATGCAGAGATCGCCGAGCCGGTAAAACTGGTACTTATGGAGAATGGAAAAGTATACGGTGAAAATATGGAAGGAACCTGGGGCATGGAGGAAGGAACCTGTTATATGACAGTTACATACGGGGATAAAGAATACAACGGTGTATTTTGTCAGATGAAAGATGAAGCGGGAACGGATGTAATGACATTTTCTGCAGTCGGGGCAAATGAGAGTGTCTGGGGTGTAAAATATTTTAAGTAAAATAAGTGCTTGCAAAGAGTTTTTTCCCATGGTAAAGTGGTACATATGTAAAGCCAAGGAAAGGAACGAATACAAATGTTAAAAGCGATTGATGATTTCGTCTGGGGTGTTCCACTGATCGTACTGATTCTTGCGGTTGGTATCTTTCTTACGATCCGTCTGCGCGGACTTCAAATCACAAAACTGTCACTTGCCATAAAACATATGTTGGCAAATGAAAAAAACGGGGAACATGGGGAAGTTTCCAGTTTTGGTGCACTTTGTACAGCACTCTCTGCAACGATCGGAACAGGTAATATTGTCGGAGTAGCAACAGCGCTTGTTGCCGGAGGTCCCGGAGCATTGTTCTGGATGTGGATCGCGGCACTGCTTGGAACAGCAACAAAATATTCCGAGTGTTTACTTGCCATTAAGTACCGTGTTGTAGCAAAAGATGGTCATATCGTCGGAGGACCGTTTTATTACATCGAAAACGGAATGGGCGAGAAATGGAAATGGCTTGCAAAGATTTTTGCATTTTTTGGTGTTGGTGTGGGGTTACTTGGAATCGGAACTTTCACACAGATTAACGGAATCACGAGTGCTGTGAATAATTTCTTTGATCCACAGAATACGTGGACAGTGGAATTGTTTGGAAGAACATATTCCTGGACAGTTGTGATCGCAGGAATTATCCTTACCCTGTGTGTGGCACTGGTCATCATTGGAGGTATTAAGCGTATCTCTACGGTGGCACAGGTTGTGGTACCTTTTATGGCACTGCTTTATGTGGTTGTGGTACTGATCGTTCTTTTTACACACCTTAGTGCGATTCCGGGGGCACTTGTTGAGATCGTGCAGAGTGCATTTGGACTGCGTGCGGCTGCAGGCGGAACACTTGGCTCCATACTGATCGCCATGCAGATGGGAATTGCCCGCGGAATCTTTTCAAATGAGGCAGGGCTTGGAAGTGCGCCGATCGCAGCAGCAGCGGCACAGACAAACGAGCCGGTGGCACAGGGACTTGTTTCCATGCTTGGAACGATCATTGACACTGTGATCATCTGTACGATGACAGGACTTTCTATCGTGATCACAGGAGCCTGGGATATGGGATTAGAAGGTGTATCTGTAACCACAAAGGCATTCCAGATGGGACTGCCATTTCCGGAGCAGGTGGCATCATTTATGCTGATGGTCTGTCTGGTATTCTTCGCATTTACAACGATCCTTGGCTGGAACTATTACAGTGAAAAGTGCCTGGAATATTTAGTCGGAGACAAAAAGGCTGTCTTAAAAGGATATCGCTGGCTGTATATCCTTGCAGTGTTTATCGGACCGTTCATGACAGTATCTGCTGTATGGACGATCGCAGATATCTTCAATGGACTCATGGCTCTGCCAAACCTGATCGCACTGGTTGCATTGAGCGGTGTGGTAGTTGCAGAGACAAAGAAATACTTTGAAAAACAAAAATATTAATAGAAATAAAATGACGGTGGAGTGAAGACTGGCTCCACCGTTTTTTATTTTCCATTTATTTAGAAAAATATATAATATTTTAGAATATTATATACAATAAGAGAAAGAAGTAGTATACTATAGCTAAGAAAAAATACAGTGCGAATGTCATCAGAGGGGAGGATAAAGCATGACAACTGAAAAGAAATTAAAGTACAACGAACCATGGATCTTACAGCGTGCCGATCCATATGTTTATCGTCATGTGGACGGTTCCTATTATTTTACGGCATCCGTTCCGGCATATGATGGGATCGTGTTAAGACGTGCAGGGTCACTGGAGGAATTGCCGGAAGCAGAAGAAGTCATGATCTGGAAGAAACATGAGTCCGGTCCGATGAGTTATCATATCTGGGCACCAGAGATACATTACCTGTTTGGAAAGTGGTATATTTATTTTGCAGGGGGCGAGAAGGAAGATATCTGGAAGATCCGTCCGTATGTTTTAGAGTGCCAGGGAGAGAATCCGCTGACGGATGAATGGGTAGAACTTGGCAAGATGAAACGCGCTAAGGAAGATGAGTTTTCCTTTGAGGCATTTTCGCTGGATGCAACGGTGTTTGAAAATAAAGGTGAATATTACTATGTATGGGCAGAAAAAGTCGGGGTTGGCAGGATGGTTTCCAATCTGTATATCGCAAAGATGGAATCCGGTAATCAGTTAAAAACGGTACAGGTGCTTTTAACCACGCCGGATTATGACTGGGAGCGAAAAGGATTCTGGGTCAATGAGGGACCTGCAGTGATACATCATAATGGGAAACTGTTTTTAACTTACTCGGCAAGCGAGACGGGTGTGGATTACTGTGTCGGAATGTTGTCTATCGATGAGGATGCCGATCTGCTGGATCCGCGGTTATGGAAAAAAGAGCGCTATCCGGTGCTTAAGACCTGTGAGAAACTGGGCATTTACGGGCCGGGACACAACTCGTTTACTGTGGATGAAAATGGAAATGACATCATGGTTTACCATGCGCGGACGGAGACGGAAATCATTGGTGATCCACTGTACAATCCGAACCGTCATGCCATGCTTATGAAAGTAAAGTGGGATGATGCCGGAAGACCGGTATTTTCCTATGAAAATTAAAAGATAAAAGGAGAGGGAAAATGGCAAAACTGATTATTAATGAGGAAAACAAAAAGAGCCGGATCGAACCGGAGATCTATGGACATTTTTCAGAACATCTGGGGAGATGTATTTACGAGGGAATTTATGTCGGGGAAAATTCTAAGATTCCGAATGTAAATGGAATGCGAACCGATGTTGTGGAGGCATTAAAAGAATTAAAAGTTCCGGTGCTGCGCTGGCCGGGTGGCTGCTTTGCAGATGAATATCACTGGATGGACGGAATCGGACCGAAAGAGAAACGTAAAAAAATGATCAATACGCACTGGGGTGGTGTCGTGGAAGATAACAGTTTCGGAACCCATGAATACATGGAGTTGTGCAGACAGATCGGATGTAAGACGTATGTCAATGGAAACCTCGGAAGCGGAACTGTCCGTGAAATGTCTGAGTGGGTGGAATACATGACTTTTGAAGGCGTTTCTCCGATGGCAGATTTAAGAAAAGAAAACGGACATGAGGCTCCGTGGAAAGTGGATTACTTTGGTGTCGGCAATGAGAACTGGGGATGCGGCGGTAACATGACGCCGGAATATTATGCGAACGAATACCGCAGATACCAGACCTATGTGCGCAATTATCATCCGGACCGCCCGATCAAAAAAATCTGCTGTGGTGCAAATGTGGCAGATTATTATTGGACAAAAGGCGTGTTAAAAACAGCATTTGACCATGCAGAGCAGTGGCATGGATTTATGGATGGACTCTCCCTCCATTACTATGTACATCCGGAGGGATGGGAAATCAAGGGAAGTTCCACAGATTTTGATGCAGATGTATGGTACAAGACTCTGTCAAAGGCACTGTACATGGAGACATTGATCGAGCGCCATGGTGCGATCATGGATGAGTATGATCCGGATAAAAAAGTCGGCATGATCGTGGATGAGTGGGGAACCTGGTATACCTGTGAACCGGGAACAAATCCGGGATTTTTATATCAGCAGAATACGGTGCGTGATGCACTCGTTGCAGGCATTACCTTAAATATCTTTAATAAGCACAGCGACCGTGTAAAAATGGCGGCATTAGCACAGATGGTCAATGTTTTACAGTCTGTGATCTTAACAGAGGGCGATCAGATGATCAAAACACCGACTTATCATGTTATGCATATGTATCGTCATCATCAGGGGGCAGACCTGTTAGAGAGCAGCTTAACCGGTGCAGGAGAGATCGGACCGGATGAATGGAGAGTGCCAAAGATCACAGAGTCAGTATCTATGGATGAGAATGGCGTGATCACCGTTACTATGAACAATCTGTCTGTGGAAGCACCGGAAAATGTTGAGATACAGTTTGCGAACCATGGCTATCATGTGACCGAGGCAAGGATCGTGACCGATTCCGATATACATGCACATAACACATTTGAGGCACCGGATATCGTGACAGAAAAAGATTTTACTGCCTATGAGGAGACGGAAAACGGCGTGAATGTCACAATGCCGGCAAACAGTGTGATCGAGCTGCGTCTTGCAAAATAAAAAATTGTCAGCAATGGCAGGAAATTAGTTGCTGGTTACACTGGAAATGTGAACAGTAACGAAAGTTACAGACGGAGATGGACATATGGCACAGATCTGTAAAAAGTGTCTGCTGCGCGAGATGGCGGAGGCAGATGCAAAAATGATAGAGAAATATAAAGAGGCGATCAAAAAAGAAGATCAGGTATCAGAGAGCGAGTATGAGAGACGTCTTAATGTCTGTAAAACCTGTGATCTTTTGAATGCGGGAACCTGCGGTGCGTGCGGCTGCTATGTGGAGCTGCGCGCTGCGGCAGCCGTTTCAAAATGCCCACATAAAAAATGGTAACAGTTCAGACGGACTGTTACCATTTTTTATTAATTTATGATAATGATATTATTGTATTTCTTCCACCGGGGTATAGCCAAGGCTTACCTTGATATCCTGACTGTAATTTCCAAAGGATTTTCCAAAGATCGTAAGTCCGCCGACATGTTTTGCACTGTCTTCCACAGCGAGGCGGAAGCGGATATTACTGCGGCAGTTGAGGTGAAAATCATCGATTTTGACATCAGATATTTTCAGTCCGTCGATATATGTTCCATTTTTATTTATGACAAGCTGTTTTAACAGACCGTACTGGTTCCAGTTCGGATACCACCAGTCAGGTGTCAGCAGTCCTTTTACATCACCGAAATCGCCGGGCGAAGTCCAGTCGCCGATATGAATGTCGTTTAAATAAAAACTGATATCGGAAGGCCAGTCATTATTGATGCCGGGTGCTTCGGAACTCAGTTCTGCAGAAATCGTGATCTGTGTGATCTTTTTGGAAGCCGGGATGAAATTTGGAATGGCATACTCAACATATCCTCTGGTAAACCATAAAATATCAGCGTTATAGCGGTCCGGATGGTCAAAATACCGGGGATCATCTACTTCACCGATCAGGGTGTCTGCGGAGGCGAGCCCACAGGTCGGACAGATCTGATAATTCGTATAATGGCCGACTTTTAATTCTGTATGATAAACATTCTCAATATCCACAGGCTTTTCTAAATCGATCAGGATCTTATCTAAATGAATGGAACAGATCTTCTGGTTGCCGTGACCGGCAGATTCACTTGAAATTGTGATCAGTCCGCTGCTTTCAAGTTTTTTAATATGGCTGGTTAAAGCACCATTTGTAATATTCAGACGTGAGGCGAGCTCATTCATGCTCATATTGTCGTTTTCAAGCAAAATATTTAAAATTTCAATTCTTACATCGGAACCAAGTGCCTTAAAAAGTTCAAGCCCATCAGTTAACGAGGTGATGTGTAACAAGGAAACCTCCTCCTTTCGAAATCTGTGAAGATCACAGAATGACACGTTCTAAACTGTAATTGCTGCCGGACAGAGTCAGGATCACAAGACTCTTTGAATCCCCGCGTCCCTCACTGGCACTGCCAGGATTGATATATACTTTATTGAAACGCTCATAAAATGTATAGCGATGTGTATGTCCAAAGATAAGAAAATCAGCATCCGTCACGTCAAATGGAAAATCAAACTGATTGTGAACCAGGAAAAATGTTTTCCCACCAATGCAAAACTGCAGAAATTCAGGAATATTTTTTGCCCAGTCACCGCGGTCATTGTTGCCGCGTACCATATAAAGCGGAATACCAAAATTCCGGAAACTGTCATAATTTTTCTGTGTACAGAAATCGCCTGCATGGATCAGGTAATCACAGCCATCTAAATGACGGTGCCATTCTTCGCGAAATATACCGTGTGTATCGGAAATAATGCCAATTTTCATAAAATTTGCCCCCATTAAGTTAAAAATAATTAGGTAAATTATATAGGAAAAAAGCATGTAAGTCTAGGAGAATGCAAAAATATTCATAAAAACACTTTTTTATTTTAAAGTAATGTAGTATACTGTCCTGGGGATCAGTTGGTTAAATTTTTAACAGGAGAGGGAGAATGGAAAGCTCAGTATTGGAGGAAAAGGTTTTTCACAAAGTCATGAAAAATGTTCCGTTTGGTCTTGTCGTAAGCGGTGAGGGAAGAGAACGCAAGGTATATTATGTGAATCAGATGGCATATCACATGCTCGGTTACACGAGAGAGGAATATATAAAAAAAGTGCAGGGCGGATGGAGCCGGTTTTTGGATATTGATCTAAGAGAGGTCATGCGGGATCATCATGAAGAAATCCTGACAGGCGAGCCATTTGAGCTGACTGCTCTGACAGAGACGAAGGACGGAAATAAAAAGTGGCTGTCTTTTCGTGTTATGGTATCTATGGAGTTAAAGCCTGTCAGTTATATTACGATCACTGATGTAACAGAGAAGGTAGAAAAAAACAGACGCTACGCGCGGGAAAGAGAATATTTAAAAGACTGTGCGGCGAGAGATTCCATGACGAGACTTTTAAACCGCGGTACAATGGAAGAACGTATCAAAGAAGAATTAGAGGCAGTAGAAGAAGGACAGAATTATGCATACATCGCCCTGGATCTGGATAATTTTAAGCAGATCAATGATATGTATGGACATTGGGCTGGTGACAGTATCATTATGGGGATATCAAATATTTTAAGGGAAGTCTATGGTAATAATGCCCGCATCGGACGCATGGGCGGGGATGAATTTGCAGTATTTATTCCGGATGTAAAAGACCGTGCGCAGATACAAAGTCAGGCAGATGAAGTCTTACGCTGTCTGCGCCTCCAAAAAGAAATGATCGGAATGGCGGAGGAACCGACAGCAAGCATTGGCATTGCATTTGGTCCTGAGGATGGAAGGAGTTTCCGTGAATTGTATCACAGAGCGGATGAAGCACTCTATCAGGTCAAAAATGAAGAAAAAAACAGTATAGCAATTTATACAATGATCTAAAAATTTTTTGGTACATTTTACCTATTGAAAATTTTAAAAAAAAATTATAACATCTAATTGTTATATGACTGACGGAAAAGTGGAAAAACCACATGAAGTATAACGTTTACAATGCCGACCGTCTGGGCGAGATAACCCGGACTGTCGGTTTCTTTTATTCTTAAGATATTCTTTTATCAGAACCCTTTTGTATGAAAAAAAGAACAGTTCCGGAAGAGAAGCGGATATTGACAAGCAGTGGGTGGCCATGATATATTCACTGCGTTAGAAACATCTAACATAAGTTAGATAAAACTACCAATATTTTCCGGTAATACCAAAATATTGGGGGATCAGATCCGTTTTATACAGGTAAACCATAGTTTTCAGAAAACAGGAGGAAAAATAATGCAAAACGAATGGAGAGATTTTAATGGTGGAGCATGGGAGAATGAAGTAAATGTCAGAGACTTCATTCAGAGAAACTATAAGCCGTATGACGGCGACAGTTCTTTCTTAGAGGGACCGACAGAGGATACCACAGCACTCTGGCAGGATGTATTAGAGCTTTCAAAGCAGGAGAGAGAAGCTGGCGGCGTACTTGATATGGACACAAAGATCATTTCCACGATTACATCCCATGGACCTGCATACTTAGATAAAGACAAGGAAAAAATCGTAGGTTTCCAGACAGATAAACCATTTAAGCGTTCCCTGCAGCCTTACGGCGGTATCCGTATGGCGATCAAGGCATGTGAAGATAATGGGTATAAAGTAGACCCAGAAGTGGTAGAATATTTTACAACACACAGAAAGACACACAATGCAGGCGTATTTGATGCGTATACACCGGAGATGAGAGCCTGCCGTTCTGCACATATCATTACCGGTCTTCCGGATGCATACGGACGCGGACGTATCATTGGCGATTACAGAAGACCGGCTCTTTATGGTGTGGATCGTCTGATCGCAGACAAGGAAGAACAGTTAGAATCCACACGTACGATTATGTATTCTGACGTTATCCGTGAGCGCGAGGAATTATCCGAGCAGATCAGAGCTCTTAAAATGTTAAAAGAATTAGCAAAGATTTACGGATGTGACATTTCAAAGCCGGCAACAAATGTTCTTGAGGCAACACAGGCTGTTTATTTTGCATACCTTGCAGCAGTCAAAGAGCAGAATGGTGCGGCAATGAGCCTTGGACGTACTTCTACATTCTTAGATATCTATGCAGAGCGTGATCTTCGTGAAGGAACTTTCACTGAGAAAGAGATTCAGGAGATCATCGATCAGTTCGTAATGAAACTGCGCTGTGTAAAATTTGCCCGTACGCCGGAGTACAACACTATTTTTGCCGGAGATCCGACATGGGTAACAGAGTCTATCGCAGGAATCGGTGTAGATGGAAGACATATGGTAACAAAAATGTCTTACCGTTATTTAAATACTTTAAACAACATCGGAGCAGCACCGGAGCCTAATATGACAGTTTTGTGGTCTGTAAAACTTCCGGAGAACTTTAAAAAGTTCTGTGCAGAGATCTCAATCAAACATTCTGCGATCCAGTACGAAAATGATGACATCATGCGTGTGGTTCATGGCGATGACTACGGCATTGCATGCTGTGTATCTTCCATGAGGATCGGAAAAGAGATGCAGTTCTTCGGAGCACGTGCAAACCTTGCAAAATGTTTACTCTATGCCATCAACGGTGGTGTGGATGAGATAAGCGGCAAACAGGTAGGACCTAAATACCGCCCGATCACATCTGAATACCTTGATTATGACGAGGTATGGGAGAAATACGAAGACATGATGAAATGGCTTGCAGGCGTCTATGTCAATGCATTAAACATTATTCATTATATGCACGACAAATACTGCTACGAGAAACTGCAAATGGCACTGCATGACAAACAGGTAAGACGCTGGTTCGCAACCGGTATTGCAGGATTTTCCGTAGTAGCAGATTCTTTATCTGCCATTAAATATGCGAAAGTAAAACCGATCCGTGATGAGAACGGAATCACTGTAGACTTTGAGGTTGAGGGAGACTTCCCGAAATACGGTAATGATGATGACCGCGTAGATGAGATCGCAAAAGAAGTTCTGCATACATTCATTAAATATGTAAAAGGAAATCACACCTATCGCGGAGGTATTGCAACGACTTCCATTCTTACCATTACATCAAATGTATCTTATGGTAAAAATACAGGTGCAACTCCGGATGGAAGAAAGAAAGGTGTTGCTTTTGCTCCGGGCGCAAACCCAATGCATGGACGTGATAAAAATGGTGCAGTTGCTTCTCTGGCATCTGTTGCAAAAATGCCGTTTATGGATGCGCAGGATGGTATTTCTAATACCTTTACCATTGTGCCGGATGCACTTGGAAAGACAGAAGAAAGTGCACAGACAAACCTTGTTGCACTGCTTGACGGTTATGCAGAAAAAGGCGGACACCATTTAAATGTAAATGTATTAAATAAGGAAACATTACTTGATGCACAGAAGCATCCGGAGGAATATCCACAGCTTACGATCCGTGTATCAGGTTATGCAGTAAACTTCATCAAACTGACCAAAGAGCAGCAGGATGAGGTTATTGCAAGAACTTTCCACGAATTAATGTAAAATAAAGGAGATTACAATGGGTTATATTCATTCTCTGGAATCATTTGGCACCGTGGACGGTCCGGGGGTACGATTTGTTGTATTTTTTGAAGGCTGTCCGATGCGCTGCCAGTATTGCCATAACCCGGATACATGGGTGCTGACTGATGGAAAACAGATGGAGGCGGACGAGATCATCGACCGCTTCCTGCGCAATGCCTCGTTTTACCGGACTGGTGGAATTACCGCCACCGGTGGCGAGCCGATGCTTCAGATTGATTTTCTGACCGAACTGTTTGAAAAAGCAAAGGCACACGGGGTCCATACCTGTTTAGATACATCAGGTATTATGTTTCCGGGATTTCCAGAGGATGAAAACTCTGCATCAGGGATCACACTTGAAAAAATAGACAGACTGCTTAATGTTACAGATCTTGTAATGCTTGATATCAAGCATATCAGTGACGAGGATCACCGTAAACTGACCGGACATTCCAATCAGAATATTCTGGCATTTGCAAGATATTTAGATCAGAAGAAAAAGCCGGTATGGATACGTCATGTTGTTGTCCCCGGCATCACATTTGAAAAGGAAGAATTGACAGAACTCGGACAATTTTTAAAGACACTTTCAAATGTGGAAAAACTCGAAGTACTGCCGTATCATGCGCTTGGAAAGGTTAAATACGATAATCTTGGCATGGACTATGTTCTCAAGGATACACCGCAGCTTACCAAAGAAGAAGCAAAATGGGCAGAAAAGGTCATAAGAGATGCAATGAAATAGAAAACAGCCGTGTTACAGGAGATAGGAAATGGTCACTTGTAATGCGGTTTTTTCAAATATGTAATAACATGTATTTTTACAAGAATATTACAGGAAAATATAAATATTCTGAAAAATATATAAAAAATGATATATTGTATTGAAATATTTGTGGAAAGTGCTATAATAAAACCATGATATAAATCTGTATCAAATAAACGGCAAAGGGGTTGGACATCATGAGAATCAAGATTACAGGAAGAAACATTGAATTGACCGATGGTATCAAAGAGGCAGTGGAGGACAAGTTAAACAAATTAGAGAAGTACTTCACACCGGACACAGATGTCTATGTAACGCTGAGCGTGGAGAAGGAACGCCAGAAGGTGGAAGTTACGATTCCGATGAAAGGAAACTATATTCGTTCTGAACAGGTAAGCAACGATATGTATGTATCGATCGATCTGGTAGAAGAGGTTATTGAACGTCAGTTAAAGAAATATAGAACGAAGCTGGTTACGAAACAGCAGAGCGCAGCGTCCGTTTTCAAACAGGATTTTCTGGATGCAGCATCTGATGATGACGAGGAGATCAAGATCATCCGTTCTAAGAAGTTCGATATGAAGCCGATGTATCCGGAAGATGCATGTGTACAGATGGAGTTATTAGGACATGATTTCTTCGTATTTATCAATGCGGAGACAGAAGATGTCAACGTTGTATACAAGAGAAAAGGCAACACATACGGATTGATCGAACCGGAATATTAAAATGGATCATTGCAGAATTGTGCTGTGAATAAAACCACCCTGTGGCAGGAGAATGCCGCAGGGTGGTTTTTGTTGTACTGTGATTTTGTGCAATTTGACGGTCAATAAATTGAAATATACCTTTCGTTCCTACATTCTGTATTAAGCATTATGAAAGAACGATACACAGATCGCTCCCGGACCGGCGTGTGTCCCAATTGTACTACCGATTGTGCTGACCGGCAGCTCCTTTGTCTGACTGGCCCAGAGATCTGCGCTGTCTGCAATATATTTCTGAAGCAGTGAATCGTCGAGTCCACTGTATCCCAGCATATACGGCATGGAAAAATCAATGCCGTTTTTATTTTTCACTTCCTGGATCAGGATATTATTACCGTTTTTAGACCCCCTTGCTTTTCCTAAGATCACAACTTCACCTTTTTCGATAGCAATAACAGGCTTGATGGACAGGATATTTCCAGCCCATGCAGCAGTCTTTGAGATACGTCCACCCTGTTTTAAATATTCGAGGGTATCAAATACGGCTAAGACGCAGACATCCTTCTTCTTTTCTTCAAGTTTTTCGGCAATTTCTTTTGCGGAAAGTCCCTGGTCGCGCAGTCTTACGGCATAAAGTACGAGAATCTGTTCGCCGAGGCATACATTTAAGCTGTCCACTAATGTGATGCAGTCCTCGTAACCATCGAGTGCAATGTGGGCACTCTGATATGTACCGGATAAAAGGGAGGACAGGCAGATCACAACAGCGGTGTCGCCGGCATCTTTTACTTCTTTGAATTTAGCTTCAAAGTCATGAGGCGATATCTGGCTGGTCGTCGGGATCGTTCCACATTCGATCAGTTTTTCATAAAATTCTTTATGGGAAATGGTAACACCGTCTAAATATTCCGTTTCACCAAAGATGGTTTTTAAAGGCATATAATCAAGATTTAATGCATCTGCCCGTTCTTTTGTGAGATCAGATGCGGAATCAACAATAATTCGTACACTCATTTTTAATCCTCCGACAAAATAGTTTGACTATCAAACAAAAACAAATATATAGGATACGCAGAAGATTGTCAAGATATTTTGGTAATCAAAATATCTGAAATGAAAAATCAAATGTAGTTGACAAAATTCGACAGACATAAGATACTTATGTAGTATAAGTGCCTGCATGACAGTAGAGTAAGAGTGGAAAATTATATAATAAAGCAGAAAAAAGCGGAAGAAATGTACAACGGGGTGGAGATGCTGGTGGATCTGGCAAGAAGGTATCCAGAACTATGGAAAGAAATCGACAGGCAGTGCACTGGGAACAGAGAGCGATATGGATTGCTCTGTGAAATATTGCTGACGGGGGAAAAAGAACGTTGCGAAGATGTAGTTGCAAAAATATACCGGTATGGAAGTATGATCGGTAGACAGGATCTGCTTGGCAGACAGATATTTTTGTGGCTGCTGCAGGTAATGCGGGAAAACGGGGAGTAAAATAAAGAAAATGGTGTTCGCCTGTCGGGAGGCACTGCCAGGAGACATTGCCTAACGGCAGAAAATAAATTAAGAAAGGATGTCATGCAGGCATAAAAAGTACAAAGGAATGTGCAAATTCCTTGCCACATAAAGAAAAAAGGTATACTATAAAGCAGAAATGTTTTTATGAGTAAGGAGAGTATACCATGAAGATTGTTGTTTTAGCAGGTGGTTTAAGTACAGAAAGAGATGTTTCCTTTAAAACCGGAGATATGGTGGCAAAGGCATTGAGAGAGAATGGACATCAGGTGATCTTACTTGATGTATTTATGGGATACAGTGATAAAAAAGAAGATCTGACAGGTATTTTTGACCGGAGTGAAGAAGTGAGCGTAAAAGTGTCCGGAATACCGGAAATCGCACCGGATCTTGCAAAGGTAAAAGCATCCAGAAAAGATCAGTCAGATAATTTCTTTGGACCGAATGTGATCGAATTGTGTCAGATGTCAGATATCGTATTTATGGCACTGCATGGAGAAAATGGGGAAAATGGTAAGATCCAGGCTGCATTTGATCTGTTTGGGATTCGTTATACAGGCAGCGGTTATTTGAGCAGTGCGCTTGCCATGGATAAAGAAATGTCGAAAAAACTGTTTTTATCTGCTGGCATACCGGCTCCAAAGGGTGCGTCCATGAAAAAGGCTGACCGCAGCGATGATATCGCAAAACTTGGCATCAGTTTCCCATGTGTGGTAAAACCGTGCTGCGGTGGTTCGAGTATCGGTGTTTCTATCGCACATAATGCGGATGAATATAAAGCCGCTTTAGATGAAGCCTTCCGCTGGGAAGAAAATCTGATCGTGGAAGAATATGTAAAGGGACGTGAGTTTTCTGTCGGTGTGATCGAGGGAAAGGCACTTCCGATCATTGAGATCGCTCCGGTGCAGGGATTCTATGATTACAAGAATAAATACAAAGCAGGCAGTGCAGTTGAGACCTGTCCGGCGGAACTTTCTGAAGCTGTCACAGAGAAAATGCAGCATTATGCAGAACAGGTAGCACAGGTGCTTGGACTTGACACCTATTCACGTACAGATTTCCTGTTAGATGAGAACGAAAACATTTATTGTTTAGAGGCAAATACTTTACCGGGAATGACACCTACAAGTCTTCTGCCACAGGAAGCACAGGTTGTCGGTGTGAACTTTAACGAATTGTGTGAGAAGCTGATTCAGATTTCCATGAGTAAATACGAAAAATAAAAATCAGGAATGGAGATTATCATGAAAAATATGACGCTGGAACGCATTACAGAAGTGTGCGACGGAGTATATTATGGCAGTGAGACAGACAAAACAAAAGAAATTACCGGAGCTGTGATCGACAGCAGACAGGTAGAACCGGGATATCTTTTTATTGCGGTAAAAGGAGAAAAGGTGGACGGTCACCGGTTTATACCGCAGGTATTTGAAAAAGGAGCACTTGCCGTATTATCCGAGCAGGAGCTTTCTGATCCGGCAGGCCCGTATATCAGAGTAGAATCAACGCTTGGTGCGATGAAAAAACTTGCGGCATATTACAGGAGAACTCTCGATATCAAAGTTGTCGGCATTACCGGAAGTGTTGGAAAAACAAGCACAAAAGAGATGATCGCATCGGTTCTTTCCCAGAAATATAATGTGTTAAAGACAGAGGGAAATTTCAATAATGAGATCGGTCTTCCGCTTACGATCTTTAAGATCAGGGAACAGCATGAAGTTGCAGTGCTTGAGATGGGAATCTCAGAATTTGGAGAGATGCACCGCCTTGCGGAAATGGCGTATCCGGATATCTGTGTGATCACTAATATCGGATTGTGCCATCTGGAGAATCTTCTGACCAGAGATGGAATATTAAAGGCAAAAACAGAGAGTTTTGAACATCTGACACCGGAAGGAATTGCTGTGTTAAATGGGGACGATGATAAACTCTGTGAGAAAAAGACAGTAAACGGAAATAAGACAGTATTTTACGGTATCGGAAAAGAAGCAAAACTTGCAAAGACAGAGCAGGGCGAAAAATATCTTGCAGAGAAAGAAGTATATGCAACGGATGTAGAGCCGGTGGGGTTAGACGGAACAAAAGCGGTAATACATATTGGGGAAGAGAATTTTGCAGTGATGATTCCAATCGCAGGAGAGCATAATGTATACAATGCGTTAGCGGCAGTCTGTGTTGCAAGAAAGCTCGGTCTTAGTGTGGATGAAATGAAACGTGGGATCGAGTCGGTCAAAACAATCGGAGGAAGAAGCAATCTGATCCATAAGGAGGGAATGACGATCATCGACGATTGTTACAATGCCAATCCTGTTTCTATGAAAGCGTCCATTGACGTGCTTGCAGCGGCACCAGACAGAAAGATTGCAGTGCTTGGTGATATGGGAGAACTTGGTGAGAATGAGAAAGAATTGCATGCAATGGTCGGAGAGCATTTTAAAGGAAAAGGAATCGATGTCCTGTTTGCAGCGGGCGTATTGTCAGAGAATCTGGCACAGGCGGTAAAAAAATGCAGTCCACAGACGGAGGTTCATTATTTTAAATCAAAAGATGAACTCACAGCAGAATTGCTGCCTTATGTGAAGAGTGGTGACACTGTATTAGTAAAGGCATCTCATTTTATGGGATTCCCGGAGGTCGTAGGACAGCTTACAAAGTAAGTAACTGTGGGAAAATGCGAATTTATAATCGTTTATGAAAAATAAAAATCCCCGGATCACGATGGTGGTTCGGGGATTTTTCTGCATATCCAGAACGATCGAATATATACGAAACATGTGGCAGATAATTCAAATCTGTGGATCATTTTTCTCAAGCATTCCGGCGATCACACCCTGACAGTGTGCACCGATCTTTTTACGTGTGTCTTTGTCTAAAGACTTCGGATCGATCGGTCTGCCATATTCTACAATGACATGTACCGGTTTTACTTTTGGAAAATGTGCTTCTAAAATATCGGCGGAACCGGAGATCGCCATAGGTACAATCAGACATCCGGTTTTTTCTGCCATTTTAAAACTTCCTTCTTTGAATGGGAGCATCAGATCATCCGTTTTGTTGCGTGTTCCTTCAGGAAAAATACACATGGAAATCCCATTTTTGATATTATCGATTCCTGCAAGGATCGTCTTTAATGCTTCCTTGACATCAGAACGGTTGATGAACAGACAGTGCAGCCGTGTCATCCAGGTAGATAAAAGAGGAACTTTTTTCATGGAATCCTTTGCGACATAACCGGTCAGACGCGGACAGCGTGAGTAAGTGATGATGATATCGAAATAACTTCTGTGATTGCCGATGTAAAGAACCGGCTGGTCTTTTGGAACATTTTCCTCCCCGATGATGGTTAGTTTTGTGCCACAGATAAAGAGAATGACACGAAATGCCCACTGTACCATGCGAAGCTGGCTGATATCGGCAGCCTGGCGGTTAAATTTCCCGATGATCCACTCGACAAAAAGCACCGGAATACCAATGATCAGATAGAGTATGGCAAAAAGCAATGCAAGTATTGCGCGTAACATAGTGCGTCCTTTCCGGGGAAATCCCCAAGTTTTATATATCCACATTATATAAGGTATCCAGGGGAAAAACAACTAAAAAAGACATATTTAAAGGTAAGAAGCCATATATTAAGATAGAAGCGTAAACTAGGGGCGGGTGTAAGAAAGCATGTTTCAAAAGTATCTGGTAAGAATATGTGGGGTGGGTCTGCTGATGGCGGGAGTGATCAGCGGATGCAGTATCGAGCAGACAAATGAAACGAAGGTAAGTGATCTTACATATACGATCGTTGAGGAATCTGAGACACCGGAAGAGTTAAGATCAATGATCGAAGAAAAGAAAACAGCGGATTTTAAACTCACTTATGAGATGGAGGATGATCTGTATATTGTACGTGGATATGGAGAACAGGCGACAGGAGGATACAGTATCTGTGTGAAAGACTGTTATCTGACCACAAACGCAGTGGTATTTGATACAGAACTCATCGGGCCAAGAAAGGGCGAAGTTACAAACGCAAGCCCAAGTTTTCCTTATATTGTAATTCAGGTAAAAAACCAGGACAAAAGTATCATTTTTGAGTAAATATTCTTAAAATTTTTTTAAATAATTTAATTATGTTTGACAAAAATTTAGCACAGTGCTATTCTAAAGCAGAAAAGGAGTCCGGTAGAGATATTATTACAAATGTGTATGATTGCAGAATACCGGATTAAGGAGGTAGAACACATGCAACAGGCAGACATCAGAAAAGTTCGGGCATCCGTGCATCAGCAGTGCGGGAAAAAAGTAATGATTCAGCTTGACCGAGGACGCAATAAAGTTGACATCCAGGAAGGCGTCATCCAGAATGCTTACCCAAGCGTATTCACGATCCTGGTAAATGATGAGCGTGAAGAAAATCCACCTCAGTTATTATCATTCAGTTATTCTGATATTGTTACAAGAGATATACGCATGAAATTGTGCTAAACAGGTATAAAATCCCCCATGTCCGAATAAGATGGTTACAAAGATTCGGAATGGGGGACTTTTTTTGGAATTTCAGAAAATAAAACTACATAGAAGTGAAAAAAGAGGATCTGCAGTTACACAGATCACATTGGATGATGACTATAATGTGCCGGACTACAGACAGGATATTGTAAAAGTAATAAAAGAACATGGAGAACTGCGTTTTGATGAGGTAAAGGCGATGGAGGGGGCTGCATGGATCAAGGGAAGCCTTATTTTTAAAGTACTTTACCGGAGTGATAAACAGGAAGGTAAAATAAGCTGCCTGCGTGGTGAAATCCCATTTCAGGAACGGCTCAATATGGATGGACTGAGTGAATATGATGCAGTTCATGCTGTGGGGGATATAGAAGATCTTACAGTTGGTGTGATCAACTCCAGAAAACTAAATATCCGTGCGGTAATTGTCCTGACGGCATCTGCAGATACAGAAGTGGATGAGGAGCTGACATGTGAACTTTCAGATGGCAGTGACTATGAACAGAATATTGTAGAAAAGGAAGCGTTAAAACTGCTCGTGGTGCGGCGTGATATCTGCAGACAGAAAAGTGAGGCGGTTCTGCCATCAAGTAAACCGAATATCCGTGAAATACTCTGGCAGAGTATGCAGCTACGCAATGTTGAAAGCAGGCTTACGGAAGGCAATATCAGATTTTCCGGGGAAATACTGGTTTCCATATTATACAATGATGAGGAGGAAGGAGAACATTTATCCTGGTATGAGACAACAGTTCCGCTGGATGCACAGGCAGAGTGCGGTGTCATGGAGAATGACTGTATCTGGCAGGTAAAGATGATACCTGTGACGATGGAGCTGGAAGTCAAACCGGATTATGATGGGGAGGAGAGAATCCTTGTCATGGAACTGGCATTAGATATGCATATCCGTATCTGGAAGGAAGAAAAGATAAGGCTTTTAACAGATCTGTACTCATTGCAGAAAGATGTAAAGCCTGTCTGGAAGGAGTGTCCGCTGGAGAGACTTCTTGTTAAAAATGCCGCAAAGTGCAGGATGACTGAGCAGATGGAATTAAAAGAGGACAAAGAAAAAGTTCTTCAGATCTGTTCCTGTGAGGGAAAAGTACTTTTAGAACGACAGGAAATAACGCCGGAAGGTGTTCTTGCGGAAGGAACGATCGAGGTTCATATTTTATATATTACTCCGGATGATCATATGCCGGTTGGAGCGATGCAGGAAATTTATCCATTTTCACAGCTTGTGGAAATCCCGGAAATGTCAACGCAGGCAAAGGTGGAGCTGGATGCTTCATTAGAACAGCTTTCTGCAGTTATGCTGGATCAGGAGCATGTTGAGATCCGTGCAGCAGTACGGCTTGATCTGCTCGCCTTTGTTTCGGAGATCATACCAAATATCGAAGATGCCACAGAGTCACAACCGGATCTTGAGATGCTCAGAAACCGGCCGGGACTGGTGGGGTATATCGCCAGGGAGGGAGATGACCTGTGGACGATCGCAAAAGAAAATCATACGACCATACAAAATATCATGGAGACAAACCATAGAAAAAGTGAAACACTTTCCGCAGGTGAAAAGATTTTGATCGTGAAACAGGTCGGGTAAAATATTAAGTATTTGTGAATTTGTGGAAATCCTAACAAACATATAATAAAGTGTGATAGAATAAATAAGTACGGTTTCTGCCAGTCGCAGTCTGCCGTGCTTATTTTTGCAGGTAACAGAAGGAGAAATGCTTGATGAAGTGGGAAAAGGCATTAAAATATACAAAAAAAAGAAAAAGAATGATCGCTGTGGTTATGGCAGGTGTGATCGGATTTGCGTGTTTTTACTCTGCAGATGCATCTGTGATCAAAGATGCGCAGAAGAAAAAAAATGAGGCACAGCAGAATTTAGATAACATTAACCAGCAGATTAACAATATACAGAGTGAGCAGAGTAAAGTGAAAAGTCAGATGGCAGCATATGATGAGCAGTTGATGTCACTTCTGACAGATATGGAACTTTTAAAGACAGATATTGACAACAAGGAAGGCGAGATCGATCAGGCAAAGACAGACCTTGCAGCGGCACAGGAAAAGGAACAGAAGCAGTATGCGGATATGAAGCAGAGAATCCAGTACATGTATGAAAATGGTGATGATACATTTTTAGATGCCATTGTGAAGTCAGAAGATATATCGGATCTTTTAAACCGTGTGGAATATGTCTCAGAGGTATACAGCTATGACAGGGAGCTTTTGGTGGCATATCAGGAGACGGTACAGCAGGTGGCAGATTTAGAGTCACAGTTAGAGCAGGAACTGGCAGATATGGAGGAGCTGAAACAAAGTTATGAGCAGCAGGAAGCATCTTTAAATCAGGTGATCAATGAAAAGAAAGCACAGATCGCAGATTTTGATTCACAGCTTTCAAATGCAAAGACTCTGGCGAGTCAGTATGCTTCCACAATCCGTAAACAGAATGAAGTGATCGTACAGGAACAGGCACGTCAGGAAAAAGCCAGAAAAGAAGCAGAAGCAAAGGCAAAGAAAAGCAAAAAGAATAATACATCCCAGACTGCATCTACGGATGGTGGAACATCAACAGACAGTACAGGAGGCAGTACATCCACAACAGATTCAGGAAACAGTTCTTCGGGGAGCAGTTCTGACAGTGGTTCCTCTAACAGCAGTTCAACAGGATTGACGAATAATGCTTTAAATCCGTCCTATTCTACCGGTGTGAGTGGCAGCAGTGTGGTATCTTATGCGACTAATTTTGTGGGAAATCCATATGTGTTTGGTGGAAACAGTCTGACGGATGGAACGGACTGCTCCGGTTTTGTGTCTCTTGTATACAGCCATTTTGGTGTTTCACTTCCAAGAAGTTCCTATGCACTCCAGTCGAGCGGACAGGCAGTCAGCTATGAGAATGCACAGCCGGGGGATATTATCTGTTATCCCGGACATGTGGCAATCTATATGGGTGGCGGCAGGATCGTCCATGCATCGACACCGTCGAGTGGTATCTGTTATGGAAATGCAACCTACCGTACGATCACAACGGTGCGGCGTGTGTTGTAACTTTGATGATAAAAAAGCAGCAATAGATATTGAAAAAAATTATGAATTATATAGAAATTATGCTATAATCAATAAAGATTATTAGAATCAGGAAGGTAGGAGTATTATGCAGTTTGAAACATTACAAAAAGATATGATAGCTGCCATGAAGGCGAGAGATAAAGTACGTAAGGATGCAATTTCCACACTTGTTTCCGCAGCGAAGAAAGCTGCGATCGACGAGGGATGCAGAGATGATATTAAAGAGGAACTGGTAAACAGAGTGATCTTAAAGGAGATGAAATCTGTAAAAGAGCAGATTGACACCTGTCCTGCAAGCAGGGAAGATCTTCTGGCAGAATACCAGACAAGATATGATATTTTTGCAGAATATGCACCACAGATGATGTCAGCAGAAGAGGTAGAGGCATATATTACAGAGAAGTTTGCTGATGTGGCAGCAAGTAAAAATAAAGGACAGATCATGAAAGCTGTTATGCCGGAGTTAAAAGGAAAGGCTGACGGAAGTGTGATCAATCAGGTGGTGCAGAAATTATGTCAGTAAAAATTGGGAGAAATGATCCGTGCTGGTGCGGAAGCGGGAAAAAATACAAAGCATGCCATCAGGCATTTGATGAGCGTATCGCCCTGATCGCTTCACAGGGACATATTGTCCCGACACATGACCTTATTAAGAATGCTGATCAGATCGCAGGAATTAAAGAGAGCTGCAAGATCAATATAGCAGTGCTGGATTATATTGAGAAGCATATCCATGAGGGTATGAATACAGCAGAGATTGACAAGATCGTTTATGATATGACAACAGAAATGGGTGGTATTCCGGCACCGCTTAATTATGAGGGATATCCGTACAGTGTATGTACTTCTGTAAATGATCAGGTATGTCATGGTTTTCCGTCTAAAGATGTGATTTTAAAGTCCGGGGATATCATCAATGTAGATGTATCTACGATTTTAAACGGATATTTTTCGGATTCTTCAAGAATGTTCTGCATCGGGGATGTAAGCCCGGAGAAGAAGCGTCTTGTGGAAGTCACAAAAGAGTGCGTGGAACTTGGATTAAAAGAAGTAAAACCATGGGGATTTTTAGGCGATATGGGGCAGGCTGTGCATGACCATGCATTTGCAAACGGCTATACAGTTGTGCGTGAGATCGGTGGACATGGAGTCGGACTTGAGTTTCATGAAGAACCATGGGTTGGCTACAACACAAAACGTGGACAGGAAATGCTCTTAGTTCCAGGTATGATCTTTACGATCGAACCGATGGTCAATATGGGCAAAGTAGACATCTATGTAGATGATAAGAACGACTGGGAAGTTTATACCGAGGACGGACTTCCGTCTGCACAGTGGGAGATCATGGTACTGGTGACGGAAGACGGTCATGAGGTGCTCTGCTGGTAAAATAATCACAGGATGAGGCTATATGGAAGTTCTGCACACAAAAACTGTGCACAGTCAAAAGTAGGATCAATGTTTCTGAAATAACAGATGTTTTCCGAACAGTAAGATCTGCAGCGGCTCATCGTGGTAGCGGATGATATGACGGTAGATCACGACCGCTGAAATGATAAAACAGCCGAGTCGTATGGAATTTTGAGGTACGATCACAAACACAGTCAGCGTAAACAGTCCGTATGTAATGACGGACCGGAAAGAATGCGGGCGCAGTGTGAGCACCAGTGAAAATAAAATATAATAAAAGATCAGGCTGATGAGAGGATAAATTTCCGGAAACAGTCCGATCATAACTCCGAAAGAGACGGCAATTGCTTTGCCGCCTTTTTCTTTTTGGAAAAAAGGGAAAGCGTGACCGAATACAGGAGCTGCCATGACAAGCGCAAACAGCAGGGAACCGCAGTCTAAGAATTTTCCGGCAAAAAACACCGGAATGGTACCTTTTAAAAGTTCACAGAGCAGGGATAATGTACCTGCGAAAAAACCTGCCTGCATGTAAGCATTTGCGACACCAGGATTGTGATCAGTGGATGTTTTTATAATGTCGGTTTTGAAAAATAATCTGGAAATCCAGTAGGCAAATAATGTACTGCCTAAAACAAATCCCAGAAGGATAAAAATAAAATATGTCATAATAATTTAAAATGCATACATTGTGTGACCAGTAACTATTTTTTCTAATGTTTTTATGATGTGCACGGCAGCGTCCGGTTTCCCATTTTCCATCTGTGCGAAAAGCATTTCTTCCCGCAGGGAAATATTTCCATGCCCATCAGGGGAGCTGGTGAGCAGTCTTTTTCCGAGTGTGATCTGTTTTGCAATATATTTTGAGGAGACGGAAAGATGTCTCTTTACAAAGAAATTGCGGTTTGCGGTCTCACATCCGGGAATCGGTGCTGTATGGACGATCGGAATACGCTTTACTAACGCTTCTGTGGAGGTGAGACCACCCGGTTTGGTAAAGATCACATCACAGGCATCCATATAGTCGGCAACACGGTTGGTGTAGCCAAGAATATGAACACGCGGATGATTCTTAAATTGTTTTTGCAGCACATCATAAATGTGCTTGTTATTGCCACAGATAATGATCATATGCTCGCCGGATCTTAAACGCAGTGAAAGTTCAGCCGCAAAGACAGCGAGTTTCCCGAATCCCATACTGCCACTCATAACAAGGCAGATCGGGACATTTGGTGGCAGATTTAAGGAATTGCGCGCACGGATCTTCGCTAAAATGCGGTCGTCAGAAGGGGAAAATGCGTGACTGACAGGAATACCGTAAGGGTATAGTCTGTCAGCAGGAATCCCACGGTGTACATATTCTGCAACGCAGTCCTCATGGGGCAGAAAATAGGCATCCAGCTCTGTCTCTTCCCAGAATGGAATACAGGTATAATCGGTGCCGATCGCAGCAGCAGGAATTTTTAGCATCCCCTTTTTCTTCATGTACGTCATTGTTTCTGCCGGGTAAAGGTGTGGCGTTACGATGATATCATAATCATGCTGTTTTAAATAGGCGGCAAGTTTTTTTGCCATCAGTGCATTGGTATAGTAGACAGGTGATTTATGTTTGCTACTCGAAATCGCCATGCCGATTTTATAGAGCATACCAAAAGCATGTGGCATATGTTTTACAAGTTCCACGTAGGCACCGCCTACTGCATGTGAAGTTTTTTTGCCGGAGAGCAGAAATATATCCAGCATGTCGGCAGTGTGGCCGCACCGGATGGCAGCTTCCCGGATCGCTTTTCCGGCGGCATTGTGCCCTTCGCCGGTATTACAGGATAAAATTAAGATTCTCATAGATACCAGTGTAGCATAACCGGGGCAAAAATTCGATACCTGATCGAAAGATATTGATTTTTGATTGGAAATATTGTTAAATAAAGGGGATTTGTGGTACGGGAGGTAAGGTTATGGCGACGATCAAAGAAATTGCAAAAGCCTGCGGTGTGTCGGTAGCTACCGTTTCGAATATCCTGAATGAAAAGCCGGGGGCAAGCGAAACGACAAGAAATCTTGTGTTAAAAACTGCAAAAGAAATGGATTATATGCCAAACTATGTGGCAAAAAATTTAAAAGCGCGCAATACCAGAAGCATCGGAGTCATTGCAGAGGATATGACGATCTTTAGCATACCGGACATCATTGACGGTATTACGGAATATTGTGAAAAGGTAAAATATCAGATCCTTCTGACCAATTTAAGATTGTATAAAAAATATAATGATTATTATTATCACAGAACGGATTATTACGGACTGGTGGATGAGGAGATCAAGAAACTGATCGCAACACAGGTGGATGGAATTATCTATGTGACGGCACATGAGCGCATCATGCATTGTATTCCCGACAATTTAAGCATTCCGGCTGTGATGGCATACGGCTATACGGAGAGTAAAAGCATTCCTTCCGTAGTTGTGGATGATGAGCGGGGAGCATATGAGATGATCCGCTATCTGATCACAAAGGGACATAAAAAGATTGGAGTGATAACAGGAAAAACCGACAGTCTCCATGCACAGGCGCGTCTGATCGGGTACCAGAAAGCGTTGCGTGATGCGGGGCTTTTGTACGATCCTGAGCTGATCTATTACGGAGACTGGGGGAGAGAATCCGGACATATTGGTGCAAAGCAGCTTTTTAAGAAACAGGTAACTGCCATATTCTGTATGAATGACCTTATGGCAGGCGGATGCTATGACTGGGCAGATGAATCGGGAATTAAAATACCTCAGGAGATTTCAATCGCAGGGTATGATAACAGAGAACTGTCAAGTTATTATAAACCGCCGCTTTCCACAACCGAACTTCCGCTTCATGATATCGGTTACAGAGCTGCTGAGGTTATGATAGGTCTTGTGGAAAATCAGCCGGGTGAGACAGAAGAACCGCTGGTATATAAAGTCCCATGTAAACAGTTAATCCGTCAGTCGATCAAAACATTATAGAAATAAAATACTTTGTCATCCGTAAATAAGTCCTTTTTGCTGATTATCCGGCAGAAAGGGCTTATTTTATGTAGGTGAAGATATTTGTGAATAAATGTAATGTTTTATAGGAAATATGCACTATTTGTGCAAGTTGCACATGGTTAAACGATTTAAAAAATAAATAAATTGTGCGAAAAAGCAAAAACTTAGAAAAAGTTAGAAAAGAGAAGAAAATATAATAAAAAATAGTAATATATTGATATAAATATAAAATAACAGACTTTAATTATTGCAAACAGTATGTTATATATAAACAAGAACGAAATAGAAATCAATCAAAATAACGAAAAAAAGCAAAAGCACTTCAAAAAACATGCAAAAAGTATGAATGAAGTGTGAATAAACTGAGAACAGACATTTTGACCTGGTTAAACGTTTAATATTACACATGACAGGCGCATGAAGGAGGGAGGAAGTTATGGAGAAGAAAAAACTGACAGATGTGCCGCTGCATCAGATTCAGATCAAAGATGCATTTTGGGATAAATACATCCGATTAGTAAAAGATGTCATACTTCCTTACCAGTGGAACACGTTAAATGACAATGTGAAAGATGCGGCGCCAAGCCACTGTATCAAGAACTTTAAGATTGCTGCAGGTGAGGCAGAGGGAGATTTTGAAGGAGCTGTCTTTCAGGATACCGATGTTGCAAAGTGGTTAGAGGCAGTTGCATTTACCTTAGATTCATCCGGAAGAGATGACAAGTTGGAAAAACTTGCCGATGAGACGATCGACCTGATAGGGAAGGCACAATGTGAAGACGGATATTTAAATACCTACTTCACGATCAAAGAACCTGACAGAAGATGGACGAATCTGAAAGAAGGACATGAGCTTTACACGGCAGGACACATGATCGAAGCAGCGGTTGCATATTACAATGCAACAGGAAAAAGAAAGTTCCTCGACATCGTTTCAAGATTTGCAGATCTGATCTGTGAGACATTTGGACCGGAGAAAGGAAAGTGTCATGGCTATCCGGGGCATCCGGAAGTAGAACTTGCTTTAGTAAAATTGTACCGGGCAACCGGACAGAAAAGATATCTTGATCTTGCAAAGTTTTTTATTGATGCAAGAGGTGTGGGAGAAAATTATTTCTTTCAGGAAGAGAAGAAAGAAAAATATCAGCAGATATTTCCTGAATTTGCCGGATATGTACCGGAATATTCCCAGTCGCATCTGCCGGTAAGGGAGCAGAAAACGGCAGAGGGGCATGCAGTAAGAGCTGTTTATCTCTACAGTGCGATGGCAGATCTGGCATATGAATATCAGGATGAGACATTATTAGATGCCTGTAAAACACTCTGGAATAACATGACAGAGAAAAGAATGTACATCACAGGCGGTATCGGTTCATCAGGATTGTTAGAGCGGTTTACAACCGACTATGACCTTCCGAATGACAGAAATTATTCCGAATCCTGTGCATCCATCGGACTGGCGATGTTTGCAAAGCGGATGGAACAGATCACAAAGGATGCTAAATATGCGGACATTGTGGAAAAAGCACTGTATAATACGGTACTTGCCGGAATTGCGATGGATGGAAAGAGTTTCTTCTATGTAAATCCATTGGAAGTATGGCCGGATAACTGTATTGAACGGACATCCATGGAACATGTAAAACCGGTCAGACAGAAATGGTTTGGCGTGGCGTGCTGTCCACCGAATATAGCAAGAACACTTGCCTCCTTAGGACAGTACATCTACGGGGCAGATGAAAACAGTTTATACATCAATTTATATATATCGAATCAGACAAAACTTCTGATCGGAGAAACAGAGACAGAAGTGGATGTGGAAAGTAATTTCTTAAAGGATGGAACGGTAACGATCCGTCTGGATTCAAAGGAAGCGTCCAAAGGAACACTGGCACTCAGGATTCCTGGTTACACGAAAGAATTTAACGTGTGGCGCGGAAAACAGAAAATTGAAACACCGCTCATTAAAAACGGCTATCTTATGATAACAGATCTTATGGCATCTGAGGAGATCAGGATATCCTGTGATATGAAAGCAAGATTTGTATATGCAAATCCAAAAGTCAGAGCGGATGAAGGAAAAGTATGTATCATGCGTGGACCGCTGGTATATTGCATTGAGGAAACAGATAATGGAGCAAATTTAAGTTCCCTATATGTAGATACAAAAGAGCCGCTGACCGAAAAGTGGGAAGAACAGCTTTTAGGCGGTGTGATGACAGTAGAGGCAAAGGGAAAACGTATCTTAGAAGATAACTGGACGGCAGAAGAGTTATACAAAGAACAGCCGCCGGAGTTAAAGGATGTAACATTGAAAGCAGTCCCATATTGTTACTGGGGAAACCGGAAAACCGGGGAGATGGCAGTCTGGATCAGGAATCTGATCTGACAGAAAAATATGTATCACACGGAAGATCATCTGAAAAAGGAGATACTTCCGATCTGATAAAGAAAAACCATTTGGGAGGTAAAAGTATGAAGAAAAAGGTTTTAGCAGCATTAATGTGTGCAGCAATGACAGTTGGAATGCTCGCTGGATGTGGCGGTAATTCCACAGCAGGAAACACCAGCGCCGATGCGGGGGAAGCAGCATCCGGTACTGAGAGCGCAGACAGCGGCGCAGGAAGAAGAGAGATGGATGTAGAAGGTGATGATGTCACAACACTTGAGGTCTGGACATTCATCGAGAACCATCAGGATTTCTACACCAGCATGGCTGAGAAGTGGAACGAAGAAAACCCGGATAAGAAAGTTAAACTTGTTTTATCCAACATGGCATATGATGATATGCATAACAAATTATCATTAGCATTGGAGTCAGGAGAAGGTGCTCCGGATGTCGTTGATATCGAGCTTGGTAAATTCCCTGCATTCATGACAGGTGATATTGGATTAAAACCATTGAACGATGCAGTAGAACCGTATCTTGACAATGTAGTAGAGTCCAGATTACAGCTTTACTCCAAAGATGGCAACTATTATGGATTCCCTACACACGTTGGTACGACCGTTGCTTTCTACAACACAGAAGCATTAGAGGCAGCAGGTATTGATTATACAACCATTAAGACCTGGGATGACTTCAAAGAAGCCGGTGCAAAATATAAAGAAGCAACCGGAAAAACATTTGCAGCATGTGAGACAACTGCTCAGTGGACATTAAACTTAATGCTCGCTCAGAAAGGCGGAGATTACTTAAATGATGATGGAAGCCTTGCAGTAAACAATGACAAGATGGTTGAAGTATTACAGACCATGAAAGATATGCAGGATGCAGGTGCTATGGACGTAATTGCCGGTGGACAGCCTGACAACGAGGAAGCATATCCGTTATACAACAGCGGTGATGTTGCAGCAGCAATCATGCCATTCTGGCAGACCAGCCGTTACTTAAGCTACATGACAGACCTTTCTGGAAAAGTTGCAATCGCAGCACCTCCTGTATTTGGTGACAACGATGCAGTAAAGACAATCGGTGGTGGTGGTACCGGTACAGCAGTTGTAGCTTCCAGCCCGAATGCTGATCTTGCAGCAGAAGTATTTGCTTACATCAAACTTTCTGACACAGCAAACGTAGAGGTTTGGAATGTATTAGGATTTGACCCGGTTAACACAGCAGTATGGACAGACAAATCCGTAACAGAGAACCCGGATAACAAGTATGTACAGTACTTCAATACAAAGCCATTTGATGCATTATTAGATGTTCAGGACGGCATCGGATTACTGACCTGCTATACAGATGAGAAGATGCCATCAATCAACAACATCTTCTGTACAGAGACTTTGAATAATATCTTCGAGTCCGGTATGGATGTGAAAGAAGCGTTAGACGAGGCACAGTCTGCACTTCAGAATGAATTTGGAGAATAAGAGACAGGTTTAAACAGGCAGGGATGTGGGGCAGATGTCCTGCATCCCGTTTCCTGTTATGAGGGAAAAGGGGGCATTACAGTATGAATAAAGTGAAGAAGTTTTTGTATTCGCAAAAAGCAGCACCTTATGTGTTTATTCTTCCATTTGTTCTGACAGTCATTTTGTTTTGGGTATTCCCGATCGCAAATGGTGTACTGTTAAGTTTTCAGGACGTTCTGAAAGATAAATGGGTTGGAATGAACAACTATAAGAGATTACTCTCTGATACATATTTCAGAAAAGCAGTCTGGAACAGCTTTAAATACATGGTGGGAACACTGGTACTTTTAATTCCGTTCCCGATGTTATTTGCAAGCATGTTAAACAGTAAGCTGATGAAGGCGAAGGGATTTTTCAAATCTGTTTATTTTATCCCGGCACTGACATCTGTTGTCGTTGTAGGTACAATCTTCCGTCTGATGTTTGGTGAGATGGATACGGCACTTGCAAACCAGATTTTAAATTTCTTTGGACATTCTTCCATCAAATGGCTGAAAGGTGAATGGACCGGATACTTTGCACTTCTCCTGGTAGCGTGCTGGCGCTGGACCGGTGTCAATATCCTCTATTTCCTTGCAGGGTTACAGAATATCTCCACGGATCTCTACGAGGCGGCTTCCATCGACGGAGCGACAAAGTGGCAGCAGTTTAAGAGCATTTCAGTACCGCTTGTAAAACCGACCACGATCTATGTATTAACGATCAGTATTTATGCAGGACTTTCCATGTTCCTTGAGTCTTATATGTTATGGAAAGGTAATAACTCCCCACAGAATATCGGACTTACGATCGTTGGCTATCTGTATCGTCAGGGTATTGAAAAACGTGCAATGGGATATGCATGTGCAGTTGGTTTAGTACTTCTTATCATTGTTATGATCATTAATATCATCCAGCTTGCATTGACCGGAACATTTAAGAAGGAGGAGAGATAATATGGCAGCAGAATCTGTTGGAATGAGCCAGAAAAAGAAAGACAGGGCAGCAACCATCGGTATGATCATATTTTTTTCCATCCTTGCGATCCTTACCGTTCTGCCGATCTATCTGTTGGTATTAGCCAGTTTTAAACCGGGAAACTTCCTGCTTCAGTATGGATTAAATCTGAATCTGGATATCCCGCATCTGACACTGGACAATTACAAATTACTTTTTACAGGCAAACATGATTACTGGACATGGTTTGGCAACAGCCTTATCCTAACCGTGATCACTGTAATCCTGACATTGGCGATCAGTGCATTTGTTGCATATGGATTTGCAGCATATGATTTTAAGGGAAAGAACTTCTTGTTTATTATAGTTCTTCTGATCCTCTCTGTACCGTTTGAGGTTATTATGCTCCCTCTTTACAAACAGATTTCAAGCTGGGGCATGATGGACAGTTATGTATCGGTTGTGCTTCCGTTTTTGGCACATGCATCTACGATCTTTTTCTTCCGGCAGTATCTTTTAGGACTGCCCAAATCGTTGATCGAAGCAGGACGTATCGATGGTGCGACAGAGTACGGTATTTTCTTTAAGCTGATCGTACCGATCATGAAACCGGCATTTTCCGCAATGGCGATCTTAAATGGTATGAATGCATGGAACAACTATTTGTGGCCGTTGCTGGTTATTCGTTCTGCCGACAAGTACACACTGACCATTGGTCTTAACACACTTATCAACCCGTATGGTGATAACTACAGTCTGTTAGTTGTTGGCTCTGTATTTTCCATCATACCGATATTTATCTTATTTATCTGCTTCCAGAAATACTTTATCGAAGGTATGACAGCAGGTGCGGTAAAAGAGTAAGATTTTAAGTGACAGGAGGAAATATGTATGAGTAGAAAAGCGAAAATGGTACTGGATAAAGAATTTCAGATCGCTCCGATCGATAAAAGAATTTACGGTTCTTTTATCGAACACCTTGGAAGAGCGGTTTATGAGGGAATCTATCAGCCGGGACATCCGTCTGCAGACGAGGATGGATTCCGCAAAGATGTGATGGAGCTGGTAAAGGAGCTGGACGTTCCGATCATCCGCTATCCGGGCGGCAACTTTGTGTCAAACTTTTTCTGGGAGGATTCTGTGGGGCCGGTTGAGGAGCGCCCGCACCGTCTGGAACTTGCATGGAGAAGTTTAGAGAAAAATGAAATCGGTTTAAACGAATTTTCCAAATGGGCAAAGAAAGTCAATTCTGATGTCATGATGGCAGTGAACCTTGGAACCCGCGGCATTGCAGATGCCTGCAATCTTTTAGAGTACTGCAATCATCCTTCGGGAACGAAATACAGTGACCTGCGTATCAAACATGGTGTGAAAGATCCGCATAAGATCAAAGTCTGGTGCCTTGGAAATGAGATGGACGGACCATGGCAGATCGGACACAAGACAATGGAAGAGTACGGAAGACTGGCAGAGGAGACAGCAAAAGCAATGCGTCTGATCGATCCGGATATCGAACTGGTATCCTGCGGAAGTTCAAATCTGGATATGCCAACCTTCCCGGACTGGGAGGCTGTTACACTCAGTCATACTTATGATTATGTGGACTATATTTCCATGCATCAGTATTATGGCAACCGTGACAATGACAGCAATGATTTTCTTGCGCAGTCCGATGATATGGATACATTTATCCGTACAGTCATTGCAACCTGTGATTATGTTAAAGCGAAAAAACGCAGCAAAAAAGTTATGAATTTAAGTTTTGATGAATGGAATGTATGGTTCCACTCGAATGCCGCAGATGATGATATTACAGAAAATCATCCATGGCAGGTAGCACCTCCGATGTTAGAGGATATTTACAACTTCGAGGATGCATTGTTAGTCGGACTGATGCTGATCACGCTGATGAAACATGCAGACCGTGTCAAGATGGCATGCCTGGCACAGTTAGTCAATGTTATCGCACCGATTATGACCGATGCGGCAGGCGGAGCATGGAAACAGACGATTTTCTATCCTTTCATGCATGCATCTAAATATGGCAGAGGCATTGCATTGCAGCCGGTGATCGCAAGTTCAAAACATGCAACTGCAAAGCATGACGAGATCACGGATGTGGAATCTGTAGCTGTCTATAATGAAGAAAAGGATGAGGTTACGATCTTTGCAGTAAATCGTAACTTAGAAGAGGATGTTGAACTTACCACAGATGTGCGCAGCTTTGCGGGATACCAGATCAAAGAACATATCGTGATGGAAAATGATGACCTGAAAGCAGTAAATACACTGAACGAGCAGAATGTATATCCGGTTGCTGCAAATGACAGAAGTAAACTGGATGATGGTGTTGTTACAAGCGTATTGAAAAAAGCATCATGGAATGTGATCCGTCTTGGCAGATAAAACATGAAAGCCGTTGTGTGAACGAATTGTTACAGATTCTTCAAAGAGTATTCAAAAAATGTACAACGGGATTTCACAAATTGCGGATATATTATTAGTATCACGAAAGAGTGATAAAACTTTTTTTCATAAATTCTCCCCCTTTTTAAATCCACCATTTCCCCAAATGGTGGATTTTTTGTGCAATAATTAAAAATATTATTAAAATAGACGCTTTTTGATGACAGAATAGCAGCGGTATGCTAAAATTCAGACAAGTATTTTCAGATGTATGAAACGAGGGAAAATAGTTAAACAACTTGTGATTTATTATAAATACGAAGGAAAAGGAGTGTCCGTATGAGTAATACAACCAAAAGGGCATTAGAAGCATCCTTAAAAAAATTACTTTTACAGAAACCACTTGATAAAATTACGATTCAGGATCTGACCACGGACTGTGGAATCAGCCGTATGGCATTTTATTACCATTTTAAAGATATCTATGATCTGGTTGAATGGGCATGCGTGGAGGACGGAAAGAGAGCTCTGCAGGGCAAGCGTACCTATGATTCCTGGCAGGAGGGACTGGAACAGATTTTTGAGGCAGTATTGGAAAATAAACCGTTTATTATGAATGTATACCGTTCTGTCAGCAAGGATCAGATCGAAAGTTACCTTTATAAGCTGACATACGATCTGATCGAGGGTGTGGTGGAGGAACAGGCACAGGCAAGCAGCATTTCTAAGGAGGATAAACGTTTTATCGCAGATTTTTACAAGTATGGTTTTGTTGGTATAATGTTAGACTGGATCAAAGATGGCATGCAGGAAGATTACAGTAAAATTGTAAATAAAATGAGCCTGACATTACATGGCAGTATAGGCAATTCAATCCAGAATTTTTTAGAGAAAGAGTAATTTTATCAAAACAGGTGAAGTGATAAAAATATTATCATTTCGCCTGTTTTGTATATTGGATTTTTATTTGGAAAGTAATAAGATGACCACAGAACGAAGATAATAAAAGCAGTTAGAAAGGAGATTCTTATTATGTCAAATAAAAATAAAACGATCGCGTTAGCATCTTTGATTGCAGCAGGAGCCGGCGTGGCAGCAGTTGCGGCAAACAACAGCCATAAACAGGCAAAAGCAAAGAAAATTGCCGAAAAACAGCAGAGTGAAAACAGTACGCCATACCGTAATACAGAGCGTGGAAAATACCAGAAAAACAGTAAAGGCATTTACTATACCAATGGTAACTACGAGGCATTTGCACATCCGAAAAAACCGGAAGGTGTCGATGAGAAAAACGCTTACATCGTAGGAAGCGGTCTTGCATCTTTAGCAGCAGCATGTTTTCTGGTCCGTGACGGACAGATGCCGGGCGATCATATCCATATTTTAGAGGCAATGGATATTGCCGGCGGTGCATGTGATGGTATTTTTGATCCGTCCAGAGGATATGTAATGCGCGGCGGTCGTGAGATGGAGAACCATTTTGAGTGTCTGTGGGATCTCTTCCGCAGTATTCCTTCGATTGAGACGCCTGGTGTATCGGTCCTGGATGAATATTACTGGCTGAACAAAGAAGATCCGAACTATTCTCTGTGCCGTGCAACTGAAAACCGTGGCGAGGATGCACATACCGATGGAAGATTCAATTTAAGCCAGAAAGGCTGTATGGAGATCATGAAACTTTTCATGACCAAAGACGAGGATCTCTACGACAAGACGATCGAGGATGTCTTTGATGATGAAGTGTTTGATTCTACTTTCTGGCTGTACTGGAGAACCATGTTTGCATTTGAAAACTGGCACAGCGCATTGGAGATGAAACTTTATTTCCAGAGATTCATCCATCATATCGCAGGTCTCCCAGATTTCAGTGCATTGAAATTTACCAAATACAATCAGTATGAATCATTGATCCTGCCAATGCAGAAATATCTGGAAGCAGCAGGGGTTGATTTCCAGTTTAATACGGAAGTGACCAACGTGATCTTTGATATCAAAGGTGACAAAAAAGTAGCTACAGCGATCGAGTGTAAGGTAAAAGGTGTTGAGAGCGGTATTGTCCTGACAGAAAATGATCTTGTATTTGTGACAAACGGAAGCTGCACCGAAGGCACGATTTATGGTGATCAGAACCATGCGCCGAACGGAGATGCAGAAGTCCGCAACAGTGGCTGCTGGAATTTATGGAAAAACATTGCAAAACAGGATCCGTCGTTTGGACGCCCGGAGAAATTCTGCTCCGATGTTGCCAAGACAAACTGGGAGTCTGCAACGGTAACTACGCTGGATGATAAGATCCTGCCATATATTACGAATATCTGTAAGAGAGATCCAAAGAGTGGCAAAGTTGTAACCGGTGGTATCGTAAGCTGCAAGGATTCGAGCTGGCTGTTAAGCTGGACGATCAACAGACAGGGACAGTTCAAGGATCAGGATAAAGATAAAGTCTGCGTATGGGTATACGGATTGTTTACCGATGTACCGGGTGATTATGTAAAGAAACCTATGAAAGAGTGTACCGGTAAAGAGATCACGGAAGAGTGGCTGTATCATATGGGTGTACCTACGGATCAGATCGAAGAACTTGCAGAGCACAGCGCTGTCTGCGTACCGACTATGATGCCATACATCACAGCATTCTTTATGCCAAGAACCAAAGGTGACCGCCCGGATGTTATCCCGGATGGATGTGTAAATTTTGCATTCTTAGGACAGTTTGCAGAGACACCGAGAGATACTGTATTTACCACAGAGTACTCTGTCAGAACTGCAATGGAGGCTGTATACGGACTGCTTGGCGTAGATCGTGGTGTACCTGAGGTATGGGGAAGCGTATATGATATCCGTGAACTCTTAGACAGCAGTGTCAAACTCATGGATGGCAAATCCCCATTAGAGATCCAGCTTCCTGGACCGCTTAATGCATTAAAGAAACCGCTGATCCGTCTTGTAAAGGGAACTGTGGTTGAGAAAGTGCTGCGGGATCATAATGTGTTAAAAGATGAAATGTTAGCATAAAATATTGCAGAGAGCGCTAATTTCAGGTAAATGTTTAGTCTAAATGAATATTTGTTTTAGATGAATTTTTAGTTCAGATGAATGGAATGGACATATGAAAAAGACAGGATTATGGGTTAGCCCGTGATCCTGTCTTTTTCTCAAAGTTTCGTGTTTTTCATGATTGGTCTGTCAGAAACGATTATTTTTTCATTTCCATATAAGGTAAAAAGGAAAAGCCATTTTTTTCATAGACTTTGATAGCTCTGTTATTTTCTTCCTCTACTTCCAGTCTGAGGATGGCATCCGGGTATTTTTTCCCGATATAATCAATAAATTTGCTTCCGATACCGGTTCCACGGCAGGATTCTTTGATATAAATATCCTCAATCCACATACATGGTCTGCCAAATTCTGTGGAAAAACTTTTGGCGATCATGCCATATCCCTGGATTTCGCCGGATACTTCAAAAATATATCCTTCCAGGTAAGGACAGTCATTGATGCAGTTTTCGATATCATTCCGGAAAATGTCGTCGGAACCGTTTGTAAAAACTGCCGGTGATGTGTAAAATACACGCATCATTTCAAGAACACTGTTTTTGTCTTTAGGTGTCATAGGTCTTATGATACTGTTCATTTTTATCCTCCATTTAAGAAAAATTGATGTGTTTTTTGACAAGTATATATGAATGAGCTGCCCGGCAAATATTGGTTTGTGGGTGACATGAGTTTCCTTGTGTAGGGTGGTTCTGGGGGGGTACGATTGGCAAATTGCATCAAGCCGGGACTGTTTTGTTCCGTTGTACGAAAATAAGGCAAGTCTAAGTCAGCCTGATTTAATGTTTCTCGGAGTGACGTGTGCGTCTTAAACGCCCCGTCCGGGGGCATTAAGACTTGTGCTACCGTCCGTGGCAGCACAACACTGTGTTACGAACAGGCAGACTAAGATTGCCTAATTTTCTCCCAAAGTCACAAAACGAATCCCGGCTTGATGCGATTTGCCAGCCGCAAGGTTGTGAACCACCCTTCGCCGGGAAACTCATTTTACAACCTTGAGGGACGTAAATTTTTAGTGTTTTGTGTCTGAATCTGATTAAAAAAATATTTCCAAATAACTATATTCAATAGTTTATTATTTGTTTGATAACGTTGGAAAAAATTTCAATGTATTCCACTATGCCCATGTTTATTGCCATACAAATTTGAAAAAATATTCTGTGTTATTTGGTCTGGCAATTTGCCAAGTAATCCGTATTATGCAATGCAGCAGATAAAAATTCTAGCAATTCCTTAGGATGAATATTAATGATACAGCACATTAGCATTTTAAGCATATTTTCATTCAAGCGAATATCAAAAATTCGCACCTACGCCCCCAGTTTCGAGATGAACCGCCCACCCAAATGGTGTTCATAACCTGACGGCTGGCATCTTGCGCAAAGTCGAAGCTAATTTTGTGACTTTGGGAGAAAATTAGAAAAACTTGGTCTGCCTGTAGTTACACAGTGATGTTCTGCCACGGATGGCAGAACAAGGCTTCACGAGCCAAGGATGGCTCGTTGAACGCCGGTCACGTCACTCCGCCATAACCTAAATCAGGCAGACCTAGCTTTTCTTATTTTCGGACAACGGAACCAAAATTAATTCGGCTTTGCGCAAGATGCCGCTCACAGACCTGCGACACACCATTTGGACGGGCGACGCATATCACCCACAAACCATCATTTGTTGGGAAAAAGGTACACAAATTATTTTAAGAAATACATCCGGTTCTGTCAAATTGCATTTTATTCAGTGCTTTAATGCTTTAAATAAAAAAAGCACTTGATATTATCAGAAAAAGAGGATATCATGTTACTAAAATAATTTTGCGTAAGAAAACAAGGAGGAAAATCCTCTGCTCCTGTAAAGACAGTCACATTTTCCTTCGGAAAACAAGGAGGATTTTAAACATGGAAAAGCGTATTTCAGGCCACACAGGTCTTTTAGCATTGATCGGTTCACCGGTTGGTCATTCAGGATCACCGGCGATGTACAATTACAGCTTTGAGAAGCTGGGATTAGATTATGCTTATGTGGCTTTTGATATAAAGGAAGATAAAGTAAAGGATGCAATCGCTGCAATGAAGACTTTCAATATGCGTGGCTGCAATGTTACCATGCCGGATAAGGTTGAGGCTGCAAAATACATGGATGAATTGTCACCGGCAGCACAGATCATTGGTGCGGTCAATACGATCGTCAATGATAACGGAAAACTGACCGGTCATATCACAGACGGCGAAGGTTTTGTACATAATTTAAGAGATCACGGTATCGAGATCAAAGGCAAAAAGATCACGGTAGCCGGAGGTGGTGGTGCCGCAACAGCGATTCAGGTACAGTGTGCCTTAGATGGTGCGAGAGAAATCTCTATTTTCAATATCAAGGATGCATTTTTTGAGAGAACACTGCAGACTGCAGAGAAGATCAAAAAAGCAGTGCCGGAGTGTGTGGTAAATGTATATGATATTGCAGATACCGCAAAAATGACAGAGGAGATCCAGTCAAGTGATATTTTTGCAAATGCCACGATCGTTGGAATGAAACCGATGGATGACCAGAGTGTTGTAAAAGATCTGTCTGCATTCCGTCCGGGACTTGTTGTTGCAGATGCTGTATATAATCCGGAAGAGACAAAGCTCCTTCGGGAAGCAAAAGAAGCAGGATGCACCTGTGTTGGTGGAAAAGGAATGTTATTGTGGCAGGGGGTTGCTGCATTCAAACTTTACACCGGACAGGATATGCCGGTCGATGATGTGAAGAAGTTATTCTTCAGCTAAAATCTGAAGAATATTGGATGGAAAGAAGAAAGCATATATAAAATTGTGATGTATTCAGAGTAAAACTGGATATTGGATGAAAGAATATATAAAAAACAGTCTGGGATTTTTGAAATTCCAGGCTGTTTTTATGAGGAGCGGTATTTTGCCTACGATTACTATTTTATAGGAAATTATATCCTATGAATTAAAATACTCTCTGGGATTACAGATAATCATGTTTTGCAAGTACATTTAAGATATTACGTCCTTCTTCAGTACCTTCAATGATTCTTCTTGCACGTTTACTGTCACCGATATTTACGATCTCTACGTTAGTATCAGCGAAAGTCTCCTCCAACTGATCTAAGATCGGGTTGTTTGCTCTCATACCAAGGCAGATGAATCCATAATCAAATGGAATTTCTTCGATCTCACCCTGTGGGTTTTTAACGATAAAGCGATCGTTCTGAACTTCCTGCAGTGCAGTATTTGTCATTTGTTTTACATTGTATTTTGCCATCTTAGCGTTGGTATCGCATTTTGTAACCGGATCAAGACCATTTCCGATCATTGGAAGCATCTCTACCATGGTTACATCAGAACCGCGCTCGGTAAAGAATTCCATTACGTCAAGACCTACGGCACCACCACCGATGATCGCAACTTTTTTGCCATCCATTTTTTCAGGATATTCATTGATGCGGTCGATCATCTTTAATACAGTAGCAACGTTGCTGTTATCTTTGTCAACAAGGTCATGCAGACCGGTGATCGGTGGTAATGTAGGTACAGAACCTGTTGCATTTACGATGATATCCGGGTTCAAGCTCTTTACTAATTCTGGTGTAGCACTTGTATTTTTGAAGATGAATAAATTGTGAAGTTTGCTTGCACGGTGAATCATATAGTTCGGGAAGTCAGCTAAACGTTTCTTGTCCGGAATCTTGGAGATTACGGAAGCAAGTCCGCCAAGCGCTGCTTTTTTCTCGATTAAGAAAGTGGTACATCCGACTTCGGCTGCAGTGCAGGCTGCCTCTAAACCTGCGGTACCGCCACCGATGACTACGACGTTGCAAGGTTTGTTGATCTTATGCTTCATGTAATCTTCGCCTGAGTTGACTGCCGGGTTTACAGTACAACGGATCGGCTGATTTAATCCGATACGATGTCCTGCACATCCGATATTACAGGAAATACATTTGCGGATATCACATTCTTTTCCAAACTCAACTTTGTTTACCCATTCCGGATCTGCGATCAGTCCACGACCCATTCCGATGAAATCAGCATCACCTTTTGCTAAGATATCCTCAGCAACTTTCGGATCACGGATGTTACCAACGGTCATACATGGTTTGCCATATTTTTCTTTTACAGCTTTTGCCATGTAAGAACGCCATCCGTCCGGTAAATAGTTTGCATCGATCTGGTACTGGATGGAACCATTCAGACCACAGGAAACGTCAAATACATCGACTTCTTTTTCAAAGTACTGTAAATACTCTAAGGTATCCTCTAAAGTATTTCCACCTTCTACCATCTCGTCAGCACTGATACGAACGAAGATCGGGAAGAAAGGTCCGACCTGTTTACGAACTTCCTCGATAACCAGTTTGGCAAATCTTGCACGGTTTTCCGGAGAACCGCCAAATTCGTCTGTTCTCTTATTGGTAGTAGGAGAAAGAAACTGGCTGATCAGGTAAGAGTGTCCTGCATGGATCTCAACTGCATCGAATCCACAGATCTGTGCACGTTTTGCAGCTTCACCGTATTTTTTTACAATATGCATGATCTCGTCTTTCTCTAATGGACGAGGAATCTCTCCGCCTGCTTTAGAAGGTACATCAGAAGCAGAAACCGGCTGCATTCCGATACGGGAAGACATTGCAGAAGCACCTGCATGGTTTAACTGGATAGCGATGCATGCACCGTGTTTGTGTACGTTTTCACATAATTTAAAAAGACGCGGGATATAGTTGTCTAAATCGATACGAAGCTGTGTAGTACCGTTAGAACCCTGAGGGGAATCAACACTTGCGTTTTCTACGATCAAAAGACCAGTACCGCCTTTTGCACGCTGCTCATAGTAATTAATATGAAGGAAACTCATTTCTCCGTTCTGCTCACCATAGTTTGTTCCCATTGGTGTCATAACGATTCTGTTTTTTACGGTCATACGACGGATGGTCATTGGTTCAAAAATATGAGGGTATTTGCTTTTCATGATAAAATCTCCTTTGCATTTAAATGAATAAATTGTGTAGTTGAGATTGTTGGATGGTGAAAACTGCAGCATAGCTTTTAGAATGTCAGAAAACGTGGCGCGGTAGGCGTGCAGTTTTGAGCGGGCAGATAATTGTGTTTTAGATAGTTACTTTTTTAACAATGAAAAAGTCTGTGTGCTCTTTCTGTGATTAATGTACCCCGAAATATTAAAAAAATCCAATTCGTTTTTTCGGGGAAAATGATAGATTTTCTCTATTGATTCTGCGCGGTAAGATTGTTATTCTTATAATATTGAAACAATTCGGAAGAAACCGGGGGATGGATTCATGAATTTAAGTCAGTTACAGTATTTTAAGACATTGGCAAAGGAAGAACATTATACAAGGGCGGCGCAGATCTTATCGATTACACAGCCATCATTAAGTCATGCGATCGCACAGTTAGAGCAGGAACTGGGAACGA
Source organism: Roseburia sp. (assembly GCF_041325975.1). Classification (NCBI taxonomy): domain Bacteria; kingdom Bacillati; phylum Bacillota; class Clostridia; order Lachnospirales; family Lachnospiraceae; genus Roseburia; species Roseburia sp. The sequence continues at coordinate 587,347 of NZ_JBGLEJ010000004.1, read as the reverse complement.
GATTGTTTGAAAAAAAAGGCAGAAATGTTGTTCTGACACGTTATGGAAAGATTTTTCTTCCATATGTGGAAGAATCCTTAAAAGTATTAGAGGATGGGGTGCAGCGGACAAAAGAATTAAATGGAAGCAAAGAAGGTATGATACATCTTGCTTATATTTATACTTTAGGCAGTACATTTGTACCGAAAATGGTGCGGAGATTCTTAGATGCTTACCCGGATTACCATATTGAGTTTCATTTTATTGTCGGAACGACAGGAGATATTTTAGAGGGACTGAAAAATGACAGGTATGATATGGTATTCTCCTCTTATCAGGACGGGGAGCCGGATATCGAATTCCGGCAGATCGGCGATCAGAAGTTAGTGCTTGCCGTACCGAAAAACCACCCGCTTGCCATGTACGATACGGTGGATTTAAAAGATACCGTAGATTATCCACAGATCTATTTCCAGAAAGGAAGCGGACTGCGCCCGGTGATCGACCAGATGTATGAACAGATCAGCGTATTTCCAAAGATCGCCTTTGAAATAGAGGAAGACGGCAGCATGGCAGGACTTGTCGCCCAGGGATTTGGCATTGCAGTCATGCCGGATATTCCAATCTTAAAAACCCTCGACGTCAAAACCCTGACCATCACAAACCCGGAATACGAACGCCATGTCTACCTTGCCACCATGAAAAAACGCTACCTCTCCCCCGTAGCGAAATCCTTTATCCAGTTTGTCACGCAGGAGACAGAGTGAAGCGAAACTCACCAATACAGAAAACAGAGTGAAGCGAAACTCACCGATACAGAAAACAGAGTGAAGCGAAACTCATCGATACAGAAAACAGAGTGAAGCGAAACTCATCGATACAGAAAAACAGAGTGAAGCGAAACTCATCGATACAGAAAACAGAGTGAAGCGAAACTCATCGATACAGAAAACAGAGTGAAGCGAAACTCACCGATACAGTAAAGTCAGTTGTGAGGCGGGAACCCATTTATAAGAAGGTGCTCTGGAGCCGCCGGTACTTAGCGACCGTATTCTGGTCGCTTAGTACCGCTGCGAGCGACAGGCAGCGCAAGCGTGCCTTCGTTAAATGGGTTCCCGCCTCACAATATTCACAGCCTGCAATGAGTTTCGCGTAAGCTGACAGCCGTATTATCAATGGAATGAGTTTCGGGCAAGCTGACAGCCGCATTATCAATGGAATGAGTTTCAGGCAAGCTGACAGCCGTATTATCAATGGAATGAGTTTCGGGCAAGCAGACAGCTGCATTATCAATGGTATGATTTCCGTACAAACTGGATAAACCTCTGCACAGCCGGCAGTTGATATTTTCCCCGCATATATCCCATATATACCGTGTGTGAAAAAGTTTCCTGTGAAATGAGCGGCCTGATGCAGATATCATCCCTGTGAATCGTATCAACATCGGCAACGAGAGCAATCCCAAAGTTTTTTGCCACAAGTGAGGCAATTCCGTTTTCATCCGGAGACTCGCAGATAAAATTCGGGATCACACCGTGGTCATTAAAAAAGTTACGTGTGTATTTGCCAAGACCGGAATGTCTTGCGTATCCAAGCACCGGGTATTTTTCGAAATCCCCGGCTTCAATTTCAGCTTTTTTACCGAGAGGATGTCCTATGGGAAGGATTGCCACAAGGTCCTGCTTTATAATAGGTATAAACTCAATATTTGGTTCATTCGCAGAGTAGGAACCAAAGATCAGATCATAAGAACCTTTCTTCAGACCTTCTATATTCATGGAAGTAATATCCTGAAAAAAATGAAACGTAATATTTTTATTCTGCTCTAAGGAAAGAAAAGCGCGTACCGTATTTGGAATAAATTCACGGGCAAGCGGGGAAACATAAGCAATATCAATATGTCCACCGTTTGTTGCAATCTGCTGCATTTTATTTGAGGCGCGTGTAACATCATCTAAAATCTGCGTGACATGCTCTAAAAAAATCTCCCCGGCTTTTGTGAGCGTGACATTTCGCCCGCGTTTTTCAAAAAGTGTGACACCAAGTTCATTTTCTAAAGCAGCAATGGAACGGCTTAAACTTGGTTCTGAAATATTCATTTTTTCTGCTGCCTGGTTGAAGTGCTGAAGGATGGCTGCTTGGTAAAAATAACTCAATTGATTAAGTGTCATGTATAGATCTCCTTATAAATGATAGATAATATCTATGGATTACAAAATAAAACCATTGTTTTTGTACACATTATATCATGATTAGTACATTAAAACTATTAAAAAAGCATGAAATTGGCATTGGATGTATTGAAAAAAGCGTTGTATAATAATTACATCAGAGGTTGTTAAGTTTTTAACAAAGCGGGCAGGTAATGTTAAAAACATGAAACTAAATAAGAAAATCAAACAAAAAAGAAAAAGGAGAACACTACTATGGCAGAGAGAATCACAGGTCACACAGAGCTTATCGGATTAATGGCTTACCCAATCAGACATTCAAGTTCACCGGCAATGCACAATGAGGCATTTGCATATTTAGGACTTGACTATGCTTACCTTGCATTCGAGGTTGACAACAGTACATTAGAGGATGCGATCAAAGGTCTTCGCGCATTAAAGATGGTTGGTTCTAACGTATCTATGCCAAACAAAACAGTTGTTGGTCAGTATCTTGATAAATTATCACCGGCTGCAGAGCTTTGCGGAGCTGTAAATACGATCGTTAATGACAACGGTGTATTAACAGGACATATCACAGATGGTATCGGATTTATGCAGGCATTAAAAGACAACGACATCGACGTGATCGGAAAGAAAATGACCATCGCAGGTGCCGGCGGAGCTGCAACAGCAATCGAGATCCAGGCTGCATTAGATGGCGTAAAAGAAATCTCTATCTTCAACATTCATGATAAATTCTGGGAGAACGCAGAGGCAACTGTGAAAAAGATCAATGAGAGAACAAACTGCAAAGCTACTCTTTATGATTTAGACGACAAAGAGAAATTAAGAGAAGAGATGGCAGATTCTTACATCTTCGTAAACGGAACAGGTGTTGGTATGAAACCGTTAGAGGGAATGTCCGTTGTTCCTGATAAATCTTTCTTCCGTCCGGAACTGATCGTTGTAGACGTACCTTATTCTCCGCTTGAGACAAAGATGCGTTCCATGGCAAAAGAAGTTGGATGTAAGACAATGAACGGTCTTGGCATGATGTTATTCCAGGGAGCAGCAGCATTTAAACTCTGGACTGGAAAAGATATGCCGATCGAGCATATGAAAGAAGTATTAAACATCAAATACGAATAAAATCCCCCAGTCACATGCGGCGGTATGAAAAAATGCCGCTGCATCACAAACCAAATTGAGGAGAAAATCAATGAACAAAAAATATTTACCGAGCGCACTGATTCTTTATTTAAATTATTTTATCCATGGTGTCGGATGTTCTATTTTAGGACAGGCAGTGATCAAGGAAGCTCTTGCTGCATCCTGGGGTGTGGAAGCTATGGCGATTACAGCTATTTCTGCCGCACTTGGACTGGGAAGACTGATCGCACTTCCATTTGCAGGTCCTCTTTCTGATAAGTTAGGACGTCGTATCTCTACTGCAATCGGAAGCGGTTCTTATGCAGTATATCTGATCGGTCTTGCGCTTGCATTTAATGCAGGAACAAATGGTGGATATCAGATCGCATATATCTGTGCCATCATCGGAGGTATTGCCAACTCTTTCCTTGATACCGGAATTTACCCGGCTGTAGGTGAGATCATTTATAAAGCACCTGGCGTTGCAACAATGGGAATTAAATTCTTCATTGCGATCGCACAGATGATCCTGCCGTTCGTACTTGGCGTAACGGTAGCAACAACAGCAGCAGGTCTTACATCTTATAACACATTATTCTTTGGATGTGGTATCATTTATATTGTATTATTAGTATTAGTAATGCTTTTCCCTCTTCCGGATGCGGATCAGAAGGCAGCGGGAGAAAAAGAAGGACTGATCGCCAGCTTAAAACATACACATTTTTCCATCGAGTCTGTTGCGATGATCCTGATCGGATTCACCTGTACCGGTACATTCCAGCTCTGGTTAAACTGCGCACAGAACTTTGCAAAAGAGAATGTGGGCTGGACAGATCCTTCCATTATGCAGACTTACTATTCCGCAGGAACCATGCTTGCTTTGATCGTAACTGCATTACTGACAAGAAAAATTAAAGACGTCAGATTTATTCTGATTTACCCGGTAATTTGTCTGGCTACACTGGTTGTTGTATTAGTCGGAAAGAGCCAGCCTCTTATGATCGCAGGTGCATTCTTAATCGGCTGGGCAGGCGCAGGCGGATTACTTCAGATCGCTACATCAGTCTGCAACATGCTTTTCCCGAAAATCAAAGGAACGGTAACTGCACTGGTTATGATCGCATCTTCTCTGTGTAACTACACGATCCTGACAGCAGCATCCAAAATGCAGCCTTCACAGGTTATGGTTATGAATATCGTGCTGACAACAATCGGTGTGGTACTGGGATTATTTGTAAACCTTCGTTACACAAGTATGGTTGAGCAGGCACAGGCAGATAATTAGGAGAAGATCTATTAAAGTAAAAACAGGAGGAAAAATAATGAGTTCATATGTAGAAGTTCGTGGTGTGAAAATCGGTGAAGGCGTACCAAAAATCTGCGTACCGATCGTTGGCAAAACAAAAGAAGAGATCCTTGCAGCAGCAAAGTCTTTTGCAGATGTAAAGATGGACGTTGTTGAGTGGCGTGTTGACTGGTTTGACGGCGTGTTCGATTTCGCTCAGGTAGAGGACGTGTTAAAAGATCTGCGCCCGGCACTTGGTAATACACCGATCCTGTTCACTTTCCGTACCTCTAAAGAGGGTGGCGAGAAAGCGATCGAGCCAGATGTTTATGTAGAATTAAATAAAAAAGCAGCAGCAACAGGGCTGGTTGATCTGGTTGATGTGGAGGCTTTCACAGGTGATTCTTATGTGAAAGAGATCATTAAAGCTGCACATGAAGCTGGTGTGGCAGTTGTTGCTTCCAATCATGACTTTGACAAGACACCGGATAAAGATGATATCGTAGGACGTCTCCGCAAAATGCAGGATTTAGACGCAGATATTCCGAAGATCGCAGTAATGCCGCAGAATAAAAAAGATGTTTTAACACTTCTTGCAGCAACAGAAGAGATGGTATCTGAATATGCAGACAGACCGATCATCACCATGTCTATGGCAGGAACCGGTTTGATTAGCCGTCTGTGTGGTGAAGTATTCGGTTCTGCACTGACCTTTGGCGCAGTTGGAAAAGCATCTGCACCGGGACAGATGAACGCAGCAGATTTAAATACTGTTTTAAATCTGATCCATGAGAGTATGTAATAAGCGTATTTTTGAAAAGGATGTCCCGTATCGAGACAATTCTCATAAGTAACAAAAACCGGATGTCAAATGAAGTGTCTTTTGACACCCGGTTTTTTAATTCACAGGAAATCAAATTTGAAAAAAACCAGAGAAATCTGATAGGATATAATAATAAATGAGCGAATCTGTATGTCAAAAAAGTTATACGAGGGAAGGAGAAAAGGCTGCATGAAAAAATTTATTCATGTCATAGACGAAAGTCTTGAAGAAATTCTGATGGTTCTCATGTTAGCGGCTATGACGCTGATCATGGGATGTCAGGTATTTTCCAGATATATTCTTGGAGTATCGCTTTCGTGGTCAGAGGAGATCACAAGATATCTGTTTATATGGTCTGCATTTTTAAGTGTGAGTCTCTGTACCAGAAAATGCATTTCTATCAAGGTGGATCAGTTTATCAAAATGTTCCCAAAACGTGGAAAAACTATTTTTAAAATCACAAATCTGACCTTAGAATTTGTATTTTTTGTTTATCTGATACCGTTCTCCTTCCTGTATTTAAAGGCAACGATCGAGAGTGGACAGGTCAGCCCGGCATGTGGACTGCCAATGTATTATGTACAGTCGGCTCCATTTTTCTGCTTTATTCTGACCGCATTCCGTATCGTGCAGCGCTGGTTTGGTGAGTGGCGTATTTTGCTTGGAAAAGAAAAGAAGCCATTAGAAGAGGGTAATATCGCGTCCGTGATCGAGGAAGCAGTGATTGAGGCTCCGGAACAGCCGGATCATGTAAATACAGATGATTCACATTCTGCAGTGGAAAAGGAGAAATAGATGTCAGCAGTTGTTGTTTTTATTATTTTTGCCATATGTCTTATCATTGCAATTCCGATCTCTATTTCACTTGGAATTGTAGCTGTACTGCCGGGAGCATTTGATGCTTCTTTTACGGCAAGTGCCGGATATGTCATCCGTTCCATGGTCGGAGGAATTGACAGTTTCCCGTTACTTGCAGTGCCGATGTTTGTGCTTGCGGGAATCCTCATGGCACACGGCAAGATTTCAGAAAAATTATTTGATGTATTTGTATATTTTCTTGGAAATAAAAGAGCGGGGATTCCATGTGCAGTGATTATTACCTGTCTGTTTTATGGTGCAATCTCAGGATCAGCCCCGGCGACGGTTGCGGCAGTCGGCAGTATGACGATCCCGCTTCTGATCGAGCTTGGTTATGAGAAAGATTTTTCCACGGCGATCGTTGCTGTGGCAGGCGGTCTGGGAGTTATCATCCCGCCGAGTATTCCATTTATCATGTATGCGATGGCGACGGGTGAATCAGTCAGTGATCTGTTTTTAGCAGGAATCGTACCTGGAATGATGATCAGTGCACTGCTGATCTTTTATGCATATTATTACTGCCGCCATCATGGAGAAGACAGAGAAAAGATCCAGGCAAAAATGAATCAGCTCAAAGAAAAAGGTTTCTTCAATATTTTAAAAGAGAGCATCTGGGCACTGCTCAGTCCGGTGATCGTACTTGGCTGTATTTATACCGGTGTGGCATCACCGACAGAGGCGGCTGTCATTTCTGTATTTTATTCTTTATTTGTCAGTCTGTTTATTTATAAGTCCATTAAAGTAAAACAGATCTGGGGCATTATGGTGGAGGCGATGAAGACCTATGCACCGATCTTATTTATCCTTGCAACATCGACGGCATTTTCGCGTGTACTTACGCTGATGCAGGTTCCACAGGATGTCAGCGCATGGATCATGACACATTTTTCAAATGAGATCGTACTGCTTCTTGTGATCAATGTGGTACTCTTGATCGTTGGTATGGTCATGGATACGACTCCGGCGATTCTGATCTTAAGCCCGATCTTACTGCCGATCGTGCAGCATGTTGGAATGAATCCGATCCACTTTGGTGTCATGATGATCGTAAACCTTGCAGTTGGATTTGTTACACCTCCGGTCGGTGTCAATCTGTTTGTGGCAAGTTCGCTTACGAATGTGCCGATGATGCAGATCGCAAAAAAAGCAATGCCAATGATCGGATATTTCCTGCTTGCACTGCTTTTGATCGCATTTATTCCGGCAATCAGTCTTTGTCTGCTTTAAAAGGAGGGCAAATAATTGAAAAATTATAAGAAAAAAATAGTGTGCGGAGTGCTTGCAGGTGCGGTACTTTTGATGAGCGGCTGCGGAAATAAAGACGCACAGGATCAGGTGAGAGTACAACGGTATGCATGGCCGCTTGGAAGTTCGAGTCCGGAGGATACAGTCACACAGATCTATGCGGAGAAATTTGCTGAAGAAGTGGAACGCTTAAGTGATGGAACTATGCTGATTTCTGTTTATCCAAACAGTGTACTTGGCGGAGACAGGGAATTATTAGAATCCTGTAAAGAAGGGGATATTCCTTTTGTGGTACAGAACACGGCACCGCAGGTAACTTTTATGCCGGATGTTGCAGTATTTGATATGCCGGCAGTGTTTGAAACCATCGATGAAGTGCGGGAACATGTGGATAACCCTGACTTCCTTTCCATGATGCAGCAGGTATATGGAGATGCAGGATATGTTCTTTTGGGATATGCCGATCAGGGATTCCGTGTCATGACGACAAACCGTAATGTACAGTCTATTTCTGATTTTAAGGGACAGAAGATCCGTACCATGGAAAACTCCTATCATATGGCTTACTGGAAAGCACTTGGTGCAAGTCCGACACCGATGACATTTTCAGAGGTTTATATCGGGTTGCAGCAGGGAACCATTGATGCGCAGGAAAATCCATACGAGGTTATTGTTTCTAATAAGTTGTATGAACAGCAGGACTATGTTGTTGAGACAAACCATCTGCCACACCTGATCTCACTGATCGTCAGTGATGAGTTTTTTGAGGGTTTAACAGATGAACAGCAGGAGATTATCCGGGAAGCTGCGGAGACGGCAAAAGAATATGCCAGAGAGCAGTCGGATGAGCGTATCGCATCCCGTATCCAGACAATTGAAGAGAGCGGTACAAAGATCATTTCACTGAGTGATGAGATGTATAGCCAGATCCGGGAACTTTGTAAACCTGTGTATGAGTCGATTGAAAACAATATTTCTGAAGATCTGATTGATGCATATCTTGGTGATATGAAAGATGTGGTTGAATAAAAAGCTGTAAAAAATGATATCATCCACTTTAAAACATAAATACTTTAAAGTGTTAAAATATTTTGCTTGCGGAATGAAAGGTATCTTGTTATAATGCTTTTTATAGAATAAAGAGGAAAGTGCAGGTAAATTATAATGGATAAGATAGAAGCAATCCGTGATAAAATTGGAGAATGTGATGATATTATCATCGAACAGCTTGCGGTTCGAATGTCATATATACAGGAAATCATTTCTTATAAGAAAGCAACCGGTATTCCAATCTTACAGCCGGAACAGGAAAAGAAGCAGACAGACGCATTAAAGAACAAACTTGGTGATAATGAGTTTGAGGAAGAGATTCTTGATATTTTCAAATATATCATGAAAAACAGCCGACGTATTCAGGCAAAGAGCCTGTTTGATTACAATATTTTCCTGATCGGATTCATGGGAGCAGGAAAGAGTACGATCGCCGGTGAGCTGAAAGATAAACTTGAAATGGATCGTGTGGAGATGGATCAGATGATCGTAGAAAAACAGGGTATGTCCATTTCTGAGATCTTTGATGAATACGGTGAGGCATATTTCCGTAACTTAGAGAGTAATACTTTAATCGAAATGCAGAAGAGAAAACAGACGATCGTTTCCTGTGGTGGTGGTGTTGTCATGAGAGAAGAGAATACCGATCACATGAAAAAGAATGGACGTGTCGTACTTCTGACTGCAAAACCTGAGACGATCTATGAGCGTGTCAAAGACAGTGATGAACGCCCGATCCTGAACAATAACATGAATGTTGAGTTTATCAGCAGCCTGATGGACAAACGAAAAGACCGTTATGAGGCTGTTGCAGATATTACAGTTGCCACTGATGGAAAAAATGTCACGCAGATCTGTGAGGAGATCATTTCCAAACTGATCGCGTTGGATAATGCAAAAGAGTCAGAAGTATAAGGTTGATTTATGATATGATGAAAAAAGCTATCGCATAAATTGCGGTAGCTTTTTTCGGGTATTATGATGTGATTGGGTTAAATATGATGGGAGCTGCGTGATAAATGATGGTTCGGGTGTGATTTGAGTTCCCCGGCGAAGGGGCGCAGTTTTGTGAGTGGCAAATTGCATCAAGCCGGGACTGTTTTGTTTCGTTGTCCGAAAATAAGGCAAGCTAAGTCAGCCTGATTTAGTGTTTCTCGGAGTGACGTGTGCGTCTTAAACGCCCCGTCCAGGGGCATTAAGACTTGTGCTGCCATCCGTGGCAGCACAACACTGTATCGTGAACAGGCAGACTAAGATTGTCTAATTTTCTCCCAAAGTCACAAAACGAATCCTGGCTTGATGCAATTTGCCAGCCGCTAAGTTGTGAACCACCCTTCGCCGGGGAACTCATTTTACACCCTTGGCGGTATGTAAATTTTTATGGTGTTCATTTCAAAACTGTCGAAATAAACAAATTGTGGTGATTATGGAAAAATTTAAAATATTTCGTATTATTGGTTTGGCAGTCTGTGAAATGATTCGTGTAATGCAATGTGGCAGATAAAAATTCTGGCAGGTCATTAGGCTGAATATCAATTTCAAATGCACTAAAGCGTAATCAGCTTATACTGGTCACTTCCCAGTCCGATCTTCACTGCATGAGAAATGCAGCTTCTCCACTCCGTATCCGGATGTGTCATATGGAAATGATCGTGATCTTTCTCATTGCCATGAACTTTTATATTTTCACCAAGGACACTGTTTTCCACCGGAGTCATCTGGTTGCACAGATCAGCACAGGCAACGTCAAGTGCGACCGGATCGAAAGATGCTAACATACCGACATTTGGAATGATCGGAATATCGTTTTCTGCATGACAGTCACAATTGGGTGAAACGTCGCAGATCAGTGAAACATGGAAACACGGACGGTCTTTGCAGACAGCTAAACTGTATTCTGCCATCTTATAGTTGAGCATGGCGATGGAATCATTGTAATCAGCAGCGATCGCATCCTTCGGACATACAGCTAAGCAGCGCCCGCATCCGACACATTTATCATGATCGATCGATGCTTTATGATCTTTAAACTGTGGTGCACCGTGCGCACAGATCCGGCTGCAGGCACCACATCCGACACATAAGGACTGGTCTACACTTGGTTTGCCATCGCAGTGCTGCTCCATTTTTCCGGCTCTTGAACCACATCCCATGCCGATGTTTTTGAGTGCACCGCCAAAACCTGCCATCTCGTGACCTTTGAAATGCGTCAGGGAAATAAAAACATCTGCATCCATGATAGCATGTCCGATCTTTGCTTCTTTGACATATTCACCGTCGATCGGAACGATCGTCTCATCCGTACCTTTTAAGCCGTCACCGATGATGACATGGCATCCGGTCTGGTAAGGGGAAAATCCATTGACATAAGCTGTCTCAAGATGGTCTAAGGCATTTTTACGGCTGCCGACATATAAAGTATTGCAGTCAGTGAGGAAAGGTTTTCCACCTAGTTCCTTGACATAATCGGCAACGACTCTGGCATAATTCGGACGAAGAAATGCAAGATTGCCATATTCACCGAAATGTATTTTGATCGCTGCGTATTTGTCAGTAAAATCGATCGTTTCAAAACCGGCTGTTTTCATAAGACGGTGTAATTTCTGGAGCAGATTTTCATGCTCTGTTGCTTTAAAAGATGTAAAATAAACGTTTGATGCTTCCATACTGTGTGCCTCCTGTACGTTTCATATAAGGGGAGTGCCCGCTCCCGGATATATGATATTTATTATCTATAATTATATAAGAAAAATATAGAAATGTCAGTAGAAAAAATGTCAGATTATGCTATACTAAAGTACAGAATGTTACTGTTTACCCGAAGTGCAGAGTAAGAAAACGGAGGAAAATCCGATGAAACAGCAGAGCAAACCAAAGAAAAGCAAAAAAGAAAACAATCATATGCCGGGCGATTGGTTATATTTTGCACCTGAAAATGTGACAGTACGTCATATTTTTGATGTGCTTACAAATGCAAATGATGATACAATAACAGCATCTTATGAGGTAGAGATCTGGGAGGATGCTGGTGTATTGGAAGTAGGATTAAGTGATGGAGCAACGCTTGATATTGAACAGACAGAGATTCCGGCAAAAGATGAGATCACAGCGGCATTTGCGAAAGAACATGGATGTGAGTGTGTATTTCTTGTTACCATAAAACCGGAAGAATTTGATATCGCAAAGAATGCAATGCAAAAGATCGTGGCTTCTTTAGGCGGACTTTTCTGCGGAGACACCGAGGATTTTACACCAGTATTGCAATAGAAAAGAGGAAGAATATGACAGAAAAATTATACGATCAGGATGCATATGCAGTAGAGTTCGATGCAAAAGTTTTATCCTGTGAGGCATATCATGATAAAGATGAGAGTGGTTACCATGTTGTATTGGACAGGACACTTTTCTTCCCGGAAGAAGGCGGTCAGAGTCCTGATAAAGGAACGATAAACGGCATAGAGGTGACTGATGTACAGATCAAAAAAGATGTGGTCACACACAGTTTAAAAGAACCGCTTGCTGTTGATGAAAATGTACATGGAAAGATTGACTGGACACATCGTTTTAACAATATGCAGCAGCATTCCGGTGAGCATATATTTTCCGGGATCGTACACAGCAGATTTGGATATGACAATGTCGGATTTCATTTAAGCGACAATATAGTTACAATGGATTTTAATGGTGTCCTGACCGCAGATGAGGTCAAAGAGATAGAGACGGCAGTCAATGATGTGATCGTAAAAAATCTCCCTGTGGAAATTACTTATCCGGCAAAAGAAGAACTTGCAGCACTTGATTACCGCAGTAAGATCGAGATCGAGGGACAGGTGCGTATCGTGACGATCCCCGGCGTGGACGTCTGTGCCTGCTGTGCACCGCATGTAAAGCGTACAGGTGAGATCGGAACACTCAATGTACAGAGCCTTTCTAATTATAAACGTGGTGTCAGAATCAGTATTTTAAGCGGTTTTCGTGCCTTAGAGGAGGAACAGAAAAAATCACAGATCATTTCAGCAATTTCCGGTACACTTTCTGCGAATCAGGAGCTGCTTCCACAGCTTGTGGAAAAATTAAAACAGTCCAACCAGGATCTGAAATACAAACTGGCACAGGCAAAGCAGAAACTCATTGATCAGAAGATCAAAGAGATTCCTGCAGAACAGGAAAATGTACTTTTGTTTGAGACAGATCTTGATACACCGGTCATGCGTAATGCCATCAATGGGCTTGTGGAAGCACATGACGGGATCTGCGGTATTTTTGTGGAAAAAGAAGACGATGGTTATAATTTTATCATCGGAAGTAAAACAAAGGACTGCAGGGAGATTGCCGCCCTGCTCCGCGAAAAAACCGGTGCACGAGGTGGCGGAAGTGAGGCAATGATTCAGGGATCTGTCACTGCAGATGAGAAAGTGTTAAGGAAAATATTGATCTGATGTGTATACAGTATGTGTGAATGGCAGCGGTTGTCAGTGCGTTAACAGCACGATATGATTTATCGGATTTTTTACAGCAGTATGTGTGGAAATGGGGAAACTTCAATGGAATTAAGTCAGAAACTGGAACAACTGATTGAAAAATCAGTAGAAAAAAAGGAGATTGCCGGAGCGAATATTCTGGTCATACAGGATGGAAAGGAAAAGGCATTTGCAGCAGGCGGACATGCAGACATTAAAGCAGGCAGAAAATATGAGCGTGATACCATAGTACGGCTTTATTCCATGTCAAAACCGGTTACATCTGCTGCTGCCATGCTTTTAATGGAGCGGGGGCTTCTTGATCCGGGAGCTTTTGTGGAAGAATTTCTGCCGGGATTTCACAATGCGATCGTTGCAGAAGGAGGAAAACTGGTTTCGGCGGAGAAACCGGTCAGAATCTGTGATCTGCTCAATATGACATCAGGTCTGATGTATGGTGGAGATATCACGAGCGTCTGTTCCATGGAGACGGAAAAACTTTTTGACCGGATCAAAGAACATTTATATCTGGAAGATGCGCTGACTACGCAGGAGATTGCAAACCGTCTTGGTCTGATACCGCTTCAGTTCCAGCCTGGAGAAAGTTTTCAGTATGGTACATCTGCGGATGTACTTGGAGCAGTCATTGAAGTGATCAGTGGAAAGTCTTTTGGAGAATTTTTAAAAGAAGAATTTTTTGAGCCGCTTGGCATGAAAGACACTGCATTTTATGTGCCGCAGGAGAAACAGAACCGTCTTGCAAAAGTGTACCAGAGGACGGAAGATGGACTAAAACTTTATACGGAAGATCATCTTGGCATCATGAATGCAATGAAACAGGAACCGGCATTTGAATCGGGTGGCGCAGGACTGGTTTCAACGTTAGATGATTATGCGAAGTTTGCGTCAATGTTAATGCAGGATGGCTCTTATCAGGGAAAACAGATATTAAAAACGCAGACAGTACGATATATGACAAATGGATCATTAATGCCTTGGCAGCAGGAAGTATTAGATCAGTGCTGGGAGGGGATTCGCGGATATACCTATGCCAATTTATTGAGAATCCAGAAAGATCCTGGAAAATCCCCGCTGTTTACTTCAATAGGAGAATATGGCTGGGATGGATGGCTTGGGGCATATTTCTGCAACAGCCCAAAAGACGGTCTTACGATGCTGCTTACCATGCAGCTTAAGGATGCGGGAACGACATCATTGACAAGACGTTTAAAGAATGTGATCTGGAGTGAACTTTGCGGAGGAAGACAGAAATGAATTTTGACTTTATGATGGAATGCGAGATAAAAGATCCGAAAATCAAGACTGCGTACGATGAAATTTACAAAGAGCTTGTGGAAGCAGAAAAGCACTACTGGAAGGAACCACAGCAGAGCGGGATTTTGTTCCGTAAAACGGCAGAGCGGATATGCCGCTTTTATAATGATTATTATGAGATCGGATTTTCGGAAGGTACACTGTTAGAAGAGTTTTTATGTTATACCGACAAAGAAGAGCATAATGTTTTAGTGAGCCGTTTTTTCAGCACTGTCAAGGATCAGAGGGATCGTCTGAATAAATTAAGAGTGCTTGGAGATGACTGTATCTGGGGGGAAGAAGGACCGGACCGTGGAATGGAATTTTGTGACCGCATGGCACAGGATGCAGAGAAAATGGCAGATGCGATGATGGAAGTCATTAAAGACATGTGCAGGCATTTTAATGGCAGAACAGATGTAGATGACAGATTTTTTTTCGTTGACTGGGTACCGGATTATTCAGAAGAAGAAAGATTTCCCAAAAAAGAAGAAGAAAAAAAGAGCAGGCCTTCTATTTTTTCAAGATTTTTTTGTGGAAAAAGCAGTACATAAAGAGGACATGATTTGAAGAATAAGATAAAAAACAGGATATCGAATGCGTATTGTATTTTCTACGCAGGAAATAAGTGATACAGGGCATTGTGTGCGTTTTTTTACATCGCATATGGCTGTTCTGGGTATATGCGGATGACAAGCTGATCTATTCGGTGGAACAGTTACACTCGGTTTTTGGCAATTCGCCGGGAGTGATATGGAATTTTGTGGATGTACCGTCAGAGACAGAACAACTTACTGTGATCGTCCGGGCAGCATATCCGCAGGTCCGTCAGAAAAAGATTGATTTTTATGCCGGGGATACCGGACGGATGTATAAATATTTGTTATACAGTTCAGAAGCCGAGGTTATTGTCAGCCTGCTCGAAATTATGGTGGGTGTTGTTTTAATCGGATACTGGCTGATGGCGCATAAAAGAGTTCCAATCGAACGTGATATTTCATATTTTGGTGTCTTTGCGTTATTGACGGGGATATGGTCTTTTAATGAAACAAAGATGGCAACGATCCTGATTCCAAGCCGGACGGCATGTGCATTTGTTTCGGCAGTTTCACTGATGTTGATGATACCGCCGTTTGTTCAGTTTATGAAGTGTTTCTGGAAAATAAAAGACAGATGGATTTCAGAGACGATCTGTGTCATGGCATATCTTAATTTTGTTATTCAGATGCTGCTTCAACTGACAGGAATCCTGGGATTAAGACAGATATCATTGGAAGATTTGGTGTGCTGACCGGTCTGTATAACCGTAATTCTTATGATGAATGGGTAAAAGAAAAACAACAGGCAGATGGAACACTGATCGTGACATTTGACCTGAATAATTTAAAACACTGCAATGATACGATGGGGCATGCGATGGGTGATTCTTATATCAAAAATGCTGCTGAGATCATTTCGCGTGTATTTGGCAGCCATGGAAGATGTTACCGCATTGGTGGTGATGAGTTCTGCGTTGTCATTCAAAACAGGGGTGGTTTTGATCTGGAAGAAAGACTGAAAGAACTTGAATTGGAACAGCAGGAGTTTAATCAGAGCCATACGATTCCAAAGATACAGATTGCCTATGGTTTTGTCGGATTTGATGCAGAGAAGGATATGGATTTCGAAGCGGCGAGATCCCGTGCAGATGTTAAAATGTATGAAAAGAAAAGAGCATTAAAAGGAGGGGGCAGATAATGTTCCCTTCGTTTTTGTTTCTTAAAAAGTACCGGCGTTAGACTTTAAAATTGTTTCTTTAGCGTGTATAATAAAAAGAAGTGGAAAAAAGAAGAAAGGCACAGGTCACGAAGATGCAGCAGTGCAAAGAAAATGACAATATCATGAATTATGATACGGTGCGCTTAGATGATGAAAATAATGCAATTATTATCATCGATCAGACGAAACTTCCGGGAAAGATAGAGCTGATCGCTTTAAAGACAGCGGAAGAGATCTGGGATGCCATTTACCTGCTTAAGGTAAGGGGAGCTCCGGCGATCGGGGTTGCAGCGGCATTTGGAATCTATCTTCTGGCAAAACAGAGCGGTGCGGCAGATTATGATACTTTTCATGATGAGTTTATAAAACAGAAAGAGTAT
The DNA here is from genome assembly GCF_041325975.1 of Roseburia sp. Taxonomy (NCBI): domain Bacteria; kingdom Bacillati; phylum Bacillota; class Clostridia; order Lachnospirales; family Lachnospiraceae; genus Roseburia; species Roseburia sp. Next base: position 570,893 of record NZ_JBGLEJ010000004.1, on the reverse strand, counting down.
TTAGACTCTGCAAGACCGACAGCGGTTAATTTAAGCTGGGCGCTTAACCGGATGCAGGGCGTTTTAGAAGCGCGTGCCGATGAGAATGTGGCGAGAATCAAAGAATATTTAAAAGAAGAGGCAATAGAGATCTGGCAGGAGGATATCCGTGTCTGCAGAAAGATCGGCGAATATGGTCTGACACTGGTAAAACCGGGAGATGGCATTTTAACCCACTGTAATGCCGGACAGCTTGCAACCAGCAAGTATGGCACGGCAACAGCACCGATCTATCTTGGGGAAGAAAAGGGCTATCATTTTAAAGTGTTTGCAGATGAGACAAGACCACTGTTACAAGGGGCAAGACTGACGGCATTTGAATTACAGTCCTCCGGAGTGGATGTTACCCTGATCTGTGATAATATGTCTGCAACGGTTATGAAAAATGGATGGGTCAATGCAGTATTCGTCGGCTGCGACCGCGTGGCAGCGAACGGTGATACGGCAAACAAGATCGGAACATCCGTGGTTGCAGCAGTAGCAAAATATTATAATGTACCGGTTTATATCTGTGCACCGACTTCAACAATCGACCTTAATACAAAGACAGGAGCCGATATTAATATCGAGCAGCGTCCGGCAGAGGAAGTGACTGAGATGTGGTACAAAGAGCGCATGGCACCAAAGGATGTAAAGGTGTTTAATCCGGCATTTGATGTGACAGATCATGAACTGATCGCTGGAATTGTGACGGAATACGGAATCGCACGGGCACCTTATACGGAGTCATTGCAGGAGATATTTAAAAAGCGGGCACAGGAATCAGAAAGATAAGATTGGGCAGAATAAAATATCTGCAGGAATGAAGATAAAAAGGAGTGTATGAGACATGGCAGAAAATAGTAGTTGCAGCAGCGCATCAAGCTGTAGCAGGGAGAGCTGTGAAGGCTGTCCGAGCAAAGCAAAAGGTGGAAACGGAATCGCAAAAGAACCGATGAATCCATCATCCAATGTAAAAAAAGTAATCGGAGTTGTCAGCGGAAAAGGTGGAGTCGGCAAATCGTTTGTGACGGCATCACTTGCATGTGCAATGAAACAGGCCGGCTATAAAGTTGGCATCATGGATGCGGATATCACAGGACCATCCATTCCGAAAATGCTCGGTGTACATGGTCAGGTTGTAGGTACAGAGGAGGGAATGATCCCGCTTGAAGCAGAAAACGGTATCAAAGTAATGTCCGTCAATCTGCTTTTGGATAATGAGGAAGACCCGGTCATCTGGAGAGGACCTGTGATCGCAGGTGTGGTAAAACAGTTCTGGAATGAGACTGTCTGGGGAGATATTGATTACTTATTTGTTGATATGCCGCCAGGAACTGGTGATGTGCCGCTTACGGTATTCCAGTCACTTCCGGTCGATGGTATTGTGATCGTTACCTCACCGCAGGAACTGGTGCAGATGATTGTCAAAAAGGCATACAATATGGCAGAAATGATGCATGTTCCGGTACTGGGACTGATCGAGAATTTCAGTTATTTAAAATGCCCGGACTGTGGCAGGGAGATCAAATTATTCGGTGAGAGCCATATTGAGGATGTTGCAGCAGAGCTGACACTTCCGGTATTTGGAAAGATTCCGTTAGATCCTGCATTTGCAGAAAAGGCAGACGAAGGAAAATTCTATGAGACAGAAAATCCTTACCTGCAGACAGCAGTCAGAGCACTTTCTGCAATGAACCGTATCATGTAAAATAATTACCACTTACCATAGGAAAACGAACCACTTGGTGTAAAAACATTTACATCAGGTGGTTCGTTTTTTATAATGATCTTGTCAGTAAGAAAGAAAACCGGTTTGCTTTAAGTACAAAAATGGGTTGCAGATGAAAAGCAGTACAGTACTGGAGAATGATATGAAAAATTAAAGATTTTTCATACGCAAGATTTGTGCTTCGCACAAACTTGTGATGCGCTTAAAAGCAGCGCAAGAATGGAGATTAGTATGAAAATCAAAATCGAAATGGATGAGCAGGTGGCAGAGGAAGAAGTCATCATCCGCTGCCGTGGTATGACAGAACAGATCGCAGCCATACAAAAAGCAGTCAGTGAAGCGGCTGGTGCAGTTCAGAAGATGGTTCTATACAAAGGAAATACCGAGTATTATCTGCCGATGAACGACATATTGTTTTTTGAGACGGCAGACAGTGGAGTGGTGGCACATACGGGGAATGATCTGTATGAGGCAAGATACAAACTGTATGAACTTGAGGAAATTCTTCCTGGATTTTTTATGAGAGTGTCAAAGTCGACAATCTTAAATACCACCCATATTTTTTCCATCAATCGGAATCTGACGGCGTCGAGCGTTGTGGCATTTGAGAATACACACAAAAAAGTATATGTGTCAAGGTATTATTACAAACCATTGATCAGAAAATTAGAAGAAAGAAGGTTATGTCAATGAAAAAGAAAAATATTGCATGGGGACTGTTTTTTGTATTTCTTGCAGCGGTATATTTAGTGACCAGCAGTACCGGGATTGAAATCGGTGTTGGTTTACCTGGTATTTTTATGACGATCATGTTTGTCTGGCTGTTCGTGGATGGAATAAGAGAAGTAAACTTTTATTCCATGACGTTTGCAATTGCATTTATCTGTATTATTTACAGAAAACCTCTTGGTCTGGAAAGACTGAATCTGACAAACTGGACGATACTTGGTGCAGCATTGCTTTTAAGCATTGGACTTTCGATGATTTTTAAAGATGTCCGGAGAAAGAAAAATTCCTGGGAAAAAACGATAAACTGGGATGAAAAAACAGGTGCATCAGACAGTGAACAGTGCAGCGGAGAGCATATCCGCTGTGAAAATAATTTTGGTTCTGCGATCCGTTATATCAATTCGGATCATTTCTGTGATGCGCGGCTTGAAAACAATTTCGGAAGCATGAGTGTTTATTTTGATAATGCAATGATCGCAGGGGATGCTGCATCAATTGAGGTGGAAAACAATTTTGGAGAGACCAATCTTTATATTCCAAAAGAATGGAAAGTACAGAATGAACTGAGACATTCTTTCGGAGCAGTGGAAGCGATAGGACACAGTGAAGGAAGCAGTGTTGCAGCACTGTATCTGCGCGGAGCGGCGAATTTTGGCGTGATTAAGATTCATTATATTTAGCAGATAAAAAATGTAACAGGTGAAAATCATAAGAAAGAAAAATGCGGTATCCGTGTGTTTGCAGATACCGCATTTTTATTTATTACAACAGATTATTTATTCCTCGTCATCTGCATAGCTTGTATCTTCATGCAGATTCGGGATCATATCAAGACCGCGGTTTGCATCGATCTTTGGATCTTTGCCAAAATGATAATCATTACCTGGCAGGATCGCATTTAAAAGAATACCTGCGATCGCAGCGATCGCTAAGGATGTGAGTGTGATGGAAGTTCCGGCAACGGTAAAAGTAAGACCGTCCGAAAAACCAAGACCACATACAAAGATGACACCTGCGATGATAAGGTTTCTTGATTTTGTAAAATCAACGTGGTTTTCTACTACATTCCGGACACCGATCGCTGAGATCATGCCGTAGAGCATAAAGCTGACACCACCGATGATCGCAGATGGCATGGAACCGATCACCTCAGCCATTTTTGGAATGAAACTTAATATGATCGCATAGCATGCTGCGAGACGGATGACTTTCGGATCGTGAACCCGGCTCAATTCAAGAACACCGGTATTTTCACCGTAGGTCGTGTTGGCAGGACCACCAAAGAATGCGGAGAGTGCAGTTGCAAGACCATCTCCGATCAATGTGCGGTGCAGCCCCGGATCTTCGATAAAATTCTGATCTACAGTTGCAGAGATTGCGGAGATATCTCCGATGTGTTCCATCATGGTTGCAAGAGCAATCGGAGCCATCACAAGGATGGCAGAGATATTGAATCTGCAGATGGAAAATGCAGGAACACCAACCCAGGAAGCTGCCGCAATATTTGTAAAATCGAGAATTGCAGAGCCATCCGCATTTGTCATGCCAAGTGCGTTAAAGATAAGAGCGGCACAGTAGGAAATGATAACACCCATCAGGATCGGGATGATCTTAAACATTCCTTTTCCCCAGATATTAAAAATGATGATGACTGCAAGTGCAATCAGTGCTAAAAGCCAGTTTTTGGATGCGTTATTTACAGCAGAGCCGGCAAGGCTTAAACCGATGCAGATAATGATCGGACCGGTAACGACCGGTGGCAGGAAACGCATGACTTTTTTGACGCCGGCAAGTTTGATGATCAGTGCAAGGATCAGATATAAAAGTCCGGCAACGACAACTCCGCCGCAGGCATAGGACAGTTTGTCAGCATTTGACATATCGGCAAACACACCGGAATCCATGGAAGCAATCGTTGCATATCCACCTAAAAATGCAAAAGAAGAACCAAGAAAAGCCGGAACTTTAAATTTGGTGCAGAAGTGGAAAAATAAGGTGCCGATACCGGCGCAGATCAAAGTGACCTGTACATGCAGTACATCTTCCCCGAAGTAACTGTTGACTAAGATCGGGACAAGAATGGTTGCGCCGAACATGGCGAACATGTGCTGCAGACCGAGCAGCAGCATCTTTGGCATGCCAAGAACTGAGGCATCGCGAATGGGTTCATTGTTCTGATTAGATTGATTCATAAAATCCTCCTTTGTTTTGCGGAGCAAAATGCGACTGCCTATGCAGGAGCAGAGGATTTTCCTCCTTTGTTTTGCGGTTTTATCCCATAAGAAACGCACCTTCGATGGAAAGTGCGTTGTGGAATCAAAATTGGGTTGTATCAGTATTTGTATAACTGCGGACTGGAATCCGGTTCAATTCTCCGGTACAGTCCAGATAAAAAATAACGAGTGTTTCTGTCTGGTAAGGAACAACCCAGAGGGATGCGATGCCAAACGAGCAGAGAATTAATAACCCATATCCGATAAAACTGAGCATAATATAAAGCAGACGCATACGGTTGCCGTGCATGAGAAGTCTGCATTCTTTGAATACCTCACGGCATTTTAACTCAGGATGATCGAGCGTAATATATCCGATAAAATGATAGGTAAGCATAAAATAGCAGCTTAAGATCAGGGAAAGAATACCGGTTACTATTGTGATCACAATAGAAGTAAGTGTAAAATCTACGATTACCGCATAAGTAAAACTGCCGATCACAGGAAGCATGGAGACAAAGATCATCAGCAAAAATATAAATCCTGCGATAAAAAAGCGGTCGGTATTTCTTTTGAATGGATCAAAAATATCACGAAGTCTGAAATCATTTCCGCGTGTCATGGACAGATGGACTTTTGCTACACCACATCCTAATACAAAACTGACAACGGATATGAGAAGTTCTGCGATCAGTGAGATCACAAGCTGCATATTTGTCGGATTATCGCCCATGGAAAAGGAAAAAGGAGATTCGATCACAGTTGCGATCAGTGTTGTGGCAACAAAAGCTGCCATAGGAATACGGTATCTGTCATTTAAAATATCACGTGCAATACGTTTGAGTTCTTTTGATGTGCGTTTCATTCAGTGAATAACTCCTTTTAGATCATACAGCAGTTCTGCTGCGATTAGAATAAATTATAGCATAGGTGGCAGGGGGTTGTATAGATACGGATTTCTGATATAATGTGGAGAATGGAAAAAAGAAACACTTATGAACAGAAAAAAATAGATGACATTTTATATATTCTTGGTCTGAGCAGCGCAGCCATCTGCTGCATGTATCTGCTCATTTCTCAAATAACTGGCTTTCGTATTGAAAACTATCTCTACCCATGCCTGTTCCACGTCGTAACCGGCTATTACTGTCCGGGCTGCGGAGGAACCAGAGCGGTACGTGCCCTCTTTCAGGGACATTTTCTGATATCATTTTTTGAGCATCCGTTTGTGTTATACGCAGCAGTATTATGTGGATGGTTTCTGATCAGCCAGACAATTGAGCGGCTCTCACAGCATAAACTATCAGTTGCAATGCACTATAAAGACCGGTATCTCTGGATCGGACTTGCGATTCTTATTGTTAACTGTGCGATAAAAAATTTGGTTCGGTTTTTCTGGGGTATAAATCTTTTATAAAATTTAAAGCCGCTATTTATTTAAAATATCAGAACTCAATTCTGCGGAAACAGCATATTATAATCAATTCCTAAAGACTTGCAGCTCTCCCGCATCATATTTTCTATGCCGCCATAATAAACGTTGGCGAATACGACGGAATAGATTAACAGCAGAATAATGATACCAAGTGCTACGCTGCTTAAAGCAAGTCCAAGTTTGGCACGGCTGCTAAAAGTTGTCTCACCGCCGCGTGAGAGCAGTGCAAATACAATGCCGAGTGCCCCGCAGATCAGTGCAGGATAAACCAGACAAAATGTTGATAGTGCAATGATGCCCATGATAAAGGAAAGATTTTCCATATGTTTTGAACGCCGGTCTGGCATTGGTCTGTAAAATTGATGATCCATAAAAATCTCCATTCTTGCAAATACTAACAATAGTGTATCATGCAATGTGGAAAAAAACAACGCCACCTTGAATCCATGTGGATATTTCGCTATAATAGATATACTGTGCCGGAGAAAAAATGGAGACCGGTGAAAGAAAAAGGAGCAGCTATGGATATTATTGCAAAGATTTCCGAAGAACTCGGAATCCGTAAAAATCAGACTGAAGCAGCTGTAAAGCTGATCGACGAGGGAAATACAATTCCATTTATCGCCCGTTACCGTAAGGAGGCAACCGGAGCACTCAATGATGAGGTACTTCGTAACTTATATGAGAGACTGACTTATTTAAGAAATCTCGAAGAGCGTAAAGAGACGGTTCTTGCAAGCATCGAGGAACAGGGAAAACTGACCGATGAGTTAAAAGCACAGATATTAGCGGCAGAGACGATGGTCGTGGTGGAAGATCTGTATCGTCCTTATAAACCAAAACGCCGCACCAGGGCAACGATCGCGAAAGAAAAAGGGTTAGAGCCGCTTGCCAGTATCATTACCCTGCAGATGTTAAATACATCTTTAGAGGAAGAAGCAGAAAAATTTGTTGATCCGGAAAAAGAAGTGATGAGTGCCTCAGATGCGATCGCAGGAGCAAAAGATATCATTGCAGAAAGTATTTCAGACGAGGCAGATTACCGAAGCCGTATCCGTGATCTGACTGTTAAAAAAGGACGTTTGGTTTCTGCTGCGAAAGATCCTGAGGCAGAGTCTGTTTATGAGATGTACTATGAATTTGATGAGCCGGTAGCAAAACTTGCAGGGCACCGTATTTTAGCATTAAATCGTGGAGAAAATGAAAAATTTTTAACAGTAAAAATTGAGGCACCGGTCGAGGATATTTTGCGATATCTTGAAAAAAAGGTGATCGTGCGTGACAATCCACAGACAACTCCGGTATTAAAAGAAGTGATAGAAGATGCCTATGACCGTCTGATCGCGCCAGCCATTGAGCGTGAGATCCGCAGTGACCTGACCGAAAAGGCAGAGGATGGGGCAATCAAAGTATTTGGCAAGAACTTAGAGCAGCTTTTGATGCAGCCTCCAATTGCAGGACAGGTTGTGCTTGGCTGGGATCCGGCATTCCGTACCGGCTGTAAACTTGCCGTGGTGGATCAGACCGGAAAAGTGCTTGATACCACAGTCATTTATCCGACCGCACCACAGAATAAGGTAGAAGAAGCAAAAGCAGTTTTAAAGAAGCTGATTTCAAAATATCATATTACGCTGATCTCGCTTGGAAACGGTACAGCATCCCGCGAGTCCGAGCAGGTTATTGTAGAGTTATTAAAAGAGATACCGGTGAAAGTGCAGTACATCATCGTCAACGAGGCAGGGGCATCTGTCTATTCTGCAAGTAAACTTGCAACGGAGGAGTTTCCGCAGTTTGATGTTGGACAGCGAAGCGCAGCATCCATGGCACGCCGTCTGCAGGATCCTTTGGCGGAGCTTGTAAAAATCGATCCGAAATCCATCGGTGTAGGTCAGTATCAGCATGACATGAACCAGAAAAAACTAAGTGAAGCACTCGGTGGAGTTGTAGAGGATTGCGTAAACAGAGTCGGTGTTGATTTAAACACTGCGTCGGCATCATTGCTTGAATATATTTCCGGCATCAGCAAGGCAGTTGCAAAAAATATTGTTGCATACCGTGAAGAAAATGGCCGGTTTGAGGCGAGAAACCAGCTTTTGAAAGTTGCAAAATTAGGACCAAAAGCATATGAGCAGTGTGCAGGTTTCCTGCGCATCAACGATGGAAAAAATCCGCTGGATGCAACAGGTGTGCACCCGGAAAGTTATGCAGCAGCAAAGACACTGTTAGAGCGTCTCGGATATACGACAGATGATGTGAAAGAACGCAGATTAGACGGCATTTCAGGGAAAATATCCGATTATAAAAAACTGGCGGAAGAGCTTGGGGTAGGCGAGATCACACTGCAGGATATCGTAAAAGAACTTGAAAAACCGGCGCGTGATCCAAGAGAGGATATGCCAAAACCGATCCTGCGCAGTGATGTGCTTGACATGAAAGATTTAAAACCTGGAATGATTCTGAAAGGAACAGTCCGGAATGTCATTGATTTTGGTGCATTTGTGGATATCGGAGTACATCAGGATGGTCTGGTACATATTTCACAGATGTGTGACCGCTTTATCAAACATCCGCTTGAGGTGGTAAGTGTCGGTGATATTGTTGAGGTCAAAGTACTGGATGTTGATCTGAAAAAACAGCGTATTGCACTGACCATGAAAATTAATGGTTGACAGATACGCAAAAGATGCATACAATAGAACACGAAAAAAATAATATTAATTCTTCGGGGCAGGGTGATGCAGTAAGATTTGCAGATTCCCGACCGACGGTGACGTAGAGAGTGCTGATCTTATAGGATCAGATTCATTTACAAAGTCCGTGACCTGCTAAGGCAGCTGATCCGGTGAGATTCCGGAACCGACAGTATAGTCTGGATGAGAGAAGATAAGCATGTGAATGATAAGACGTCAGCAAAGACGTTTCTGTTACATGAGAACCCCGGATGATTTGTACATCCGGGGTTTTATTGTGTAAACACGCTTACAATCCCTCGTATATTTTCCGAAAGAGAAAAGGAGACGAGTGAAATGGATGCAACAAACAAAACAGTAACCGTAAAAAGAGTCAATGTGAGATATCTGACAGTGACAGCAATGCTCTCAGCAGTGGCATATATCCTGATGTTTCTGGATTTTTCCGTGCCGTTTATGCCGTCATTTATCAAGATGGATCTCTCAGAACTTCCGGCACTGATCGGATCATTTGCCATGGGACCGCTCTGTGGCGTGATCATCTGTCTGGTTAAGAATGTTCTTCATCTGTTCATTACATCTACGGGTGGCGTAGGAGAACTTTCAAACTTTATTCTTGGTGTGGCATTTGTACTGCCGGCAGGACTTCTTTACAAATACAAAAAGACAAGAACGACCGCACTCATCGGTTCCGTACTTGGAGCAGTGATCATGGGAGCTTTCAGTGTAGTTTCTAACTACTTCCTTGTATATCCGGTATATTACAACTTCATGCCGCAGGAGGCAGTACTCGGAGCATATCAGCTGATCGCTCCGTCAATGAAGAGCATTTTACAGTGCCTGATCTGCTTTAACATGCCGTTTACCTTTGTCAAAGGAATGTTTTCCGTAGTCATTACATTTGTGACTTACAAACACATTTCTCCGATTTTAAAAGGAAGACAGTCATAAGCAGTGAAGCTGATTTCGGTATTTGCCGGTATCGGTAAAACAGCAACTTTGTTTTTCAGGAGTAAAGACGCAGGAAATGCGTCTTTTCTTTTTTTTCAAAAAATGTTATACTAAGCTGATTCTAAAATGGCGGGGGATTGACGATGAGATTGGAATTTGATATAACATTGACCGCAAAGGATATGTTTCGTTTTAACATGTACCAGACCTATACCGGTGCATCCGGATGGATTTCCGTGATCGCAGCAGTGATCTGCTTTATTGCGGCAGGTACGAAATATAGTGAACGCGGGTTGTCCTATGCAGTTCTTGGCAGTTTGCTTGGAGTGCTGATCTTATTTTATATGCCGGTCACACTTTATCTTCGCTCAAAACAGCGTATTGCAGCATCTGAGGTGTTGAAGAACAGCCTGCATTACTGCGTGGATGAAGAAGGGATAACTGTAAAACAGGGGGATGCAGACGCGAAGCTTTTGTGGGATCAGATTTATAAAATGATGTCTACGAAAAATAATGTGCTGGTCTACAGTAACCGCATAAATGCTTATGTGATACCCAGGCAGCAGTTAGGGGAGAAATATCGCAGTCTTGCAGACCTTGCAAAGGATAAGCTGCCGAAGTACAGGGTAAAGTTGAAGTAAATGGAGGACGGAATGATGAAAGAAACCGTTTATGAGACATTTTCCGCAGCAGAGACACATGCGCTTGGAAAGAAGATCGGGGAGAAGGCAGAACCGGGAGATGTGTATACACTAGTGGGAGATCTTGGCGTTGGAAAGACTGTCTTTACACAGGGAATCGCAGACGGACTTGGGATTACAGAACCGGTATCAAGTCCGACATTTACGATCGTACAGGTGTATGAAGAAGGCAGAATACCATTTTACCATTTTGATGTATACCGGATCGGTGATATCGAGGAAATGGATGAGATCGGCTACGAGGATTATTTTTACGGGGAGGGTTTGTGCATGATCGAGTGGGCAAACCTGATCGAAGAAATCCTTCCGGATAAACGATATGATGTGACGATTGAAAAGAATCTGGAAAAAGGTTTTGATTACCGGAAAATTACCATAAAAGAGCATGAGGGCTGCTAAAATAGTTTGTTCATGCGGGAATGGAGCTTACAATGAAGATTTTGGGATTAGACAGTTCAGGACTTGTGGCAAGCGTGGCTATCATATGTGATGATAACATGCTTGGAGAGTATACTGTCAATTATAAAAAAACACATTCACAGACACTTCTGCCAATGTTAGATGAAGTGGCAAAAATGATAGAACTGGATTTGAATACGATCGATGCGATCGCGATCGCAGGTGGCCCTGGATCATTTACCGGTCTTCGGATCGGCTCGGCAACTGCAAAAGGGCTCGGACTTGCATTAGATAAGCCGATCGTCAATGTGCCGACTGTTGATGCGCTTGCCTATAATCTGGTCGGACATGCAGGACTTGTGTGCCCGCTTATGGATGCCAGAAGAAATCAGACTTACACAGGTTTGTACTCTTTTGAAGGCAATGAGATGGAAGTGTTGAAAGAACAGTGTGCAGTTGGTATAGATGAAATTATTTCGATTGTAAATGAGTTTGAACAGCCGGTCACATTTTTAGGGGACGGAGTGCCGGTATTCAAAGAATATATTGCAGAAAACTGCAATGTGCCGTATACGTTTGCTCCTGCACATGTCAATAAACAGAGAGCAGGAGCCGTTGCAGCGCTTGGCATGAAATATTTTTCTGAGGGAAAAGCCACGACCGCTGCAGAGCATAAGCCGGAATATTTAAGATTGTCCCAGGCGGAGCGGGAACGAAAAGAGGGCGGATTAGCATGATCACAGTCAGAGCCATGCAGGTAAAAGATGCAGAACAGGTAAGCGAACTGGAAAGAGCCATTTTTTCACAGCCTTGGAGCTATCAGGGATTTGTGGATTCATTAAGTCTGCCGAATACGGTTTTTCTTGTCGCAGAGGAAAATAATAAGATCCTTGGTTATATTGGAATGTATCTTTCAATTGATGAAGGAGAAATTACCAATGTAGCGGTTGCACCGGAAATGCGGTGCAGGGGAATTGGCGGCATGCTGCTTGCGGAAGCGAAAAAAGAGGCTGAGAGCCGTTCAGTTGGCAAAATTGTACTTGAAGTCCGCTGCTCGAACGACAGTGCGATCCGCCTGTATGAGCGCAATGGGTTTGTGAATCATGGTGTGAGGAAAGGGTTTTATGAACTTCCGAAAGAGGATGCCTATATTATGATATATGGCCAGTAATTGTGACCGGCAGCCAGTAATTCCCACTACATAAGGTATGATATTGCTTATATAATATAGATATCTAGTGTACTGTACATGAATGTTACAGCATGCCGGGCATTCATAGAAAATGTCTGCCTGTATCACAGAATGGGAAGGCTTAAAAAAATGAGCAGAAAAGATCAGAAAATTTACTGTAACTGTTGTGGAAAAGTGATTTGTATGTTATCTGAAAAAGACCATACTTCATTTCTTACTGTGGAGAAGGAATGGGGATATTTTTCTGATAAAAAGGATGGACGGATACACAGAATGGATATCTGTGAGTCCTGTTATGAAAAAATGGTGGGAAAATTTGTGATACCGCCGGAGGAAGAACAGGTAACGGAATTTGTATAACCTGCATTTTGCTCCGCAAAACAAGGAGTAAAATCCTCTCCTCGCCAATGGGCTCGGATTTTGCTCCGCAAAACAAGGAGGATTGTATGTTAGACGTATGTCTTTTGGGAACTGCAGGGATGATGCCATTGCCGCACCGGTGGCTGACAGCGTCATTGATGCGTTATAATGGAAGCAGTTTACTCATTGATTGTGGGGAGGGAACCCAGATCGCGATCAAAGAAAAAGGATGGACATTTAAACCGATCGATGTGATATGTTTTACGCATTATCATGCGGATCATATCAGTGGATTGCCGGGATTACTCCTTTCTATGGGAAATGCAGAGCGGACAGAGCCTCTTACTATGATAGGACCAAAGGGATTAGAACGCGTGGTCGGGGCACTTAGAACGATCGCACCGGAACTGCCGTTTGAAATACGATATATTGAAATAACAGAACCGGAAGCCGATATAGAAATAAACGGATATCATATCCATGCATTCCGTGTTAACCATAATATTATCTGTTATGGGTATACGGTGGAGATCAGACGTGCCGGAAGATTCTCTGTGGAGCGTGCAAAAGAGCATGAGATTCCGCAGAAATACTGGAACAGACTTCAAAAAGGGGAAGAGATCACCACAGAAGATGGGGCGCATTATACCCCGGACATGGTGCTTGGTGCAGCGCGAAAAGGAATCAAAGTAACGTATTGTACCGATACAAGACCGACAGAATCATTGGTTGCTTCTGCAAAAAAATCAGATCTTCTGATCTGTGAGGGAATGTATGCAGAAAAAGAAAAAATCGCGAAAGCAAAACAATACAAGCATATGACATTTTATGAAGCGGCAGAAGTGGCAAAGAAAGCAGAGGCAACAGAGATGTGGCTGACACATTTTTCACCGTCACTTGTGCATGCGGAAGATTATATGCCGCGGGTAAGAGAGATTTTTCCTAACGCATTTCTCGGAAAAGATGGAAAGAGCGTGGAGCTGATGTTTGAGGAAGATTGAGAGGGGGATTCATATGAAAAAAAATGGACAGAAAATCATTTTTGCAGTTGTCTGTGTTGTGGTTATTATCGGACTTTTCTGGTATGCTACAACGAAAAAAGTCAATTCAGCGGAAAATAGTGATAACCTTACAGAAGTACAGAAAGTGATCACTAAAAATCTTGAAAAAAATTATCCGGAAACACCAAGAGAGGTTGTGAAATTTTACAATCGTATCATCACCTGTTTTTATGATGAGGAGTACACAGATGATGAGTTATATCAACTCGGAGATCAGGCAAGGCTTCTGATGGATGACGAGCTGCTTGAAAATAATTCCAGGGATGATTACTTTAAAAGCCTGAAAGCAGATATTGAAGACTATCATGATAAGTCGAAAAAAATAGAGTCCTCATCAGTATGCGGCAGCGATGAGGTGAAATATCAGAAGATTGATGGGGATGACTGTGCTTATGTGACGGCATCTTATTTTGTGGACGAAAATAAAAGTTTTACACGTACAAATCAGACCTATGTACTTAGAAAAGACAATGATGGAAAATGGAAGATTTTAGTATTTTATCAGACCGAAGGAGATACGGAAGATGAGTGACAGGGAGATAAAAATTCTTGCAATAGAAAGTTCATGTGATGAAACTGCAGCAGCAGTTGTGGTAAACGGCAGGGATGTAAGATCCAATGTGATCTCATCACAGATTGCGCTTCATACATTGTATGGTGGTGTCGTGCCGGAGATTGCTTCGCGTAAACATATTGAAAAGATTAATCAGGTCATTGAGCAGGCTCTTAGTGACGCTGATATGACATTAGATGACATTGATGCGATCGGTGTTACATATGGACCGGGACTTGTAGGAGCGTTGTTAGTCGGGGTTGCAGAGGCAAAGGCAATCAGTTATGCAAAAAATATTCCGCTGGTCGGAGTACATCATATCGAAGGGCATATCAGTGCAAATTACATCGAAAATAAAGATCTGGAACCACCATTTTTGTGTCTTGTTGTATCCGGGGGACATACACATCTTGTAAAGGTTTTGGATTATGGAAAATATGAGATATTAGGACGAACAAGGGATGATGCGGCCGGAGAGGCGTTTGATAAAGTTGCAAGAGCGATCGGACTCGGTTATCCGGGAGGACCTAAGATTGAAAAAGTGTCACATGAGGGAAATCCGCATGCGATGGAGTTCCCACGTGCAAAAATCGCAGATGGTCCATATGATTTCAGCTTCAGCGGTCTGAAATCAGCAGTGTTAAATTATCTCAATGGTTGTCAGATGAAAGGGATCCCTATCGTGCAGGCAGACGTTGCGGCCTCCTTCCAGAAAGCAGTGACAGATGTTCTGATCGGAAATGCGATGAAAGCAATTGATGAATTTAAGATGGATAAGTTTGCTATTGCGGGTGGAGTAGCCTCAAATGGAGTTCTACGTGAAGGAATGCGGGAGGCATGTGAGAAAAAAGGAGTACAGTTTTATCATCCGTCACCGATTTTCTGCACAGATAATGCGGCAATGATCGGTGTTGCTGCTTATTATGATTTTATACATGGACAGAGGGATGGATTAGATCTTAACGCTGTTCCGAATTTAAAACTTGGAGAACGCTAATGGAAAAGTTTACAGCAATCGTTCTTGCTGGTGGAACCGGAAAAAGAATGCACAGTCATATTCATAAGCAATACCTTGAACTGGCAGGAAATCCGGTTCTTTATTATGCATTAAAAGCATTTGAAGAAAGTGATGTCACAGATATCGTTCTTGTCACAGGTGCGGATGAGGAAACATATTGCCAGCGGGAAATCATTGAAAAATATCATATCAGTAAAGTGAAAGCAATCGTGCCGGGAGGAGCCGAGCGTTATCATTCCGTGTACGCAGGACTCTGCGCGGCAGATGGAGCAGACTACGTGCTGATCCATGATGGGGCAAGACCATTGGTTACTTATGATATCATCTGCCGTTCTATGGAAGCAGTAAAGGAATACCATGCGTGTGTGGCAGGAATGCCGGTAAAAGACACGATCAAAATAGCAGATGAAGACGGCTATGCCGGTATGACGCCGGAACGCTCAAAAGTATGGCAGATACAGACACCACAGAGTTTTTCATATCCACTCATATATGAGGCATACCACAAAATGCTTGCAAATGAGGATTCAGCTATCACGGATGATGCAATGGTGGTAGAGCGGATGACAAATCAGCCGGTCAAGCTGATCGAGGGAAGCTACAGTAATATAAAAATTACGACACCGGAGGATATGCTGATTGCTGAAATGTACTTAAAACATGCTTTTGAAAATCCGCAGGATGAAAAAAATGAAAAAAAGTTAAAATAATTGTTGACAGAAGCAAAAGTTGATGGTATTATCTTTCTTGCACTGATTCGTGCGAAACAAATACGGAGAGGTATCGAAGTGGTCATAACGAGGCGGTCTTGAAAACCGTTTGTCCGAAAGGGCGCATGGGT